>JALNWG010000088.1 GCA_023231005.1 Bacteroidales bacterium | reverse complement strand
TGAATGTGACAGAACGCACTATACAACGATATTTAAAAATTTTGGCAAATAAAAGTATTATCCGTCGTATCGGCCCACCCAAAGGCGGGCGCTGGGAAATAAATCAGGATAATGTCTAAGGACTGACTTTGGACTTTAGACCTTTGACTGGCGAAAAACGCACATCAATTCCATTAGCTAAATTTCCGTTGAAAAATTCAAGTGTATTTGAAATATTGTTCCATTTACTGGAATTGTTAAAGCATGATTGAAATATTCGATTCAGTAAGAAAATACAACTATTTTCAAATATGCTACCAAGTTACCGATCAGCAGACCATTGAACGGGAATATGCATCACTGAAAACTATTGATGATAATTTTCCGAAATATGTAGTAAGCTGCGTTCAGGCAAATTTAAAAGAATGTTTTGTATTTGCATGGCAAATAGAGTAACGTATTGAATGTACATACCGAGAGCCATAGAGAAAAGTGTCATAAAGTCCTTGAAGAGCAACTCTGTTGTTGCTATAATAGGACCTCGTCAATGTGGAAAATCAACATTGGCGAAAAAAATGTTCCAGGAGCGGGCTAACAGCGTTTATTTAGACCTTGAACGCCCTTCTGATCTGTTAAAACTGGAAGAAGATGCCGAATGGTATTTATCTATGCAAAAAGGCAGGTTGATATGTATTGATGAGATTCAGCGCAGACCTGATTTGTTTCCTTTAATACGATCTTTGGTTGATGAATGGAATGTGAATGGCGCTTTTTTAGTATTGGGGTCAGCTTCGCGCGATTTGCTTAAACAGACTTCAGAGTCGCTTGCAGGTAGGATAAATTACAAAAAACTGACACCTTTTTTATGGGAAGAAGTGGAAGACAAGTGTACAATTGATAAATACATTGCTCAGGGCGCTTTTCCCCGCAGCATTTTAGCGGAAGATGAAAAAGCCTCTTTTGAATGGCGTCAGGATTTTATTTCTACATTTTTGGAAAGAGACTTGCCGCAATGGAGAGGATTTACTCCTGCGACCATGCGGCGGTTGTGGCAAATGTTGGCACACGTCAATGGGCAAACAGTGGACTATTCCACTTTGGCTAAATCTTTAAATGTGTCATCTGTTACGGTGAAAAATTATATTGATTTGTTGGAAAGCACATTTATGGTGGAAGTTGTGGCTCCGTATATTTCAAATATGGGTAAACGTTTAGTGAAAGCGGCTAAGGTTTATATTTCCGACTCAGGGATTACCGCTGCGTTGCTTGGACTGCAAAGTTTTGAAGCCCTGTCGGCTCATCCTTCATTTGGCGCTATCTGGGAACAAATTGTATTGTCGAATTTGAGAGGGATGTTCCCGGAGTCGGAATTTTATTTTTACAGAACTGCTAACGGAGCGGAAATGGATTTTGTAATGAAATTATATAACCACGTGTTTGCTATTGAGTGTAAATCGGGTTTTTCACCAACGCTTTCAAAGGGCAGTTATAATGCGATTGAAGATATATCGCCAACGCATACGTTTGTCGTTTTGCCCATTGAAAAAGGATGGCCGATGAAACAGGGCATTGATGTGGTGTCGCTTAATGAGTTAAAAGGAAAAATAAACAATATCGTAAGTCTGAAACAATGAGGAATGAAGAGTTAGGAATTAGGAATATTTACTCTGCAACCTGAATTGCGCAGCAATCGATGGGATGAGAAAAAGGGCGGATATCTATCAAAACTTACCGAAGAGTAACTTACCATCTTGGAAGTTTTAAAAGCCACCGCATCTCAATGGCAGTCCGTAATGGATTCAGTCGGAAAATTTCTAAAGACCATTTCACCCAAAGTGTCATTTAGCCCTGATGCCATGAATGAATTTTCAATATCATTCGATATGAGTGGACGTGCCTAAGATGAAATTGAGGTTTTGAATCTAACCGAAATAGCAGAAGAAAAAGGTTGTCAGGTGATAGTTTGTATCGATGAATTCCAAAAGTTAGCCAAGTTAGATGATTATGATCGACTGGAAAGTCAGATGCGCAGCGTATGGCAACATCAACAGAAAACGTCCTATTGTCTTTATGGAAGTCAACGGCACATGATGACTGAGATTTTTGATTCGCCTGAGAAGCCATTTTATAGATTTGGTCAGATGTATAATCTGAAAAAGATAGAAAAAAGTGATTGGATACCCTATATTATAGAGCGATTTGAATCTACAGGTAAACAGAAAATAGATTGGTCGTATGAACAACACTTACAATATATTACCTACCGCTGAATCCGACCGTGTCGAGTTTAAGACTACCTTCAATGACGAGGTTATTATCTCGCTCGTTGCCTTTTCCAATACCAGAGGTGGTGCCGTTTATGTAGGCGTTTCGGATAATGGAGATGTAAAAGGCTCCGGAATTCAAAATTGTTCAAGGCGGTTTTTTTGTAAAAGTGAGGGATACTCAGCCTACTTTCCTGAAAAGTGACCTGAAAAGTGACCTGAAAACAACGGTACCTGAACAGCTCATTCTTGATATCGTGTCAGCTAATAGTAAAATAGCCATACCACAGTTGGCACAACAAACAGGAAAAGGAAT
>JALNWG010000087.1 GCA_023231005.1 Bacteroidales bacterium | reverse complement strand
TCGGTCCCCTGTAACATTTTTTCACGCATGGCATGTAATAAAATGTATGCGGCAGAATGCATGAACAACCGGAACCTGATTGGCTTCAAAACGGTTGCACGACATCCGGTCTGAAAGCAAATGAACCTTGTTTTCCTTTATGTACAATTCCATTTGGCCACGGGCGCAATACCCCTGCTCGTATAACGCTTTTGTACGAACACACCGGATGTCGGTAACCACATACCGGATATTGGTACCCTTTTCGCTTACCTCCACTTTTACGATCACGCGCTGTGCCCAGCTCCATGACCCTGCTGCATAGTCAAAACTATGGTAACGTTTTACCGGCTTGCCGGTACTTTTAAACTGTTTCCCGGCCGAGTCAATGGTAACCCCGGCCAGGTCATTCAGCAACTTGTTCCCTGCAAGCCCGGTAAGAAAATGCACCTTGTCCTGGACTGCTGCCCATACCATAAGTTCTTTGCTGCAGAAATGGCCATCACCGCGCACAATGATCATCGTGTTTTTCCAAGCCTTGCGCAAATGGGTAATGATGCGTTGTAAGATGGAAAAGACATCAGCGGTTTTACTTCTGCGGCCCGGTTTTAAAATGGTGGTGATTAATTTTCCACTCTGGCCCTCATAGATATGCAAAGGCATATAGCAGTATCCGCCATAATAATCATTGAACAGCGTTAGTTGCTGTGCCCCGTATGTATTACTGTTCGTGTCATCGGCATCAAGAATAATAACCTCTGGCCCCTGGGAATAGGATTGGATAAAATTATCGACAAATGCAACGACTATCTTGTAAAGTTCGCTACGCGAAAGAGAATTTTCAAACCGGCTCATTGGTTGGCTGGGAAGACAGGGAATTTCCACTTTCCGGTAATATCCCGGCACAAAGTTTCAATATCATATCGTCCTTCAAGTATCGCAATCATTAGCATCTTCCTATTCGGCAGCGATTTGGAATACCCGCTGGGTCAACATGGAGCTTATCGAATGTTTTACATAGCCAGGGTGACGATCCTCTCCAATACAGTTGGTAATAGATTGTAATATGCCGTTCCGGGCTTCTATCTCTCGTAATAACAACAACCTTCCATCTGAAGAAATCTTCTCTGCTGAAAAGCTCATTTCTATTGGCTTTTTGCAAACCGGAGAAAGGTTAAAAAGGGTAGAAGAAAATTATTGATCTCAGAAATGGGGTTGGTATTGGGGCTTTTTGTATCTTTACTTATGGAAAAGTTTGTTCTTGTTTTGCAGCCTCAAAGATAGTAAATATCAATGAGTTAACAAACTTTTCCTTTTTTTATGAATAATTCAGGCTAATTGTCTTTAAAAAATAAAAAATTTATTTCTTTTTTTAGTTACTCATGTTGAAACATCGAATATTTTTGTATATTTATTTCTGGATTACTGACATAAAGCTACTTCTATTTTGTTACATCTCGCCATAGTAAACGATTTATCAACAATTAAAGAATCTTTTCATGAATAAAATTTCATCTTTGTTTCTTGTTGTTTTTATTCTGTTTCTTAGCCTTAGCTTATCAGCACAAGCTCAGGAAATTAACATTGATCAATCATTCTCCTACGATACTGTATTCAGACCTTTTCAGGGGCAAATTCCTGTTTCTAGCATGAAAATAGATGGTGAAATCACTTTGTTAAGCGATTCGAGCCTCGTCCGTGTGGTACTCATTGATGATAAAGGGAATCATTTTTTGGTTTATGAAGCATACCCGCTTCTCGATACATTGAATAATTTCACAATTCGTGGAGCCTGTGACGAAACTTGTTATTTGGAAAACATCACGCCTGATTCTATTCGAATTGATGTAGTTGATGCCACTATTTTTATTGATAAATTGATTTTTACAGATCAAAATATCCCAGAGGCGATAGTTCTGCAGGCTCAATCCAGAATTTTATCTGATGCTCTTAAAATCAGAATGATGAATACTCAGCTTAGAAAATTGCACATGTATTGGAGGGCAGGTAAAAATCTAATAATTACAAAAACATTTCAGGAAAAGGAAGAAATGTTTGGTAAAAAATTTAACATATTTGGATTTGACTATTATGCAGGCGGAATTTTCCAATTTGCGCATAAACGAGATTTGCCTCCAATTTCTACAACATATACCGCGTCCTTTGATTGGAGAAACAGACATAGTGCAAACACTCCAGATATGCCTTATTATAATCCTGATGGCATTGGTTGGATAACTCCTTTACAAGATCAAACAGGACATGGTTGCAGTAACTCATGTTGGGATTTCGCTGCTACACATTCAATTGCTGATTACATAAATATTTATTGTAATAACATGTTGAATTATAATCTTTCTGAAGAGGAAGTAGTATGGTGTTCATCATGCGGAAATTGTTATGTTGGAAACGCTGATTGTGTTTTGGATTGGGTTGCCAGCAATGGAATTCATCGGGAAGATTGTTGTGAACCGTTTCATACAACAACACCAGGCATAAATTGTTCAAATATTGTAAAATCGAATTGTCAAAACTTGGAAAAAGTATATATTGGTGGTATGAATAACTCAAGTTTCGGGGTTGAATTTCAAATGTAATTTACCAATATTCATGAGGCTTTTCGAAGGTATTTCTCTTCCATTTCTTTTTCCAAAATATCAATTATTGATTTACTCAAGATATTT
>JALNWG010000086.1 GCA_023231005.1 Bacteroidales bacterium | reverse complement strand
TTGAGCAATTCTTCAATGGTACGGGGAAAACCTCCGGCATTTTCAAACTCTATCCGATCATCAAATACCCGGATGCGTGACTTCATCGGACTGAAGTAATCGGCGTGCATCAACATGTTGACCAGCGCTTCGCGCAAGGCATCTATTTGGGAAGTGTCATCTACGGCTACTCCGAGGCTGTTTATTGAACGTAGTTCATTATCGGCATACAAACGAAGACGTTGTATTAAAGCCAAATAGTATTCCCAAATATTTTCCAATTCAGGAATGCGAAATGTGTAACGTGCTGTAGCATTGGCATAAGAGGTTCCCGGTATTTCCAGAAAATCGATTCTGAAATCGGAAAAATGCTTCGCTATGGCAACTTCCCCGCCAAACATCAGCAAACCGCCGTTAGTAAGCTCTTTTCCATCGGTTATGCGTAGTCTTTTGCAGAACTCGGCATCGTTCATCTCGTTGTATTTCAAAGATGGATTGAAATCTTTAAGAAACCTTCGATAGCTATTGAATGAGTCTTTGTTTAGATCATTGAAAGAGGTATCCGGCACGACTTTATCGGACATCAAACCATAACTCTGGTTCCGGAACATGGCATTCCGCTCATACTCACTTGCCCGTTGGTCTCCGCTTCCTGTTCGAATAAAGGTATTTTGAGGAGTGTTGAAATAGACTGGTTTTTGTTCAGATGCCGGTATACGAACGGCAAATACGCATTTTCCTTCAATATCAAACTTTTCTATCTGAGCATCAACGGGGACATTAAACTTTTGTCTTCCCCGAATGACGGCATAGAAATCCTGCTCAATCTTTTCGGCATTCTTCATTCCGGTAACCTCAAAGAGTTGACCTGTCTGGCGTACCCCAAGTACGATCCAGCCGCCAACTGTATTGGCAAAAGCGCTGACCGTCTCCCAGATTGTCTTGGGCAACTCTCTTTGAGCCTCTTTAAGCTCAAAGTCATCCCATTCGATATTAGTCAATTTAGCAAGTAGTTCTTCTTTTGTCATTGATTCTAATTAAATCAAGAATCTTTCTGCGTCTAATTTCTGTGACATCACCGATGTTTGGAGTTATTCCCTATGCTTCAGAGCGAATATTCCTAATTCCTAACTCTTCATCCCTCATTGTTTCAGAGTGAATATTCCTCATTCCTAACTCCTCATTCCTCATTGTTTCAGTTGTCGGTTGTTAGTTGTCGATTTTCCTGACATTGCAGGTTGGGTTTCTCCAGTTTTGTTGGGGATGTCCGTCATAATCAAATTGATTGTTAATTACTGCTTTTTCATATCCAGTCCTTTTTCTGTCAAATAATATTTCTGGTCTCTATGTTTGGGATGATCAGGATATTTTAATCGGACAAATTCATACTTTATTGCCGGACCTAAATAGACCTTTCTGAAATTGACGCTATCACTCAATCCCATCAGATGCATCAATTCCCGTGCGGAATAAGCATCATTTCCCATTCGACTCACCAATTCGCTGACTCTTTCGGGGGGGGCTTGATGGGTTTCTTGATGGGTTTCTTGATGGGTTTCTTGATGGGTTTCTTGCTCCTTTTTGACAGCCTCACCAAAGACTGTTACCTGAAACCCGTCTGAAATATTGCGAAAATCGGGATCAGGTAAACCTTCCTCTTTGAAATACCTGCGTATTCTGCCAATGCCGGAACCGTACTTTTCAATCAGATGCATGTCTTTACACACATCGGCTATCAGTTTGTTACGCGGATTAGACTTATAATCACCTGATAGCAAATCATTTATCGTAATATCTTCGGGCAAATGTCCCGGATTGTAAAATTCTATTTTGTTGTCGAAAATTTTCACAATAGAGTCGCCTGAAGAACGGTAATCACGGTGAATAATCATGTTGATCACTATTTCGCGAATCGCCTCCATCGGATATTGCCATTTCTGCGTATTTCGCGCTTCTCCTGTGATTATCACTCGTTTATTTGTGTGTTTACGAACAAAATCAAGCACCTGTTCAACCTGCGTGAGAACATCCGCTTTTGATCTCGCGGTATCTTTTATGGTAATCGGATCTTGAAAACGGCCCAACTCGATGGTTGTAAGATATGAATCATTTTTCTTGAACAACAGATAGGCGGCATTTGTCAGTTTACCATCGCGCAACAAATCATATTTTTGTAAAAAAGCGATGGGAGTTTCGTTGATTGTCAGCCCATTTTCTTTCATTATTTCTATGGCTGACTGCACTTTTTCCAACGAAAGATCGTCCAACGTATGTATTGCATCGTAGTAGGCATCCCAACTTGTGTTGAGCGTTTGCAGATGCAGATTTACCACTTCGGTTGTAGTAAGCAACTGATTGGCATTTTCGACCCGTTTGTAATACCGCCCTTTAAAGGATACAGGCTTTATCGGATATTCTGAAACGCTTAACACCACTACAGTTTGCGTTTCAACCACAACTGTTTCCACATCGGGAATAAGCACAGGTGCTGTTTTGTTTTTTATATCATTAATCCACTGTGCAACGGTTTCTTTCCCCAGTGAAACACCTTTTACCGTTCCGTCATCTGTTACGCCAATATACACAGCACCACCTCTGGCATTGGAAAATGCAACTAAGGAGATAATAACCTCATCATTAAACGAGGTTTTAAATTCTACATGCTGGTTTTCACCTTTCTGTAGTAGTTCTTCTTTTATCATTAATTTGATTTTCCTGACATCGCAGGC
>JALNWG010000085.1 GCA_023231005.1 Bacteroidales bacterium | reverse complement strand
TTTTTCAATTTCTTTATCTGTTAATTCGTTAAAGTCGCTGTGAGCTAATACCTCCTCTGGGTTGTAGTTTCCGTTTGCCTTGAGCTCCTGCAAACATTTCATCCGTTTTTGCCATTCAATATTTAACTTGCCATAGTCGTGCAGACAAATCATGGCTTTTATCAATTTGTCCCAATCAATTATTTCACCCCAATATTCATCTAATTGTTTAAAGGTAAATTGTAATTTGGGTTTAAAAAGCTGCTCGTAACATCCGATGATTGCTTTGTTATGCTGCCAGAAGGTGTCTTTTTTATATTCTATGATTTCCTTTTCTTTTTTATCACATGGTTTCAAAGGAGAGCAAGTAGTTCCTGCACCTAATTCGAGGCCAGTCCCAGAAGTATATTTAAATATGGATTTATCTACAAAAACGGTATCGAAACAACTCTTGAGCAAGTATGGATCGTTGATTGGTTTTAATTTGAATCCTTCATTATCTAATGTATCCCAATCTATAAATTGGCTATCTCTGTTGCTTTCAGCAATAAAAATCACATCTTCATTTGCCGCAAGAATCTCTTTAGCCCATTTGATGAACGACCATTTATACAAACCGATTATTTGGTATTTATATGGGAAAAAGTTCTTGTCCTTTTCAAATTCATAATCAATGATTGCAATTTCGATATTCTGAATATCGCGGATGGTTTGCGAATACATATTCTTTTCGCAGATCTCCCACGATTGTTGAATCTTTGAGCGATTAAAATCGCCCTGAACAATTAACGAATAACCGTTTAATTCTTGATTGGTTAGTATTTCATCAACCAATTGTTGTGAAATATCTTGATTGATATAAGTTGTTGCTTTTAGTTTTTCAAGAGTTACTTCACAAAGCTGTTTATCGTAGGGTAAATATTTGTTGTTGATTGCTCTTTTTTGTTTTTCTTCCTCTTCATTTGCCGTTTTTATTTCTAATTTTTCACGTTCTTCCAACTCTAAAATATCATACACATATATTTCACCGTATTCGCCTTTCCATCGGGCGCATCGTCCAGCACGTTGTAAAAAAGAATTAATTGGCGAAATTTCGACGTGCATAGTGTCGCATGAAATATCCATTCCGGCTTCAATCACTTGAGTCGAAATAAGAATGGCACTTTTAGTGTTGTCTTTGCCAAACAACCTTTTTAAATCTTCCTCTTTCTTTTTGCGGTCTTCATCGAAAAAACGGGAATGGAGGCAAATGATGTTCGTTTTATTTAGACCTGACAGGTTTTTGAAACCTGTCAGGTCTGAAGCTACTATTTCGTTATAAAGTTGCTGCGCCTTTTCTACCCGGTTGCAAATGACAATTGTTTTCTTGTTATGACGTTTTAAAATTGTTTCTGCGTTTATTGTGCCTTCTGCTACTATAACTGTCTTTTTAACATCTTTACCTTCGGGTATTTTTAATGAATTTATTTTTATCACGTCTTCAGGAAAGTCATCTATTGTGACAACTTCGGCATTAATTGCAGACTTCAATTCGTTAATATATTTTTCGCTTAAAGTTGCCGTCATAATACAAAATCGACACAAATTGCCCAGAATCTTTAATGTACCTAAAGTTGTTGCCATTGATAATTTTGGGTCAAGTAAATGAAATTCATCAAATATCAAATAGCTTCCGACTAATGCACCGGCATTGATATTTGCTTGTCGTTTGGATAAGGAAAGGGGAAAACAGAGAAAATTACTTAATGTCTGATCAATGGTTGAGAATATAATGTCGTTTTCAAAATGTTCGTCGTTTTTATATTCGCCGGTATGAATAGAGGGCAAACTGTCAAATTCTGTATTCTTCTGTAGCACATCTGAAACATCGGAGTAAATCGAGTTTGCTAATGTTCGTAAAGGCAAACTATAAATCATCTTTTGAGGAAAGGTGATCATTTTGTTTTGCCTCGCATATAAATATGGTATAATTGAAGCCCATGTTTTTCCTGCACCTGTTGGAACGGTAAGAATCGCATTTTTCCCGGACAATAATAGTTCTGCTACTTTCAATTGATATTGATAGGGGGCAAAATGTAATAGCTGGTGGTAAAAATGCGTAATATCATCCATCTTATGTCAAAATATTATAAAAAGTATTCATTTCAAAAATCTTATATTTCCTCAATCCTTCCCTTCCCCCACTCCCGCCTTTCTCATCTCTTCTTTCAGCGCGGGCAGGGCGGGTTTGCGGTTGTACAACTCGTTGATCAGATGGTGGGCGTTTTCTTCCATGCCTTTGATTTGCAGGGATAATTGCAGCCATTCGGCTATATGCTTGTACCCGCTGCGCTTTTTGTGATTCCGGAGCATATCCTCACATTTGGTCTGTATCAATGCAAATGTTTCAGCCGGGTAAATGTTCAGGATCGGGGTGATCATTTCGGTAAAATAGTAGGTATAGAGCGCTTCTTTTTGTGTCAGCGCGAGAATTTCCGGATAGCGTTTTTCCAGGGCAAGTACCTTTACTTTGAAAACATCATCGAAAATGATCTCAACGGAAAACTGAAGTTTTTCTTCTTCGGTGAGGTGGTCGCGAAGTACTTTATACAAATCAAGATCCCTGTCGCGAAGGGTTTTATAGCGGAGGACCTCCTTGTAAAACCCTTCATCGAACATGGGGAAAAGCAATTCGCTGAAATAGTCGCACAACTCGGACGGATGTTCCCTGAACAGTTTCTGACCAACAAGCCGGAAACAAACCGGATCGTTGGTCCAGTAATGATCGAGCAACTGCTTTGCCACGTCGAGGTCCAGTTCCATGTATTCCTCTGCTTTTTCGCGCCATACCAGAGGATCTTCATCGAATGAAGCCAGCCTGACTGCCAACCTTGGCACAAAGGAATCATCA
>JALNWG010000084.1 GCA_023231005.1 Bacteroidales bacterium | reverse complement strand
AAGGAAATTTCTGCAAATACCTATTTTCTGGATCTTGTAGTGCCGATTTTTGATCAGCATAAAATCATGGGAATTGTTTTATTCTCCATAGATCCTGAACGGTATTTGTTCCCGATGGTTCATAAGGAGCCTGATGATTCGCAGGATTGTTTTCTAAATTAAAAAAGGAATCGTACGTTTCATTCAAAACCTTCCGAAATAGTCGACTTTCATATTTTTCACCGCATACTTTTTATTATTTTCTGACTCAAAGAAAAGCCAGCGTGATCTGTGAGTGTGATAAAATATATTCCTTCGCTGAGGTCTTCCACGTTTATGATCAATTTCCGGGAATCTGTCACCATGGTTTTAACCTCATTGCCCAATATGTCAGAAATCCTTACTGTAATATTCCCTGTTACGGACTGATCCATTTCGATTGTGACCGTTGACGTGGCCGGAACAGGATAGATTTTACATTGATTCCTTTCAGGATTGTCTAAGCTCATTATTGGTCCTTCACATGGATTGGGTTCTTCCCAAAAAACGAAATGGTAATCGATAGTGTCGGGGATGGAGTTATGGCACAATAAGGTTTCTCCAAAAGCTCCACCACCCCAGGAGTTTGCAGGTAGCAATAGCCCGGATAAAGAACCTAATCCTTCAACCCAAAGAATCTGATAGACTGCTCCAGGCTCAGTGTCTGTGAAATAATATACCCTGAGCGGAAGAATCGTTGTCCAATCTGTTGCCTGATTGAAAAACAATGGATCAATAGTACTTGTTACAGAGTCGAGTCGAAGATGTGGCATCCATGAGGGAGTTTGCGGATTGTTATAAATAAAAATACTTCCAATGGGCAGACTAAAATCATAAAGTAAAAATTCAGTTGAGTTCAGAAATTGATAAATTTTCTTTGTTGCTGTATCTTCCCTCAAAAAAAAAGGTCCTTGTCCGCTTGAATTAGAAGACAGTATTTTATACGATAGATTGTTGATAACAGTATCTCCTGTTAATTGCTGAGTTTCATTCCAACCGCTTTCAAACCAATGATAAACATGCCAGCTTGCATTGTTTTTCAACAATGGAATGTATTGAGAAAAACAGCTGCCTGGGATAAGGATGGCCAGGAAGCTTAAACAGAAAATTGTTGTTAACTTTTTCATTATCTGTTGGTTTTGGTTATCTGACAATAAGAATTTTCCCGGCTATGGTGAATTCCGGGTTCGTTAACAGATAGGAGTATAATCCTACCGGGAAATCTGCTGTTGAAAGGGATGCTTCCTGCTGTTCCGCGGGAAGGGTTATCACATGGACAACCTGTCCAAATGTGCTATAAAAGGTAATTTTCGAATCGTACCAGATGGAGGCCCCGTTCAGATCAAAGTGCATAATATCCTCTGCCGGGTTCGGATAAACCTTCAGAATAGGTGTCTGATTATTCCTCACCTCAATTCCAACAACCGTGGTATCGGTTGTTCCCACAAGCCAGACGTCTGAACTCGAGTGACCGTGACTTTCACACTGTACATCCCCGGAATGATCCCAGGTGTTTGAACCGCCTAAAAAGGTAATTTTCCCATTTGGTAATTCAATCATGTCGAAAAAGGTATCATCTTCGTCACCACCGAGGCATTGTTTCCATAAAATATCTCCCGATGGAGAAATTCGCAATAACCATGCATCATTTGTAGTCGGGTAAGAATGGTTACCGGTTACATCACCATCATGTGAGTTTGTGTACCCTCCCACAATATAAGATCCATTTGGACTTTGCCTGATAAACCGCGCAATTTCATCTTTACTTCCACCGTAGCATCGCTGCCACTGAAGGGTGCCCATGGAATCCAACTTTACCACCCAGATATCATATTGACCATGATTACCGGTGACATCACCGTCGTTAGATTCGGTAGTGCCGGCAAAAATATAACCTCCATCTGTGGTCTGTAGAATTTCATTAGGACCATCCCCCTTGGTGCCACCGTAACAATGCTGCCACTCAATGTTGCCGTCGGGATCAAGCTTGATGATCCATGCATCAACAAATCCATGGAGATTACACTGAACATCCCCGTCTTCTGTATCTGTTGTCGCTCCTACTATATAACCCGCGTTGGTTGTTGTTTTGACACTCGCGCCAACATCTGCTCCGCTACCTCCCAGTGATTTCTCCCATTGCAGGACCCCATCCTTGTCAAGTTTCACCATCCAGCAGTCAAAAAAACCGTGGTTCCCGGTGACATTCCCATCAACAGACATCGAAGCTCCCGTAAGTAGAAATCCTGAATCCGAAGTTACAATAATATCATTTCCCCATTCTTCATAACTCCCCCCAAAACAGTTCGACCAGAGTATACTCCCGGAACTATCCACCTTAATAATCCAGTAATCTGCTTGACCTTGATGACCCAATACATCACCATCATTTGAGTACGTTTGTCCAAATAGAACAAATCTTCCATCGGCACATTTGATGATTTTCTTTGCCTCTTCGAGGTCGCTGCCTCCAAATGTTCGTGACCAGATCATTGCGCCAATCGTATCCGTCCTGACCATCCAGAAATCACCATTCCCGTAGTTCGGTGGCACCTGGCCATCCTGCGATCCGCTACCGCAAAAGAGCATATAACCATTCAAAACCGGAGTATAGCTTAACCCGCAATCTGCACTGCTGCCACCCAGGCATTGCTGCCAGTTCACAACAAGATTTTGCGCATTAAGTGATGGCAAGGTGTATAGGAACAATATCAGTGCAATAAGATTTTTCATAAATTTTAAAATCCTTGATTACAAATCACTGTTGTCCGGTAAAAATCCAACAAGGAGCCGAACCAGAGGTCCGGCTCCAGGAAAATCGTAGATTTGTTTTGCCTAAACAACCTACGATGGATAAAAGTAAACATTTTTTCGGACAATCGGTTTTCGGACAGCTGATTTCTT
>JALNWG010000083.1 GCA_023231005.1 Bacteroidales bacterium | reverse complement strand
GTAACTAATTCAAATATAACCATATAAAGGGATTTCTCCACGCTTTTTATTGAAATGTTATGATTATTTTATTAACATGGGCTACCGCTTAATTTATTGATTTTTGAACCCCGAAACTTGAGTGAATAATCTGATTGATCCAATTACAGAAGATCAATTAAAATTTTCACTTATTAATCATGGTCCCTTTCCGGTTCATGTTAATGCATTGATTTTTCCTCCAACTAGTCATATTATGGAATTAGTTGGATACAACACAGTTAAAGTGGGAGATAAATTATTTATTCCTGGAGTAAACGGATTAGATTCTATATTAATCCTTCCAAATAATTCATTGATCGGTAGAACGTATTGGACATTTAAAAACAGTTCGCCTTTAGTTTACCTTCAACAACCGAAATTTTTTGATTTTTGTGGTTCAGTAGATTATTTTATTCCATCTACTTCTGCTTATATTACAGGAACTGTAACTAGTTCTACACAACAATTATCTCCTTTATGCAAAGATGAAGATGAAGATGGTTATTATTGGTGGGGAATTGGTCCGCTTACACCTTCATGTGGTTGTCCTCCTGGAGTAATTGCCACTAAAGAAGATTGCGATGACTCCAACAAAGGAGTTGGATCATATAATACAGTCTCAAATAACGGAATACCTTTATATGAATGCATGGATAATTGTCCTGATAATACTTTTATCCCTACAAATTTAACTATAAACCAAACATGCCAATTGGAAAGCATGCTCCCAGCTGGAGAGGAATCTTTTCGACAGACTATCGTGATACAACCAATAAATATATCAAACCCTATTGTTGTCTCGGTGGGAACTTCAATCTTAAGCACAATAATCAGGATGCATCCAAGAACTTTTATCATGGTATATCCGGGTGCCACACTAAAAATTAATAGTGATAGCAAAATAACATCTTCCTGTTATAAACCATGGAAAGGAATCCGGATTTTTGGATCCAATTTACCCCAGACAACACCGAATCAAGGAAAGGTGGAAATTGTACATGGAATCATTGAAAGCGCTGTATGTGCTATTAAAGACACATCATTACAGGGATCAAATGGTGAGTCTGGCGGAATAATATCAGCTACTCTTGCATCTTTTAAAGATAATCATACTGCTATTCAATTAATAAAATATTCGCAAAAAATATCATTAAGTAAGTTCCAGAGATGCCAATTTACATCTGTAGATATTCTGCCCGATGGAAGTACTCCATTACAATTTGTGAAATTAGATGATCTTAACGACAATATTACCAATTCATGCATAAAATTTGAAGGATGTACTTTTGCTGCGGCTGGATCCAATAGAAATATCTGTGGAATTCGGTCAAATAATTCAGAATTCAGTTGTGATCTTTATACATATGGTAGTACCACTTATGCCACAAAATTTGAACATACACAATATGGAGTCTATGCCACAAGCTCACAAATGCCTGGGCCATATTTCACCATCAATCAATGTGAATTTGATGATAATTTCAGGGGAGTTTATGCAAGTGGTGTTACTTTGGCTCATATATTATCCAGTACATTTGATGTCCCAATAATTAATGGATCATGGATTACATGTGTCGGTGCCGATAATTTTACTTCGTATGGCATTTTCTTAGAAGGATGTGCTGGTTATCATATCGAAGCTAATACACTTACTGGACACTGGGCATATAGATCTCTACCCGTACAGACCGTTCCCCGCAGTTGTGGTATTTATGTTAAAAATTCTCAACCACCTTATTCTAATTCGATTTACAATAATACTTGCAATAGTTTTAATACTGCTATTGCCTCTTTTGGGAAAAATAGGGATGGAGTTGCAAATGGTCAGGGACTAGAAATTAAATGCAATACGTTTTCCGGAAATTCTACAGATATTGGAGCTTATACTGGGGGAATTTACCCAGTTCCTCCGACTTTTGGAATTAAATACCAACAAGGCATTCCCAATGCTACATCGTATGATCCAACAATATCTGCAGGAAACATTTTTTCTGACGATAATTCAGGACACACCTATGATCTGTATAACGGCAATAATAATTCATTTTATTACAATTTTCATTACTATATTCCAACGAATCCTAAATTGAAGCCTACTTCATTTACAATTTCTACTGTCAATATTTCTGAAAACTATCATTCTTTGTGGGGATCAAATAGTTGTCCTGCGCACCTCAACCTTCTTCTTTGGAATAATGTTAGTTTTTTGCAAAACACTTTAGCCACAGCCAAAACAAAAATGGATAGTCTATCTAACCTTCTTTCTATTCTTACTGACGGAGGGAAAACTGATTCAGTGAATACAGCAATTTTATTCAGTATGCCTTCAGATGCATGGGAATTATATCAGGATTTAATGTCAAAATCACCCTATCTTTCAGATACAGTATTAAAATCTTCCATCTTAAAGGACGCTGTCCTTATCAATGCTATGATCCGGGATATTCTTGTGGCTAACCCGCAGGCAGCAAAATCAGATTCTATCCTTCAATTACTTGAAGATCGTTTTATCCCATTATCCGATTCGATGATGGAAGAGATCCTGGAAGGACGGAATTTTTTAGGAGCAAAGGAACTATTGGAAATCAGCCGCAGCAAATGGAATCAGATTTATGCAGAAACGTTCTATGATCTCCTATATATTTATCAAACAGATACAACTCAAAGTGGATTACAGGATAGTATCACCTCTTTATTTCAACGGGATTTTCGTTACGAATCAAAATATTCGCTGGCGTTTACTTTATTGAATCAGGGAAATATTCAAGAAGCGGATGAAATAATTGAAAATATTCCCTCAAACTATTCATTAGGCAACTGTGAAGTACAGGAGTACCAAAAGTATTATTGTTTGTATAATTGTATAAAGCGAGCTGTACAAAATGACACCAATTTAACCTTTGATTCCATTCAGATTAAGGTACTGGATTCGTTAATTGCCGTTGATACGGGTTATTTATTCACCCCAACGGTCTTTGCTAGAAATATTTTACAGGCAGCCGGATTAATTAAATATTGTGAATGTGTGGTTATCGATCCGGCACTTAAATCGGCGGTGGTTACTCCTGAAAACAAAAAATGTTTTCTGAAAGAATTATCCCATTTAAAAATATATCCAAATCCGGCGAATGACTATATTGTTGCGGATTATAAAATTGATC
>JALNWG010000082.1 GCA_023231005.1 Bacteroidales bacterium | reverse complement strand
CAATGCAATAACCCATCAGACCGGTATTGGCGCTATTGATATTGCCAAACGATTGATGGACTATGGATTTCATGCACCAACTGTTGCTTTTCCCGTTCATGGGACCTTGATGGTAGAACCCACCGAAAGTGAACCATTTTCAGAGCTGAACCGTTTCCTGGAAGCCATGATCGCGATCAAAGGCGAGATCGACGAAATTGCTTCCGGAAAAGCAGATAAGCTGGTCAATGTGATCCTGAAGGCACCCCATACAGCCCAGATGGTTTCGTCCGATGAATGGAACCTCCCCTACTCGCGTCAGAAAGCGGCTTTCCCTGTGGAATCGCTGAAAGAGGACAAATACTGGCCTACCGTTACGAAGATAGATGATGCATACGGAGACCGGAACTTAGTTTGTAAAGCATAACTGAGTAATTTATGAAAACATATTAAAATTACTCAACATGATAATATTTGTTATTTTTACCAGCATAAACAAAATTCCATGAAAACAAGAAAAATTTATCACGTACTTATGGCAATCATTGCTGTCTTTGTCATCACTTCCTGCAGTCCACCGGTAACGCTGACAAGCTGGAAGAACCCTGCAAACAACTCACAGATTTCAAAAGTTGTTGTAATACCCTTATTTCAAAAACTCGAATTCATGAAACCTTTTGAACAGTCCATGGATGCTTATTTCAACAAACAAGGGCTAAAAGCAATCGGGTCACTTGATTTTTTGAATCCAAATATCAAATATTCGCTGCCCGATATCAAGAAGAAATGCGACAGTCTCGGCGCAGATGCTATTTTAGTGTTTGCTTATCAAGGTACTGACAAATCTGAAAGCTACGTTCCTCCAACGACTTATGTAACCGGAGGTTTTGGTGGATATTGGGGTGGTGGATATTGGGGTGGTGGATTTTACGGCAGTGGACTCTATGGCACCGATGTGGTAACCACTGGAGGTTATTGGGCAACTACCTCTGTTGTAAATTTAAAAGCAAGTCTATATACCAAATCTTCGAAGGATGCTCTTTGGACTGCCAATATCACGGTTACCAATCCAAACTATGTGGATCAATCAGCGGTTTCGATTGCACAGAACATTTATTCCGATTGGCAGAAAAACAATCTGCTGAAATATACGTCTGGGAAGAATTAACAGGCAATAGCCTGTTATGTGTTTTGTTTTACCCATTGTGAAATTTCATCGATGGCGGTATCGGCTTGTTTAAATAATCCCAGATAGCTCAGGAATCCGTGGATCATATCTTCATAAAGCGATAGTTGTACTTTAACACCGGCTTCTTTCATGCGTTTTGCATAAGCCAGACCTTCATCGCGGAGCGGGTCATATCCTGATACAATGACCAACGCGGGTGGAAGCCCGGATAAATCATTGATTAGTAATGGCGTAACATACGGATTTTTTGCATCTTCAATGTTTTCGAGGTATTGATTCCAAAACCATCTCATTGCATCCATGGTCAAGCTGTAGCCCACTCCGAATTCCTTATATGAATTCTTCTCAGGATAAAGATAATCAGTCACCGGATAAAGGATAATTTGTCCCTTTACCTTTGGTCCACCCTTATCTCTTATCCGCAAGGCAGTTACTGTTGAGAGCGTTCCGCCAGCACTATCACCGGCAAGAAACATCAAGTCAGGATCACCGCCATATTCCTGACAATGATCCTTGACCCAGCAAGTGGCAGCAAAGCAATCGTTTGTTGCTGCCGGAAATTTGTATTCCGGAGAGCGTCTGTAATCAATAGAAAAAACGACACATTCACTTTCTGCACACAGATGGGTACAAATGGGATCATAGTGATTGAGGCGAAAAAAGACCCACCCTCCGCCATGGAAGAAGACCATGACCGGGAAAGGGGCTTTTCCATCGGGGATATAAGCTCTGACAGGAAGATCGCCGCCAGGGCTTGGAATAACAAAGTTTCGTATTGATCCAACAGGTTTTACGGGGATTTTCATCCGGGTGTACCCACTTTCTACCTGAGCTCTGGCCTGATCGATTGGAATTGCATCAATAGCAGGTTCCTTCGCAGCTGCAATGGCTGTTACCAAGGCTCTTGCTTTAAAATCAAGCGGTTTCTGCATCACATTTGATCAAGACAGGATTTGATCTTTTGCCATGAGTTTTCGATATCGTTGTCGAGCCCGACAGAAAAACGAACGAGGCCTTCCGATAAACCCATTTCACGCTGAATTTCTTCCGGAACCTCAGAAGAGGTACTTTTTCCTGAATTACTAAACAGTGTTTTAAAATAGCCAAGACTAACAGCCAGGTAACCAACTCCGGCTTTTTCCATCATTTCCATAAGTTTTGCTGCACGCTCAGCAGTAACCATATCGATCGTCATGAGTCCGCCGAAACCAAAATCAGGATTCATCATTTCTTTCAGCTTCGCATGTCCCGGATGACTTTCCAATCCCGGATAGTTGACCTTCACGCCGTATTCTTTGAATTTCCGTGCAAGATAATCAGCGTTTTTACCATGCTGCTTCATCCGAATATGTAAGGTATGCAGGTTTTTCAGGATTCCAGATGAACGCATGGGATCAAGTGCAGGGCCCAGCAACATGGCAGTTCCATCGTTGACATTGCTCAAGGCATCGATAAATTCTTTTGAGGCACAAATAGCGCCGGCAACACAGTCATTTTTTCCGTTGATGAATTTTGTCATACTGTAAACCACAATGTGAGCTCCCAATTTGTAAGGAGCAACGATCATGGGAGTAAAAGTATTATCAACAACCAGCTTAATATGATGATCATTGGCAATTTTCGCCAGCGCAGGAATATCGGTGATCTGGAGCAACGGATTGCTCACTGTTTCTGTATAGATCAACTTCGTATTGGGACGGATCGCCTTTTTCACTTCATCCGTTTTGGTGATTTCCACAAAGGTTACATCAATGTTAAATTTCTTGACATAATTGTAGAGGAAAGCAAAAGTGCCTCCATAAATGGTCTGACTACAGACGATGTGGTCACCGCTGCCACACAATTGAAAAATGGCACACGTGATTGCGGCCATACCCGAGGCAGTAACCCAGGCAGACTCAGTTCCTTCCATCACAGCCAGCGCATCGGCCAGATACTTATTGCTTGGATTCCAATGCCTGGAGTATAAGTAACAGCCTTCAGCATCACCATGAAAAGTATCAAGCATGGTTTTGGCTTGCATAAAGGTAAAGGTGGCAGAATCGCAAATAGAAGGATTGACATCACCATAT
>JALNWG010000081.1 GCA_023231005.1 Bacteroidales bacterium | reverse complement strand
TTGCGGTTTGTCCGATAAATGCTGTATCCTCAAGGGCTTTATTTTCATCACCACATCCATGGACCATTAATGCTGTTCCCATACAATGGCTGATATGCCGGGCAGTATCATTATAATGATTTGCTTGCCATTCATTGGCATTGTTGTAAACAAGGTATCTTCAGCTATCCGGGTCAAATTTTCAGCATTCTGTGGAATTGCATTAAATTTTTGTCATGTACTTATGTAAGAAAAAATGGGAGAGGTAATCTGTCGGCGGAGTATTATTTATGAAAAAAACACACTGTACCTTTTGCACCTTGTGTTTTTGGAAAGTGTAAATCTTAAGTGTAAAGTCTAAAACAAAAAGTGCAAAGTGTAAAATATCGCACCTTGCACTTTACACTTTGCATTTGCTGTGGTACCCGGAGCCGGAATCGAACCGGCACGAGTGTAACCTCATTGGTTTTTGAGACCAACGCGTCTACCTATTCCGCCATCCGGGCAAAATGGCTGTGCAAAGGTAATAATTCCTCCCAAACCACAAAAACTATCCCATTCCACCTTTTCATTTTATCTTCCGTTACCTATTATCCTTCATCATTTCGGCATTTAATCATATTGTTAATATTTTAATTTGCCCGTCCGTAAATTATCGTTTACCTTTGCCCACCGATAAATCCTCTCCCCTATGTCAGCAAAAGTGAACATTTTTTCGGGTCAGACTACTACCTATCTGGCTGAGAAAATTGCATCCAGTTATGGTACAGAATTAGGTAAAATGTCGGTTATAAAATTCTCCGATGGTGAATTTCAACCTGCTTTCGAAGAAAATATCCGGGGAACAGATGTGTTCCTCATCCAGAGTACTTATGCCCCTTCAGATAACTTGTTGGAGCTGTTGATGCTCATTGATGCAGCACGCCGGGCCTCCGCCCGTACCATCGTCGCCGTGATCCCTTACTTTGGCTATGCCCGCCAGGACCGGAAAGATAAACCCCGTGTTTCTATTGCTTCCAAACTGGTGGCCAACCTCCTCTCTGCTGCTGGCGTAAACCGGGTCATTGCACTCGACCTCCATGCCGACCAGATCCAGGGATTTTTCGACGTGCCAGTCGATCATCTTTATGCCTCTTCTGTTTTTATCCCCTATCTTAAAACCTTACATCTTCCGGAACTTACCTTCGCCTCCCCCGATACCGGAGGAACCCGTCGCGCCGGATCGTATGCCAAAGCCTTTCATACCAACTTCGTGATCTGCTACAAACACCGGTCAAAACCGAACGAAATTGAGAAAATGGCACTCGTGGGTGATGTAAAAGGAAAGAACGTAATTCTGCTGGATGACATCGTCGACACAGGAGGCACCCTCTGTAAAGCCGCTGGTATCATTATGGAAAATGGTGCCGAATCGGTCAGAGCCATGGTAACCCATCCCCTTCTTTCTGGCAATAGTTGTGAAAATATCGAAAAATCAGCGCTCACCGAGATCATCGTTACCGATACCATCCCTTTACAACACGAAAGCCCAAAAATAAAGGTTCTCAGCACGGCAGATCTCTTTGCAGAAGTGATCCGCCGGCTCCGGAAAAAGGAATCGATCTCTTCTCTCTTTAAACAATAAAGATTTTTTCCTACCTTTGCAGGCCCAAATAGCGAAATTTGGACAATCTAATAATTAAATAAATCATTAAATAAATCATTATGAAAACGGTATCATTGAGCGGTTCTCTTCGTGAGAACGTAGGGAAAAAAGATGCCAAAAAACAACGCAGGGAATTCAAAGTGCCTTGTGTATTGTATGGCGGAAAAGAACAGATCCACTTTGTGGCTGATGAGAAAATCCTGATGAAAATCATGCACACCCCAGTGGTTCAGCTCATTAAACTGAACGTGAACGGGTTGGAACATGATGCTATCGTTCAGGATATTCAATATCATCCGGTTACCGATCGTATGTTGCATGTTGACTTCCTGCAGATCCTTCCGGAAAAGCCTGTCGTTATCGGAGTTCCTGTTAAAGTAACAGGTGTTGCCCCTGGCGTACTTCGTGGTGGCAGACTGGTAAAAAAATTGCGTAAAGTAACCGTCAAAGCATTGATGAAAGACCTTCCGGATGATGTCACTGTTTCTATCGATGGATTGGAAATCGGCGATACCATCAAAATTGCTGATATGAAACTTGATCAGGTGACTTTCCTCGACCCTGCCAGCAACGTGATCATCGGCGTTTATACCGCCCGTGCCGTTGTGGAAGAAGTGGTCCCGGGTGCTGAAGCTGCTGCTGAAACTGCCGAAGGCGCTGCTCCTGCTGCCGAAGGCGAAAAGAAGACTGATAAAAAGTCTGAAAAATAACGTTGATAAATTTATTTTGCAAAGGAAGGTGTAGGGTACTAACTTTACACCTTTCTTTTTGGGAAATGGAGAAATGTTGAAATAATGAAATTTTTAATTGTAGGTTTGGGAAATATCGGGGATGAGTATGTCGACACACGACACAATATCGGTTTTATTGCAGTCGATGCCCTGGCTTTGTCCTTTAAAGCTACTTTTGAACCCGGGCGATATGCTTCGATAGCCCGCATATCGGTAAAAGGCCGGCAATTGGTTGTCATCAAGCCCACTACTTACATGAATCTGAGCGGAAAAGCTGTTCGTTACTGGATGCAAAAGGAAGATATCCCTAAGGAAAACATCCTTGTTATCGTGGATGACCTGGCGTTACCCATTGGCACTTTACGATTGCGTGCAAAAGGAAGCGACGGAGGACACAATGGGCTAATCAGCATTATCGAAACCATCGGAACAACAGAATTTGCCCGCCTCCGTATCGGTATCGGAAACGATTTTGCCAAAGGATATCAGATTGATTATGTCCTTGGACGTTGGACCAAAGAAGAGGAAAAGACTTTACTCCCGCGAATTGAAACCACTGTTGAACTCATCAAAAGTTTTGCCTTGATCGGGGTGGAACGAACGATGAATTTCTTTAATACCAAAGGAAAATGAGGTATATTCCCCGTAAAGGGAGTGGAAAATATTTTTTATAAGGTATAAGGAATTCCTATCATAAAATAATACCTTTGATATCTTCATCTTCCAAACCACATGAAACAAGTCCTCTTTGCTCTTGTGTTCCTTATTTTCCTGTTCTTCAATAATATACAGCTTTATAGTCAGAACCTCCCCTTAAAAACCTGTTTTACCATCGCCCATCAAAATAATCTTCTGATCAGGCAATCGCAGCATGGTATCAAGGCACGGCAATACGCTCTAACGGCCGAAAAACT
>JALNWG010000080.1 GCA_023231005.1 Bacteroidales bacterium | reverse complement strand
TTCGATGATGTTGACCTTTACAAATGTATATAATGGATTGGTAAAAAAGGGAGATCATCAAGAATTTGAAATATCTTATGATGGGAAAAGCTATTTTCCGGCCAAGATCAGAATATCTGGAAATCATATAACCGCCTTTTCTGAAAAGGTGGTCAGACCTCGTTACATCCGGTATTGTTGGGGTGACGCGAGCAAAGGGACTATTTTTAATTCAGAGGACTTGCCTTTGTCATCATTTAGAACGGAGGTGCCTGATATTTAAGTTACTATTGTTTCATCGATTTTGAAAAATATTAATTGAAAACAAATTTATCGTATGATTTTTAAGAAAAGCGAAAGTAATCCGATATTATCACCGAACCCTGCCAATGACTGGGAGAACCTGGCGGTTTGTAATCCTGGTGCGTGGTATGAAGACGGAACATTCTATTTATTATACCGTGCAGCTGGTAATGATGAAGATCATTTTATCAGGTTTGGACTGGCAGAAAGTAAAGATGGTATTCACTTTATCCGTACTTCAGACATGCCGGTTTTTGGCCCTAGTTGTAATGGCCCTGATATGGGTGGGGTGGAAGATGCCCGTATTGTGAAATTTGGTACTGAATTTTATGTGACTTATGCGTATCGTTCATATCCTCCGGGACGTTACTGGACTTTTCCCCATGATGTAGTGCGTTTACCCGATGCAGGGCCTGATGCTCCTGCCGTTTTTCGAGAAAACATCGCTAATTCAGGTATGGCATTGACTAAAGATTTTAAGACTTGGCGCAGGTTAGGTCGGATAACCCAGTCAAATTTAGATGACCGTGATGTCATTTTATTTCCCGAAAAAATCAATGGTAAATTTGCTATGCTTCATCGTCCGAAAGAGTGGGTAGGTGAACAATATGGCTGTTTGCATCCTGCCGTTTGGATTACGTTTTCAGATGACTTGATGGTCTGGAATGAAAAAAGCACTCTGTTGCTTCAGGGAAAACCCGGAACATGGGAAGAAAAGGTCGGCGGAAGTACTCCTCCGTTGCGCACAAACGATGGTTGGTTGCTCATTTACCATGGGGTGGAAGAAGGCGGAAGAGGTTACTATCGGGTTGGAGTAGCTTTGCTTGATTTAAACGATCCAACAAAGATTCTTGCAAGATCTGAGAACTTTATATTGGAACCTGAACATAAATATGAAATTGAAGGATTTTACAATGGCTGTGTTTTCCCGACCGGAAATGTAATTGTAGATGATACGTTATTCTTATATTATGGTGCTGCTGATAAGTATGTCGGACTAGCTACTTGTTCAGTATCTCAATTGCTGGAATATCTTAAAACACAAAAAAATGTTTAGGCCGGTCATTTTTTTTGAATTGGTATTTGTAACTTGTTGTTCTGCAAGCGTAACCGAATTTCAGGAAATCAGAATAGACTTTAATAATCCGGTCAATACAGACATTGTAGCAAACGGTGTGCAATGGTCGGCCTATCCGCATGCTGATTCTAAAGATGCCGAGTGGGGTGCGCTGATGACACCTGTGAAATGGTCTCGCGTATATCAACGACTTGATTATATCAGACCAGGCATTGTCAGGGTGATGGATCAAGCTGGCTGGCGCTATTTCAAAGGCCTGGATCAGGCTGGAAATCCAATTCTTGATTTCGGGACAGAGCAGGTCAAAGCTTTGTTCCGTGTGTTGGATTATTGTCAAAAAAATAATGTTGAAGTTATCTTTGGTGAGTGGGGTGCACCCGGTTTTTGGGGAGAACCAGGTCATATTGATCGTTCCGATGATTCGCGCTGGATACACATGATAACGCGCTATCTGGATTTCCTAATCAATAAAAAAGGATATTCCTGCATTAAGTATTATAATCTGGTAAATGAGCCGAATGGCTATTGGGCTTCAACCAATGGAGACTGGGCGCAATGGAAGAAAGGCATACAAATGTTGAATGATTCTATATGTGCTATTGGCTTAAAAAATCAATTGCATATTGCCGGTCCGGATGTGGTCGTTGTTTATGATAATCCAGCTTCGGTTTACACTGGTATGGAATGGATAGATGAAACAATAGCTCCACTTGATTCTGTTATCGGGGTATATGATGTTCATGCCTATCCGGATGGTGAATTTGTGCGCTCTGGCGAATTTGGAAAATACTATGGATATATTAGCCGAAAAGTTAAACCTACGGGGAAAAAGTTGATATTGGGTGAACTTGGTTTAAAATATATAGGAGCACTTTATAGTAAAAATCGTGCCTTGGCAGAAGCTGATCCGAATGCAAGCAAAGATGACTCGAATATGTTTGTATATGAATATTTCTATGGTTTGGATGTGGTTGATGCTTTGATTCAGGCAATGAACAGCAGTCTTGAAGGTGCCATAGCTTGGGACTTGGATGATGCTATGCACACACAAGACGATCAGGGTGATAAAACCAGATTGAAACGTTGGGGAATGTGGAATAGTCTGGGCATAGAGTTATGTAACAACGCTGAAGATGAAAATCTTCGCCCATGGTTTTATACATGGTCGTTGATGTGCCGTTTTTTTCCTTCAGGAATGAATATTGCTCAATCGAAAGTTCCTGAACGTTGTCCGGTTCGTGTTGTTGCAGGTCTTTTGGATGGATCTTTATCTATAGCCGTTTTGAATAATTCTGAGGCAGATCAAACCATTTCATTGAAAGTAATTGGTATGCCTGCCGTTCAGTATTTATTCCGGTATTTGTATATTAACGGTAAACGGACAGTCGATAAGAATGGATTTCCTATCCCAAACGGAACGATTAAATGGAAAAACCCGGCAAATGTTTTGTGTGTTCCTGCCAAATCTTTTCTTTTACTAACCAACCTGAAAAACTAAAATATGCAGTTAAATATTATTGATATTGCAATCCTCATTTCCTTCATTGTTGGCATTATCTGGTGGGCTTTGAAGAATGGGAAAAGCGGTGATTCCGCTTCGTATTTCCTAGCGGGACGAAATATGTCCTGGCCTGTGGTTGGACTTTCCCTTTTTGCTGCCAGCGTGTCCAGTTCTACTTTAATGGGACATTCTGGTGAAGGCTTCATTAGCGGTATTGCTGTGTTCAATTACAATTGGATTTCAGTGTTGGTTATGGTGTTTTTTGCACTTTTTTTTCTACCGTTTTATATCAAATCGGGCATTTTTACCATGCCTGAATTTCTGGAAAGACGTTTTGATAAAAGATCAAGATATTATTTTTCATTTATAACTATTTTCGGCAATGTTTTTCTTGATGCTGCGACTACACTTTATACAGGTGCGTTGATTGTAAAAATTATTTTTCCGGAAGCTGATATGTTCTGGATTATGGTCTGTACTAGCTCGAAAAAGTGGACACTAAAAAGATTTTTTAGTGATTATTATTTTTAAAAGTAGACAGTGGTAAT
>JALNWG010000079.1 GCA_023231005.1 Bacteroidales bacterium | reverse complement strand
CTTTTCATAAATTTGATAAATATTTATGTGTTTTTCACAACAATAATGACTACGAAAGATGATTTTAAGCCGGAAACAACCATGAATAAGCTCTCGGAGATACTTAGCCAGCATGAAGAAAGGAGGTTCGAATCCCCCAAGAAAATCCGGGCAAGAGACCTCTTTTGTTTTATGTGCTTTACCAGCATGCGCGTTTCCGATCTCAGGAATCTTAAGAGGGAGAACATCAAGGATGGGCAGATTTTCAAAACGATCGTTAAAACTCACAAAACAGAGGTTATTCCTTTGAACCAATTTCATAGGCCATTCTTGCCAAATACAAACATTTAGAAATCACGCCATTGCCAAAGATTTCTTCTCAAAAATTAAATGACCATATAAAAGACTGCTGCGAAGAAGCAGAGATTAATTCACGAGTCCATTATGTGGACTATTCCGGTGGCAAGGCAAGGGAGCATTCAGAGCCAAAATGGAAATTGATCACCAATCATGCCGCTAGGAAAACTTTCATCACCAATAGCATCGTATTGGGAATGAATACCAAAACCATCAAGGATATCACCGGCCACAAAAAAGACAGTGTTTTTAACAAGTATGTGAAGATTTCCGAGGAGTTTAAGAATTTTGAAATGGACAGGACGTGAGATAATATTCCGGGTCGTCAAGATGAGAAATGATAGAATGTAATCCATTTAAGGACCATTGTCCTTCAAAATAGTCAATCGGTTCCCTCAATATTGATAAATACTTTATATTTGCTTGATCAGGAGACAATAAAATAACAATTTTAATTTATTGATATTCTGTAATTTATGATCAATATTCAAATAAATTCACTTAAAAGTGAAACAAAATTTGCAAAAATCAGTTATAAGTGAATAACTTTGAAGTCAAAATATGGGATGATGAAAGAAGGTTTTGTACCTTTTATACTGTGCAATTTGAAGACTCAGATGAAAATGAGACTGATAAATTTTTCATACGTTTTGACAACTTCCCGACCTACGAAAGTGCTACCCAAGCCCTATTATCATTTATCCTGCTCTCAATTGGAGATGATCATGGTGCAATTGATGAACTATTAAACCGATATGAAGAGGAAGTTATTGGACTACCGGTTAAAGGAAGGGTCAAACTTGGAGAATTCACTTATAATTATCCTGACTTCCCTTTGAGAATTTATGTGCTGAAAATTACTGATGAAATTGTTGTTTTATTCAATGGTGGTATAAAAGATGGACCAACAAACATGGAGAGTTCTTTACATCATAACTGGGTGGAGGCCTGTGAGTTTGCAAGAAGAATAATTGATGGGATCAAAGATGGCGCAGTTGTGGTAGATGAAGTGAACAGGAATTTGTTGAATGGAAAAGGGACTGAAGAAATTTTTTTATAAAAAAGACCATGAGAAGTAAAGTTGCAGATCGTATATTATCCAAAACACCTGAGGAAACAAAAATATTTGCCAGGTTATACAGCGATTTAATCATGCACATTAATCGTATAATAAAAGAAAAAGGATATTCTCAAAAATCACTGGCTGATAAAATGGAGAAGAGTCCTTCTGAAATTCATAAATGGCTAAGTGCTGAACATAATTTTACCTTACGTTCTATCGCCAAGTTACAAGCTGAGCTAGGAGAAGAACTTCTAATTGTGCCTGTAAGGAAGCCAGTATTTGAATTCAATTCGAAGTTTGTAAAAACGACTTATTCTGTAACTGTATATAGTCAAACAACCTCTGTACCTGACAAATCTGAAAGTTGGACAGAAGCTGAACCAGTAGTAGACTCCTCAAAAGAATTAAAAAATGCCGCATAACATTTTTGAAGCCGATAAGCTATCGATTATTGAATTAAAATTCATTAAGGATCAGATAGAAGCTCCCGAAGAGTTTTCAATTGAAAAAATAGATGGATATCATTTAGAGAATAGTCTTCAATTAGCCTTTAATCTTGAAGAAAAACTAAGTAAAGTTGATTTCAAAGTTGAAATAAAAACTGACAGTAAAGGCCTTAATTTGGAAGAAGCAATAGGTAGTTTTCATATTGTTCTGATATATAAAATTGAAAATTTATCGGAACTTACAAAACTAAACGAAATTAAGATTGTTGAAGTTCATCCTCATTTAAGTAATGCTTTATCATCAATCACCTATTCTACATCAAGAGGACTTTTGTACAAACGTATGCAAGGAACTGTTCTTCACAAGTTTATTTTACCAATTATTGATCCAATCAAATTATTAGGGTAAGTAAACGAAGAATAGGTTGTATAATTGGACCTAAAACACCAGTCTTTACAATATTTCTGTACTTAATTATTATAGTATTTGCCCATGTTCCCATGATGTAGTCATTCGATGCCCATGTTTGAAGTACGAGGGCAATATTTTAATATATTTACCCACGTTTTGACAACGAGGGCATTTTGTACCCATCTTCTCTCTTGACTTCTCATTCTTTTTTAAACTTCAATCAGAAGGTGAAAACTGTGGAGAAAACGTCGGAAAAATGCTTGAACTAATTGTGAATTAAAAGATGTCATAACCATTCCTGAAAATTGCGGTTAAAACAGGGAAATTTTATGGATCAATCTTATTTGGCAAATCTTCCCATATTCAAATCCCTTTTCCGTGGCAGGGGAGACATATTTGCCCAACGCTGGGAAAAGGGAGGCAAAGCCGGCTATTTCCCGAGGTACGATTATGATCCGAAATGATGGATGCCAGTCTTTTCTTGAATCGCAGCCAGTGAATTTTAGTCGTATTTTACATGATTATTCGGACGAGCAGAAAGGATTTATCCTTTGGAAGGATTTGCTTGAAGAAAGGTTGTTCTGATATTTTCGGAAAATAGATTTCATGGTGAATACTTATACAATAAAAATATGACTTACGAATTCCCCAAACCTGAAAAAAAAGATCTTCCGCGAGGTTATAGAGACCGGACTTCAAAGGGATTTAGAATCGTGCATCCTTGATATTGATCAAATCATTCAGCGATGGAAATCAAAAATGTTAGACAATAAGGAAGCATATCACGAAATCTTCGGGATAGTGAAAAAAAACGACAAGTACATTGCCAGGATGTATGATGATCTCCGAGGATCAACGTACATGATGGTCCTGCAGGGATTGCTTGCAAATAAAACTATTACGGAAGCAGATCTTAGCGGGTTCAGCGAAACGACCAGGAATGCAATAATTGAGATGAAACGAGCATTAGATATCCATGGCGCTATTTAAAAAGAGATACCCGATTTCAGTCGGATTGTCAGGGAATTGTCTCTGGATATTTTATCAGTCCACAGGAAATCACAGTAATAAGGAAGCCAGAGAGAAACTTTGTATCGTCTTGCGGTTTGTCCGATAAATGCTGTATCCTCAAGGGCTTTATTTTCATCACCACATCCATGGACCATTAATGCTGTTCCCATACAATGGCTGATATGCCGGGCAGTATCATTATAATGATT
>JALNWG010000078.1 GCA_023231005.1 Bacteroidales bacterium | reverse complement strand
GGAAAAGGTACAGAGATAAAAGAATTATGTATGAAGCTTTATGAACTAAGTGGATTAAAACTTAAAAAGAAAGAAATATATTAAATTCTGTGCATAACGAGCCGTCAGCCATGCAATGCGGGCTGTTTTCGCAAGCTGGCAGTTAACAAACCTGCAAATGGTTGTCTTAAAGAAAAGTAACAACAAGTAAAACCCGCAAAGCGGCTGCCGGCAGCACGTTGGCGTTCATTGTAAAAAGACCAAAAAGACAGTATGAATTTTAGAGAAAAAGCAGAAAACTCGGCAAAAGATGCCCATTACAAACAAGTTGCAACCAAAATTTTGGATGGAATTAAATCATTAATTTCCAACGCAGACGATTCATCGGAAAGGAGATGGGTATGGGAATTAATGCAAAATGCAAAAGATGTAGCGCCTGTAAATGTGAAAATTGAAATTGAATTAAATCATGACTTTGTTGAGTTTCGACACAATGGAGCTCCATTTACAATTGACAATTTGACATACCTGATAGAGCAAGTTTCAACGAAAGATAGAAGTGAGCAGTCATCTGAGAAAACTTCAGGAAAGTTTGGGACTGGTTTCATGGCAACTCATCTTTTATCACGGGTAGTTAACATTGACAGCGTAATACAATACTCTGAAAATGGAGAGCAAAAGAAATACAAGAATTTTACTTTAATGCTTGATAGAAGTGGAAATCAAATTGATGAAATAATTTCTAGCGTTCATACGGCATTTGATGTTTTTGATAGACTTGATAACGAAAACAATCATATTGAAAACTACGCTTCAAACCAAAAATGTGATACAAAATTCAAATATCCATTAGATTCTCAAAGTCAGAAAACTGCATTAATTGCGATTGAAGATTTATTTAATACTTTACCTTTTACATTAGTTTTTATTGAAAAAATTGAAACCATTCAAATAATTGACAATATAAATAGGAAAACTTATCGATATTATAAAACGAACAATGTAATACATTTCGATGATGTTGTTATTCATGAGATTGTAAGAGAAAATGAAGTTGAAAAGGAAATTTTCCATATTGCTTCATATTCAAATAATAATGTTTCTATTGCAATCGGAATTGATAAACAGAATGAATCATTTAAAATAAAGGAAAAATCGAAATCGACACCTGTTTTATATTGTGAGTTTCCTCTTATTGGTTCAGAAGAATTTAACTTACCAGTAGTTGTTAATTCCGCATATTTTAATCCAACTGAATCCCGAAGTGCCATAAGTCTGGCTGATAAAGTACTTCCTGAAATTGAACAAAATAAGCAACTTGTCAAAAATATAATTCCCAATTTCCTCTACTTACTTAGTGTATTTATAAAAAATAATTTTCAGGATTTATGCTACTTAGCAAAAGTAAAACTTCCAAAAGACAGACAATTTATAAGTGACGAATGGTATAAAGAGAATATTAAAAGTGTATTACGAAAAGAACTATTAAACTTAAATATTGTAGATTCATTTGATGGAAAAATAGCACTTAAAGAATCAAGAATCCCTTATAATGTTAAAGAAGAGTCCAACATAGATTTTTTTCATTTAACTAAAGTTTTAAAATCAAATATTCCTTCTTCGGAAGAACATATAAAGGTTTGGCGCAAGATAATCGATGATGAATGGGGTGTTAAACTGAAATATGAAATTGAAGATTTTGTTTCAGATATTGCAGAAAACAGGAGTCTTATAACGCTATCAAACAAAATATCCAAATCTTATCCCGAAACACTTCAATGGTTAGATAAGGTTGTAAGTCTTATCATATCAGAAGAGGAGACAGATTTGCTTAACGATTATGCAATATTGCCAAATCAACTTGGAGAATTTTGCAAAAAAGATGATTTGTTTAAGGATGATAATATTCCAAACGAATTAAAAGATATTTTAGAATTACTAGGTAAAGAAAGGAGAAGCAAGCTACTTCATAAAGAAATATCATCAAAAATAATTGCCCGAGACGATTTGGTTTTAAACATCCAAAAAATCACGAATGAAATAAACATGCTGTTTGAAGATGACAAAATTGAAAACAGAGAAATAGCTGCATTTCAGTTAATATCATTTATACCGTGCGATATTGATACTGAAACAAAAAAACACAGAGATACAGTGTGTCGGTTAATGAAAGATTTCTTTAGTGATGAAATTCCTGAAAACAAACTCGTTTACGTTTGGCATAGGGAAACATGGAAAAATTGTGATAAATTCATTCTATTCTTTCTCTCTGAATCAATAAAGCAACTTGGAGTGATAAACAAACTCTCCGAAAAACTTAATAAAGATTTTGATTCCACAATAATATGGATTGACGAATACATTGATTTTATCTCAACTTACAGCAAGTCTATATTAAAAAATTCTTGCATCATTCCGAATATGTACGATGAATTTTGCCTCATTGAAGATGTTTACAATAATATTGACATTTCTATTGAGCTGATAGATATTTATATTTTACTAAGCAATGAAATTGATTGGAAATTAATTTTAAAAAGAGATGGTATAGCCATCGAAGCTAAGGATAACAAAACAAAAGAAGAAATATGTAAAAAGATTGATAACCTCATTTATGAAAGGGGGCATCTTGATGAACCGAAAATTCGTAAGGCTATATCTGAAACAAGAAAATTCATAAAATCTTTGCCAGAAGAGGAAGCACTAAAACTATTCAGCAATATTTACCCAAAAATTGACAAATACTTTCTTAGTACTATTGACGAAGACATTGAGAATCTTATAGCAATTAATGAAAGTGGGAAATCAGAAGTTCTTGCAAGAATCGCAAAAAATCAAGAAATAACGCCTGAAATTCTGGAACAAGTTTCAGAAAATATTGAAGAAATTAAGCAATACATTGAATACCAAGATGAATTTAGGTATTGGTTAAATTCAATAGCTTATCAAAACGATTATAATGCTTTGACCGAGGAAGAGAGGGAATTTAACTTTGAAACGGGCTATTTGGGTGAGTTATTTGTTTTTAATGAGTTAAAGAGCAAGATAAATCAACTGGTGGATAATGTAAAAATTGAGTGGCTAAACCTTTCTGATGATTCTAATTATCAAAGATGTATAAATTGGCATGGTTCAAAAATTTATATTAATGATGCTGGTCGACAATATGATATAAAGGTAACCATTGACAATGTTAAGGAAATATACATTGAAGTAAAATCAACAACTACTGATATTTCAAGGAGTGATGATATTAAATTCCCTATTTCCAAAAGAGAATGGGATTTTATCAGATTAAAAAAGTCAACGGATAAGTACTATTTAGCAAGAGTATTCTCTACAAGAGACAATCCATATATGCACCTTTTGCGATTTGAAGAAAAGATTGAAATATAAAAACAACGAAACGCCAATCGAGTAGGCTGCCCCGTCAGCATCGCCGACGGGGAGAACCTCTCACACCACTCCTGCCCTGCAACCTGGCCCCTTCGCTAAAAATGTTCACTGAACATTTTTTACGCTCGGCCCTGGG
>JALNWG010000077.1 GCA_023231005.1 Bacteroidales bacterium | reverse complement strand
TAGCCAATAGCCAACAGCCAATAGCCAATAGCCAATAGCCAATAGCCAACAGCCAACAGCCAATAGCCAATAGCCAACAGCCAATAGCCAATAGCCAACAGCCAATAGCCAAAATCCAACCCCATGATAGACATCAACAACTTCATCAAAAACCACATAACCAATCGTAAAGAAAGTTTTTTCAAAACCGATCTTTCTAAGTACAACCAACAGCTCACCGAAGTCATTTCCGGGAAATCAGTTCTTGTAATCGGTGGAGGAGGTACCATAGGTTCTTCGTATATCCGTTCCGTTTTGAAGTACAGACCTTCAAAACTGTATGTAGTGGATATCAGCGAAAATAATCTGGCTGAGTTGACCCGCAATTTAAGAAGTACGCTGGGCACCTATGTTCCGGAAAAGTACAAGACCTACCCGGTTAATTTCAATGATGAGGTATTCTACAGAATACTAAAAAACGAAGGGCCTTTTGATATTGTTGCAAACTTTGCCGCGCACAAACACGTCCGCAGCGAAAAAGATCATTACAGCATTACTGCGTTATTGGAAAACAATGTCATCCGGGCTGAGAAGTTCCTGGGTACTTTACGGCAAAATCCACCTCAGCATTTCTTCTGCGTGTCAACCGATAAAGCAGCAAATCCGGTGAACATCATGGGAGCAAGTAAAAAAATCATGGAAGAGATGATCATGGCCTATGCCAATTACTTCCCGATAACCACTGCACGTTTTGCCAATGTAGCCTTTAGCAATGGAAGCCTTTTGGACGGATTTATTTACCGTTTGATGCAACGTCAGCCTTTTTCCGTCCCTACGGATGTAAAACGTTATTTTGTCTCCCCGGACGAGTCTGGGCAGATTTGTATGATGGCTTGTATGTTGGGTCAGAGCGGCGAAATATTTTTTCCAAAACTGGAGGAAAACCAACTTACTTCCTTTAAAGACATCACGGAAGAATTTGTAAAAACGTTGGGGATGAAAGTGATCCCTTTTGATACCGAAGAAGGAGCAAAAGAATATGCTGCCAAAATGCCTGCCGATACCAAATTCTGGCCGGTATATTATTTCAATTCGGATACTTCCGGTGAAAAAGCGTATGAAGAATTCTATACCGAGGGAGAGATACTTGATCTGGAATCTTATCATTCACTTGGTGTTATAAAAAATGCGCCCAGGCGATCCTTAAATGAGATTCATGCAATGATTGGAGCGTTGGATGAAGTCCTTGCACGTATTGAACTATCAAAAGCAGATATTGTCAGTGTGATGGAAAAATTTCTTCCGACTTTTCGCCATATAGAAACAGGAAAGAATTTAGATCAAAAAATGTAACTCCATGTATAAACTGATAAAACGGTTATTTGACATTTTGTTTGCCCTGGCAGGTTCCCTTGTTTTCCTCCCTTTTTTTATTCCACTTGCCATCATGTTATTGTTAACCGGTGAGCGCCATGTATGGTATCGGCAAGACCGGATTGGTTATAAAAACAAAAAATTCAAAATCTGGAAATTTGCCACTATGCTCAAAGCAAGTCCATCCCTGGGAACTGGCAGCATTACTGTAAAAAATGATTGGCGCCTTACCCCCATGGGCAAATACCTTAGGGGGTCAAAAGTGAATGAAATACCGCAACTTATTAATATTCTTACCGGAGAAATGACCGTTGTTGGTCCAAGGCCTTTGATGGAAGTTGATTTCAACAAATTCACCGATAATATCAAAGCAGTATTTTATCAATGCAAACCAGGACTTACAGGAATTGCCTCCATTGTTTTCAGGGATGAGGAAAACCTGCACAATAACCACGCTATTGATCCTCATGAATACGACAAACTCTATATCGCACCCTATAAAGGGAAACTTGAAATTTGGTATCAGGAACATTTTTCTTTTTATACAGATATCATGATCATTTTTCTAACGATAGCGGTTATTCTTTCACCCAAAACCAAATTGCCATTTAAAATATTCAGGGACTTGCCGTTATTACCAGAAAATCTAAAATAAACGTTGTTCAATGAAAATCATCTCCGTAGTTGGCGCCCGTCCAAACTTTATGAAAATAGCCCCCTTCATCCGGGCTATTTCAGTTTATAATCAAAACCATCCTGTTTCCGCAATTGAACATCTACTGGTACATACCGGCCAACATTATGACGTACGTATGTCGGAAACCTTCTTTCGGGAATTAAATATTCCTGATCCGGATATCAACCTTGAAATCGGCTCCGGCACTCATGCCGAACAGGTAGGCTATACCATGATTGCTTTTGAAAAGGTATTGACGGAATATTTACCAGATTGGGTAGTGGTAGTAGGCGATGTAAATGCTACCCTTTCCTGTTCCGTTGCTGCAAAAAAACTCAATATCAAGGTATGCCATGTTGAAGCTGGTCTCCGTTCAGGCGACATGACTATGCCGGAAGAAATAAACCGTTTGGTTACCGATCGGTTATCCGATTTATTACTTACCCCGGACACACACCGCCGAACGATGTCTGCAAGCAATCTTAAAATATTCGTAAAGCCCTCATTCACAAATTTCAAAGAGGAACATTCACCCTGCAACAATTAGGAATGAAGAATTAGGAATATTTACCTTGAAACCTGAAACTTGAAACAATTAGGAATGAAGAATGAGGAATTAGGAATATTTACTCTGCAACCTGAATTGCGTAGCAATCACGAACACCACAAAAAATAAACATTATCGTGAGTAAACTTGAAACCTGAAACTTGAAACCTGAAACAATTAAGAATGAGGAATTAGGAATGAGGAATATTTACTGTTCACTGTTAACTGTTAACTGTTAACTGTTAACTGTTCACTCTTCACTCTTCATTGTTAATTGTTAACTGATTCATCAATAAGAAAAATCAGCGGTCCGAAAACCGATTGTCCAAAAAAATGGTTACTTTTATTCTTTGAATTATCTTTACCAATCAAAATCTTATAAAAAATGAAATCTCTGAAATACATAGTATATAAAGAGGGCAAATATTATGTTTCCCAATGTCTTAATGTCGATATATCAAGCTTTGGGAAAACCTTTCAGGAAGCTAAAGATAATCTTCAAGAAGCGTTATTATTATTTTTTGAGGATAAATCAACAGTGAAGAACATTCGAACCATACACGAAACCATGATCGGCGACACTTATATTAATGTCTAAGTTACCTTCTTCGCAAAAAATTATGTATTATTCGTTTAAATCGTTCAATTCGTTGACAAAGATTATATAGTTCTGTATATGGGCAACTAAAATACTGAAAGAGTATCTTTAGCGCGGGGTCGTTGGCAACGACACGACACAATGGGCTTTAGCCCAAAAACAATGAGGAATTAGGAATATTTATTGTTCACTGTTCATTGTTAATTGTTCATCGTTTTTCTCCTCCCGGGGTCGGAATTTCCGATAAACCCTCTAACAAACGCGGTATGCCGCCACCTCTTCCGCCACCTCTTCAATGCTTATATTATTGGGTTTAACCCTATCGCATAATTGTTGCGCACGGTAGATAAGCGTCTCTTTTTCCAATTCCTTTTCCAATCTCACT
>JALNWG010000076.1 GCA_023231005.1 Bacteroidales bacterium | reverse complement strand
TCCGTTTTTTAAAGCTAACAAAAGCTGCAAATTATTATCAGCGCTTACAATGGAACTTGGATGGTACGCATTGTTTATTGTGCAATAGCAGATATCTTCCCAGTTTTTCCAATTATTATAATCGGTCGCTTGTGCAAACAATAAGACAGGACTTGATAAAAAAAGAAAAGTAATAAAAATATGTTTCATTAATCTAAAAATTACGTAATCATTTTTAATCTATTATCTCACTCTTTCCCCGAATTGGTCAGCCAAAACCATTGACCCCCCATCAAAGCGCCCTCGCCTTTTTCTTACTAAAGTACAAACTTGTTTCTCATTATTTTTCTCAATCCTTTTTAAGCGTTTAAAATCCATACAACCCTGTAATCAAGCGATAGATTTCGTCCTCAGTTTCGCGATCATATTCACTTTTTGTTTTTATAGATTGAAGGATTTCTTCCACTTTTGAGCCTATTGTATCCAGGATTTTATCATCAGGCATTATGAAAGGGATTTTCTTGATATAATTTGCGGGGTTATTGGCTGACGGGTTAATAATCCGTATCAGCTTGTTACATGTTGGGGAATTGAAAAAGGCTAATAAATAATATGTCAGTTTTTCATCTTTCGGAAAAATGCCAACAATGGATTGGTCAAACAATTTATTTTCAATAAGCGAAGCGGTAATGCTACTACTGCTTATCATCGGAACGCCAATCCCATACTTAAAATAGAACTGGGGGTTTTGAAACCTTGCTTTTTTATCGATCCTGTAATGCCTTACAGCTTCTTTGCTCCAATTCATGAACCAACCTTCGGGTTTCAAATATTTTGTGTTACCGCCCTTCACGATTGGCAAAAAATGTTTTTCTCCTTCAATACCGTCAAGTATGTCGCGAATGTTTTGGTAATCTCTATTGATTGAATTATCAACAACCAGGCCATAATTCTTACCATTCTTCAAATCGGGACTATTCACTTGCAAAAATGTTTTGTCGTCTCCCGAATAGAATCCCGTTACACAAGCGGCAATGTCACCAATTTTCAATTTTGTTTTATTAATTGACTCGCCAACTTTTGAATTATCAGCAATGAAAAAAGCATGGTCGGAATTTGTAAGAACATCGTTTTGCAAAAAGAAAAACGATTTTAGCTGCTTGTCGCTTGTGTTAGAAAGCTGCATGACATTTGAAAAACCATTTACAACTCGAAAATGATTGCTCAGGCTGTCGGTTTTGCTGTCGGATTTTTGAAGCGTGATAATCGAAAGGTTGGCGTAACCGAAATTTATTCCTGGAAAAAATGAAGAAGGAAACAAAGCCAACTCGATAATTTTTGTCTTCGTTAAAATGTGTTTCCTGATAGCTTTGTGCATGTGTAGATTTAGGAATGTATCAGGAGTGATAAACGATAAAATTCCACCGTTTTTCAATAGTTCAATGCACCTGAAAAGGAACAAGGCATAAGTTTCCTTTGCGTACAGATTAGGAAAAAGTTTTTTCAACTTATCTCTCTTTTCGTAGTCCTGCCATGCTCCATAAGGTGGATTTGCAACAATCTTATCGTAAATTCCGCCAAAACCCGAATTGAAGAATAAATCATTGTCAAGCAAGGTATCACACTGGCGGATATGAACGGTAGGATGTTTTGCAAATTTATCTTGCAAAATATTAAATGCATTGTCGTTTAATTCGCAAACATCTATGTTTGCAAATTCATTTATATCTAAAATTGCTTCAACAAAAACCCCATCCCCACCACAAGGGTCAAATATCTTGTCGTCATTCTTCAAAGAAAGTTTGCTCACCATGTAATCAACTATTGGCGTTGACTTGGTGTAAAATGCCTGATATTTTCGCGCTTCCTGTATCATCACCAAATTAAGTATTGATGAAGGTTATTATCTAAGAAATATTTCATTGTGTCGGCTTTAAAATCGGCTTCCCAATTCACATTCGTTTCAATCCAGCGTTTGATGTCAAAACCCGAATATTCTTTCATCTTGTTGTATGCTTCATTTCCGCTGTACGCGTCCCAAATTCCAGAGTTCTTTAAAGTCTGGAAATAGTGATTATTCTCGTCGGCCCTGACGAAAATCATGCATTTGTAATTCTCTTCAAGGTTTTTATAGATACTTGCCACAAGCAGCAAGCGGTTTGTGTTTCCTTTTTCATTTGAGCCGAAACCGCTTTTAAAATCGACAACGAACCTTTGATCTTTGGAAAGAAAATGAAGGTCTAATTCAAGTTTGATTTCACCTGATGTTACAAGACCCCAAACTTTATGATAGTATTTTTTGAGTTGTCCCTTTTCTTCTGCTGAAATTTTCAGTTTGTCAATGTAGGTTTCAATTTCAGCGGCAAGTTTTTGCTTTACTTCTAAAAACAAAGGCGGAATGAAAAGCGAAACATTATTGATGGGATAGGAGAAACAAAGTTTGCAAAATGGCTCCCACAATTCACCAATCCTTCGCGAAAAGGTCATGTATTCATATTGCCAAACATCGTTTCTTGATTCCAACATTACGATGTAGTTGGAATAAGTAATCATCAAAATGCACTCTAACTTTTCCTTGTTAGTCCAGTTTTCCGATTCTGCTTTTTGCAGAAGCGCCGCAATCAGATTGTCTTTGGTCTCAACCAGGGCTTTATTAATTGCCGATGCTTGTTTTTTGAATTGTGTATTTCCATAAGTGAGTTTTATCTCACTTAAAAATTCTTCAGCTCTATTACGGAAGTAATTTAAGAGGTCTTCTTTTTTCTTGCTTAATGTTTTATCAATGTTCATTTTTTACTTTTTAAATAGGCTACTTTTTGTTCAGCAACTTTCAAAGTCTTACTGGCAACCTCCTCGTCAAAAAGTTCGTAAGCGATTTTTTCACTCAGGTATTGGATTAAGAGTTCATCTTTATCTAGGTCAAGAATGTCGGCAAGTTTGATGATTTGTCCTTTCGTTGCTTTCCGTTCCCCGCGCTCAACTTTGCTCACAATCGCCGTATCAATGTCAAGTAGGGCAGCTACTTGTCTAAGCAACAAACCTTTTTTTTCTCGGTTTTCCCGTAAAATTTCACCTGTTGTTTTGTTAACGTTCATATTATCGTTTGAATATTTACACTTGACAATAAATGTCAAATTTATAAAAGAAATTTAGTCTGCCAAATAATTTAGTAGAAAAGTTATTCACACCGTGCATTGGTAAAAACCAGCCCTATACGATATCATGGATTTCATGCAATAAGGCTTCATGCTAATCGTTCTATAAAAGATCCATTGCCACGAGCCATGATATGCGGGCATTTTCAATCTATTATCTCACCCTTTTCCCGAATTGGCTAAGCAAAACCATTGACCCCCCATCAAAGCGCCCTTGCCTTTTTCTTACTAAAGTACAAACTATTTTCCCTTTATGCTTTTGCAACCACACGTGCAATCTGATTCGTTATATCCTGACGATCCTGAACCGGACTTGCAATGACATCGAAGGCATCAATAACACCAATTACCGAAAAACCTAAATAAGAAAACATTTTGCTGTTAAAATTAATATATTCTCCGATTTCCAGTTTTCTTCGACCATAGGTATAACTCAAAATAACC
>JALNWG010000075.1 GCA_023231005.1 Bacteroidales bacterium | reverse complement strand
TCCTGCAACCTGGCAGGATTACCTGATTTCGGAATGGGAATGACCCCTTGCTGGATGTCCCAACGAAGAATAATCTGCGGAATGGATTTTTGATACTTCTGCGACAAAGATTTCAAAACAGGGCTACCCATCAGTTTGGGATTCATCACCAACAACGGACTGAAAGCTTCCACCTGAATAGCCCTATCCTGACAATATCGAATAAGTTCTTTTTTACTATTTAAAGGATGGCGCTCAAACTGATTGACCATCGGACAAGGAAGGCCCTCGTCCGACAACCTTTTTAAATGCCTCTCCCGACAATTTGAAACGCCAATGGCCCTTGTTCTGCCGGCATGATATTCTTCAACAACAGCCGCCCAAATTTCAGGAAAATAATCAGGATGCGGCCAGTGAATCAACAATAGATCCAGATAATCAGTCTGAAGATTTTTCAATATTTCATCCATTTGAGAAGAAACGATACGTCTGATATCTTTCTTTTCATTGGAATACGAGGCATAAAACAGATTTCCGTCAGGTATCCCATCTGACAAATTTTCTCCGATTTTAGAAGTAATGAACAACTCCGTACGATTCAAACCTCCTACCTGACATGATTCTCTGATGGCATTTCCTAGACTGGCTTCATTTCCATAAGCATGCGCAGTGTCAAAAGCTCTGTATCCACATTGAGTCGCTGCGATAACGGCTTTCATCATCGCATTTCCTTGCAAAGGATAGGTTCCCATTCCTATACAAGGCATTTCCACGCCATTACTCAATTTTATATTTTCTATCACCTCAAGATTTTATTTTATGAATGACAGCCTTCCATTTTGAAGCTATCATAGCACGTGTTTCATGATTAATTCCAATCGCATAAACGGATACAAGCACACTAAAAACACTAGTAAAGCTTATTATAATAAAACGTAAAAAATTCGATTCTTGTATATTTGAAAGTAAAAAAGGTGCAATTGCCGACACAATCATCACCATGATACATCGCAAAACCACCTGGAGGGTATAATCCTTAACAGAAAAAGCAATAAAATTCTTTAAAAGGAACAATTCTGTGACCTGCACCATGATGGAAACCACAATCGTCACCACAAAGACTGATTCAGGCGGCATTCCCATTTTCAAGCAGAAATAGGATACAACTACGATCAAATAAAAAAGGCTGCCACACACTAAATTGGCAACCTTTAGCTGTCCAACAGCATGAAAACATGTAACAATAGGGCTCCTCATCGACCAAATCAAATTGTTTATCAAGATTAGACGACAAAAGGAAATCGTGTAATCAGGTACTGTTTTTAACCATATATTCAGGACAAAAGGCATTTCCAGGTACAAAGGCAAAGTCAGGAAAAAGGTTAGAAAAAAAGAATATTTGGAAGAGGAAAAGACCAGTTTCATCATTTCCTTTATGTTATTTTCTGCATAATATTTGATGATTTGGGGTTTTACAGCAGTGATAAAATTTTCACCAAGGCCCAAAACCGCACCCTGAACCTGATAGGCAACCGCACGGGCAGCATTGACGGTTGGCCCGAAAAAAATATTCAAAAGCATATTCAATCCCTGCCCCATGCCCATCAGCGCAAATCCACCATACAACTCCCAAACCGAAAAAGAAAAAAGTTCCTTGTATAGTTTTTTATCCCATTTAAACGAGATAAAAGATTCCTCATAATTTCTCACACAATAGAAACGATAAATCAAAGCAATAACGGACGATACTCCGAAAAACAGAACGGCATACAATTTCAATTTATCAAAATTCCCTATTTTTAGAAAATATACAATCAAAAGTTTCAGAATAGTATCCAAGACAGATACATAAGCATAGATATCCATTTTTTCATGAGCTATGATTAGTGCATTGTATGGCACTTGAGTCAAAGAAATCATAGCACTCAGGACGGAAAACTGATAAACCCACATCGCTGCTCCCATCCTTTCTTCAGGAATCACCAGTTCATGGGTTAAAAACCACAAGCCTACCGTTTCAGAAAGTATAAGAACCAATAGCGCAATGGCCATATGGCTGCTTAAGGAAGCATTGAAAACCTTTTTTAATTGCGGAAAATCTTCCCTTCCCAACTCAAAAATAAGGAAACGCGAGGTTGCTGCTCCCATTGCCGAATTCAGAAAAGAAAACATTATGACAACACCACCAACCACATTATAGATGCCATAATCACTTACACCCAGCGTATTTAAAATGATACGGGAAGTATAAAGGGTCACCAACATATTGAATAGCATACGAAAATAAAGCATCGTCGTATTCTTTGCTATTTGCTTGTTGTTTGTAGCCGAATGAGTCATGAGGTTAGTGTCTCCATTCTACATTTTTCTGGACTGCCCTGGCCGGATCGCCCATTACCAAAGCATTAGGTTTTACATTGGTGCTTACCCAAGCCCCAGCACTGATGATGGCGCCATTTCCAATAGTCACCCCCTTCATGATCATAACACCCTGACCAATCCAAACATGATTGCCGATGACTACCGGAGCGGTCTTCTTATATCCCGCCGACAATATCTCATGCCCTCCATCATTATCTCGTATCACCACGTCGCGTGAAATCATGACATCTTCGCCAATCGTAATGCTATCCATACAAATAATCTGAACATTCTGATTAATTGTCATTTGTCCATTTAACTTCAAACTAGCACCTTTGAAGACAAGAATATCTGTTCCATAAAAAATGGAGACAAAACCTTTTTCAAGTATCAATGATCCACCTTCTTCAATGGCAAATCTTGTCTCCAGACGGGATCCCTTAATGCGTTTATGACCCAAGAGCAAAGATCCATTTATAGATAGAACGGCACTTTTATGAATATTCAGAACAGTATATCTGGTTGGGTAAAACAAGTTGACATGAAGTGCATCACACTGCGTATTCTTTCTAAAAAAATTAATCCGTAGAAATTGCAAGTATGCTTTTGGTGAACAGCCCATTTGAGATGCTAGGTCTTCAAATATGGCCAACTTGTTTTTGACCTTTTGAAAGATATTGATACTGGGAGGAAAATATTTTTTTACCACGTCTGCAAAATCAAGTTTGTCAACATCGGCATAAAATTCATCCCGGTTGATGGACGGTTTTTCAATGGATATTTGTAAAGCCTTATTTCCCGGAAAAACATCTGCCATATTTTTTTCAGTGAAATGAACCTTATCCTCCATTGAATGGAAAAAGTCCATTCCCTTCTGAGAATTCAGCAAGACAACCGATGTACCCATATTATCATCCATCGTCTTATCCACTTTTTCAATTCCCCAAAAATCCCCAAGCGTGATATCACTTATGCGAGGAAAGCCTTTATATTTACATTCATAACAGGCTGGACGACAATTAATGTGCAACGATACAAAACCACGAGTAAAAGCATCGTCTTTTCCTTCACGCAAATAAATGCTGTCATTTGCGAACCGAATCTTGTAAGCAAGACTTCGCCATCCAAGATCTTTGTTTTTCCCCTGTACAGAAACCGCTTTGGCTCCATATAGTTGTTCCAATGATTGCAGATGTTTATGGAATACTTTGGGAGAATTGATGCCAAGACATATAAAATCGACCAGAATCAGATTTTTATCATTTTTTCCTAAAAAGAGACGTAAACCAGCCATCTGACAGGGTGC
>JALNWG010000074.1 GCA_023231005.1 Bacteroidales bacterium | reverse complement strand
ATTTCCCCACAGTTTAATGAACCGCTGATTACGTGGCCCAGGGCCGAGCGTAAAAAATGTTCAGTGAACATTTTTAGCGAAGGGGCCAGGTTGCAGGGCTGGAGTGGTGTGAGAGGTTCTCCCTGTCGGCGATGCTGACGGGGCAGCCTACTCGATTATCTGAAGTGCGGCAAAGTCAATCATTCAAAATTCCAACACCAAAAATCACAATTCGCATTGGTTCATCTTTTTAGCATCTGGAATCCAGCAAATCCTAAAGTACTAATTGCTGTAAGTATAACTGTCCAGATCACGATACCAATACTCATCCAAATAATAAGTCGTTTGGGTGATGCTCCCCATGAAATTCCTATTGCGGCTCCTATGGGTGCACCCGTTAATAGTGGTGATAACATTCCTAGTCCTATCACTCCGTACTTTTCCCAAATTCTATATATCCGTCCTTTGTTTTTTTCTTTCTTCTCCCTCTTCTTTAGCAACCACTGACGTAATCGATCACCAAAGAATATAGCTACCACTGCTCCAATAATGGCACCAACCGCTGATGCTATTCCATTAAGCAAAGGGTGAAGTTTTAATGCTGTTCCTGCCGGAATTGCTGCCCATAGCTCAATTATTCCAAGACCCATAACTGTTATAAACTTGATCAAAACTTCCATATAAACCTCCAAGCGTCTACCAAAGAAATTGCAATCTGAGTACAATCATTATATATATTTCCTTCCCAAATTCGTTCCCGATAAAATAATCTTTCTCCCACCAGACCCAGCATTTCAGATAACGGTTGGTGGTATGAAAAGTTGCCGATTGCGGGCGATTTCCTATACAATTACACAAAAGTTGAAGCGGGCTATAACCCTTGAATAACCTAATGCCTCGGCAATTTTTTATACCGCGTGTTAGGCGATGTTTTATATTTTCAGTTTGATGCGATTTACCCAAATTTGTTCCCGGTCTTTGTTGTTTTCAAAGTTTTGTAACATAAATTCCCGATTGTATTTAACTTTTTCATTAAAATACAATTTTCCATTTATGTAAACTTTTGCTTTCTTTTTCAGGTTGACCATTTCAGGTGAAATATTAATAGAAAATGATTGAATGTCTGACGTTTCAATTCGAAAAATATTATCACTATATTCAACTTTTATTTTTCCCGATTTTCTTGGAAAGGCAAACGCATTTTTGTCCACTTCTTGAACGATTAAACTGTCTTTTTTATCGTATTCTAACCATTTGGTAATTTCAAAATTCAGTTCTTTGTGCCAATTTGCTTTTGGAGTTAATGTATCTAGTTTTATATCAGAAAGCCAGTCGATATTTCCATATTTTTCATCATCAAATTCCCATGAGATTTCCATTGGAAATGGGTTTCTTTTTCGTTTTGTCAGGTCATCGAATAGAATTTTATAGGCTGGTTCGGATTCGTCAAATTGTGGAAACCAATGCGGAAAGCCATTGTAGCGATATTCTTTGTAATCCGCATTTATTCCATTCATCAGTTTTGTGAAATCATCGTTTGCATTAGGCGGATAATAATAATCTTTGTCCGTTGAAAAGTTGATAAATGAACGGTTTTTTATGTTTTCTACAAAAGTTCCTCCTGTAAAAACTTTAGGATAAGTATTAAAGCCATAAAAACCTGCAAATTGTGTGGGTTGTTTCATCAGATAAGAAAATGAACCTGTTGCACCGTTGGAATGTCCCGAAATAAAAACTTTATTGTCATCAATATTGATGGCATTTTTGATAAGTTTGAGAATTTCGGGGATCATAAAAAATCCGTCGTCTGGCGACATCCAATTGTATTGTCGACTTCCATCTGTAAAAACCAAAATCACATCGTTTTGTTCTGCGTATTTTGTATAAAATCGGTTCCAGCCCCCTAAATTCCAATCGGCAAGTTGGTAATCAGACAATACGCTACCTCTTACTGCTCCGTGCAGGAAAAAAAGCAAAGAATATTTCTTTTCGGGATTATAGTCTTTGGGTAAATGAATAAAAAACGACGTTTTTGCTGAATCATTTACCTTGAACAAAATGGAATAATCACGGTTCTTTTTCAGTTTGTAAGGATTGTGATTTTTGATTTTCTCATACAGAGCATTTTCATCTTCAATATTATTCAGATTATTATTCGTTGCTATGCTGTAAAACTCTTCTTCCTGCTCTTTTAATTCATTGTAAAACTGCTCTTTGTCTTTTTTTGCTTTTATCTTCAAGGCATTCCACCTTGGATCGTTAAGTAAATTTTTGTATTCGCTTTCAGAAGAATTTCCTACGATATAGCTCCAACCGAGATAACCATCTTCATCGGTTTTCATTGCTGCAAGAGGTGTAAGATATTGAAATGCTTTATCATAATATTTCAATTCGGAAGCTAGAACAGACGCTTTGTATAAACCGGTTCCGTCGATGCTGTCGGGATAAATTCTAAATGCTTCTTCATACATTTCCAATGCCTTTTTGTAGCCGGATTCATCTTTGGCTTTCCTCATTGTTTCCAGAGCTTTCCTTGCCAGCTCTGAATAGTTTTCCTGTGCATTTACTGCTACACAAAACAAAATAGAAATGAACGTTATCCAATACCTCATAAGTCAAAGTTTTATAAGTCAAAATTAAAAGTTTTACAAGCCAAAATTAATAGTAAGAAATGGCAAAAACTTGTAAAAATGGAATATTGTAAGTTAAGGTTGCAAATGCCAAAATGTATCTTCTTGTCCCAAAACCGTTCCTTTGCTAAAAAAGGATTTTGGAGAGTTTTCTGTTAAGTTTTTATACATTTTATTGAAATGTGACTGGTCGTTGAAATTAAATTCGCAGGCAAGTTCCGTGAAATTTTCATCAGAATCCTGAAATAGTTTTTTATTGATGGTTTGTCTGAAAAGAACAATTTCGTGGAATTTTTTGACGGAAACTCCCAAATGAAATTGGAAAGTCCGATTCAGATGTTGTCGACTTATTCCGATTTCATCAGAAATTTTTGCAACTGAAAAATCTTCATAATGATTAAAAATATGCTGAATGGATTTTTCAAGAATTGGGTTTTCAAATTTTCTGAATCTACTTTCTAAAAAGTTATCCAATAAACCTGTAAGAATTTCTGTTTCTATCGTTGAGAAAATTTCGTTTATTTCACTTTCAATGAAGAAATCATAATCTTCAATGTAATCTGAAAAATTTAAGTTTTCATAAAATTGCTGGATTCCCAACGGGTGAAATACAATGACAATTCTATAAACTTTTCCCGACTGTTTTACATTCAGTACTTTTTCCCGAATAGGCGTAAAAATCTGAAATGATTTTGCGTTTTCTTCAAAAGCCATTTCTTCGTTTTCTAATCGGATATGAGATTTATAAAGTGAAATTGTATTGTTGAAATGTGGGAAACACTGGAACTCATTGCTTATATTATTTGGTTTGATGTCCAAATAATAGTAGGCAACGTATTTTTTTATGATTGAATTTTTCGGTCTGAATGTTTTAAATATTTCCTGCATTTTCTATCGACAATGGTTTCTTTAAATATCGCCTAACTTGTTGTAAGCTGTTGAAAAAGTGCAATAATACAAATTTTTCTGATGGTTCATAACAAGTGTGTGACTTTCCAGAGGGTGGAAGTCCCTTATACGTCGGGGTAAGACCTGAAAGTGTT
>JALNWG010000073.1 GCA_023231005.1 Bacteroidales bacterium | reverse complement strand
TGTTTAATTAATGCTATTAACTCCACAGATGTGACTTTATCGAAAATACTTCATAAAGCAGAATTTTGGAAATTACATTCCACAACTATTCTCAATGATAGGCAACAAAAAATTATAAACAGACTGCTTGATGGATTTGACGGAAAGTTGACAACCTCGAAATGGGCGATAATTAACAAGTGTTCACAAGACACAGCTCTTCGAGATATTCAGGATTTAATTAAGAAGGATATTTTACAAAAAGAAGCAAGTGGTGGAAGAAGCACAAATTATGAACTAAAATAAATGCCAGGCGGTAATCGAGTAGGCTGGCCCGTCAGCATCGCCGACGGGGAGAACCGCTCACACCACTCCGGCCCTGCAACCTGGCTCCTTCGCTAAAAATGTTCACTGAACATTTTTTACGTTCGTCCCTGGGCCACGTAATCAGCGGTTCATTAAACTGTGTGGAAATTTTCCTGTAAAGATCGAGTGAAGATCAAACGTTCTGCGCCATTTTAAAAACAAAGTCCGAAGTTATTAACAAGTATTCCGACTGAATAAAATATAGCTTAAATTTGTCAAAAAGCGAGATGATTATGGAATTGCATACTGATTTATATTTGGGCGATTGCAAAGAAGAATTAAAAAAACTTCCTGCAAATTCTGTTGATTTGATAGTCACATCTCCTCCTTATGCAGACCAGCGCAAAAGCACATACGGTGGTATCCACCCTGATGAATACGTAAAATGGTTCCAACCTATTTCAAAACAACTGCTGCGAGTACTTAAGCCGACAGGAACTTTTATTCTTAATATTAAAGAAAAAGTCGTAGAAGGTGAACGCAGTACTTACGTAATGGAATTGATACTTGAGATGCGCAAGCAAGGTTGGTTATGGACTGAAGAATTTATATGGCATAAAAAAAACAGTTATCCAGGTAAATGGCCAAATCGCTTTCGTGATTCTTGGGAAAGACTTCTTCAATTTAATAAGGATAAGAAGTTTATAATGTACCAGGAGAACGTAATGGTGCCAATGGGAGACTGGGCAAAATCCAGACTAAAAAATCTGAGTGATACAGATAAAATCCGGGATAATTCAAAGGTTGGAAGTGGATTTGGAAAAAATATTTCTAATTGGCTTACTAGAGATATGGCATATCCTACGAATGTATTACATTTAGCTACAGAGTGCAATAATAAGAAACATAGTGCTGCTTTTCCTGAAGAATTGCCAGAATGGTTTATTAAGCTTTTTACAAAAGAATATGATACGGTGCTTGACCCATTTATGGGCTCTGGTACAACTTTAAATGTTGCTAATAGAATGAAACGAAATTCCATTGGCATCGACATAGTACCAGAATACTATGATATGGTCAGTAAACAATTAAAACCAGTAGAATTATATCTTTTAGAGCCAAAACCGAATTATGAAAAAGTTGAACATCAAAGACGTTACGCAATACGTTGAACAGAATATTGGCACTTTTCACAAAAAGAGAATAGAGAGTCTTAACGATTTAAAACTTAGTAAGGTTTTAAAACGAAAAAATCCTTACCTCTTCAAAGCAAAATATGTTTTAACCGCAGAGCAGATTATTAAAGGTCTTGTTGATGCTCATATATCTTCTAACGAAGAAACTATCTTTGGTGATTGGCTTGAAGGTCTTGCAATTTTTATAAATGGGAAAGTTTTCAATGGAAGAAAATCAGGAATTACAGGATTAGACCTTGAATTTGACAAAGACAATACTCGTTATATTGTAACGATTAAGTCTGGCCCCAATTGGGGTAATAGTGGACAAATAGCAAAAATGATTGCTGACTTTAAGACTGCAAAAAAGACTCTTCGTACAAGCAATTCCAAACTCAATATTGTTGCAGTTAATGGCTGTTGTTATGGTAAAGATAATAAGTCAGACAAAGGAGATTACTTTAAATATTGTGGTCAAAGGTTTTGGGACTTTATTTCTGGTAACCCTGACCTGTATATTGATATAATTGAACCACTCGGGCACAAGGCAAAAGAAAAAAATGATGATTTCATAAAATCTTACTCTCAAATGATAAATATATTTACAAAGGAATTTGCTAATGACTTTTGTAAAGATGATGGTTCAATAGATTGGGAAAAACTTGTAAGACTTAACTCTGGGATTCAAGAATAAAAAAAAACGGCGCAGAACACGGCATATAAGTAATGGCGGGGTTTGTGGGTTTCCAAGGGCAGTACTTCTATTGTATTTTATGCCTCGGTTGACAGTGAATCGCTCCGAAAATCGCCGCTACTCATGTTCCCACCGTTGTGGCCAATGCATGAAATTAGGGTAAATAGATTAATATGGAAACCAGACCAAAAGTAAAATTACCTCTTTCCAAAAATGATAAAATGATTGAAGTTGTTGGTTGGATTGATTTATTTGCCCTTTGGGTAGTTACCATTCTACTAACCACCAAAATGACAATATTTCTAATTCCGATAATAGCAACAACAATTTTTCTGGCGCTAACGATATTAATAAAATATCCTTATCTTTATAATTATCCTGTTCGAATAAACAATAATAACGCCTTAAAACAATATTCAAATGCTACAAGAATGATCCGATTTCTAAAAATGAGTATTGTGTGTCTTTCAATATTGATGCTATTTGGCATAACTGGCACTTTAAAAACAGGAAATGATAAGGCTTTCGGAATCATCCTAATTCCATTAACCTTTGTAATAATTCTAGGACCAGTAATAATATTTATATCAAGATCCTTCAAATTAAAATAAAAAATGCACTGGCCATAATCGAGCAGGCTGCCCCGTCAGTCGCCTCTGGGTTCATTCTTCAAACGGTAGTAGGTGTCTTTTGCCGCATCCGAAGAATCGCCGGCAACATACATCCTTACACTCTGATTGGTAATGGTCATGATTAATAAATCGAACAAGGTGGCTTTAACACTGAAGCCTTTCTCTTTGAAAGAATCCGGATGTTTTTTGAGTTTTGAAGTTGTAAATCTGGCATATAAAGCATGAATCGAATGAACTTTTTTATCAGAATCGTCAACTATCGTCTTGATCTCATGAAGATTCTTTGTAATTTTGGTTTGTGGGGTTATCCTGTTGTGGCTATTTGTTATGTAGTGATCTCAAATATAACCACTTACAGCGACAATCCCACACTTTTTATCCCGAAGTTATCATATAGATATTAATATATATTGTGTTTTATATATGCAGTTTAGCTAACTGCGAAACTTGAGTAAATTAATAACAATAAAAAGTGGGGAGTCAGCACGGTAATCACGGACAATAAAAAAATGAAAAAATTTACAATTATCTTGACAATTTTATTTGCAGCAACATTTACAGCAAAGGCTCAGTGGATTCAGGGCGATGGGATATACGGAGGAACCGTCATGGCGCTAGCCGTAAGCGAAGATTATATTTATGCAGGAACCAACAACAGTGTATTTCTGTCTACCAATAATGCAAAGAGCTGGAGTCAAACTGCTTTGGATAAAACAGCTGTTCGTTCCCTTCTTACCCTTGGAGATAATCTGTTTGCAGGAACAACCGGTGGCGGAGTTTACCGTTCTACAGATCATGGCGCAAGCTGGACACAAACTTCTTTGGGCTTTGGCTATTATCCATATATTTATTGTCTTGCCGCTAAGGGGAATACTATTTTTGCAGGAACGCAGAATAATGGCGTGTATTATTCCACTGATAACGGAACGAACTGGACTCAGACTTCCCTTAATAGCTCTCATGTTACCTCTCTCGAGGTTATCGGA
>JALNWG010000072.1 GCA_023231005.1 Bacteroidales bacterium | reverse complement strand
TCAAACATCCCCCCCGGCATGAACAACCTTATCGCTCCCCCGGATATCGGCTCAGTCGGAGGCATAACTTTCTTAGGGGATTCGATTTCAGCCTTCTTTTCGCCTTGGAGATAGGTACGGTGCAGGCTTATCGGTTTCCCTTCCGCGTTTTGAATCCTGGCTATCATAGCGGGCATTTTTGTTTTAGTGTCGGATTCGTAACACTCAGGACAATACCGCACATTTTCAGGTGTTAATACGATCTTTCGGGAATGAAGATATTTTGATACTGGGTCGCTTCCGGTTAAAGGATTTGAAGCTTTCCAAAGGTCGTTTAACATCTTTTTAGCATCGCCGTTGTTTGTCGGTTTTGGCTTATCCATTTCAACAACTCCTATGATTTCAGATATTTCTTTAATAACTTCAATAAATTGTTTACCGGTTACTTTCTGAACAAGAGAAATACCGTCACCGGCACCGCATTGACCACAAATATATTCACCATTTCCGGATTTGTTGTCACACCTGAACCGGTCAGTACCACCACATACAGGGCATGGTTGATGCTTCCCGGTGCCAACGTCTATGCCGTAGTGTTCAAATATTCCATACCACTTTCCGTTAGATTCATGTTTTATCCTGTCAATATCAATCATGCGAATAAAGCCTGTTGTTTTTCGCGTTTCTCTTTTTCTTTGAAATACTTAATCGTCTGATATTTCATCCAGTTAGTGAATTCATCTGTCGGTAATCTCGGCCCTACGTCCTCCATTCCCCTCGGCCAAACGCCGGTTTTTTCGCGATATTTGTGTGCGGACCATCCAGGGGCGAATCCTTTTGACCTGCGATAATATTCCAGCATTCCAAACCATTGCTTTTTTTCTAAAACGGTATATTTCTTCCTGTTTTTACCAACTTCAACCAAATCATCATCGGTTGTTTCAATTTTTTTACCCCAATTTTTAACCTCGTTTCCACATTCAGGGCATCGTGGACCCGTAAAGACATAAGAGCACATTTCACAAGTCATTATTTTCTTTTCTTTTTTTCGTATGACTTTTTTCTTAAAGGCTATCTTTTTTCCATCAAGTGACCATTCAACATCATCCTCAATGAATCCTAACCGGTCTATACATCCGCCGTGATCTATAATCACAACGTCTTTTTTTGACATATGCGGCCTTAATCCCCTTCCGGCCATCTGCCGGTATAGACCCATACTTTTTGTCGGCCTTGCTAAAACAATACATTGGGCTCCTGGGTAGTCGAATCCTTCTGTGTAAAGACCTACGTTGCAGATTACCTGAACGTCCCCATTAACCAACCGGCTTAAAACGTCAGCCCTTTCTTCATCCGTACTGTGAGCGTCCAATGCTTCGGCTTTTACTCCGTTTCGTGTGAATTCAGCACATAAAGCAATGGAATGTTTAACATTTACAGCAAAAACAATGGTTTGAAGACCGCCAGCCAATTTAGCCCATTGCGTGTAAACATCCCCTATCAATTTTGCTTTGTTCATCCTTTCGCCAAGTTCTTTTTTGTCGTAATCCCCTAAAACTGTTCGTATTTTATCTAAATCAGGTTTGCTTGGGGCGTAGTATCTGGCAGGAACAAGATGCCCTAAATCAATTAATTTCTGAATTCCTATCCTGTCAACTATGGCATTATAGTATTTACCCATACCAATACCAGAAGCAAGGCAGGGTGTCGCCGTTACGCCGATAACGATCTTATCGGGATAATTCGATAGGGCTTCCTGGAATGTCCTGCTTAACGACCTGTGAGCTTCGTCAATCATAATTACTGAAGCATCCACAAAGAACCGGTTTGTTTCTATGGCATCCAGCTTCAGACGTCTATGGTATGTTTGTATGGTACCAATCTGTACCGGCTGTTCGTGGTCTGCGTCTATCCCTGACATGATTATCCCACAATTAATCCCATAATCTGAAAATCTATCTTGCATCTGCTGAACAAGTTGCCTTCTGTGCATAAGAACCAGAACCTTATGGCCGTTGTCGGATGATCTCTTTGCAATGTCAGCCATACAAAAAGTCTTCCCGGCTCCTGTGCTCAAAGCTACGATAACCCGCTTGTTTCCGTTTTTGATTTCAGCCCTTACAGAATCTACTATATCTTTTTGATAAGTTCTTAAACAGATTGCCATGAACGACCCCTCTTTATAGAACATATAGCTGAAGGAGTTATATTATATCTATCTGCGAGAACAACACCTCTCACACCATTTTTCAATTGACGCCTAATTTCTAATACATCTCTTTCTTTAAGTTTTGCTTGGTGGTGATTCTCTCCTATAAGCGCCGTCCCGTGATCTATCTTAAATGCCTCGTTGCATGACCGTGAACCATATCGTAAGTTTGATAAATTTGGATTCGTTTTATTTCCATCAAGGTGCATGATGTCACATCCGTCAGGTCTTTCTCCAATAAATGTGCTTGCAACTAAACAATGCACTCTTGTTTGAATTCTTCTATTGGTCTTTCCGTCAACAAGATTCACACATAAATATCCGTGGTTATTTACAAAAGATTTTAATATAACTATTTTTGTTTTAATTGTCCTTTTATGCTTGTTGCGATAAACTTTTTTAGATTTAACAGTTCCGTCTTGTCTAACAAAATAATCTTTCCATCCAGGTACAGGTTTAAATTCCATTTTGGTTCTCCTTTTTCCCCTCCCACCGGTTTTCGCTTAAACTAATATAGTACATAAGAAGTCTTTAACTTTATCTTTGGATAGATAGTTATTCTTTTAATTAGTCTATAGTGCTATCTCTACCCTAATGGGGTTTTGATAGGATACCCTATAGGCTACCCTATCGCTTACCCCATCTAACATCAGAACCGTGTTTCCCGTGTTTTGCTTGGTCATTTCGGAACCTTATCTGTTCTTGTCTTACCGCTTCAAGTTTCTCATTGAACAAATTTCCGTTTCCGTCAGAGGTAAACTTTGTTGAGACAATTTGAAACAAATTTGAGAACTTTTTGGGAGAAATTCGAGCTATTTTTGAGAGCTTTTTGGGGTCGTTTGGCAGTGGCCCGGTTATCCATTGCGCCATTAAAAGGCGTAAATACAAACCAACTTCATCAAGTTCCCACGTCGCCGTAGCTGTGTCAAATGCTGCTGGATAAAACTGGAACGCTGGAGGGTTTTTCATATCACCCCTTAAAAAAACAGCGCAGACTCCCAAGGGTGCTGTGGTATCCGCCCGGAAAAGGAAGGAACCCCCCTGAGAATCTGCGCTCTGTTATTAAAAGATGGATTTTCCAGACATACCACAGCATGTCAACACCATACACCCAAAATAATAGATGGTCAAGAAGTTTTTACGATCTCAATTTCCAGCTTTCCGCCGCCTTCCAACATCCCGTCTATAAACATAATCGGATCATCCAGACAGTTCCGCTTATCTATATCAATCATGTCTGAAACAAAGTCACAGTTGCCGTAATCCTTTGAATCAGCTTCATATTCCTGAGTAATTCTTATAGTTGCCTTCAGTTTTGTTTTCATAGCCTCCCCTCAATCGTGTCGTATTCCAGCCGGGGACAATTTCCCCCGTAAATCAAACCCAAATCGACCTTGCACTGATGGCAGTATATTCTCGGCGTCCCCCTGCCCGCCCACTCACAGGCCAGCCGATTTGTTCTGTCGCCGCCCATCTCAAGTGAAATTCTGAGCCTGTGCCGGCGCCCGCACCTCGGACAGATCGCATTTACCGGCCTTCCTGCTGTGGATTTTTCTCCGGGCATTTAGGGGTACGGGTCTCCTTCCTGGCATGGGTCATAAGCCGGTCGGTAAAAGCCGGAAGCTCTCCCTGTTTCCTTGTTTTCAATGAGCGCCTTGAG
>JALNWG010000071.1 GCA_023231005.1 Bacteroidales bacterium | reverse complement strand
GTTTTCGGCGCCGTTTTTACAAAACAAAACGATAAACCAGGCTTGTTCTCAGAGGGGCAATATGCCGGAATGGCACACCAGATCTTTAAAAAAAGAGGGGGCAGTATGCCGGAATGGCAGTGAGATAAGAACCACTGATAATGCCAATAAAATCCTTAATTAGGAGCCTAATATCCAAGCCTTTAAAGAAACAAAGAAAATATCGACTCAAATCAACGCCAAGGTGGGGGTAGGATCAACCGGAATATACAGCTTTGAAAGAATATGCCAAATGATTACCAATAGTTTTCTTGCAATGGCTATCAATGCTTATTTTTTGCGAACGTCGCTTGGCCAATTCGCTAAACTTGCCACTTAGCCAGCAATCTTTGGTCTGGGTCATTGAGAGTCCTTCACATCCGACTTGCGCCCGGGTAATTGTTTGATAAAGTATAGGTTCACCTGTTTCATTTCCACATGGCCTTGCAATATTCGCCATATTGGCATCCAGTATATTCTCGTACTTTCCATGGAAACTTCACTCACCTGTTGCACTTTGATCAAATCCCGGATCTCTTCGATATCAGGGGTGAGAGTGCCAAATTCTCGTAAAAATGTTTGACCGTTTTCGGCCAAAATGTATAAAAATATTACCTTTATGCACATCAAGATCACAGACCTTTTTCATGTTTTTACCTTAAAGGTAAGCATCTATTGTGCTTCGAGCACGTTAAATATAGGTAAGGCTGTGGGCGCGTTCCGGTCAAAAACCGGAACGCTGATTTTTATGCGGTGCGTGTATGAATCACAATTATTATGTAAGTTTGTAAGGAATATAAAATCTGAAGATGTTAGATGATCATTTAAACGAATTTAACTACGAAGAAGAGTTCTATTTTCAATGGCATATAACCAATGGATGCAACCTTCGATGCAAACATTGTTATCATGCTGATTATTTAAATGATTCCGTGCAATTGAATCAATTGTTGCAAATAGGAAATCATTTATGTGATGCTGCCCAAAAATGGGGAAAGAAAGCATCATTCAGCATTACAGGAGGCGAACCGTTTACAAATCCTGATAATATTTTCTCTTTACTTGAGTTACTTGAAAGCAGGGATGCTGACAAGATTGATATTTTAACAAATGGCACTCTGCTAACCGACAGTATTATTCATAAATTAAAAAAGTATAAAAAGCTAAGGCGCCTTCAATTATCACTTGAGGGATTAAAAGAGACTAATGATAAAATTCGTGGTGTCAATTCATACAACAGAACAATAGAGGCTATTGATAATCTTAAAAAACACGGGCTTATTGTCAGTATTATGATGACTGTCGGTAAGCACAACATGGACGAGGTTATCCCTTTAGCCGAGGAACTTGCAAAACATGATGTCGACGTTTTTATCATTGACAGATTTATACCGGAAGGTCAGAGTAGTGAATTGACTGAATGGGTACTGTCGCAGGAAGAAATAAAAAAAGTATATTCCCGGGCATATGAATATTTTATAAAAACATTGAAACCAAGGTTTCTTCTATATAGAACGTTGTTTTGTTTATTGAATCCCGACGACCCTCATATCGGGGCAATTTGCTCTGTCGGAAATAATGCACTTACTATAATGCCAAATGGCGATGTTCTTCCCTGCCGCCGCTTGCCTATAAAGATAGGAAACCTGTTTGAAACTACACTTTATGATATCTGGTATATGTCTCCATTTTTATGGGAAATACGTAACCCGGAAAAACTGAAAGGAAAATGCAACCATTGTGAGTATATACCAATTTGTCGTGGTTGCAGGGCGGTTGCGTATGCCTTACAGGGAGATTATTTAGCCGGTGATCCGCAATGTTGGAAAGAAAAATGAAAAAGTTTTTATTAAATAAACAAGTCAGGCTTAAGCATGATGATGCTAATGACAAGTTCTACGCATTTTGTGTTGAAACAGGAGATCATTTTACATTGAATAAAACAGGTTACTTTATTCTGAACCATTTGAAAGAAGAGAAAAATCTTAATGAAATTGTCACACTTTTATTAGAGGAAATGATAGTTGACAAACAAGCTGTTTTAACCGATACGATTCATTTTTTGGAGTTATCTGAGAAAAATGGTATTATTGCATCTAAGAATAGTTAAAAAAGGTAATCATGAAAAAGACCAAAAAAAACCTGCAAACAAAGTCACGGTATGAAAAACCCGAATTGAAAAAGGCAGAAAAAATGGTATTTATGTTCGAGCCTTATAAAACAAGTGTTTCAAAAATAGCTTGCAGGCAGTGTTCGGGTTGCCACGGGTGCAGATAATGGATACCCGGCGATGGAACCTTCTATCAGACGTGGCATTGACTCTTTGAGCCAAATTGTCAAAGAATTCTTATATAAAGATATTGAACTTTTACGTATTTGCAGGACTGCAATACTTCTCAGAGAATGCGGTGTTAATCCGTTTAATTTAGTATTTGATGAATTAGCCCAAAAGGTTGTCAAGGATCAACGAGAAGATGGTGGATGGACTGACGTTGAAGAAACTCTCTGGTGTGCCGCTTTTTTGGATATTTACGAAGACCATTCCGAATCGGTTTATAGAGCTATAAAATGGCTTGAGAGACAGGAGAACAAAGATGGCGGCTGGGGGAAGTCAGACAGAGATCGTGCCCGCATCCCACTGACGTCAATGTTGCTTTGTTTTCTTCCTCAGCTGAGAACAGATAATCGTTTGAAATGGTTAGAAAATAAATGGCATCAGGAACAAAAAATGCATCCTAATCTGACATATAAAATTGCACTGACAATAATGGCATTTTACAGAAACAAGTATAAGCCGGAAAATGATCAACTGATTAGCAAATCTATAAGCCTGATTTGTGAACAACAGAATAATGACGGAGGCTGGGGCCCTTGGAAAGACCATCCTGTGGGGAGCGATCCCTGGTGTACTGGAATTTGTCTGGCATCACTGGCTGATTTTCATTATATGTTACCGGTTGAAGTAATGAAAAAAGGATTGGGATGGATAGTGAAGAAGCAGTTACCAGATGGATTGTGGCCTTATCATTACATTGAAGATGGAAGCAGTTGGGCGCTGTATGCTTTGATAAAAGTAAATAATTTATTGAATGATTCAAGAACTTGAAGATATTATTGTCCGAAATATCTGGCGGATACCAGAAAATCCTCTTTCTTTGCTACTTTCAGGCGGAATAGATTCATCTCTGGTGTTAGCACTTATACGGAAGACTTATCCGGATGTTCCAATCCATACTTTCACCCTTGCTCAATCGATAAAATATCCAGATATTATTTTTGCCCGTGAAATGGCCGGTCTGTTTGAAACGAAGCATCATGAAATAATCCCCTCAGATAAGGAATACCGGAATTTTGAGAAAGAGTTCAGAAAAATAGACATATATAAGATGAAGGGGGATATAAACCTTTTTATACTCTGTTCAGTAGCCAGAGAATATAGTAACATTATAGTAACCGGTGATGGTGGAGACGAGTGTTTTGGTGGATACTGGCTTCATAAGTATCCTTTGGGGCACAAAGAAACAGGAACTATTAAATCGTTTGAAGAAATTCATCCTGAACCGGCTAAACACATTAAAGAAATGGTGAAACTAGGCTTCAGGGATTCTTTGTTTAAAGAAAAATCCACACCTGAAGATTACGAGGATGTTTGGAATTATTTCATCGAGCGTCTTGCGCCTAAACATCTTGATCCATTGTTAAATACAACGAAATCTCTTAATATGAATCCGTTTACCCCATTGTGGTCAGAATCTATTCTTGATTACATGAGAGGTATGCCCTATTTTGAAAAGATCGGGCGAAAGATAGAAAAGGAATTGGCCGGAAAGTATTTGCCAGATTCAATTATTGAGAGAGAGAGTATCGGGTTT
>JALNWG010000070.1 GCA_023231005.1 Bacteroidales bacterium | reverse complement strand
GCTTTTTATATTAGTCGCATTAACGGGGCTTATTCCATGGTGTATCGATTTATCAGGTAACAAAAATATTGGCAGCAGGCTGTTTTTAATAGAAATACATGATAAATTAGCAATTCTCTTAACCATTTATCTTATTTTACATGTAATAGGGAGATTAAAGTGGTTTTCAAATACCTATCATAGACTGAAAAAATAATCAAGTACACAATAATTGCATACCGGAATGTTTATGACAATATATGCGGTTTTTCGTCGTAATAAAAGCGGGTTATTGATATAACGCTTTGCTTGCAACCGTAGCAAAGTTGAAGTTCCGCTATAATGTAAATTTCAGTTGAAAAGGATACCACTTATCGAAGTTAAGGTGGTTTTCCGTAAGGGATGCACTGAAGAGGACGGAGCGTTAAGAAAATGTTCAGTGAACATTTTTAGCGAAGGAGCTGGGTTGCAGGGCTGGAGCGGTGTGAGAGGCTCTCCCTGCCGGCGATGCTGACGGGGCAGCCTACTCGATTACCCAACGTAATTTCTATTTTCTCTTTTGCCCATTATAAGGATCTTCAATATAATTCTTAAATGTAGATTTGATATATGAATCACTCATTTTTAGATCTTTACATGCTTCAATTCCTGAGTTGTAATTTTTTACGGCCTCATCGTGTTTTCCAATCATATCATAACAAAATGCTAAATTCCTAAAATAGTAAGGCTTTACAAACCATTGCTTACTCTCAGGGATTTCGTTTAACCGATTGGAGATTACCTTGAGCACTTTGATTGCATTTTTGTAATCGCCTTTTAAAAAATTAATCCAGCCGATTTCAAAGATTAAATAAGCCGATTTGGGCTTCTCTGCCTTCCATTCTTTAACAATTTCTTCTGCTTTGGTAATATTTTCTGATGGAATAATTGAGGGGTCATCGTCCATTCCAAGCCCATGCGTAAGAGAAATAAGAACGCCTTGATACATTAGATCCACTCCATCGCTACTCCCTGCTTCATAATAGTTACGTGCCATATCTCTTTCTATATAATCCGTAATGGTTTTGTCCGCAGGATCGTGTTTCAGGGGCAAAATATCCTGAAAATTCACTACTTTCAAGTCAATTCTTGCAGATAAGGCATCGTCAAAAAAATGTTTATGCTCAGCTCCGGTTAAAACAATAACTCTTTTGCCTCTGTTTTTTGTAATCACGCTATCAATCAAGGACAGCATGTGATTATTTCGTGTCAAATAATGCAGATTCATCGGTCCATCACCAAATACTTTCATATTAATTGAATACATTTCGCGGATATAACTATTGTACTCTTCGCCATTAAAAAAATCGGATCCTTTTTGGTTGCTATTCCAGACTTTCTCTAAGCTTTCGTATTTAGCATAAAATCTTTGCATTATAGAATCTGTCTTTTCCAATGCATAATACTGCTTTTCTTTCTCTTTGTATTCTGCCGTCTTGACATATTCGCGATTGATTGCTCTATCGTTTCCAGGCGACCACCAATCAATTGGATAAACGGGAATAGACTTTTCTGTACCATAAATAGTTGCCAATACCATCTCTTTCAAATACGAACGGGAGCGAAAATAGCTTTGCGGAATCTCCACACAAATAGCATCTGGTTTATAGGTGGCAAGAATATTAACCACATCCTGATAAGAATAAAACTTATTGGCCTCATGATTTCCGTGAATGGTTCCAACCACAAGAACTTTAGTTGTGTCCGTTGATAATATTTTATTTGTCGCTGCAATACTTTCAGCTCCGCAATTAAGTCCGACCAAGATCAAGACAATAAGAGATAATTTGATGTTTACAATTAGCTTTTTCATTTATTTCTTTCTTTTTATTATGTTGGTAACGGTCGAGTGCATGTACCGTAAGGGATTGCAGAGAAGTTCCTCGTCCACCGACACGAAAGTTTAAGCGGACGACAATGCTTGAATACTCACTGAAACCCTTATGGCATATACACTTGTTGTAAGCTGTAAAAATACAAATCTTTTTTTCGATAGCCAAAAACAAGTGTGTGACTTTCCAGAGGGTGAAAGTCCCTTATGCGTCGGGGTAAGACCTGAAAGTGTTAGCAAGCAAGGTGGTTTTCCGTAAGGGATGCACTGAAGAGGACGGAGCGTTAAGAAAATGTTCAGTGAACATTTTTAGCGAAGGAGCTGGGTTGCAGGGCTGGAGAGGTGTGAGAGGCTCTCCTTGCCGGCGATGCCGGCGTGGCAGCCTACTCGATTAAGGGCTGAATAATATTGTTTATTGGATCGTAAATCTTATTGGAAGGTTAAATTTTGTTCTAACAGCTTTTCCATTTACCTTCCCAGGTTCCCATTTTGGCATTAATCTGACAACTCTTAATGATTCATTATCAATTTCTACATCAACGGACCTCAAAATGCTTATATCTGAAAGAGTTCCATCATTATTGACGATAAATGTAACAAAGACATCCCCAGAACTTCCACGCCATTTAGATTTTTCAGGATAGATAATGTTTTTAACTAAAAAATCAATTCGTGCTTCTTCACCTCCAGGGAATGTGGGTAGAATTTGCGGTTTTATGAATAACAAATATTGAAGGTTTATATCAACATCAGGAAATTCAGTCATTTTTGTGGGTCGGAGTTTATTCGTATCACTAATGTAGAATGCATAGTCCATTTCAGTTACACTTTTTCTTTTGATAAATAGCTGTCTGGATTGCTTTTCACATGTATCATGAGTCATTACAGAAAGATACTTGTAGCCTTTGTCCGACTGGTTGTTGTATCTTATTGTATCAATTTTTTGGCACTGTTTTCTATACAACTCAAATGCATTTTTATCATTTAAAAAAATTGCTTTATTTAGATACCGACACGAGGCACATAAATCACCTTTTTCTTTATACAGCATCGCCAAGGTTTTGAATTTCTCTGCGGATGGCTCTTCGGTCAATGATAACTTGAATAAGGAATCTGCAAGACTATAATTCTTATCCTTGAATTGTTTTAGCCCTTGATTAAATTGCTTTTTTGCTTTGCCTTGACCTTGAATTTCGCCAAAACAAATTATCAAGACTAGAAATAATAGTGTCTGCTTCATGTCGTCTTTTTTTGCACCTAACTTGTTGTAAGCTGTTGAAAAAGTGCAATAATACAAATTTTTGTGATGGCCTCAAGTATGTGTTCAAGGTAAACTTGATCCTTTTTAATCATTGAAATATTATTTGAAGATCTTGCTGAATACTTTCCTTCAAAATTCTATTCTTCACAGCGCTTTCGGTTACAAGGTCGACCTTAATTCCAAGTTTTTGCGATATTAAATTTTCAACATGGACCAACTGGAGAAGCGACAAGGTAGATTTGAACCGAACCAATATATCAATATCACTCTCGACTGTGTTTTCATTCCTGGCATAAGAACCAAATACGCCAATCATTTCAGGGTCGTAAGCACACAATGTATTGATAATAATATTTTTAATCTCGGGGTTCATAATACACCTTTTAACAAAGGTACAAAACTTTTCTTTCAATAAACCAGGATGGTTTGACAAGGATGGAGGAGCATGGACGAGCATGGACAAAGCATGGACAAAGGATGATCCTAATAGCTTCCTAATAGCTTCCTAATTGGGAGAAAGGATGGACAAAGCATGGACAAAGGATGGACAAAGGATGGACAAAGGATGGACAAAGGATGGACAAAAAATCGGGAATCGACAATTATTGGTTGACAATGAATTGAAATAGTGTGCGTTGAAAAATGAACATTTTTTCAAAAGTTCAGTTTTTTTGCCTTCTGAAATTTCAATAACCTCATTGACAGTGCATTATAAGCGTTGTTATGTGGAAGATCAAGCCGTCGGTCTAATTTGAGCCCCCACAGCATCCGGAACTTTTTCGACAATCCTACTCCCGAAATTCTTCAAAAGTTACTCGAAGAATTGAGAATTTGTGTGAAATACACAGAAAAATTCATCGAACGC
>JALNWG010000069.1 GCA_023231005.1 Bacteroidales bacterium | reverse complement strand
GCATTTCTTGCGATCCAACAACTCCAAAAGAAAGCACCCATTTAATGGCCTTATCCGCCGCTTCCTCCAACTTGGCCTTAGCGTAGGCGTCGAGGGCGAACTGAATCACATTTGTTGCTACGTCGATGTCCCAAACAAAATATGGTTTTTCGCTGTGACTAGTATCAATAAAGCATTCTTCGTGTATAATTCGTGCAATCTCTTTTGCATCTTTTTCTATCATAACCTTTTGTATTGTATTCATATTTTATTTTCCTTCTTTAGAAATAAAATACTAAAATAAAAACAAAAAGTCAACTTTTTTTTAAGAATATTGCTAAACTAATACCTATTGGAGCTATTATTTCAGAAAATAAAGCAGGGAAAATAGAATATAAAAACTGTATAAAATCTCTATTACTTTTAAAAATAAAAGCTACCCAATCATAAAAATCAGTAATATTTTCTTTCATATTATCTTTGTTTTCTATTGTTTTTTCTTTCATTTCATTTGTTATTTTTTCAAGCTGATTCATTATTTTATCAATTTCATTATCAGCAATACTTAATCTATAACGGAGTTCATCATATTGTTTTTTGTTATTTTCTATTTGTTCAATATTTTTATATTGTTCGAGAATAGAAAGAATATGTTCTTTATTTCTTCTTCGATCTATTAAATCAGTTTTTAGAGATTCTTCTTGTTCTTTGAGTATATTTAAAATAATATTTTGATTTTTTTTATCAGAATAATGTTCTTTTTCTTGTTTTTCTGTAATAATAATCATATATTGATTATATCGCGTTGCTATAGCCGAACCAATACTATAAGAGGTTACAATTATCCAAAGAATTGAAATAATAATAATAGGGAATATTTGTACAAATTTAGAATATCGTTTAATAAGTGCAATAATAACTTGAAAGGAAAAAACCATGAAAAGAGTCATAGTTACCGATTGAAATAAAGCTGGGAGAAAAGGCTGAGATTCAAAAACCCACATTGTTAAATAATAACCCGATATAACAGAAGCACCTATTCCTATAATTCCCATGACAATACGAATAAAAGAAATATCAAAATTTTTAAACCTTTTTCTTCTTTGAAAATGGGATCTAATTATGTTAGGAATTAACTTCGACTTTTTGTGAATTTCTTCTGAAGATAAAAATGATTGATAAATTATAGTTGCTTCGTCTATAGGTAAATGAAGAGATTCAGCAATAGATCCCATAGGAGGAGAACCATTATAGTAATCATATAATCCTTGAAGATTTTTATATATTTCTTTTCTTTGCATTTACTAATTCCTTTTCCAAAGATATTCAAAAGTATTCCATTCCATTATTACAATTGGTTGAGTTAATGCTTTCTTCTTATGTACAATCATCCAATAACGGCCTTCTTTTGTATTTGTTTTTGCTTGTTCAATTGTAGAAATTAATGAAAATGATTCAGTATTTTTACATTCAATATCAAAAGGGAAACTCTTATATATATCCCCTCGAAAAACAATGTCAACTCCTCTTTGTCCCATTTCTTTACTATGAATTAAACACTGTTCATCTTGTTGATTAAATTGAACATTAAATAATTTAGCAATTCTTTCACATACCCAGTATTGAAGATTTCTTCCTTTTCCTTTTGCTGAAGAAATTTTAATTTTCTTATCTACTTTATTCAATTTTTTATAAATATGAATATCAAATAATTCATCAGGTTCAAGAATATTTTTTATTCGTTGTATTTCCTCAGTAGATAATTGAATCCACTTATTTGACATTATTAATCCTTTTCTTCTTTTGCAATTTTTCCCATTCTTTAATAGACACAAATTCAATAGCAGTTTCCCCAGGGACATGTTCATTAGTATTCCCAATATAAACTTTTTTTATTATAATTAAAAAAACCAAATTTTTTAAATATTTTATTTAATTCTCTTAAATTTATGCTAATCATAACCTACTCCATTTTTCCCATAATATATTTTTATCTACACAATCAGGACACATATGCTTCCACTCTTCTTCTACTTTTTTTGATTTCCAACCATCCTCTTTCATTTCATTCATAAGTTCATCCCAATTATCATCTACATCAAAACTATCACAGAAATCACAGAAATCACAGTATACATCAAAATCATTAAAAGGTTTGTTTTTTTCAATCATAATATTACTCTTTAGAAATACAAATATATAAATAAATATTAAATTTTAAAAAGCTAAAACCAAAATTAATATAAAATCCTGGATAACATACAAAATGAATAATAGGTAAAAAATTCCAAAAAGAATGTTCCCAATAAATTCCAAAAGAACTATAATTACCTTTTCCAAAATTTTTTTCAAAATAACTATTCATATTTATTTTTCCTTATAATCTTAATTCTTTCTTCAATCTCTTCCCATTTTTGAATAACTGCTAATCTAAGATCCTCCTTTAATCCATTTTGGTCAATATACTGAATTAAATCTTCTCGGGGATATATCTCATTTCCTATTTTATCCCAAGTAAGTTTATCCGCACGTTTAAGAATTTCTCCAGTTTCTTTTGATCGACAATCAAAAAGAAAATCTACATTTGCTGAAATATCATCAATACCATAATCAAAAATAATTGGAACAAAGCAACTTCGATATGGCCTAGGATGCCGAGTCTTTTCAGCAGTTGTTTCAATAAGAACACTTACCGTTCTTCCTTCTTTTTCCTCCTTTTCTCGTAATTTACTATAGATTCTTGCTGTTTCATAAAAACCTATAGCTCTCCCTCCCCCTAATCGATTTTTCTTTCCATACATACCTGCATTCGCATTATCCCTTTCTTGTGATATAACGTAAAGTAAAGCATTCTTTTCAGATAGTTTACTAGCTAGTCCCCTAAACATTTCTTGAGAAAGAAACTTAGCAGAAGCCATTCCATAAGAACCTTTATCGAATTCTTTTCCTTTATCAAGAGCTTTATGACGTTCTTCTTTTCTATCTTCAATTTCTTTCGAGGATAAAGAATCAAGAGAATCTAAAACATAGATTCCACATTCATCTTCTTTTAAAGAATCAAGAAATTTACTAACATCCCATTCCCATTCTTCCACAGTAAGAGGAATGTCTTGTTCATTTCTCTTTGGATTTATTATATCAAAACCATATAGTTGATTACTGTTTATAGTATTACCACCTTCGATATCTGCATATTTCCAAATAAATTTATCTTTGAATGTATGATAAGCTGATGCTATAAGTTCACAAGCTTTAAATGTTTTTGTACTGGATGATCCCCCCCAATCTCTTACAATTGTTCCGGCTTCATAACCCATTCCATAACCAATTTTTTCTCCCCCTCCTACTACAAGATCAAGAAGAGTACTTCCTGTAGAAAAATACAGTTTCTTTTTTTCTTTTTTATCTGTCATTATATGTTTTCCTATACTTTCAAATAACTTTTCCATTTTATTTATGAACAAACAGACCACACTTTAATAAGAATGTGGTCGATTTGTTCTTTTTATCTTATCTACTTTTCGCCGCTCTGCACTTATCCCAAATTGAACAATTATCACATTCCGGTTTTTTATCATTATCTCTACCAAACATATATCCAGAAGGACAAGTAAGAGAAGATGTTTGAGATTCAACAGGAGAACTTTGACGAGTAGGAGTTTCCGAATTTCTCCTAACAGTTTGAGGTTCAGAAGAAGTTGAACGTACTACTTCCTCTGAAGGAATAGCAGTCCGTGTTCTTACTTCTTCATGAAATGCACTTCTTTGTGATGTTTCTTCGACAACACTTTCTTCAGGTCCACCATAAAATAAAGCTTTCAATTCTTCATAAGATTTAACAATAAGCAAAGCAGAAAAATCAATAGCTTTATCCATCATTTCTTTAGTAATATCAAAGTCTCGTTTTTGAAATTCAAAATCTTTAAAAGTAGTAGTTTCAAATCCTCCTTTCTTTTCCGTAGTAGTACGAAAGAAAATTGTGTATCCTCCAACAGCTTCAGCAAAAGGAAGATAAGTAAGTCCTTGTCTCTGAGCAAGAACTTTATTCTTTTCAATCATTTCTTTTTCAAAAAGAAAATGACTTACATCAAAAACTAAAGGAACAAACCCATCCACTTTTGCATTAAAAACATTATAGATAACTCGTCT
>JALNWG010000068.1 GCA_023231005.1 Bacteroidales bacterium | reverse complement strand
GTCAGGGACGCGCTGGTTTTTGCGAGCGTATGTTGGGGTTTAAGTCGTCCGGATGAAAGTGTCTTCCGCTTCATCGATATAGTTTTTGTGAGCGTATGTTGGGGCTTAAGTCCCGTCAGGGACTTGATATTTGTAGAAGATTTGCGTTCCGTGACACAATTCGTGCCGTGAGGTACGGAATAATTCAACTCCACTGGCTTAGATTATGTTCTTGAATTTTCCCAGGAACGTGATATTATTGCAGTTTTATAAACATCGAAAATGCGTATACGATTTCGATGAATTCACGTTCCTGACTGGAATGACAAGAATTTTTTTATCTCGTTTTGCACTTGCAGAATCAAAGTTGTTCACATTCTTAAAATCGGCTTTTGGCGAGATATCATCAAATTCCTGTAATATGCCTGGCGAAAAGTCTGAAACATCAAATTCTCTCACATTAGGTTCGCTCGGATTATCCCGGTAAGCGACAAATTGAAAGAAGCAACCCCGTTTCCCAAAGTAGTTTATCCGGTGAAGATATTTTTGTAGATATTGCTTTGCCTCTTCGCTTTTTACATCAAAAATAATTTCAATGTTATCTGAAAGATATACATATTCACGGAAAGAAGGTTTTCCCCGATATGTTCCGTCCCTTAGCGATTGAATTGTAACAAAGCAATTGTTTACACAAAAACTACCTGAAACATGATAAAAAATCTGGGAATCTTTAATAAAAGCAAACTCTTTACTTTTTTTTTCTTCAAAAATGTCTTTGCCATGAATGGTAATTGCCTGATTAAATATGGCCATTTTAATAGAATAAGGCGAAGGTATCAGCAAAGATTTTGCTCCCGAATTGGTCGAGTTGCTTTCTTTTAACGAGAACAGGTTTGTTGGCTTGTATATGACGGAAAACTTCATTTTAGCTCAGTTTATAAGGTTCTTCCTGCATTAAATCTTTGATAATACCGGATAATGCACCTAACCCATTAAATGGTTTTGTTGTTATTGAATCTTTTTCAATCAAATTCAGATTGTTAGCAATCGTTTCAATTTCTTCAACATAATCAGGGTTAATTGAGCTAATTGTTGGTGCCGGAATTAATTTTTCTGAATAGGTAACAACTCCCTTGAAATCGGTAATATGAGGTTTTTGACTACTGGTCATTGCACCACGAGGATTCAAAAAAGAACTTAATAATGATTGGAGTATTGCTTTATAACGAGCTATTCGTTTGTTGTCATCAATAGCATAATTTCTGTCAATATCATTAAACCCAATTCGATAGGTGTCTATATTACAGACAAAAGCATAAGCCCCATGATTAGCAGGGCGGTGAAAAATGTTTTGGCCTTCATTGGAACTCTCTCCTTTTACCCCGGTAGAACTATGAACTATTTTTGTGTGCAAGTAAGGTTCGGTATTATTCTTTTCGGGTATTCCAATTGTCCAACCAAATTCAATAACTGATTTACGTGGTGTATTTGAACTGTCTTTGTTATCTCCAACTTTATCGGTAATCAATATTCCATGCGTATCGCAAACAGCGCAAGAGTTAATAAGTGCATCAATGACTATACCTGCTTTTTCATTTTTCTTTTTGCTTTCAGTAATATAGTTTAATAACTCTGCTGAAGAAATTCGGTTTGGATTTAATGCTTTGGAATACTGACTTAGTTCAATTCCGTTATCGATGCAATAATTAACTAAATGTCCGGCGTGAATGTGCTTAAACATATCCCCGCTAATTCCATTCACGGTGTGCTCTTGACCATCTTTGTCAATAATGGTCAACTGGCGTGTCATAATTTGATTTCCTTCACCCCCTTCATTATTCAAAGAGTGCATGTTCAGGGTGATTTCACCGCTGATTGAAATGGATGCAATTTGTTTCTTCATGATTTAAAATATTTTATTGGTTAGTTTTCTTCGTTATTTTCAACTTCCGTTGTAATGTTTTCACTTGCTGTTTTAGATGCTTCTTTTTCGGTTAAAGCAAAACCATATGATGCAAGCAATGCCCCAACAACCTTCGATGGGTATTTATCTAAAAGTTCATAGAATTGGTTAAGGTCATTATCCTTAACATTTGCCCGTAAAATTTTACCTGTTTTTTCGACATTTCTTGCCGTTTCGGCATTGTAGATACCAATGAATTCGCCGATGAATTCGGCCATATCAGTTGGAGATTTTGATTTGTTTTGTAGCGTTTGTGCAAGTCCATAGCGAATTTCAAATTTGCGTTGGTCTTTAGGGGTGTACTGTAGCGTTACGGTACTTTTTCTGATGGCGTATGCCACTTTCTTAAATCCCTCATTGGAGATGATTTCAGAAATTTTAAAATTGTTCATGGTCATATTTTTAAAGAATTTGTTTAATGTATCTGTTCTGAATGTTTTTACAAACCATTTTGGATCTTGTTGTTTTTTATTGAATGCAAACATTAAATATTGTGAGTACCAGAATTGAAAATCAAGAAATGATTCTATTCTTGAAGAACTTATATAAGTTCGAAGTTTATCTAATCCTTGTATGGCATCGCCAGCTTCTTCATTCTTTTGAGACCCCTTAATGCTTCTTGTTATAGAAATGAGTTCATTAATAATTTCTACCCAATCATTTGCATCCCCGATTGTTTTAGCATTGATGAAAACTGGAATTTTTAGGTAAGCTAGATTTATTGGTGCATGTTTTTTTGGCGGTGATTTCTTGATTGTCATATAATGACACACGAAGAAACCACTTACATAGTTTTTTGGAGAAAAGATATTTTCAAAGCTAAAGTGAAATTGTTCTTGAAGCTCTTCAGAATGTTTGATTATTTCTTTTGAGAATAAAAGCTCAGAAAGAATATCTCCTTTTATTGAACTATTAGAAAAAAAACCTTTTTTAAAAGCCTTCATCACCATTCTCTGCATTGAGAGGTAAATCTCTTTGGGTTCGCAAACATATACTCTATAATCATCAAAATCAGCGGAACCGCCTATGCTATACATACCTTCAAAACAACCTAATACCTTCAAATATTCGATTAATAAATTTGGATCGCCAGAAAGTTCTGTCAATCTAGGCTTATTGCTATTTATACCTTTAGATGATGGTGGACTAATGAGTTGGTTAAAGGTTGTATTTTCAATTTTATGACCTTTTCCAAGAGTGTAGTATTTTATTTTTTCATTATTATCATTCCTTTTAGGGAATGCAATTGCATTGAATTCTTGTTCATCAAACACATTTGGTTTTGAAAATTGTGATAGTATTGCTTTTATAAAACCTTCATATTTGTTCTGATTTAAAAATAATTGAAGAAATGTTCTTGTAAACATTCCGCCTTGCGTTGAGCCTGCATCATGTTCTTTAGCTAAGAACTCAATTGAAAAGTGACTTAAAAGGGCATAAATTGAAAAATCTGGATTTACGGCTTGTACCTTTTCTGAGTTTTCGGAAGATTGGTTTTTTAGTTTTTCCCATTCTTTTTGAATGTCGATAAAATTCAAGTTTAATTCTTCACCAGTTTTTGGATGTTTTGGCATGTTTGTTCCCTTTTTGCTCTCTTGAAAGACATAATCGAAACCAATTTTAGGATTAATACAAAATTTAATAACATCATCTTCTGTTAGAGAATAATCTACAATTTCAATTTCGTAATATATTCCATTGTCTTTGAGAATAATTTCGATCTTTTCATTTCGTTCTGCATTTATAATTAAATCCAGTAGCCGAGCTAGACCATATAGTACTAAAGCATCTTGGTAGAAGCCTGATCTTTTTGTTATGTAATACTTGTTCTGATACATAATTATTTTAATTTAAATATATGTCTACTTCTTTCGTCGCTTCTTGATCACATAATCGTAAGATTCTGACAAGAAGGAAATAAATTACAATTCCAATGTTGTCTGTCCTTGAATTTATTATGAAGCGATCAATGGCAATTTGTTTCATTTGATGAAGTCTTGACTGATCTTTAATTTGTAGGTTTACTTCTTTTTCCCATAAATATATAAAAGTTTCAAACTCATGCTTATCAATTTTAAAATCCGAAAAATTTATTGTATAAGGAGAATGATGCTTTAATATGGCACTAGCAATTGGGAATAAAATGTTTTTGATTTTTCTTTCATTGTTCAAATAGCTTCCAAGAATTTCAAGTGCAACAAACGCTCCAACACCCGCATGTGGCGGTTTGTTCTTTGCTCCACTTTCTTTTTCAATTTCTTTATCTGTTAATTCGTTAAAGTCGCTGTGAGCTAATACCTCCTCTGGGTTGTAGTTTCCGTTTGCCTTGAGCTCCTGCAAACATTTCATCCGTTTTTGCCATTCAATATT
>JALNWG010000067.1 GCA_023231005.1 Bacteroidales bacterium | reverse complement strand
ATTTCCGATGGTTTCTTCGTCCACCTTTTCCGACTGAACGGGTTTTCCTTCCTCAATAAAAAATTTCCGGAGGGTACCCGAGAGGGATACAATCGGCGCAATACTGTTCATGATCTCATGGGTGAGGACCCTGATAAGTTTCTGCCACGAGTCAAGCTCTTTTTCTTCCAATTCATTTCGGATGTCCTGAAGAGAGATCAGTTTGGAAACCTTTCCGCCATACCGGATCTCTTTGGACCGTATCAGGAGATTAATTTGTGATTCATTGGTGACCCGCTTATAAGTGCATGCTTCTCCGGGTTGGATCACCGCCAATGTATTGAAAAGATCAGGGTTTCGCAAAGGGATCAGATGAAGGGGTGTAAAAGAAGGGATCCCGACATATTCAAAGGCTTTCTCATTCATGATCTCGACTTCATTGTTATCATTAAATGCCAAGAGTCCCGTAGCGGCATGTTGGATGAAACTCTGATAATATTTTTCTATGTACTCATTCTTTTGTTTGATCTCACTAATTCGGTCGTTCAGACTGTTGAGGCTTTGATACAGATGACGCAGCGACTTCTGCCGTGTTGTGGTGGGAAATTTCAGAGAGGAATCCTCGTTCCGGATTGCTTCAAAAAAGAAGGCAACCTGGTGGTTCGTTTGGTTGACATTGTGGATGATTGAGTATGTTGCAAAAGGCACAGGGAAAAGAAACAGCAAATACCATAGGTTCATGTAGTACATGCTCAAACAACCAGCAGCTAATGCTGATATAACCATGATTATGATGCTGACGACGGCGGTCAGCGTAAGTCGTTTATATCCCATACTTTTTTATTTTTGTGTACAAGGTGGTACGCGAAATCCCAAGATTCCGGGCTGCCAGACTGAGACTTTGATTGCTTTTTTTTATTTCATTTGCAATCATTTGTTTCTCCATTTCTTCCAATGTTGCTGTTTTTTCTGTTTGAAAATGATGCGACAGATCCAGGTAGAGATCGTCGGATGTGATGCTGTCGCCTTCGCATAATATGACCGCCTTTTCAATGGTATGTTGCAATTCCCTTATGTTTCCCGGCCATGAATATTTCTGGAGACGGTCAAGCGCTTTTGATTGAATCTTCAGAAAACTTTTCTTGTATTTCAAACCATATTTCCCGATAAAAAAGTTGGCCAGGATCCCGATGTCCTCGGTGCGTTGCCGTAATGGTGGCAACTCTATTTGAATGGTATTGATCCGGTAAAGAAGATCCTGTCTGAAAGTCTGCTCCCGGATCATCTGTAGCAGGTTTTTGTTGGTGGTGCTGATTAGTCTGATGTCGACCGGGTATTCCTTATTGGATCCAACGGGAATTACCACCCTGTTTTGCAATACATTTAACAGCTTGGATTGAAGCGGTAACGGAAGATTACCCACCTCATCAAGCAACAGCGTCCCTTTGTGGGCTAAGATGATCTTACCGATCCGGTCGTCAGAAGCATCGGTAAACGATCCTTTGACATGCCCAAACATCTCGCTTTCAAAGAGTGTTTCCGACATCGATCCAAGGTCAACAGTGACCAGCAACTCGTTATAACGATCCGAAAGCCGGTGTATCTCTTTAGCGATCAACTCTTTTCCGGTTCCATTTTCTCCGGTAATCATGATGTTGGCATCGGTAGGGGCCACTTTTCTAACCATGTCAAGAACCTTCTGCATGACCGATGAAGTGCCGATGATCATCCGTTCATCCCGGTTCAGTTCTGCCTTTAAATCTTGTTCCCGCTTCCGGAGATCACCAACCGTCATTTTTGATTTCCGGAGTGCCAGGACAGACTTCAGCGTTGCCAGCAATTTCTCATTTTCCCATGGTTTAAGAATGAAATCCGCCGCGCCTTCGTGGGTTGCTTTGACGGCAGTTTCAATATCCCCGTATGCGGTAAACATCACCACTTCAATATCCGGCTTTCGCTGTTTGATTTCCCTGAGCCAGTATATTCCCTCATTTCCTGAACTTTCGCCCGATTTGAAGTTCATGTCCAAAAGTACAACATCAATGCTCCGGGTCTCAATCTCATGAATCAAGGAGTTAGGACTGGAAATAATGTATACTTCCTCAAATTCAAATTTTAAGAATAACCGCAAAGCATTCAGAACGCTTTTATTGTCGTCGACTATGAGCAGACGGCCTTCTTTGTTTTTTACCTCCATAACAAACTAATTCAATTTCAAATGTACGGAATATTTACAAATGACTGTTCAAATATTTAACAGAATAAATTTGGATATGTATTACATATAATTGTGTATCAATATTTTAATATGATTGGCATAAAAATTGCTTAGGATATGTAAATTTAAAACAATTACCATGATAAAAACAGTCAATCTCACAAAGCGTTTCAAAACCGACGAAATCGAAACAACCGCGTTGAACAATGTAAGCATGGATGTAAAACAGGGTGAATTCATTGCCATCATGGGGCCTTCTGGATGCGGGAAATCGACTTTACTGAATATTCTGGGGATGCTCGACAATCCCAGTGAAGGAGCATACATCTTCAATGGAGTGGATGTTTCAAAATATAAAGAAGGAAAGCGTACCCAGTATAGAAAAGGGAACATCCAGTTTGTTTTTCAGAGTTTTAACCTGATCGATGAGCTGAATGTTTATGAGAACGTGGAGCTGCCTCTTCTCTACTTAAAGAAATCGGGCGCTGAGCGGAAGCAACTGGTGACTGAAATACTTGAAAGAATGAAAATTGGTCACCGGAAAAAACACTTTCCCCAGCAGTTATCCGGAGGCCAGCAGCAGCGTGTTGCCATTGCCCGTGCCGTTGTACCTTCGCCACAACTGATCCTGGCCGATGAACCAACCGGGAACCTGGATTCAAAAAACGGGATTGAGGTGATGAACCTGCTGTCGGATCTGAATAAGCAGGGAACTACCATCGTTATGGTTACCCACTCACAACGCGATGCTACCTTTGCCCACCGCATCATCAATTTATTCGACGGCCAGATCGTAACCGAAGAGGTTGCCCATAGCCAACAAACCCTATAAGCATGAAGCAGTTCATTGCCATCTTGCTCCTTTTTCTTTTGTTTTCCGGTTGCCGGGAAATCATGGTCGCACAAAATGTTTGGACCCTCGACCAGTGCATTAACTACGCATGGGAAAATAATTTCTCAGTATACAACCAGGAGCTTGGCGTTGAAATCAGGAAAACAGATTTACGCCAGGCCAAGAATGATCTCCTGCCCAACTTGTCGGCTCAATCCTCTTTTGACCAGTATTTCGGACGCTCCATCGATCCTTCAACGAATGCTTACATTGATGTTAAGTTTTTTACCAACTCATACAACATTTCTTCCAGCGTTGACATTTTTAACGGTTTTGTCAGGCTGAACACAATCGATATGCAGCGGCACAATGTCATGGCGGAAACAAGCAAATTACTTCAGCTAAAGAACCAGGTGGCATTCACGGTCATCAATGGATATTATGATGTCCTTCTGAAACAGGGACTCGTTTCAATTGCAAACGAAAACTACGAACTTTCGGTGAGCCAGCTAAATTACACGATGAAACTCGTGGAGATCGGTAGAAAAGCAGGTACAGACCTGCTGGAGACAGAGGCCAACATGGCTACCGACAGTTTTTTAATGGTTCAGTCCCATCATTTGCTGGAACAAGCTTCGCTGGATCTGAAATACCTGATGAATTTTCCACTCATCGACAGCCTGGTGATCGATACCCTTATCTATTCAATTTTTTCCGGAACGATGGATACGCTTACAATGACAGGACTTTTCCAGTTGGCATCAGCGTCGTTACCGGATTTAAATATTGCCAGAAACCAGTTGTTGGCAGCGAAACAAGCTGTTCGCATCAGCAAGGGTGCCTTTTCTCCAAATCTTGGCATTTATGGGGGTTGGAATTCACAATACTCAGAAACCAACCACGACAACAACGAAAAGATCATTCCCTTCTCTAATCAAATATCCAATAATTCCAGCGAATATCTTGGTCTTGGTATCAACATCCCGATATTCTCAAAATTCTCAAAATATACCGCTCTGAGTAAATCGAAGTTGCAATACCAGCAAGCCAAAATCCAGTACGATGATGTTTCATACAAACTGATGATGGGCGTTCAAAAGTCGCTCACCGATTGGAAGTCGGCCCGCGCTGAATACGAATCTTCACTCAGTCAGCTTGCAAAGACACAGAAAGCTTATGAAGCTGCAGAAAAGAAATTAGACAAAGGGCTCATTAACATCATTGAGTTTTACATCCAGAAAAATAATTGGTTCAAGTCAAAAACCGAAGTCCTGCGGACCGGGTTACAGGTGCTTCTCAAAGAACGGTACCTCCGTTTTCTGATGACCGGATCGCTACTGAGTAAGGTTTAGAGGGATTGAATAGATTGAGTAGCTTGAATAGATTGAAATAATATTTTGCAAATCATAAATATTTTCCCATGAATAGTCAACCATCTCCCGGAATGGACCGTGTTATTGAAGAAAAACGGTGGATAAAAAAGAAATACTGGAAATTT
>JALNWG010000066.1 GCA_023231005.1 Bacteroidales bacterium | reverse complement strand
TAACAACGATGGTTGCAGTAACCGGGACAGTACTGGTGTTGGTTGCGGTAAATGCGGCAATATCGCCAGTTCCGCTGGCAGCAAGACCGATTGTGGGATCTGAATTGGTCCAGTTGAATACAGCACCCGGCACATTACCCGAAAAAGCCACAGCTGAAGTGGTGGCATTGTGACATAATACCTGGTCGTCCACGATGTCTGCAATGGGAATTGGAACGATCTCCGCTGTGAATGGTGCCCTGGAAGAACTAACACAGTTGCCGGAAGTGGTTTCAGATTCGGCATAGTATGTTGTTGTGGATGTAAGTGACGGGGTTGAAAAGGAATTTCCTGTAAAGAGCTTTGTTCCACCGGTAGCAATATCATACCAGTTTATCTGGGAACCCGGAATATCATTGGCGTTTAAGGTAACGGTTCCCGGGTCACAGTGATAAAATGGGGCAGAGGCGGGTGTGGGCGGTGTCGGAAGAGGGACAAGTGTAACAGTGGCCGATCCCGAAACAGGTCCTGAACAGGAAGAATTGCTAACGTTGGTAAGTGTATAAATTCCTGGAGTTGAAGTAATTATTTGGTATGGGAACGGTCCGCTGGTAATTATGGGTGGATCATGTGGAATTCCGTTAATTGCATAAGTGAATGTGTATGGCGGTGGAGCTCCAGTAATATTAACATTGACGGTGGTTTGTTGTCCATTGTCGCAAATAATTCCACCCCCGCTGATGGTGCCAACCGGACACACAGAGACGGGGGCTTGATAAGTAGTTGTAAAAGAGCACGGGTTAATAGATTCGGAGAAATTAGCCAGAAGAGTATGTTGTAATCCGTCACAAGGAATTCCTGTTAAGGTATAAGATAATGGGCTGGTAAAAACAGGATTCGGAAGAATATTTGCAATAACAGGGGGGGTGGCTGTGATGTCCTTTATTGTTAATACACCCGTTGTTGGTGGATTGGTAAACTCAATGGTCCCATTTACATTATACGTATTTGTGGCTGGATTGCAGACAGTTGGGACAGGGGTAAGAGAAAGAATAGAACATTCGATGACAATATTACAATTCGTGGTGCCAGCGCCGGGTTGTCCAAAATTTGTTTGCTGAAAGGAAATTTGTGTACGAATATTCTGATAGTTCGTAAGTATCAGCATGTAAAATTCATTGGGTTGAGTGTTTGGAATTATGCAAATCTCAGGTCCAGTACCTCCCGCATAACTACAATCAACAATCTTATCACAAGATAATCCTAATAAACAGGCTCCTGTCGGGGAAGTAAAGGGACCCCAACATTCAAAATCAATATCAGCAGGAGGGTCACTTGTGATCGTGAGTTCAATTAATCCTGCAGTTGCAGCTTGCAAAAAAAACCATGCTGGATTAGGTTGTGACGATAAACATGCAGCTGGTGAACCTGAATAGCATGGTCCTTCTTCTGCGTCATAACCTTGTCCTGCCTGAGTACAAGGTGGTAAACAAGTTGCAGGATATGTATAGGGTGCGCTTCCACAAAATACTTTTGCTTGAGAGCAAGTAGACTCTTGGGCAAATAATGTACTAACCTGTGTAATGAATAAAAGAATAAAAAGGAAAGTTTTCAAACGGGTTCCTGAACATATTTTTATTCGAATAATTTTCATTTATAATAAAGACAAAAAAAAAACAGAAACGTTGCTTGTATAATAAATTGCCATGCAAAAATAAGTTTTTTGCCCTAACTTAACAAATTATAAAACAGTTCTTTTTCTCCCTGTCACTTTGTTATTCGGGCACTTTTTAATTTCTTATGCACCGCACAGGGAAGGCATTTGCCTTACTGCTTTCGTATGAGGAAACGCTATTGGTTGCTTGGTTCAAGCCATGTGCGAGTGCTGAGTGCAGGGAGTTATTGGTCGAAGTCCAGAACATCACGCCGGATATAGGGTCGGAAGTAAACGACCAGTGGTTATTCAGATAGAGTATCCCGCTGGTTTTTCCAAAGAATGAACCGGATGGCCCTGTTTCTTTAAGATAACCTCCGGCAAGGGCTGTTCCGAAAGGTGAAATGTCTGTTATCAAATCCTGCCATTCAACCTCTGTAGGCACATGCCAGCCCGGAGGGCAGATGTCCTGAACCCCGGCAATTTCCGAATATTCCATGAGTTCGTCCCATTGATAATAACCTCCATAAGATTCGCATTGAGATAGTTGATCGTTCTGGCAGTACTTTTCTGGTGTTCCATTGTCGGTTTGAAGCTGGCTTTTGACAATAAAATCGCCATAATTGAGGTTTTCCGACATCCAGCACCGGGATGCGCTTCCCGATCCCGATAAAAAAGTGGAATATCGTCTATTATTGTCACGAACATCTGTAACCCATCCGGGGCATGGGGAAGTGGCATTAGACGGAAACACAGTAATAACCTGGGTTTTTTCATCCGTACATCCTTCGCTATTGGTATACGCATAATGAATGGTATAATTATTTCCCGATGTAACCAAGGGATCTGCCGGGCTAAAAATATACATTCCACTTCCGGGAGAAGTCTCTGAAATGCCTGCTGAAGCAGAATATACACCACCCAGGGGAGTCCCACCTTTGAGCAAAACAGAACGCCCGTTTTTTGTCGTTTTTGTGAGATGATTGGCTGTATAGCTTACCACCACATTAGATCTTAATGTGACTGGAAGAGCAACAATTGGTCCATCACCACAAATATTATTGTGTCCTTTCACCGTAACATCGCCCGATATCGAAGTCTGATCAAAATTAACAGTGATCGTGCTCCCATTGTCCGGTCCAATAATAATGGATCCCTGAGGAAAAGTCCAGATATAGGAATCAGCGCTGGAAAGTGGAGCAATTGAATAGGTAATACCGTTGGCAGGATAACATATATCGTTGTCACCGGTAATAGTCTCTGGGGTAGCAGGGATTGCCCCAACATCTACTGTGGTATTGGTCGTGAAGATCTGGCCACAAGCATCAGTTACCGTCACACTATAGCTATGATATCCGGGATCGGGTGAAACAGTGATCGATGGAGTTGTTGAGCCATTGCTCCATAAATAATGATAGACATTTGATGGAACGAATTGCTGTCCCCCCGAAACTACTGGAGTAAGTGTTGCAGAATTACCGGAACAAATGGTTTGTGGAGAAAGGGTGGCTGATAAGGATGGGTTGTACTTGATTACAAAAGTGGTAAAATTCGAATTAACTGTGGAACATAAGGTAGAAGAAGCTTTAATAACAAGTGTTTTATCAGGTTCGGGAACGGTTTTTGGTAAAGCTTCAATATGGATAGGATTTGACAGGGTTTGTCCAGCAGTGATCGTTGCATGATTCGGAAAAGGGTTTGGAAGAATATCCGCCTGAACAGCTGTTCCTGAAGGATGGATTTCCAAATCGATGATCATATCTGTGGTTTTTGCTTGAGAAATTGTATAGATGAGATTGGTACTGCTACATCCGGGAATAAGTAAATCGCCAGTTTCAGGATTTGAAAAATCAGGATTGGGGGTAAAATTGTTACTGGAAAAACTATTCTGTTCCAAAAAAACGTCGGAATCATAAAAACAGTCCCCTGCATCACCAATTGCGAATTTCATGTGGTATGTTTGCCCACAGGTCACACTATGAGAGGCCGTAAAAACATAAGTAAAACGGTTCTGGCTAAAAAAATCTTTTTTGGAATTCCACCAGGAATAAACGCCGGACATTGTCTGATTCCCTTTATCAACTTTACAGATATTGCAAATAGTCACATATTCAGCTCCTCCCGGCAATAAGGCAATATTTTCGGCATCATTTACAAATCCTGAACCTCCGGTGATTCCCGGACCGCTTAAAAACAACCCAAAAGCATCGTTAAAACCGCCAGTACAAGTCAGACTTGGGCAATAGCCATCAAATTCTGAAGAGGAGAATACATATCGAAATTGAACATTATCTGTTTCCGGAATGAAATCAAATTCGAGAACAGATTTATCATTAATTGATATCGAAGTACTTCCGGGTTGATTAGCTAAAATTACAAGGTCCGGATCGCTGTCACCTCCTGTACAGGTAGAGGTAGACCCTCCGTTTTTTGCATTCTGGACTTTGCCGGTTGAAAGAATCACCCCACCTGCCAGATTAAGCTCCGATAAGGCTCCTCCCATAGCTACAAAATTTCCGATCTGGTCTTTTATTAAGGGTGGTAGTGTGGAAGTATTCATGGGATCGGAGGACCCATTGAACGTGGCATTCGATATAGTGATACCTTGTCCAACAAGGTAAGTCTGGACAAAAACTGTTGGTGTCATACTTATGGATGATCCTGGAATAACATCTAATTGTGCCTGTAACGACAAACAGGGGATAATTTCCAAAAAGATTAACAGTCCATACGCAATTCGAAAATTCATCACAATATTTTAAATCTATTCAATCTTTTACGCATCTCACCGGGAATGCATCGGTTTTGGAAGCCTGGTAGTAGGAAACGCCAGGGTCCTTGGTGTTGACTCCCCGGGAGAGGGTTTTTTTAGTAGTAGGATCGAATGTAGAGGTCCAGAAGAGAGAGGCGTTCATGGTAGTTCCGGAAAAAGCTTCGATGTTGTTGAGGTAGAAGAATCCCGCAGGTTTGATTTTAAGATATATGGCAGTAGAAGTTACATCGGTTAAGAATGAACCCGCAATTCCACTGCCG
>JALNWG010000065.1 GCA_023231005.1 Bacteroidales bacterium | reverse complement strand
ACGTCTTGACCATAGACCAGAGAGATCATATTTTAAAGGTTCGGGCTTTCCAATACCGTCATAAGGATTTCTTTGTATCTCTTTGATCAAAGAGTTAATTTTCTTCAGGATCTTTTTATCCTCAGACTGCCAGGAAATATAGTCCTCCCAGGCATTTTGTGAAAATGTGACCTTCATTTTACTTCAATCAATTCTTTTTCAAAGGTTTTACCCGACTTCATTTGTCGGATAGACTCATATAATCTATCAGCGTTAGCTTTTGAGCTAAGTAAATGAACCGTTTCCAGAATCGAATTAAACTCATCCAATGAGATTAATACCGCTCCATTACCTGAGCCCCTCTTAATGATCAGGGTTTCATTGTTTTTTTCAACATCATCCAGATATTGTTTAAGTTTTGTGCGAAACTCTGTGAAATTTGCTGCTTTCATACTTTTCAATATTAAGTTACTTTATGAGTACAAATATAAGTACTTATTAGGCACCTTTTTCATATTATAGAAACTTTTTAACATGCAGCCTAACTCCTCGTCGGCAGCCGCGGAAAAAGTAAGATTAATGAATTGATTATCATTGCTTTAATTTTGCGGTTGTTGGCATGTTACCAACCGATTTTTATTTTAGTGGTCATAGTGAAACCTACATTTTGCAATATGGATCTTATCATCTTTGACTCGATAAATAAGCCTGTGTTCACTGTCAATTCTTCTTGACCAGTAACCCTTGTACTTAAATTTTAAAGGTTCGGGGTTCCCAAGCCCATCATAGGGGTTTCGAGCGATGTCCTTTATCAAATCATTTATCTTTCGCAGGATTTTTATTGGTCCTTTGCCAATATTGGTAATCCTCCCATGATTCATCTACAAATATATATTTCATGGTTCAATCAGCTCTTTTTGAAATGATTGACCCTTAGAAAGTTTTTCAATTGCTGAATCCAGTCTTTGTTCATTAACCTTGGATGATAATTCATGTTGAGTGGCAGTCAATGAATTGTACTCATCCAATGAAATAATGACAACACCAGATTCTTTTCCTCTATTAATAATTAGGATTTCAAAGTTTTGAGTTACCCTGTCAAGATATCGTTTAATATCCTTTCTAAAGTCTGATATTGTTGCAGTTAACATTTTATTTCTCCTTTCTGTACGTTTGATAGTATAAATATAAGTACAAAAAGTTAATTATCAACTTTTTTCATTGTCGGGTAACTCAGACGGGTTGCCCCGCCCTTGTCCCCTAAGAACCGTACTTGAACCTTTCAATTCATACGGCTCAGGCTCTCTAAAGGCGGATTAAACCACCCGGCAATATACTAAAGTTCATTGAATACATTAGCAGAATTTTCGTTTAATGAAATATTGATCCCAACTAACATCGAAAGGATTGGCGTTTCCGTTAATGAGTCTGTGGCGTTTGATATGGAAGTATCCAAACATGCGAAGTAGTATAATTTTATCATCGCTAAATTTGCCGAAAAACTGCCATTTTCTATTGCCAATTCTCATAAAATAAAGGGAAACAATTTTCATATATCCCATGTTGTTGTGTCTCCTCCTGGCCCAGTTCCAGATGTTGCGCCACAGGATTCTGTCCAGTTTGTAAAATGTACGCTTTGAACATGCATGCCTGTGGTAATTTGCCCATCCGGTGATTACCGGGTTTAGATTACGAATTAGAACTGCTACTTGTGAGCCCCTGTGCTTGACGACAATTTCCTTTAGCTTGCCTTTTACCGAGCGAATGGACTCTTTTGAAGGACGAATTAGAAGTTTCCCGCGGGAATACATCCTTATGTTTTGTCCTAGAAAGTCGAATCCTTCGCTGATGTGGGTTATGCTTGTTTTCTCCTGCGATAGTTGAAGACCTCTTTGTTGAAGAAATTCTTCAATCAGTGGTTTGACTTTATTTTCCAGAATTTCCTTTTCGGATGCTGTGACGATGAAGTCATCGGCATACCGGATAAGATGGATTTTAAAGTGGTTGTTCTTGCGGCAACCGTCCGGCCTGATTATAATCCCGAATGCCTTGTCAATACACGATTCGAGACCATCGAGTGTCATATTGGCAAGTGTTGGAGAAATGATGCCTCCTTGCGGAGTGCCCTCTATTGTTGGAAATAATCTGTTGTTTTCAACAAATCCGGCATTAAGCCATTGTTGCAGTATCTTTTTGTCCATCGGAATGTTCTGGTCTAACCATTGGTGGTTAATGTGATCAAAGCACCCCCTGATGTCTCCTTCCAGAACCCATGTTGCACTGTCCTTCCTCGAAAGATGAATGTAACATCTCTCGATAGCATCATGACAACTTCGTTTCTGACGAAATCCATATGAACATTTGTCGGCCAGTGTTTCGGATACAGGTTCAAGAGTCAGAAGATATAAAGCCTGATACGCCCTGTCAGTCATGGTTGGTATTCCTAGCGGTCGTTTCTTACCATTCTTCTTGAATACAAATAGACGACGGAGCGGTTTGGCTTTGTAATTCTTCCTGATTAAAGATAAGGCTGCCCGGAGTTTTTGAGTTGGGGTTTTCCACAAAACACCGTCAACTCCCGGTGTTCGTTTTCCTGAATTTTCTGTAACTCGTTTCACTGCTAAAAGTTTTGCAGCGTACGAGTGGGTTAGCATCCATTGTAGGGCTTTGACCTTATTATGTTTGCCTTCCTTTGTTGCCTTTGCAATACGTAATTGTAATAACCTTACTGATTGTTTAACGTTCTTCCAATTTATGGATTTCCAGTTTCTAACAACGGTTTCCGGTGCACAATCCTTTTGATCGGACTTCATTTGCTTTCCTGAATTAAGGTCTTATTATAATGTTCTTGCAAAAGAGAACCAGATGGAAGTCTGCATATCCCCTTCATTACAAAAGGGCTTCGGCTTTTTCCATCCTCCCATACCTGAATCGCATTGTGTTTGTCTCACAACAAACCTACCCTCTGCAAAAGGGAGCCAAACAGGTTTACCACGTTCCGTTCAAATAACAGGGTGGGTTAGGTGCTGCCTATATACCGGAAGATCTACATCCATGTGCTCGCATCTAACGTACTCACATCTTGTCTTCTTGCCATTTTGGCCAGTGTGTATCAACAACTTTCACATTTTCGCAGCATGACGGTACGTCCACAGCAGTTTAGTTATCTTCACCATACCATCCAAGCCGGCACCTTTCAGAATGTTGCTATCTGTCGGGGAACCGTTTCCCGGCAGCTTCACACCCCAACGTTGCCATTGACGCATGTGCCGGTAGGCTACTCATGATGGAACATGAGGTTAAATCTATCTTAAAAGAACGTTTAACAGTTATTTGAACGACTTCGTGTCGCACTTAAATTGGTTGGTAACGGTCGACTTCATGCTGTGTACTACGTGGCCCACGAAGTTCTATTTATTAGCGGTTGTTTTTATTATTATTATACACTACTCCATTTTTCATTACAAATGAGACCTTTTTCAATGTCTGGATGTTTTCAAGTGGATTGTCTTCCGTTGCTATTAAATCACAATACATTCCTTGTGCCAGGGTACCTCTTACTTTTTCAATTCCCAAAAGTTGAGCTGCATTAATTGTCATAATCTTCAAAATATCAGTTTCCGGAATTCCGGCCTCGACAAAACTGCCGCACAACGTATGGCCGCTATACTCTTTTCCCGAGGTAGTGCGACCAGAGGGAGCATTTCACATAGCCTTGTAGCTCGTTTTTTTGTTTCTTTATCAGAAATATGTTTTTACTGCAAACTCGAATTGATTGATGAAAATCTCTTTAAAACTGGAAATGTTGTTTTGTTCGTAAAATAGCAACATTGCTTTTTTATATTCAATGGAGTCAACGGTTCTAAAAGAAATGGGACAAAAATTATTATTCATTAAGATAGCGTTGCTAACTATTCTTGCGGTTCTTTTATTTCCATCCATGAATGGCTGTATATAGGAGATAAGAACCAATGTTAACAAAGCTTTTTCAAACACATTTACTTTTTTGTTTATTAATTCACAAGTATCTGTTAATGCTTCTAAGATTTGGAATTCATTATCAAGTGGTTTGTAGTTTGTCCCGGAAATACCAACACGTTTCTTTCTAAGATTTCTTTCTACAGCCAATTCTTTTATTAGGATGCTATGAATATCTTCTATTTTTGAAACAGAAAGTGGTTGTAAATAATCGGGATTTTCTATAATTAAATCTATAGCATCCTTGTGGTTTAGAAGCATAATAGCTTCTTCTTTGGTTTTTCCAGAAGCAGTTTCCTTATCTTTAAGTAATCTTTCTGTTTCGAGGAGAGAATATGTGTTACCTTCAATTTGAGAAGATTTCCAACTTAAATCAATAGCAAGACGTTCTAGTTCTTTTTTGTATTCTGATTTAGAGAGTTGTGAAATGTTTTTTTGATATGTATTTTGAAGTTCTGTTAGTCTATTTAATTCAATCTCTGTGAAAACTGTATGTTTGTTTAGAACTTCACGAATTATATTGAAATTGAAACCATCTTTAATAGTTCGTTCATCAATCTCCTTTTCATAATATTGTTCAATATCAATAGGTTCTACTAATTCGTAAGCAGAAGAAATTACATATTTTGTACTTTTTCCTTTTCCTTTTGTTTCAATTAGGTTTTCCGCAATTAATTGTAGTAATATTCTTTTAATTGTGGCATAACTTATTGAAGTTGACATTCCATCAAAAATTTCTTTGGAAGAACATTCTCCTTTATTTTTGATGAACTCAATTATTTCCGATTCTCTTTTTTCAATCATAATTTATTTTTAAGCTCATAAATATATGAAATAAAGCTCAAAAAACAACATAAATGAGCTAAAAAGTTTCTTAAAATGAGCTACAACGTGTTGCGATTGTTTTTATTGAATTGATATTTGGAGATCCTTACCAAGGCCTTGCTTTATTATTCTATAAAACGTTGATAACTGGATTTCGCTTTTTCCGGACTCAATTCTTGAGATATAGCTTTTCTTTGTTCCAGTTTTTTCAGCACTACGTGCCACATGAAGTCCTATTTATTACAGGGTGTAATTTATTTTATTGAATAATTAGTCCCAGGACCGTTCCCATGTTTTTCTATAAGATTCATTTCTGTCAAATCTGTAAGTATTCGTTTTACTGTTGAATTTGGAATATCTAATTTTTTCGCAATTTCACCTGATTTGCAACCTGAATGATTACCTATAAAAGTTAAAATTGATTTCTCTTTTGGAGATAATTGTGATTGCATGCCACTAACTTCAAGTTT
>JALNWG010000064.1 GCA_023231005.1 Bacteroidales bacterium | reverse complement strand
TTTTGCCCTCCCTATCATACTGATAAACAGGCGGCTTCGTCCAACTCGGATTTATCTGCAATAAAATATCATTTCAACCATTTATATTTATTTTTTTAGTAATTTGCAGATCAAATCCTTAATGGTTACCAGCCATAAAAATAAAAAACAGAATGTGAGATCGATTGAAATAATGTGTACTTTTGTAATTACAATGTGATTATAAACACGAAACATATGCAAATATCAGTGATCGACATCGGAAATTCTAAAGGGATCAGATTAACAAAAAATCTATTAGAGAAATATGACATCAGAGATAAAGTCGAATTGATTCTAGAAAAAGGTCGAATTATTCTAAAACCTGTCTCAAAGCCAAGACAAGGTTGGGAAAAATCATTTCAAGAGATGCATGCAAACGGTGATGATAGACTTTTAATAGATGATATCTTTAACGACGAAAATCTTGAAGAATGGAAATAAAACAATATCAGATTATTATCGTCAATCTGGATCCAACAGTTGGAAGTGAGATAAGAAAAACAAGACCATGTGTAGTAATCTCACCCAATGAGATGAATAAACATTTGAGGACAATAACTATTGCGCCTATTACGTCGAAGTCTAAGGATTATATGACGAGGGTTAAATTTGAACTCGAAGGGAATGATAATTGGATTGCGATTGATCAAATTCGAACTATTGATTTGACAAGGATTATAAAAATTATAGGAGAACTGGATACAAAGGAAATTAAAAAAGTCAAATCAATTATTAAAGAAACCTTTGTGGATTAACAATTTACGGCTGGTAATCGAGTAGGCTGCCCCGTCAGCATCGCCGACGGGGAGAACCGCTCACACCACTCCTGCCCTGCAACCTGGCTCCTTCGCTAAAAATGTTCACTGAACATTTTCTTAACGCTCCGCCCTCTTCAGTGCATCCCTTACGGAAAACCACCTTGCAGCTAACACTTTCAGGTCTTACCCTGACGTATAAGGGACTTCCACCCTATGGAAAGTCACACACTTGTTATGAACCATCAGAAAAATTTGTATTACTGCACTTTTTCAACAGCTTACAACAAGTTAGCAACCATAGTAAACGACTGCCTGAACGATAAAATGTTTCCATATATTAGAACATTTTGTATCTTTGCAAAATAAAGAGATATTGAATGAAACAAAAATTTAATGTCATTTTACTTGGAGAGGTCTGGAACTTACTTGACGCAATTGATGAAAAATCAAAGGATAAGATTCTTTACAACATTGATAAAGCAAAATATATAAATGACCCAGAACTATTTAAGAAACTTGACGAATTGATTTGGGAGTTTAGAACAAAGTACAAAAATAACTATTATCGATTGCTATCATTTTGGGATAAAACAGACAAGACGGATACATTAGTTGTTACAACTCATGGGATAATCAAGAAAACAGATAAAATTCCGAAAACGGAGATTGAAAAAGCGAAAGCGATTATGAGACAGTATTTTGAGCAAAAAAGTAAAAATGAAAGTCATGGAAAATAATAAATTGAGAATCTATACATTAGATGAAGCAAAAGATAAACATTTAGGGAAAGTTGGTACAGAAAAACGGGACAAATATGAGTATGAGCTTAGGCTTGATTTACTTGGAGAAATGATTAAGCAAGCACGAAAGGAGAGGCATTTAACTCAATCTCAATTGGGGGAGATGATTGGAGTACAAAAATCGCAAATTTCAAGGATAGAAAGCAATGCAAAGAATGTGACAATAGAAACTATTTTAAGAGTCTTTAAAGCATTAAAAGCCAAAGTTAACTTTAATGTTGAACTACTTGATAGCGAAATAAAAATAGCTTAAACTACGGTTGCTAATCGAGTAGGCTGGCCCCTTCGCTAAAAATGTCCACCGGACATTTTCTTAACGCCCCGCCCTCTTCAGTGCATCCCTTACGGAAAACCACCTTACGGCTAACACTTTCAGGTCTTACCCTTACGTATAAGGGACTTCCACCCCTCTGGAAAGTCACACGCTTGTTATGAACCATCAGAAAAATTTGTATTATTGCACTTTTTCAACAGCTTACAACAAGTGTGCAGTATAAAGATTAGGATTCTATTGTTCCCCGTTCATTTGTAAAATCGACCCATGAAAATGGTACTCTTCTTGCGTAAGTCGTCGGTTTATTTTACTTTTACTAACAATTCCCACAAAGAGGCACTATGTTTTTCGGGATGTTGATAAAGATAAGGTAATGTCCTACAAGAAACTTGTTAAATACGACTATTTTAGGCAACTATCCCTATTTCGAAAATACCGAAAAACCAAGGAAAAAAAGAAGGAAAGGAATAAAAGAAAAAATTCTCTAAGGCGCTCCTTCGAAACTAATCGAGGTCGGCCAGTTTATCAAACCATCCCTGAATACACTATTCACGCTGGAACTGCGTTCTCCTTACTTGAAAACCCAGAAAATGTTATTCGGCTAGTAAACGAAATCGATTCGTTTAAAATTGGGGATAATAAGTTTAAACGAATACTAATTGACCTTTCCGAAATAACAACCATCGACATAGGGTCAATATCTTTCCTTTTGGCTAAAGTTCATGAGATGAATAGGATTGGGAAAATACAAATCTGGGGTAATATGCCAAAAGACAAGAGTTGTCAGCAAGTATTTATTGATTCGGGCTTTTTGGATTATATGCGAGATTTATCAGGTAATAAATTTGAACGACATGGTGATAACTATTTAGTTAATATTGGTTCGGATAGAACTTTAAACGAAAAGGTGGGAAAATCAATACAAAACTCCATAAAACATTTAACCACTGAAAAAGACCACTTTCCTCCAGTCTTTAGTATTGTTCAAGAAATGTGTTCCAACTCTGTTGAACATGCAAACACTGAAAATATCCATAAAAATTGGTTTTTGGGGGTTAACTGTGTGAAAGGAAGTGAAAACCAAAACCCACATATTATCTTCACAATGACGGATGTGGGATTTGGGATTTTAAAAACAATTAAACGAAAATTCGGCACAAAGATTAAAGAATTAATGGAAAACAAAACTGACTGGGAAATCTTACATCGAGCTTTCCAAAAACAGTATCAATCAAAGACTGAAGAAATAAATAGAAATCGAGGACTGCCAAGAATATTAGATATTAAGGAGAAAAATTACATCAAAGACTTAAAGGTAATAACTAACAATGTATTCTTGGATTTTGATAATCTGGATTCTTCAAAAATATTATCGAAGAATTTACCCGGGACTTTTTACTATTGGAAGATAGATTTAAACTGTATTGAAATATGGAATCAAGTGGGAACAAATTGATTATAGCGGGGTACTCTGAGTACCCCGGGCCTCGCTATTGTGTTCAAGGGGACAATTCGGGTGAGGATTTTTATCATTCAATTCTGAATGATGCTTTTTATCTTGCCGTTACAAAACAGGAAAAACTGACTGTGGATTTGGATGGTACTGCGGGATATGCTTCTTCATTTCTTGATGAAGCCTTTGGGAATCTATCGTATGATTACTCATCTGAGACGGTCAAGAAATATTTAGTTATAATTTCCAATCAAGAGCCAGATTGGAAAGACACGATTATGAATCACATCATTCCAGATTGGGAACAACGGCGTACAAAAGGGAATAAACCTAAAAAGACACATAACCATGCCGAATGGTACAGGCTGGAGAATGGAACCCTAACAAAAAAAATATGGAGTTAATAACTGTTTGTCATGGGGCGTTCGTAATCCAAGACACAATGAAGGTCTCTGATTGGATTGCTATTGTTAATATTGTTGTCACTACATTAGTCGGTCTGTGGATTGGCATTTCGGTACGGAGAAATTTTACGATTAATCGTGCTGTAAAAGATTACTTTATTTTGGAATGCCTTGAAATTAAAAAAGGCTATAGTAATTTTTTGAACTGTCTGTACCAAAATTCAAAGTCTTCTAAATCAATTATTGAATGGTTAAAAATAATGACAATCAAAATTGATATTTTCGAAGAGTTCTTGAAGGAGGAATTTAAGGTTAATCCACAAGTATTAAAGACACACAACAAACTTAAACAATATATTACAGAAACTGAGGAGTTTAATGATAATTACAAGAGTCCAAATTTTGAATTGACCCCAACAATTAAAAAAAATATTATCGAAATTCATGAAGGGTTTTCCAAGGAATTAACTAAAATAGTTATTGAAATTAATAAAGCATCGAAATCGAATAATTGGAAGAAGAAGAAGAAGTAAAAATCGTCAAATCACCATCGGATAATTGAGCTGGTTAACACGCTACCTATAATAATTAGCATTCCCGACATACCAGAAAAGAGTTCTTTCTTTTTTAGTATCAATGTGTTTAATCATCCAGTCATAAACTTTGGCCTCATAAATACTGTTACAGCTCGGATTCTCTACCATTGTTTTCTTTAATGATTGGCCGTATCGAACGAATCTGCATGCTGAAATTGGTTTAGCGAGTCTGTGTGATAGAAAAAACTATTCATTCATTACAAGGGGACTGAAAATCGAAACACTTTACTTCGAATGAAATAATCCTTATCTCTGAAGAGAGAAAAAAGTTAACAAAATGGACATTCAAGCAAGAAAAATACACTTCGTTCAAGAGTTTCTTCGAGTTGCTGACGACGAACTTGTCACTAAACTTGAAAGGTTACTGCGAATTGAAAGAAAGAAAAAACTTGAGAAAGAATTAAGTCCAATGACGATGAAAGAGTTCAATGAAATCATTGATAAATCAGAGGACGATTTTAAAAATGAAAGCGTTACAGAAGCACGAAACCTTCTTAATCAAATCGATACATGGAAGTAAAGGTTTTGTGGTCTGACACATTTCTTGCTCAAATCACAATGGTGCAGGTTTCTATGCACTTTACACCTAAAGTTTCAGTTTAATTGCATCCGGATGGGTTCCGGGAGATGGGTTTTTTAGTGTTTTTTCTCTTCGAAGCATCTACTTACATACGGCAATGTTGCAGGCAAAGATTGCACCTTTGCTGCGTTTAGCGGCCGGCCGTTACCACCAAGCAAAAAAAAAACGACATTGCGGAGATTAAGCACTATAATCGGAGCATATTTTGCGGAGAAAGTTTCATTTGCGGAGAATAAGGAGTATATTTGTCGCATAATATGCGGAGAATGAAAATTTATATACACGAAAACGAAAACTGGACTGACTTTACTTGGGACAATAAGCAAGTGATGATAAAACTTGGTGAAGCTAGAAATCAACAGGGCAGACTTCTTGGCAAAATGGAATCACTTGGCTTTGATTTGCAAAATGAAGCGGTTTTGAACACGCTTACTTTAGATGTTATAAAATCATCTGAAATCGAAGGCGAGTTTTTGGATATTGAACAAGTACGTTCTTCAATTGCTCGGCGACTAGGAATTGATATAGCCGGAGCAATGGAATCGGAACGCCATATTGACGGAATAGTTGAAATGATGCTTGACGCCACACAAAGATATGATTTGCCATTGACTAAAGACAGATTGTTTGGTTGGCATGTAGCGTTGTTCCCGTCAGGTTGGAGTAATCTATATAAAATCACAGTTGCAGACTGGAGAAAAGACACAA
>JALNWG010000063.1 GCA_023231005.1 Bacteroidales bacterium | reverse complement strand
TTTCGTGGGTTGTACAGTCCGTTGCTGAGGCTGCTGGGGCTGTTGTTTCGTGGGTTGTACAGTCCGTTGCTGAGGCTGCTGGGGCTGTTGTTTCGTGGGTTGTACAGTCCGTTGCTGAGGCTGTTGGGGCTGTTGTTTCGTGGGTTGTACAGTCCGTTGTTGAGGTTGTTGATTGACGGGCTGAACGGTACGTTGTCCCTGAGCTGGTTGTTGATTTGTTTTTTGGAGTTGCGTTGCGTTGGTTCTTTGCTGCAATGTTTTAACATTATTCAAACTCTCCACCCTTGCCGGGGAAGGTCTTGTCCCTGAAGCAACATTTTTTTCCACCGGTGGTCTGTATATCTGGAGCCGATTATTAGTCAGACTCTGACCCGGTTTATTGCTTTCTCTTATAAGCACAGGATTAAATGATCTGCCAGCTTGTTTTTCCACTTCACGCCTTTCAGGACCTGCATTGTATCTTACATTTCGTGATCGATCAATTTGAATATTAGTTATCACAGTGGAATTGTTTATGATCGTGACATTTTTTGAAGAGTTAACGTAATAGTTATTAATATTTCTTCTTCCAAAATCTCTGTTCCTTACAAATGTCCATTGATTGAATGGTACGTTGTATCCATTACTATAAGCCGTCTCAATACTTACCCCAGGCCCAATCGGAGCCCATCCGTAATAATCTCCTGATCTCCTCCAGGTTACCCAACCAGGCCCCCATTCGTTATCAGGAACCCAAATAGCTCCATACCGTGGATCGATATACCACCGCCCATAGTGAAAAGGAGCCCATCCCCATGAATAATTGGAAACCCAAGTCCATCCCAGATCGGTGAATACCCAATAACCGTTCGTTGCATAAGGGGTAAATCCGGGAGCTACATTGGGAATCCAAACATAGCCATAATCGGGGTTATCGACCCAGGTTCCATAAGGAGTTAATTCATCATAAAATACCTGAAAGCTCACAGATACAACCTGTGCAGATGTTTTTTTAGATATAAAACCAATACTCATCATGAACATCAGTGTGAGTAGGAAAATTTTAATTTTTGCTTTCATAAAATGAATTTTTAGGTTGATGGTAACTATACAACAAAGATTGAGCCGTTTTATAGTTTTAGACAAAAATTTTCGGCATAAATAAAATTACACTTGCCACTTTTGCTAAAAAAGTACTGCTACAATTTAGTAAAGGTCAAACCATCTTGAAGGAAATGTGTTGCATAATTAAGGGAAAGAGTTACATGATTCACACCTTTTCAGGAATATGACCAGAAATCAAATGCAATTCCATACGAAAACTCCCTTGCAATGTGTGAATCATGCAACTTATTTTAAAAGTTATGTAACGCTTTCACAGTAGGATGCCTATACTTTTGTATTATGTTAGTCATGCAAAAAAATGAAAGAAAACAATCCCGTTCTGAAGGCAAAAGGGTTCGCAACCAGGCAATCGCTGAGAATCAGTGAAAAGACGATTGCAAAAAAAACCGATGCAAACAATTACCTGGCCGATGTCGCAGATGTGTTCTTGTTTTTATCCCGAATCTTCAAAGAGACATTTTCTCGGGATTTTGAATTTAAAGAATTTTTGCGTCAGTGTTTTCAGATAGGCTATAAAACCCTGCCACTGATATCGATTATCGGTGCCATTATAGGGTTGGTACTAACGATTCAATCACGCCCGGTATTGGTTAACTTCGGAGCAGTTACAATGCTTCCCGGCATGGTAGCAGTATCTCTGATCAGGGAAATGGGCCCGGTAATCACTGCTCTGATTTGTGCCGGAAAGATCGGTTCGGGCATGGGCGCAGAATTGGGGTCAATGAAAGTGACTGAACAGATTGATGCCATGGAGGTTTCATCCACCAATCCGATTCGGTTTTTAGTTGTAACCCGGGTGATTGCTGCCACCCTGATGATTCCATTATTGATTCTATATGCTGATGCCCTGGGCATTTTCGGAAGCTGGATCGGTGCAAATATCAAAGGTGACGTTAGCTTTGTTTTGTTTTTTTCGCAGGCATTCGGCCACGTTCATTTCATGGATTTATTTCCTGCTGTAATCAAATCTTTTTTCTTTGGGGCTGTGATTGGAGTGGTTGGATGCTATAAGGGTTACAATGCCGGACGCGGAACAGAAAGCGTTGGCGTTGCAGCTAATTCGGCGGTTGTACTGGCATCCCTCTTGGTGATCATTGTGGATATGATCGCCGTTCAAATTACAGATATGCTCATGTAAAAATGAATAATTGAAGATGAATACGCCCCAAACAAACAGCATTGAAAATGCAAGTAAGAACCGTGACAAATCGGTTATCGAGATTAAAAACCTTAAGAAATCATTTGGGGACCAAGAGGTATTGCAAAACATTACCTTGAATCTTATCAAAGGAGAAAACCTCGTGGTACTTGGAAAATCCGGTTCAGGAAAATCAGTTCTGATAAAATGTATTGTTCGTTTATTAAATCCTGACGAAGGCGTTATCAATGTGCTCGGAGAAAACATAAGCACTTTGAACACGAAAGGGTTAAGTACTCTCAGGCAAAAAATTGGTTTTCTTTTTCAGAGTGGTGCTTTATACGATTCAATGACTGTAAAACAAAATCTGGAATTCCCTTTGCGCCGGATAAAAAAAAATCTGAATGACAAAGAAATTGAAACAAAAATAATTGAGGTATTAGAAAATGTTGGTTTGGCTGATGCATTGCACAAAATACCCTCTCAATTATCTGGCGGTATGCGAAAACGAATAAGTCTGGCGCGAACCATTGTGGTTGACCCTATGATTATGCTATACGACGAACCCACAACCGGTCTTGATCCTATTACTTCCGATGAAATCAGCGCATTGATTAATAAAGTTCAGGAAAAATATAAAACCTCATCTATCATCATCACCCACGATATTAGGTGTGCGCACAATACAGCAAACCGTATCATCATGCTGAAAGATGGGGAAGTTTATATGGAAGGAAAAGTCGCAGACTTTGAAAATGCTACTGATCCATTTATTCAATCATTCTTCCAATAAATCTAAAAAAATAAAAAATCTAAAATTGTAAATATTTGACTTATGGAAACGCACACACAAAAATATAAAATACGCTTGGGGTTATTTATTATTGGAGGTTTAGCGCTTTTTGTACTTTCCATTTTTTTTATTGGTAAGCAAAAGAATCTTTTTGATCCGGTGTTTAAACTAACTTCAACCTTTTCAAATGTAAGTGGATTGCAGGTAGGCAATAACATCCGCTTTTCAGGAATTAATGTTGGGACTGTTGACAATATCACCATCGTTAATGACTCAATGGTTAAGGTTGAAATGCTGATTAAAAAATCCGTCAAAATGTTTATCAAATCAGACTGTGAAGTAGCCATTGGGTCCGAAGGACTTATTGGCGATCGGCTTTTGCTTATTACACAAGGTAGTTCTGGATCTCCAGCAGTGAAAGCAGGACAGCATCTAACATCAGCTGAGCCTGTTGAATTAGATGCCATCATGGCAAGTTTAAAGGTAACAGCAGAAAATGCAGAAATTATTTCACAAAACCTTGCAGAAATCATGTATAAAATTAATAGCGGAACCGGAACACTTGGCCGGTTAATCCAGGATACAACCATTGCCGAAAATTTCAGTGAGACCATGCTGAATATTAAAAGAAGCAGCAAAGGATTGGATGAAAATATGGAAGCTGCCAAACACAATTTTCTTTTAAGAGGGTACTTTAACAAGAAGGCAAAAGCAGCAGAGGAAGCGATGAAAGAAGCAGAGAAAAAAGCAGCTAAAGACCTGAAAGTCACAAAAAAATTGCAGAAAGAAGCGGATAAACAAAAAATAAAAGATGAAAAAAAATGACATCAAGACGTGTAATGGGAGTTACTGTTACCCTTCTTAACAGTTCCTGCCCGGTAACGGTTGGCCGCTATGTGATGTGCGACCGGAGTGAGCATGTTACATAGCCTTTATTACCTGCTGGCATTTTTTCTTAATTCATAATTTGTACTTACTTCAATCGCCTGTTAATAGAATTGTAACGATAAATTTAATTCAGAAGGATTCATCTATCATCCATATATTTAGATATCAAGTATATATTTTATACTCTTCTGATTAAAATTTCTTCGAGTAAATAAGGTTGGCCATGCGAATATCGCTTTATTTTCAACCTTAGATGAACTATTGTAATATGGTAATATTAAATTATAAAAAGGCTCAGAACCAATTTCGATAAGTTTTTCTTTTGTCACGTATAAAATCAAAATTGTTGAATAAAATGAGATATCGGTAGAAAATTGATCAACAATTTGTTTCTCCTTTTCTGTAGAAGAAATTACGTTAGTCAATTTTAACTCCACTGTTCTACCACTCTTTGACAAAAAAGTAATCGAACTCGTTTTATAAATTTGTATATCCTTCTGAAACTCTGAGGTAGGTGCGTATAATTGAAATTTAATATAATACGTAGTGTCAATTAAATTTATTATTTTTCCAAAAGTAATCCCTATATCTAATTCATTATAATCATTTGAATAACCTTTAACAACTCTCGTTTTTGATTTATACTCCTTTTTGTTATTTTCTAATAGTTGTGGAAAACAACTGGATATATTCATAAAATAAATACATCCGAATAAAATAATCATTTTTTTCATTAATAATTACAAATTAAATTATTAGTTCACTAAGTACAACAAATATATCTACTCTATATTTTTAGTTTTAAATATTGTTTTATCAGCTTATTATTCTCTATTGGGTTGTCAATAAATTTATTTTGTGTTCAAATGGCACACACACGCATCGCTTGCAACCGCAGCAAAGATGAAGCATTGCTAATGCATTACAAATGCTGATTTTGTTACGGGGTCAAGCCTGTCAGGCCTCGTGTATGTTATTATTTCGCTTGTTTTCAGTCGTTTTTAGTTCAATGGGGTTCCCATAAGTATTGATTTTTTCCAACTTCGAATATGTTTTCCAATCCTTGATTAATTTCTTAAACTGGTCTTCTGATATGATTTCCATTCCTTCAAGGGCATAGTACATTCCTGTAATTGAGACTTGTAAAAATCTTGACGGCTCAGGCTCTCAAAGGGCAGATTAAACCACCCGGCAATATACAAAATATTCAGTTCACATATCTATTCCTTAACCTGTTTGCGAAGTAATAATCCCAGGATGTATCGAAAGGATTGGTGTTTCCATTGATGAGTTTGTGACGTTTGATATGGAAGCAGCCAAACACACGAAGCAAAATGATCTTACCATCGTTGAATTTGCCGAAGAACTGCCATTTTCTGTTGCCAATTCTCATATAAAATAGGGAAACGATTTTCACAGGGTTCAGGTTACGGATTTAGAACGTTTAATAGTGATTTGAACAGCCTCGTGTCGCACTTAAGGTTACCCGCCCGTACCCGCTGTGCGGGCGATAGCGGGTGTTATTCTATCTTTTCATGCTTTAAATACTGAATCCATTGCTTTTCCAAGGTGTTTTCTGACAAACCATAGATGTATTCAATATTCTCAGGCTCTTTTATCAGTAAAACCAATTTTTCAATACCATATGTTACAACCAGGAATTCAACAATCGAAACAGAAAGACCATAACCATTCATATTGCCAAATTCCATTACTGATGCGGTAGCAAGTTGTGTCCATGTTGGCGGTGCCTTTGCTATCACACTTGATTCTACAATTTTTCGGATATGTTCGTTTATCTGGCCTGCTTCGTATTGTGCATATCCTTCGTTAAGCCATCTTGGTAATGTGGTCCATCCTTTATCTCCACGTGC
>JALNWG010000062.1 GCA_023231005.1 Bacteroidales bacterium | reverse complement strand
TCTTTTGAAATGGTTCAGAAAGCCAGTATCCGATCTCTGTTTTTTTATTTGGTTTATCTGTGCCTTTTAAACCGATCAGTCCTGCAAATTCATCCTTGAACCGGATCACAAAAACACAGTCACAGTTTTCTTTTTGAGAATCCACTATCGACTGGATATATTTTTTTGTATCCTCAATCTCGAGCGTGAATTCAACAAATGGCAACCACTTCCCAAGATATTTTTGTTGATTGATAATCGTATGAAAAATATCATCGGCATCGGAATGTTCTAACTGCTTGAGTAAAATATTTTCTGATACATGAATTATCTTAATCATGGTCAGCGCTTTTCAAAAAATGAAAATTAAATCAGATTTTTCTGATCATCGAATTTAATGCCTGCGAAATCTCTACAACTTTATTGCAATCAACTATTTCCATGTTGTCCTTTGGCGTGTGTGTAATATCTTGTTCTCCCAAATGGTCGATGAGCCATTTGGACGATACGGCTATTGCAGGGACTCCATATTGTAAAAAGATACTGTGATCTCCCTGAGGCCATTGAATTCCTTCGGTAATTCCATCGAATTTCTGTAGTATTTCGTTTGCAGTTTGTTGTATCTCTTCTGGCATGTCAAAGAAAGAGAAGGAGGATTTTCCTGTTTTGAAACCAGCCCCGTCAATGTTGATGTTCAACAGGATATTTTTGAATTTATCCTGGTTGGCCATCACATAGTTCATCTGTCCTGGAGCGGCATAATAATCTTCTCCGTTAAAAGCAACAATTTCAATTTGTTTGTCACCCCTGTAATCTTTGAGCAGGTCGGCTAAAAGAAGCAGAACGATCACTCCGGTTGCATTGTCAATTGCACCGGGTGCACCTTTTTTTGCATCAATATGGGCTGTTAAGACAATTTTTTTTGAATTTCGGTCACCTTTTCTCCCGATCACATTGTAGCCCTTGCTTGGCAGGCGTTTTGAAACAGACTCCAGGAAGATGGTCTTTCCGATGTGAGGTAAAAGCTCAACACCTTCTTCCTCTGTCATATAAACAGACGGAATGTTAAAATCGCCGTCTTCGATCAACGGGAAAGGATACACGCCACCAGCTAAAGCAGAATTTCTTCCAGTTGCACAGACAATTGCCTTAGCTCCGCTTTTCTCCAGGAGTGCTACAATCTTCCGATGTCTCTCGGGATTGTAAAACACAAAATTTTTGGGCATGAGTTGCTCTTTCGCGATTTCTCCATGTAGAAAGATTATTTTACCGCTACAATCAAGACTCTCAAGTTCAGAAACATTGGAAGCAGAAACAGATTCCGCTTCTCCTTTAAATCCAAGAGAATAAGGACTAACCAAAACATGAAATGAATGACCATTGGATTTTAGAATAGCCCCATTTTCTTTCCAATCGATGGCTTCGAAAGCAGTCATTTCTGTTTCCCAGCCGAGGGCCGATATTTCTGCTTCAAAAAAACGAGTGGCTTTCAAATTTCCCTCACTTCCTACACATCTTTCGGGAATTTCCTGACACAGTTTCTCAAGATATATCAAGATTTTCTGGTAGAAGTCATGGTTGGTCATAACAGATATTTTATTGAATAGTATTCTGCGCAAAAATAATCAAAGAAAACAAAATAAACTTTTGTTTCTAGCATATCATCGTTTCAATGTATATGTATGTTTGGTATTCTTTACTTTCCGGATTTTTCCACTTTTGATTGGTGGGTTCCCATTCTATTGATCATCCATTTTCGGTAAATATACTTACTTGACAGATATATTTTATTACCCATTTTCTCAGGTAAATAACTTTGAGCTCTTTGAACAATTCCCCTGCCAAGATCAAATATGGAATTCCGGTCGTTTGAATCGCAATAATAACCTTCATTCTTTGCTAATCGAATAGCCTCCAGACGGTCATTATATGGGAACTCGGGAGTGTCAAATACAATCCGGGGTTTGATGAAATGGTAATCATGAATAGTTTTGGAATAGAACTTGCCGAATTTATTTACATAATCCCATTGATGAGTTCCTTTAAATGGTAAAACAGAATAGAACATGACAAAGTCCAATTCTGAATGTTTTGCATAATTCAGTGATTCCTTTACTGTTGTCAGAGTATCTCCGGGGCTTCCAATAACAAACTGGCCAAGTACTTCTATTTCGGCTTTTTTGAAAATCCGTATGCCTTTTGTTACCTCCTCAATGGTTACCCTTTTGCCAATGGAGGCTAAAATGTCATTATTGGCCGATTCTATTCCTATCCCTACATTATAACAACCGGCTTTCTTCATTTTGTCGGCTAAACCCTGAGTAATATTCTCGATCCGAACGGGAGTAGACCATAAAATGTCTAATTTTTTATTTATTAACCTTTCGCAAAACTCTTCAACCCGGTCCATCTGTATATTAAAGCTGTTATCGTTAAAAAAGAAAGTTTTGCGCCTGAAGTTTTTGATCAGATATTCTATCTCAAGGATTAAATTTTCGGGACTTCTTTTTCGCCAATTATATTGCCATATTGAAGATGAATTACAGAAGGAACACTCGTATGGACATCCCCTGCTGGTAACGATTCTATGAATTGGGTATCTTTCCATTTGAAATAAATCATACGCCGGAAAGGGAAGACTATCAAGATCTGTAAATTGTGCTCTGGGGGCATTTGTTATTGTTTCTCCTGAACTGGAGATGTATAGTAACCCATGGATGGTTTCGATTTCCTTTTGTCCTTTCAAATGGTAGATTAAATCCGTCAACGTTTGCTCACCTTCGCCATATATTGCAAAATCAGCGGGAATTTCTTTAAATATTTCCTCCATTATTGTTGTTACATAGGGTCCTCCCAAACAAATTTTAATTGTCGGGTTTAGATCACGGAATGTGTCAACAAGATGGATAACTTCATAATATACGGGGGATAGCACAGTAATGCAAACCAAATCAAATGATGTATGAAAAAACTGGTTTATTTCAGACTTTTTAGCCACCCGTGTATCAAGGATTGTAATTTCCAGGTCAGAATGTACGTTTCTTGTAAATGAAGCGAGATACCCAAGCCCAAGATGAACAGCTTTATCTTTTCTATCCTTGTTGGGAAATATGAGACCCATTTTCATGAATGCAGGTATAAAAACAGAGTTGTTGTTGGCGAAATTAAGGTCAATGATGTCTGGGAGAAAAAAAGAATACGTTATTCCTTTAACAATCTGATAAATTTTCTATCACACTCGTTAAATTTTACATAATAATTCATTGAATTCCCATCGTTTTGAATAGTTATTTCGGATTCAGTAAATAATCCATCAATACCAACCGGTATGTCTTTGGATCCGATTGTTTTCTTTTCTGCTTTTTTGTTATTGACATCTCCTTCATATTCAGCCCATTTTATACCTTCAAAAGTGATATAGGTTTCTTTGGCTTCTATGTCTCTATCAAAACTAACTTTCCCATCAACATCACGCATATTTGTTTTAAGATGATAATAATACGCTCCTTCATTTTTAGTTATGGTGATAGATAATTCACAGGGCGTATCATCCCCTGTTTCTTCATCTTTGGCGAGAGTTTTGTAAATTCCTTCTATTTTAGAGGGCAAAGGGTCAACTTCGGTTTTGGTCTCTTTAAGAATAATGGGAAATGATTTCATTGAATTCAAACTCTCCCATATCCCGCTGAAGTTGGAGTCCTTGAGTTCTCCATAAATTTTAGCAGTCTTATTGTTTAAATAATCCAGCTCGTACATTTCAAGGTGTTGACCTGTCATTTTCCCTGTCAATTTTATATCTATTCCTTTGTGGATATAAAAATATGAGCCTGACAATTCGTTCCCTTTATTTTCAATTTGGAAGACAACGCCAAGTTTGTTGTTGATAGTACCTGTGAAATTTTTTTGGAAGTCAATGGTAAGGGCATTAAAGAAATTAATATTGTCATTGCCATCTTTTGCAAGAGCTTCATTTGGCCAAGATCCAATGAAGAATATTAATAAAATCAAATTCATTCGGCAAGGTAAATTTATTTTTTGATTATATCATTAAAAAAACAGAGCGATTGAAATAATTTCAATCGCTCTGTTGCGTATTACTTGAAATTGAGGAAGCTACAAGAGTTTTACGGGAATACATATATCTAAGATAAATTTTCGTTGAGCATCTTCATCCGGCGAATTGTAGTACAACTCATACGGGGAGCCTTCCCTTGGTTGATAGCCGCTTTCTGTAAACCATAAACACATTGTATTCCAGGCTTTCTCAAATCCTTTTTCGTCAATTTCAAAATGGCCAACAGCATATTTTCCACTTTCCAATTTCATTTTTCCAATTTCCCCATCAACTTTTACATCGTTCTCTACCGTAATACAGGCACTTTGACGAACTTGTTCAATTGCCGTTATCGCCGGGTCGTCGTGATAAACAGTAATCGTTTTGGTTTCCGGAAACTTTAACAAGCCTCGTGGACCTGCCCATTTCATCAGTTTTTCATACACTTTCCCGATTTGGTTAAACTGACCTGTGTGTCTACAGTAAACAACATTGAATTCTGGCATTTCTTTAATTTCGATTTTAGTGTCCATAAAAATTAAATTTGAGTGAATAAATTGATTTAAATTATCACTGCAAAGTTGCACCCTAAAATCCGGAATCGGTTGATTTATCTTGCGGGTCAGTTGACCATTCTTGCTAAAATATAAACCGTCTTTTGCAAAAACAGCTTTTTCGGTTTTCCTGAATTCCTGAGCAGTCAAACCAAAATATTTACGAAATGTACGGCTAAAATGAGCTGCGCTGCCAAACCCACATTTATAAGCTATTTCGCTTATCGAAACACCTTCATCATTTTTAAGCTGTTGGGCCGCTTTCTCTATTCGTATTCGTTGAATAAAAGCATTTATTGTTTCATTTGTTAAGGTTGAAAAAATACGGTGAAAGTGAAAAGGTGAAAAACAAGCAATTTGAGCAACTTTATCAAGCGTTATATCTTCGTTTAAATGCTTTTCAATATAGTCCATCACTCTATTTATTCTTGCTGTGTATTCTTGTCTGCTTTTGTCTTTTGCATTCATTTGAAAAATCGTTAACAGTCTACGTCTTTTTTCGTCGGGTAACGCAGGCGAATTACTCCGCCCTTGTCCCCTAAGAACCGTACTTGATAGTTCTCCATCATACGGCCCAAGCTCTCCAAGGCGGATTAAACCACCCGGCAATGGAATGTGGTACCTTCATTGGGTAGAACGTTTGCTCAAAAATAATAAAAATAGCCAGAATTTTGTGCATTTAGCTTAATGTGCTGTCCTTTAAATGGTACAACCCTTGAATAACCTACTATCCCGGCAATTTTTTATACCGTGTGTTGTTAGGCGTTCGGTATTTATTTCTCTATTTATTTCCTTCATTTAATAATTCTAAATAATTTTTGACAAAATAAACCCAAGTATCTAATTTGTCATACAGTTGTTCTGTTGCAGGAAATGGGATAATAACATCTGGAGCAATTCCAATATTGTCAATAGGATTTTCTGGCAAACGTTTTGAACGAGTCATCGGGCACCACAATTGATAATTATTTGATGGTAAAGGATTCGGTGTAATGTTAGAATAATCTAATACTCCGGCGGTATTACAATTACCAAATAAGTTTACTTTGTCACTTTGTTTTGCAGCAAGTAGAAACTGTTCTGCCGATGAAGCATTGCCCTCATTAATAATAATACCAACATTTCGTGGCATGGAATAAACCGTATCCCTTTGAACAAAACTGTTGTCATTTTCATAATATGGATGAGTAACATAACCTCCCACATTTTTTTTCATTGC
>JALNWG010000061.1 GCA_023231005.1 Bacteroidales bacterium | reverse complement strand
CAGTTTCAATTCCAGCCGGATTTTTCCCGGCCGGATTTAAATCTACAAACCCATTTTTCAGATAAAGCCGTCTGGCCGATAAACCTTCAGCCACTTCATTCGAGAAAGTCTGAACAAAAATATCACCTCCGGCCGATAGTTCCTCAATTGCTTTCTTCACCAGAAGTTCGCCGCATTTGTTCCCACGATATTTTTGGGCTACCGCTAACCAAAGTATCTCGTTCAATGTTCTGTCAATGGCAATAACACCGGCCAAGGTCTCATTCCCGGATTCAACACCAAAAGCATTCCCGTTTTCAATGCAAGCTTTTATCCCGTTACGAAAATCTTCTAAATCCGCCATCGGACCGAATAAAGGTTCTACTTCTCTTGACAATTCAATCCATCTGTCGAAATCAGTTAATGAAAGTGGTCGTATTACATTCATGTTTGCTATCTTGTAAAGATTATTACACTTCCTAAAAAACCATACGTGAACCCCTTGATTACGTTCCTTCCGTTTCCGGACTGAACTCCGTTTCGCTCCGGTTGTAAAATACTCCTGACGGTCATTTACAGAAGTCCATTTATCATTTCCCGCTGGTAAGGCCGCATAGTCGGTTCGTTTGACCTCTGTGCGCTTACTCAAATTTCAAAAGAGCCTTCCATCATTTGTACGGCCTTTATTTTCCTGTTCGGGGGAATAAGACAGGGGACACACGTGTGAGCCAGTCCGCGGTCATTTTTTTCTTTTAATATTACTTTGGACTCCGAATTTGATTGGCAATAAAAACTTACAGTCAATAGGTTTACCTCTTTGTTTTGCTGGATCCCATTTCGGCATTGTTCTAATTGCGCAAATTGCAATTGAGTCAAGAATTGGATTTAGACCTCTAAGAATCTTCGATTTAGAAATACTCCCATTTGATTCTACAAGAAATTCAACGTACACTTTCCCACTAATCGAATCGAACCTCCAATTGTTTGGGAGTTTGGTTTTTAGTAATAAATATTTCTGTAGTGAATCAAAACCTCCAGGAAAAGAAGGTTGTTCTTCAACAACCGTCCAGCCTATTTCAATAATATGTGAGTCCGAAGAGTCATTTTGACATAATACAGAAGTTGCTACAGATGTTAAAATTAGAATTGAAATTATTCTAAAAATCTCGTTCATAAATTCCTTTTTTTATTGGCCCCAACGCGTGGAGTCCTATTGACTTTATTTTGACCCCATTGAAACCCATTTGACTCCATTATGAGGACCCTTACCTATTAAATGTAAAATAATTTAAACTGATTTAGAATAATATCAAGCGAAGTGGGTACGAATATGGTCTACTGCTATTTTAATAAATTTAGGATTAGTAAACATTGTTTTCTTTCGGTCACTCCAGTTTTCAAGTTCGTTAGATATTGAATCTTGTGAATCCACCTTTTTTTCAATCCGAATAAAGTCAATTGTTGAAAGTAATTCTAATCCAAATGGGGAATAAAATCCAGAGAGGAATTTTTTAGTTTTTTCAACGATACGCTTATATTCAATATTTTCACTCTTATCAAGAAAATCCGTGACATCTGATTCAGCGTTGGCAACGAGGCCTATCTCTTCAAATGGTTTTTTGTCTTTTGAACAATAACCCATTATATAACTGCCGTTTAGAAAATATAAAACGTGTTTCACTTTTCCAGAATATGGACCATAAAAATTGGGTTGAAATTCCAACTTGAACGATTCCTTAGCTCCAAATCTTTGCAGAAAATATGCAATTTTTTCAGCCGAAAATTCGGAAACAAATTCCCCACTTTTAACCAATTCATAAAGCACTGATAAAAGCATTGCTCTTGCCGGAGTGAGTTTAACCCGTTCTTTTTTCAATGCTTCCTGGATAGCTGAGCTTGGCTGATAGATATAAATATCACAATCTACTTGGGCTAAATATTTTTCAAGAATATTTTTCACTTTATTCCAATCTAAACCACCATTGCCAGAACCTAATGGAGGGATTGCAATTGATTTAATGCCTTTTTCTTTGATTTGTCTTATCAATTCAGCTGCTCCAGACTCTATGTAATTATATTCAGAGGGTTTGCGCCAACTTGTTTTAGTGGGAAAGTTGATGATAATTTTCTTTCCGGCAAGTAAGGATTCTTCTTCAGTTATTAATAGTTTCCCAATCTTAAGTTCATTGTTATAACAAGCTTTAGCATAAATTTTAAAATTATTTGGAAACAGATTCTTAAACTGTAATGCAATACCTTTTCCCATTACGCCATCAGTATTAACAGTGTTTACTAAAGCCTCGGCCTCACTGTCAAAAAGATTTCCTGTTTTGTATCGTATCATGGCTCAAAAATAAAAAGTAGGTTCAATGTGGACATTTTCTTCTGCAACGCCAAAAGCAAGCATTTGTTCTTTTGCTGCTTGATTGAAAACAAGATAACCTAAAATAGCATCAAAGGCAATATCTCCTAAGACCAAAAACTCTGCTTCTTTTCTTCTTTTTAGGTCAAGATCATTTTCATCTTTCCAATATTTAGCATTTATCGCCTTAATGTCAACTATGTTTTTAATATTTGCAACATCAGCTTGTGAGTACTGAGCGCTGAATGAATCAATAGCGTGTCCATCAGTAAAAATAAAATCTAAGTTTAGTTCAATTATTTTCTGAACAGAACTTACACAATAAACTATATTGGCAGCGGGAGTTGGAGCTACCAAATTATAGCCATATTGAATCACATAAAGCATTGGAGTTCTAGTGCCAAAGTAAAAAGGTATGTAATCTCCGAGATGCCTTCCATTATCTAAAACATGTTTGCTTCTGGTTGAAATCATGCTACCATCACCGATTGGTACAAATGCAGGATTAGCGTTTGGTGATTGAAAATGTGTTATTCCAAACTGAAGAATATGTGGAATGTTCTCAATGTGAGTCATTCTGAACAAATACATTTTACTTAAATCAGGCATAATTCAAAAGTATCATTTTTTCCAATACGCCCTTGAAGTTATATTAGAAAAAATAAAACAGCCAGTCCCCCAACATCGCATCCTCAACATCATTTATAAAAGCGTGTTTTAGCTACTTTATTTCTTTGCCCAGATTTAATCCCCTATACTTTTGTAAGGTTACTCCGGGGATTTCGTGCAATAAATAAGGCTTCGTGCGGTGCAACCCGGCATGAAGCCTTATTTATTAGGGCATGGCTTTCATTTTTCTGACGTTTTTCTTGTATTGTATTCAATATCTAAAAATACTTTTATAGATTCAGATATTGCTGCCAATCCAAGAGCTACTATACCACCAACAATAATTGATACAAGTGCAAATATTTGCATTTTATTCTCGGATAAAAAGTAAAACGTTGTTATTATTGCTACAATTCCAATTATCCATGCCAATACCATGTAAACAACTGCTATTGTTCTCAAAGCATGATAGCGATATTTGGTATTATTGTTTTCATTATTGCTTTGACTATGGGAAGTCTTTATCCCAAGAATGTCATTTAAGTTATTTTCTTCCATAATTATTTCTGGTTTTTAAATAGAGTTATAAAAAATGGAAGTAACATTGCTGTTCCAATAATATTTAAGATTCCTAAATAATTCATGTACCAATTCACTTGTCCAGTTTCCGCATTCATCCATGATAACAAGTTTAAATTAGCTAGAAAATACATAACTTCGGGAACTAAATGTAGAATTACTCCAATTACTGCTAATTGAGTCGCCTTTTTTAATTTCATGTTGTTTCTTTTTTGTTTTCCTACTCGTTTGGCTTTTCGGAGTCGCCTCGTTTTTTGAGTGGTTTCTGGTCTCCACTTTTATTCTTGCTTTTGCTAATTCGAAACAGTCAAGAACAATCACAATTAATTTTCGTTGTTTCTTGTGTCTGTCTGTGTTCGTTGTGTCGTTCCTTAAACTTGTCCATAATAGTGTCGATATGGCCAGTAAGGAATTGCGAAGAATATCGCTTTCAGCTAACACAGAACTTGATGAGATGATAACTTCGCATACAAACCCTTTTGGCTATGTCGCGTATTAGTTTACGTTGCTTATTCCTTTGTCCTTAATGTGTTTTATCAATTCGTCTGGCTTTAGAATCTTGTCATATTGGCTTTTTACTTTGCCTAATTTACAATCTTCTGTTATCAATTTCAAAAAGTCACTAAAATCAACATTTTCATTTGCTAATCGGTTTACTGTATCCCAGTCTATCTCTTGATTTATCTTTGATGGAAATAGTATCTCACTTTCGTAAGCATTGTCCGCGTTTAATTTTATCAATCCAATCCCGAATGCATTATTTAATCTGCGAATTTCGTCTCTAAACACTGGGTCGTCATCCAAGTTTAATGTAACAAGGTATCCTTCGTTTGCCCAGCTTGAGTTTGAGACGGCTTGAAAAAACGATTGTCTTAAATTACAGAAATTTAGGTTGATTTTCAACTCGAATGAAAACAACTTAATCGAACTTATTTTTAAATAATCTTGTATCTCCCTTGTCTCTGTTGTATAATCCTTAAATGGGAAATAAACCCCAACCAAATCAGGATGTAACCACTCGTTTTGTCCTTTAGTTGTTCTATTTGAATTTTCGTGATAAATAGTCTTTAAGTTGGCTTTAAAGTGAGTATTAACAGATGCGTATGAAACCATTATTTGATGCAAATCCCTTTCGTTAAACCCCCGGGGCTTAATTGTCTCCTTCTTAATCTGTTCGGTATCTTTCTGCTTTTGGAGTTTCTCAACATCAATTTTTGATGCTAATCTACGAAGGAAAAACTGAGCTGGTCTTTCGCTTGTCTGTATTATAATTGAATCATCTACGTTATTATTAATATCTACGTAGCAATATGCTGCAATTGTAGCCCAAGGAGTCTTGCCGTTGGTTGTAAAATCTCCGATTGTTCCAGATTCATTGGCTTTATCCCAAATCTCTTTGGCTGAAAGTGGTGTCCCAACTTTTTCAATCGTTTTTTCTATTACGTCCCAAAATGTTGTTTTTGCCATATCGTTTTCTTCTGTTTTCTTTACTACAAAAATAATTAAATCAAGGTAATTCCGAATTTTTCTTATGTTTTTTTTATGTCTTGAGATGCCCAAGGGGACTTCTATTTTGGCCCGGGGTTTTCGTTGTGATAGGGGTTTAGATGCGGGTTGTCTTAGGGCTGGCATGACCCAACGGCACCTGTATGTAACGCGGATCGGCGCTGGATTCCGGCATAATGGGCCGCAAATGAATGTTGCAAGGAATGCATTGTTCTAATGGATATTTCATGGCATTTGGTTTAAATTGTTTCTGACAACAAAAATAAAGGGGCCATAAGCCACCCGCAAGTGTAAAATGATGTATACACTTTGTGTTATAATAATGATATTCAGGGATTGAAGTCGCTGGCTCCCGATGAATTTTCCACACCATTCTTATAGCTTCCTCATAACAATGTTTTATAATACACTGACCGTTAGGTTGTAGAAATTTTGAGAAGCAGAAAACAGTACTTTTGGGAAAATAGCCATTTTACAACGCACACTATTTCAATTCATTGCCAACATTCAATTACCATTTTTTGATTTTTTCTCCATCCTTTGTCCATCTTTTGTCCATCCTTTGTCCATCCTTTCTCCCAATAAGGAAGCTATTAGGAAGCTATTAGGATCATCTTTTCTCCATCCTTTCTCCATCTTTTCTCCATCCTTTCTCCATGCTCGTCCATGCTTTTTAATAACTTTATACCCCTTTTTCACGGGCTTTGCATGGCGCAATGAAAATCTATGTTAAATGAATTTAAAAATGTTACCCGCTCATTTTCAGATGCCTTTAT
>JALNWG010000060.1 GCA_023231005.1 Bacteroidales bacterium | reverse complement strand
AGTTAGCATCATCGGGCTATTACTCGCAGTTAGCATCATCGGGCTATTACTCGCAGTTAGCATCATCGGGCTATTACTCGAAGTTAGCATCATCGGGCGATTACTCGAAGTTAGCATCATCGGGCGATTCCTCGAAGTTAGCATCATCGGGCGATTACTCGAAGTTAGCATCATCGGGCGATTCCTCGCAGTTAGCATCATCGGGCGATTCCTCGCAGTTAGCATCATCGGGCTATTCCTCGAAGTTAGCATCATCGGGCGATTCCTCGAAGTTAGCATCATCGGGCTATTACTCGCAGTTAGCATCATCGGGCTATTACTCGAAGTTAGATTTGAGCGGAAATGACAGCGTTGGTGCAAGCATCGGTATTGATAATAAAATCAAAGCAAAAAAAGGTTGTTGGATAACCTTGGCAGAATGGAAATATGACAATAAGAAAAACAGATACATCCCTGTTTGCGTAAAGTCAGCACAAATTGATGGCAAAAAACTAAAAGAAGATGTTTGGTATATTTTGAAAGATAAAAAATTTGTGGAGGTAGAAGAATGAATAAATACGAATATGCAAGCGAAGAAATGGAAGTGCAAGATGAACAGTTTGTTATAGACACAGATTTAGCGTGTGAGTGGGCGTTAAAAAAGCTCGCAGAAGCACGAAAGGAAGCAAAGCGATATATTCAGACTTGCGATGATATGATTCTTGAATACACCCGCAAGATTGAGAAAAAGGAATCACAATTAGAAACAAGCAGTTTTATCCTGATTTCAAAGTTGCAAAATTATTTTGATGGAGTTGAACACAAAGAAACAAAAACGCAAGAAACATACACGCTACCGTCAGGCAAACTCAAAAAGAAATATGCAACACCGATTTACAATCGTGATGAAACAGCGTTGTTAAAATGGGTGAAGGACAACAAGCCGGAAGCAATCGAAACAACGGAATCGGTTAAGTGGGAAGATGTTAAAAAAGACTTGCAGATTGACGGCGAAAAAGCAATCACAAAAGACGGCGAGATTGTAGACGGAATAAATGTAACTTATAACCAAGAGAAATTTATTGTGGAAACGGAGGATTGAAGATGGAAAATTTGAAACTGTATAAAAAATTATTTGATATTATGTGTGAAACAAAATCACTCGAAAAGAATCTAACTGTTGGCAAAGGGGCAAACACATACAAAGCCGTAGGCGAGGCAGAGGTTTTGAATATGTTGAAGCCATTATTTAACAAACACAAAGTGATTGTATTTCCTATTGATGGTTCAATGCAAGAAACAAGTCAGATATGGGAATCTGAAAGTTATGATAAAAAAGAAACAAAGACAAGGAATGTAACTCAATTAAAAGTTAGTTTTAAGGTGGTCGATGTAGAATCGGGCGAATTTGAGATTTTAGCAGGCTTCGGAAACGGAGCAGATCCGCAAGATAAAGGCAGCGGAAAAGCCTTCACATATGCATATAAAACAATGTTAAATAAAACCTTTATGATGTTCTCGGGTGAAGATACGGACAACACACATAGTGACGACATCGGCACTCCAAGCAGTAAGCCATTTGCTGACACCGAAAAAGAAAACGCAAAATGGAACAAAGAAGTCAATTCCAAGATTGATGCAGAAGAAACAACAGACAAAGCAACAAAGGATGAAGTCGCAAAGATTTTCAGGGAAGGCAGAAAAAAGAAAGAATCAATATCAGATTTTGATGTTTTTAAGATGATTGACGAGAAGTTTGAAGAAGGCAAAATATCAACTAAATACCCATACTCGGACAAAGAAAAAACAAAAATAAATTGGGTTACAAAAGACATCGAAATTTTAATGAATGAGTTGTCATTGCCATTCTAATTGAATGGATTGTGTTTCCGGTGGTGGTTTTTACCTCATAATTTCCATTGCCGGACTAACACAAAGAAAGGAGCAAAAATGTTCCCGAAAGGTAATTACAAGAAACAGCGAGTTAAAAAAGGACAATGTCTGTATGACAACAAGAATTGTTTTCTGTGTTTCGGTGAAAACAACCTTGAACGCCATCATATTTTTGGCAATACAGCGAACCGAAAGTTGTCAGAACGATACGGATTATATACCTATCTGTGTATGACTTGCCACGACAACATAACGCTAAACAGAAATATGGAAACAGTTTTAAAACTAAAAGTTGACGGACAAAAACGATTTAACTTTGCTTATCCGGACAAGGATTTTGAGAAAATATTCAAAGTAAACTATTTAGATAGGAGTGATTGATATGAAAGAGATTAAGATTAAAAAATGGTCGGAGTTAAATGGCAAAAGAAATGGGAATTGTGAGTTGTTTTATAGTGGGCATTGTAATGCTATTTTCATAAAAGAAGATGAATATGATACCGTAAGATTAAAACTTGATAGAGTGACAAAAGACGAGGCTAACATTCTTTGCATATTAAGACTTTATGGGTTTAATGTTGAGTTTGAAAAACCGCAAATAACAATGTGGGAAAAGGCGAAAAAAGAAAATTGGAGTAAGGATTTTATTATAAAGCAATATAAGGAATATGCTTATTTTACAGGAACATTAAGGATGATGTCTTTCGAAGAATGGTTATTTGAATTAAATATAGATGAATAGGGGGGGGGGTATTGATATGAATATTTTTATTAGTGTAGAAATACCAGATGGCGATTTTTGTAGAGGTTGCAAATTTATAACACCTATAATTAATCTTTATTCAGAACCCAAATGTATTGTATTTCAAAAAAAATTAGATTATGTGCATCGGGATAATTGGGAAAAGTGTGACGAGTGTAGACAAATTATAAAAGACGAAAATGACGAACTGAACGAAAACGAAAGGTAGGTGTTGAATAGTGGAACTGATAGATAGATTGATAGAGGAATATTCGGGATATGTTGAAATGTTTAAAAATTATGACGCAGGATTAAAGAAATTTGTTCCTGATTATTATGGCGAACTTGCAAAACACGAACTTATACTCACGGCACTTAAAGAAAAGAAAGAGAGGGAGTTATGAAAACATTATCAGAAATTATTGACGATTGCCAATTAAACAATGCTATAGATAATGAAAGTTTAACATACGCAGTTTTAGCACTCAATTCATTATCAAACTTTAAAAGCAATTTGATATATAGGATTTATGAAAAAGAAAGCACAGATAGATTTGACAAGATGAAAATAGACAATATACACAAAACAACTAAATCAGCGATGTCAAAAACCCCTAAAGAATGGCTTGGTTGGGAAAATGACCCTCAAAATCCTGAATATCAAAAATTTCACGCATTAGGGCTTAAATTAATGCAAAAAGCATTGAATGGCGAATTGCCAAATCAAAAGAAAGAGAGGGATAGTAATGGATAATTACAGAAAAGCAATTAAAAGGTTAATGATAATAAATGATTTATTGATTGATTGGGAACACAATGACAAAGTTGACAGCATATATAATTTGTTAAACCAAATAACGAAGTTAAGTCATGTATCGCAAAAAGAGTTGAAGTCGGCTTTCGCAAACAAGGAGAGTGAATGATTATGCCCGAAACAATATGTTGTCTTTATTGCACAGAGAAAGATTGCACAAAATGTATGTATAATCGTTGTGAAGAATCGAAAACAGGAAACACAGATGATTGTAATTGCGAGTTTGAGGGGGTTGAGGAATGAAAACCTTAGCAACCGACATCAGAATGCAGACAAATGAAGATGATAAAATTGAAATCGTTTTGACTGTCAAAGCTCAAAAATATCAGATTGCAGATGCTGTATACAAGTTAAAAGAAGTAACCGGAAATAAAAAGGATTTGTTGGTTGAGATTAAACAATTCCGGGAAAAGCGATCACTTGATGCAAACTCATATTGTTGGTTGATTATTGGCAAAATTGCAGATGTTTTAAGGGCGAATAAAGATGATATATATATCGATATGTTAAAACGATACGGACAGCGAGAAAGTAAACTTGTTTCGGTTGTTTCGGAAGCAAAAGATATTATTTATAGAGCAACAAAAAATCATTGTGCAGAAGTCGGAGAAAGCGAAAACAACGGGGTTTTATTTACTCATTTTGCAATACTGATAGGAAGCTCGGAATTTGATACAAAATCAATGAGTATTTTAATTGATGGAATTGTATCAGAAGCGAAAGAATTAGACATTGAAACAGAAACCCCTGAAAAGTTGAGCATTATGAAAGTTGCGTGGAAGTAAATTTAAGCGAGAATTAGGAGGTTAAAATGGAAATCGCATATGATAAACACAACAGAATGCTTTACAACCCCGAATTTCATAAAAAAACAGGCACGAAATGGAGCGATGAAGATATTAAATACCTGATTGATTGGTATAACATAATCGGTGTTGATGAAATGAGTTATGCGTTGGAAAGAACACCTTTTACAATCAACAATCACGTTTATCATTTACGCAAAAAGGGCTTAATGGCAAAGCCGGATATATATTTACACGTGAGGAAAGAGGTTTGATATGACGAGAGATGATTTTTTCAGTCGAGAAGATTATACGAAAATAAAAAACGGGATTGATAACCGAGAATATTTCGAAGTTGAAGGTATTGCGAAAAGAGAGAATCAGCGATTAAATTTTCATAGTGGTTTTGTGGATAATAGTTATCACGATATTTGGAAAGGTAATTATTTAGTTTACATTCAAGAAAGCCATAAAAACGGCGGCGGTGGTTACGCAACAGAAGATTTTAAGGACTTCGAAACATTTGAAAGTTTTATGAAATTAGTTGACAGTCTTTTAAAAGGTAGACCGGAATATACAACACCTGAATTTAGTGAACAATTAACTTTTTTGGAATGAAAATATACCCTTAAAAAACATTACAAAAATAGTTGACAAGTTATTATATAATGGCATATAATGTCGAGGAAAGGGGGTTTATCAATGTATATTACGTTAAAAAAATTATCAGTTTTATTGTCTTTGCATCCAAATACAATTTATAAATTAATTGCAGATGGTATGCCAAACATAAAAATCGGTAAGAATTACAGATTTAATTTTGAAGAAGTTGATTTATGGCTAACCGAACGCAGCACAAGCAAATTAAAGGGGGAAGAATAATGGCAGAACGAAGAATGTTCGCAAAAACAATAATTGATAGTGACGCGTTTATTGATATGCCATTATCAAGCCAAGCACTATATTTTCATTTATCAATGAGGGCAGATGACGAGGGTTTTGTAAATAATCCTAAAAAAATACAGAGATGTATAAGTTGCAATGATGATGATTTGAAACTTTTGATTGCAAAGAATTTTATAATTCCATTTGAAAGTGGAATCGTTGTAATTAAACATTGGAAATTACACAATTATATTCAGAGTGATAGATGCAAAGAAACTGTTTATCACGAAGAAAAGAAAATGCTAAAAGTCAAAGATAACAAGGTCTACACGCTATTGGATACAGATTGTATACAAAATGGATACAATCCGGATACACAGGTTAGTATAGGTAAGGTTAGTATAGGTGAGGTTAGTTTAGATGAGGTTAGTAATACATTGTCTTGCGGTAAACAAACTAACTACTCAACAATAATTGATTATTTAAACAGTAAGGCGGGAACAAACTACAAACATACCTCGAATAAAACAAAAGGATTTATTGATGCACGAATAAACGAAGGTTTTACGGAAGATAATTTTTTAACAGTTATAGACAAAAAGTGCGATGAGTGGATTGGAACGGAACAAGAAAAGTTTATCCGCCCGGAAACATTGTTCGGAACAAAATTTGAAGGTTATCTAAATCAAAAAATAACAAAACCGAAGTCAGGGCTTGGAATACTAAAAGACTTATACGAGGAGGAAATGCGAAATGAACAAAGCAGAAACGATTAAGATATTGGGTAGAATTAAAACTGTTTACCCCAATTT
>JALNWG010000059.1 GCA_023231005.1 Bacteroidales bacterium | reverse complement strand
ATTCACCAAATGCATTATAGGTCTCTTCTATAGAACCTGAACTCGGATCAATTATATTGATTCTGTTCCCAAATTTATCAATTTTTATGACAGTCTGAGTTGCCGAAAGATTATCAATTGCAACAGTACTTATGAAATCATTCCCCTGATAAGCATATTCATATTTAACTGTCCGGGAATTAGCGTCAGTGCTCTCATCTAATAAATCAATGGCATTTTTTTTCTGTGTTTTTGGCTGACCGGCCTCATTTGTAGTAATCGTGGTAGGTCCATGGTATGTGTACCATACGTGGGTTTGATCGGGAAAAATTTGATAATCTACCCTGGACAGTGCAGTGTTGTATTTCTTTTCAGTATATAAAGGAGAATCGCCAGAAAAATATGGGTCTGATGTTTTAGTGGGTCTTCCATATACATCGTATTCCTGATCGACAAATATTGACCTGTCATTAAATCCTTTTGTCACCTTTCTGAGTACGCGTCCCAATTTATCGTAATAGGTATAAATTTCACTGTTGCCTGATGTCTGTTCCCATGAAAGAAACAAAGCATCTCCAGGAGCTTCTGCCTGGCCGTTTTTCCAACGTAATATTATTATATTTTTTGTCCCATCGGGTGCTTCAGTTTTGCTATTTGTTCCAAAAATATCGCTTAAATGAGTAGACGATAAATTATTAATATCCGTTTCTGATGCAAGATTTCCTGTTAAAGGATCAAAATCAGATTCGGCAAAATGATTCAGGGGATCAGTTATTTTTGTGATGAACCTTGATTGATAAACAGGATTGTATTCATAGGTCGTTAAACGGCTTGGAATAGGAGGATTGGCATTCGGAGCAGAAAGCCGTTTGGATTTGATATTCCCGTTGGGATCATAATCATATTCAGTCAATACGGATAAGGGATCGTTTCCCGGTTCTATGATGTCTTTCCAGAGCAATTGGGTGCGACCATTTGCATCCCCGACAGGATAATATACAAATTGACGCACTTTTGTTTGAAATCCCAGGTTTTTAATAAAGGTTTGCGTCGTAGAAGTATCTACATTGCTAATAATCCAATTCGTTTCATCATATGGATAATAGGTTGTTGAAACACTTTCCTTAAAAGTAAACGAGTTATCCGGTTCAGCAATAGCAATTTGAGAGGAGTCATTCAGCTTAGAGGTAACAATAGGATTTCCATAGGGAAGTGAACTTGCACTATATCCGATTGTCGATCTGGAAGTTTTAATATAGGTATTTCCATCTATTTCCCATGATTTAGAATTTGATTTGGTCAAATAAGGTAAGATAAGTTTCGCCTTCAATCCCGTCAACGGCAGGTTAGGAAAATATTGGTATGCTTTATAGATATTCTCAGTTTCCGAAATTAAATGTTGGCCGAAAAAAGTCTCTGATTTAACTAAATGCGGAAAATAAAAAGAATTTGAATTCGGATTACCTTCATAAGTAATAAGATAATCATAGGTATTTTTTGATATGATACCTGTTGAATGATCGGTTGTGGTAACCTTAGAAAACCCCAGGAATTCATTATTAATACGCTGAATAAGAGCACCTTCGTAGCTATATGTACGCGAAAGAAATCCTCCTTTCCCATTATCCGATTCAGTTATGCTTACAACATGAAGCGGACCTTGAAAATCCTTGACAGTTGCTAGGGTTGCGGCATACGTAGTAAAATATTTTTGATAAATGGATGTTGTTAAAGGGTGATAGGTAATTTTATCAATCTTCCCAAACCCATTTGTGATTTTTTTTACCAATTCCGAATTGTCATTGGGATGTACTAAAAGTAATATCAGGGGATCAAAAATGCTTTTATAGTAAAGAATATCTGCAATTCCATCCCCATTAAAATCAGTAAAAGAAAAATGGTTAGAAGAAATACCAAATGCATCAATACTTGTAATTTCCGGTGTGTTAATGAACTCTCCTTTACCTTTGGAAAAGAAAAACTTCACTTGTTTTGTATAAGCATCTATGGACATTATATCACTTTTCCCATCTCCATTATAATCGCATGGAAATACATTATAATGTCCTTCATTATCATAAGGATTCGCATTTGGTAAAAAGGTTATCGGAACAGTTGGCCAAGGCCATTGCTCCTTTCCTGTAAACTCTGTCAATTCCCAGAGCACATCAGTATCAGAGGTTCTTATACAAGTTAGTACATCCGTAATTCCATCTCCATTGAAATCTGCCGGAAAAATTGTATGATATTTTGTTGGATAACCAAAATCGGGAGTTAGTTTCGAAAAATTATTTAGTTGGTTATTCCAAAAATAAATTGAGCATATTGAATTTTTTAAGACAAGAAGGTCTTTTCTTGTCTTATCATAAAAATTTCCGACATAAAACCGGTTAATATTCGTGATATTTGGAATTTCTGTTAAGCTTACAATATTGTTAACAGCATCAAAATTTGATAAAAGAACTTTACAATCGTATTCATCACTGTATTTCTCATAATCTGATTTATGGCTACATCTAACAGCAATATCCTCTAACCCATCGCCATTAAAATCTCCAACCTGAATTCCCATAAATCTGTAATCAGTTGACATACTAAAACCCTGGACTGTTTGCACAGGATAGAAACCCTCAAATCCGGTATTCCCTGTTTTTGCCAGAAATAAAGCTAAATGGTCATGAGGATCTTCATTCCACCAGTTATCATAAAGTTCCATCAAATCGGACATTCCGTCTCCATTAAAATCTCCGGAAATAAAGCCCTGACATCCATCGCCAAGATTACCCCCACCTGCATTTATAAAATGATTAAAGTCTGTTCCATTTGAATTAGCAAGAAAGAGTTCCCAACTGGTATAGATTTTATGACCGCTACTTTCATAATTATACGCTCTAACAATGTCAGTTTTTCCATCTCCATTATAATCCCCGGTTATAACCTCATAGCGTTCCGGACTCATAACATTATGTAGCTCGAATTGAGAGGGTTGATTCCCCCATTCAAATACGGTAGGGTTTAGATGTGTACTGGTGCCATCATTTACTCCAACCGACTGTAAATGAGAATAATAGTTTGATATTGAATTTATCGTTGAATCAACACTATTTGTGTAGGTTAGAGTATATTCTTTATAAATTGCTTGTGTTGGAAGATACCTGATATCAATTTTACTCAATCTAAGGTTCATATTAATGTAAGAACCACCAAGGAAATTTGTAGATCGATCAGGTCTCCCTTCATAAGTAAATTCAACGGCATAAAATGGGACTATTGTCGGATTTATTGTACTATTCCCAGTGTATGTTATTCTGCTGGGGCTACAGGTCATATCCCCATTTTCATTATATTCAAATGAGATATAATTCCCCTGCCGATCACGGATTTTCGATACCATCCAGAAAAACACATCAGTCTTCCCAGGAGCTTCTATTCTTGAATCGTTTGTCGATCCATATTCAATTATTTTTCCGTCCTTTGTCCAGGCTTCAAACCAAGACGGTCCATTACCCGCACTGCCATGAGATATTATTTTCACAAATGATTGAATTTCGGTGCGATATTCGGCTCCTTCACTCCCGTATGTTGAATTATTAATATCGATTAACCGCTGTCCATCTAATGTAAACTGGTCGTTTTGATCAAAATGAACACCATTTACCCCGATGTTTGGTCCATCATGATAAAAATCGGTGCTGGTTCGATTGATACTGGAAAATCCGCTCAGCGACCAACCGATTCCAAGTGGTCCATTGCCTGATAGGCTATTATATCGAAAAGAAATATTTGGTTTCATACCTGCAACACCATCTGGAATTTCAATAGGAATAGAATAATTTGCAGCGCCACTTTGTGAAACATCTAAAGAACCAGAAATCGCGCCTACTACTCCATCATCACCAGTCTTCGGTCCACCGATTTCCCCTCCCGTCGGCGGGAATAGTAAATACGGATTTATCTTTGCTTCAAGACTCTCACCGTTTATGGCGTTATAGTCAGATCCTTCCTGAAACTCCACATATTGAACTGCTTCGAAAATATGGTTGCCGGCAGGAATCGGGCCTGATGCATTGAATATAAAAGTTGGTGCCTGATGTACCTGCTGTCCTTTCGCAACAACAAACGACAAGAGGAAAAATAACAGAAACGGTAATCTTTTCATACTAAAATACTTTGAGAGGTTGGTAACGAGCAAAGAAAGACCGGTACTATCTCGATTTTATTGATTTTGTCAATTCATCGATTTGTCGCTTTTGTTCTTCGATTTGTTTTTGCTGGTCAATTAAATAGCGCGTAAGCTCTTCCACCTTCTGCAACAATTTGATATTCATTTGGCCAACATCTACCCCGTTTTGTTTTATTTCACTGGCAGAAGGGATTCCCGGCAAGTGATTGTTTTCAATGATGTAGTTCTCCACCTCCTTTAGAGAACTTAGCTTATAATCTTTGTAAAAAACGTAGTCAGGCCAACTTTCTTCCAATTGAACTTTAAGATTTTCACACAGAATTTTACCTTTAACCGCCAGTTTATAACTATGGGTATTGTTTGTACCAATGCCCACATCTCCATCCTTTGTTATCGTCATCCTGATATGATTAGCAATTGCAGAATCGCCGATTAATTGAGGTTCGCTACCTGTTGTATCGGATGGAACAGTCACAAAATAATAGTTTCCTCGGACATCTCCAAATGAAAGAGCTCCTCCATTATGGGTTCCATTGCTTGATATCAGCCAACCGCTTTTATTCCTCACCAAATTAAAACCCATATATGAAGTGCCTGTACCTAAACCCGAAAAGTTGGCTGATCCCACCGAAAACTTTTCAAATCCACTATTTACCTGGAATTTGGATTGAGGTAATTCTGTCCCAATTCCAACATTCCCGTCATTCTTTAGGAAAAGGCAGTAGTTTGCTCCGGAATTTGTGGCAGATGCCACCTTCCAAAAATTCAAGCCGTCATTAAAATATTCAATACCCCATTCTCCATTTGGCCAAGCAAGGGTTGGTTGTTCGCCAAATAGTATACTACCATTAAGACTGACCTGATTTTCAGTTGGCCTCCGCGATAAAAGAATATTCCCATCAACAACATGTAATTTTTGTAAAGGGCTGTTCGTTCCTATTCCTACATTGGTGTATTTACTTTCATTAAGATACAAATTATACGGCATGATTGCATCTGTGGTTGTAGCGATTGGAAGCCAGTCGTCATCGTGAAATAAAGATGCATCGGTCCATATCCCATTGCCATACTGATCGCTGATTAATACTTTATTTGCGCCAGCTCCTTTAAGAATCCTTATACTATCAGCTTGCAATAAGCCATGCGTAATTACACCCAGCATTGGATCAAAACTAAGCGGATATGTATAAGAATCTGTTCTTATATTATGATTGGTGAAAAAAAACACATCGTCTTTATCAATAGTTTGCCAGAGTATTCCTGATTTATGACTATCAGAGTGAATAAAAGTTAGTGTGTCTTTCATATTAATATTCCCATTAACCAATACCTTCCCGTTGAACAATCCATCACCTATAATTGCGAATTTATATCCCCCGGTTGAAAAAATACTACTAAACACAAGATCTCCAACTAAAACATTTCCCTCGAAATGGTTTATAAGATTTCTGCCCGTTTGATTTAATGCAAAGGAATTATTGTTTTCAGTATACAGGAAGGAAAGACTACCATAATCTCGTGGAATTTGATAAACATCTAATTTAACTAAAGGATTTGCAGGTAATGAAGCAGATTGAAGTCGCACATGAAAATTTGCATCAGGGCTGAATGGTGTATATGGTGAGGTAGCAGATAACCCAATTTTGCCATCTCCATTTGCATTTTCAAATAAATATGTATTACCGTTTAAATCAGCCTTAAACTTCTTTTCATTTTGAGCTTTTGCATTGTTTGTGAATAAAAAGCAACAAATTGCCATTAGCACAAATATTTTTCTTGTTGCGGAAATAATTTGAATTGTTTTCATCTTAAAATGGTTAAAAAGTAAAGAATATGAGAAAAGAATTTTAATTGTGTACAATGAATAACTTACCAGTAACTGAATAACCTTCGGTTTTGATTACATAGATATAACTACCATCGGGATATTTAGAAGTATTCACTTTGATATGTTGAGATCCCACTGAATACGATTCAAAAGACGAATCCATTTTTTGT
>JALNWG010000058.1 GCA_023231005.1 Bacteroidales bacterium | reverse complement strand
TGTCATTGATTGGTTCGAATTCATATAATATCTGTCCGCTTTTCCAATCTTCAGAATTTACGACAACGCCAACATATCTTAGCCCGTCTCTTATAACAAAAAAATCTTGTCCAAATCCTTCCCATACACCTTCTATTCCTGTTGCATTCTTTGATATTTGTTGCAAACTGTCAACATTAGTGTAAATATTTTTTCCATATGTTGAAACATCCATAATTTCAGGTTGCTGTTGTTTGTCATTCCTAATACGATTAACACGAAGATGGTGGTCTTTAAAAAAATCGGTATAATCGTTAAAGTAATATCCGCAACTATCCGGATGTATAGAAATTTTCTGTCTGATTTCTTTTTCTAAAAGTAGGAGTTGTGAACGATTAGCATCGGTCACTTTGTCATTATAGCCAGGATAGTCAGCCTGGATTTTTTTAACCAAAAAATCAAAATCCTTTAAGCAATCATTTGATTGAGGAAATGATAACGTATTAATCAAAAGGGTTATAAGAATAATTAAAATTGTCCTTGCTCTCATGAACTTTTTTATATTGTTAACGTTTCGTAGTAGTTTCTCATGCTGACACCTAACGAGTGTTGACGGTTCGGGCTTTTCTGTTTGTCAATGTCATTTTTTGTACCGTTTTTGCCGGTTTTTAATTGTGGTTCTTTGTAAGAGTAAGTGACAAATTGTCATTTTATTTAATCCTTAACACATCTCACTGATAACCCTACTCTCTTAAAATTGTAGTTTCTATTAATTATGATTTTATCGTTAATCAACCAACGATTATAACAACCGGTTGAAAAATCGCTACCACAATAACCCCACCACCCACCATAAATTCTGACACCTGCATATATACCAGTGAAACCTCGTGCTCCGCCAGGAAGGGCAGTAAAGCCGGTTTCATTGCTTGCTCCTTTATTGGGACTTTCCCAATGAGTAGTATCGATTTCTTTTAATTTTCCGCCTGCAATAGTATCACCACCTAGATAATTGCTTAGAATTATCCAATCTGCATCAGTTGAAACATGCCAACCTACCGGAGCGATATTTCTGTTATCATCTACCGAATACCAGTTGTAAAGTTTACCATAAATGGCACCATTAGTTGGCAAATTGTTATAATCAGAACATGCGCCAGTAGTAATATTGCTCCAAGTTACACTATCCATGATGTTCGGAATGATATCTCCATTACGGTAGTGTGTTACTTTTAAATTTTCGCTCATCCAAGTTTGATTGCCAATGGTAATAGTACTGTAAATATTACCATCAATATCGGTTACGGTGTATGTTGTAGCCGGATTATCTTTTTTACAAGAGGTTAAAAAAAATGATATTAAGCCAATGATTGTCAAAGAGTAAGTCAAAAATATCCTGTTCATATTTTTGTTATAGTTTCTGAGTAGAATAATCTGTCCTGTTTCATTCCACCAATAACCGCTGCACTTTGTGTGTGCCATGCATGAGCAGAGCACACCCGCTAAAATCTTTATAAAAATAACAAAAATACATATTTAGTTTTACAGAGGAAAACGACTGGTGTAATTTTTCCAGAGGGTGGAAGTCCCTTATACGCCGGGGTAAGACCTGAAAGTGTTAGCAAGCCGCAAAGTGGTTTTCCGTAAGGGATGCACTGAAGAGGACGGAGCGTTAAGAAAATGTTCAGTAAACATTTTTAGCGAAGGGGCCAGTCCGTGGGTAGGAGGAAGGAAGATGCTCTTACCGGGGGAGATCCCGGGAAACTGGCAACAGTTCGAAAAAGGAACAACTGGCCGAATTCGAGCGGAATAGAGAGCTGACTATTATGTCCCATTGTTTTATATTGCTTGTTAGCGGTTCGTGATTTTTCGACTCAATAGTTTATGTTTCAACAACATTTGCTCTTTTAGAGTTTATCTGCATAAATGGTAACACTATAAATAGCCGAATCTGAACTCTTAAAGCTATTTAATTCTTCCGTACTTATGTATTTTAAAAGTAACTCATCGGGCAGGTTAATCAGTCGTTCATTCTTTATTTGAATATTTTGAAATCCTACATTCTTTATTATGTTTAGATAGTTATTTTTCTCACTGGCTCCAGCTACACAACTTGCATACATCTCAGCTGACTCTAAAACTCCATCGGGAAGAGAACCCTCGTACACAATATCCGAAATACTAAAATGTCCACCCGTTTTTAATACTCTGAAAACCTCTTTAAATGCTTTTTCTTTATCTTGTACAAGATTCATTACACAATTGCTGATTATAACATCGGCTGTTTGATCCTGCACACTCTGCATATCTTCAATTTCGCCGAGAACAAATTTTACATTTTTATATCCTAGTCTTTGATTGTTTTGCAAGGCACGGTTAATCATTTCGGGAGTCATATCAAGACCTATCACTCTACCCTTTTCACCTACAATTCTTCTCGCAATAAAAACATCATTTCCCGCACCTGAGCCGAGGTCTATCACCGTATCACCTTCCTTAATGTTAGCTATTTCAGTAGGTAATCCACAACCTAAAGCTAAATCAGCTTCTTTTTGATAACCGATCACAGAACTGTAATCGGCAGCATTTTCATTACTACAACAAGTCGTACTCTTGCAACAACTCATAGAATTTCTGTTTTCAGCAATGAACCCATAGGATTTTTTTACTTCTTCTTTAATTACTTCCTTTTCCATATTTCTTTTTTTTATGAATGACAACATCGACATTCAATTATATCACTATGAAGCAAGAAAAAAGACGCAAAAAAATCACAAACACTTACATTTATTTTGTTTGACCTCTATAATATTGCCGTAAATATCGCTTTGAAAGGCACAACAAGCAAGAAGTAGTTCTTTTAGTTTTTCTTTTCCACGCTGTACTCTTGATTTTGCTCCGGAATAAGAAATATTCAGTTTCTCAGCCAACTCTTTTTGTGAAATATTTTGAAATTCGGTTATGAGCAAAGCCTCTTTATATTTTTCTGGAAGTTGATTAATAAACGGTTTTAGTCTGTCAGCAATAATACTGTTTAGTAATTCAATTTCTTCCTCTATAACAAAATCAGGAATTCCGTTATTTTTATGTTTTTGATTATTAAAATAATCCCTAATTGCATTTTTTACAATACCATATAGATACTGTCGCAAATTCTCCGCCTTATTTACCTTTTCAATATTGCGAATGATTTTCACGAAAACATCTTGCATTATATCATCAGTATCTTCTTTATTGCGTACGGTTTTCGCAACATAGGCTCTCAACTCTTTGTGAAAATCTTCCCAAATTTTTGCTATTTCTGTTGTCATCAATTTAATATCTGTTGGCGTTTAATAAACAAATAAGACTGAAGAAGTTTCAAAAAGACGCATTTTTGTCGGGTAACGCAGGCGGCGTTACACAACCCAGCGATATACAAAAAATTCAGTTCACCTATTTATATTCCTTAACCTGTTGGCGAAGTGGGAATCCCAGTTCTCCCCGTCGGTGATGCCGGACGGGGCAGCCTATTCGATTAGGGCCTGTTGAAATTAGAAATTAGCTCTTTAAGGAAGGGTAAATCAACCTCAATCGTTTTCCACACAACATCAAGGTCAACATCAATATAATCATGAATGAGTTTATTCCTCATCCCGGCCATTTCAGACCAAGGAATTTCCCGATGACTTTGTGAGAATTCGTTTGAGATTTTCTTTGTCGCTTCTCCAATGATTTCAATATTTCTTATGATCGCATCCTGAATCATGACATTGCGGTCAAAATCGAATTTTGAAATTCCTTTAGTGAAACTCTCAATTTTTGTGATGGCCTCAAGTATGTGTTCAAGGTAAACTTGATCCTTTTTAATCATTGAAATATTATTTGAAGATCTTGCTGAATACTTTCCTTCAAAATTCTATTCTTCACGGCACCTTCGGTTACAAGGTCGACCTTGATTCCAAGTTTTTGCGATATTAAATTTTCAACATGGACCAACTGGAGAAGCGACAAGGTAGATTTGAATCGAACCAATATATCAATATCACTCTCGACTGTGTTTTCATTTCTGGCATAAGAACCAAATACGCCAATCATTTCAGGGTTGTAAGCACGCAATGTATTGATAATAATATTTTTAATCTCGGGGTTCATAATACACCTTTTAACAAAGGTACAAAACTTTTCTTTCAATAGTCTTGTGTGTGTACCCTGTATGAACATCATGCAGTGCATACTTGTTGTAAGCTGTAGAAAAAGATCAAAAATACAAATCTTTTTTTTTCGATAGCCAAAAAACGAGTGTGTGACTTTCCAGAGGGTGGAAGTCCCTTATACGCCGGGGTAAGACCTGAAAGTGTTAGAGCCGCAAAGTGGTTTTCCGTAAGGGATGCACTGAAGAGGACGGAGCGTTAAGAAAATGTTCAGTGAACATTTTTTACGAAGGAGCCGGGTTGCAGGGCTGGAGTGGTGTGAGAGGTTCTCCCCGTCGGCGATGCTGACGGTGCAGCCTACTCGATTAGGGGTGGGGTGATTTTACTTATTTTCTTCTTCAAAATTCTTGTATCCAATTCGTTTTCGAGGTTCATTTTCTTTTTGGATCACCTGTCGCAATGCTGTGAATATTCACTTGAATTGCCTGAGAACTTTTTAATACACCTGAGAGCATCGCAACACCTTGTTCAGTAAAAGCAAATGGTATTGCACTGCCCAAGTATTTTTTTGAAGGGATCTCATTTTGTGATACCACATATGTAATGATTTTTATTTCCAGTTGTTTCTTTCATTTTAATCACCTCACCCATAACATCCCGGCAACCGATATCTGGCTGTTACAAGGAATTTAGGTTTTTCGATATCAATTTTCTAATCCTGATTTCTTTGCGTACTAATCTCTCTATCCATAAATTAATTTTTTTGATTCATTTAATGATTCAAGAAAATATGGATTTTTTATGGAGGGCTCTTCAAGAAGGTCAACAGGCTTGTGTCGATTGACAATAACACGATTGTTTTTCGCTATAAAGACTATCGGAACGGAGGCCAGCAAAAAACGATGCCAGCCAAAGTCTATTGCCCTGAAATAATTGGGTCTCGACTTTTTGTTAGGTAATGTATTATAATCTGATTTAATAATCCAGTATTGATAGTTTTTCTAACCATTTTTTATACTTTTTATATTCCTCGATATCACAATGCAGGTAAATAGTAGTTTTTTTACATCCTATTAAATATCCAGATAAGCATCCTAATCCAACGACGTAAATTGATGAGCCAACAACAACTGGTTCTGTTTTCCCATTTTGAGTCATAACCGCGGCTAACCCTGTTGCTATTGCACAAGAAATTATTCCTCCATTAATCAGCCCAGCGCCTTTATTCCCCTTTTTCCTTAGTTTAATTTGTTTAATTGTATCGATTGCAAGAGTTTGTATTTTTTCACATTGTCTTGTTCGTTTATTCATATTTATAATACTAATAGAAGAATCATTGACCTCGTTTAATATTCCATAATATTTACAGTGTTTTGAGACAGTATATACCCATATAAGATATTTTTCTTTCTTTACTTTTAACTCAGTTTTTGCATCGACAAATGATGGTAGCAGCAATAACAGAGTAAAGAAAATTGAATATTGAGTCAACTTTATAATCTCATTTCGTTTCATTCCTGGTAGATGATTCCATTATAATATGTTACCTGTTGGCATTCATTTCATTTTTTCAATTCATAATTTGTACTTCGTCCTCCTGCGGTTTCCTTTTGCAGTATGTCTTTATATATCAAATCATTAATGTCTCGAATTGCAGTATTTTTGAGCATTTTGCAATCTTTGCCCATTTTGACGAAGCCAGATTTCCTTCAAATCCATCTAATAGTTTGTTAATTAGCTTTTTCTCTCTCTCGTTAATAATTGTTTTTGAATGTATATTCCAGAAATTAGCTTTGAAAAAGACTTTTGTCAATATTGTGTCTGTTGATTTTATGGCATTTATTAAACAGCTTAAAAACCATTTTATCCATTCAGTTTAGTTCGGGACGGAAATTTGAACCCTTTTTGATAAATTTCTTTTGCATTCAAGGAGAACTCAGTTCTATCGTCATTGGATAGAAGAATTATCATAAGCGATGTTAGAATTATATAGAAAGGAATTCGTTTCATAAATAATTTTTGTGCCTAACCATTAAGGATTTGATCTGCAAATTACTAAAAAAATAAATATAAATGGTTGAAATGATATTTTATTGCAGATAAATCCGAGTTGGACGAAGCCGCCTGTTTATCAGTATGATAGGTATAGCAAAAGCAATCTGCATGTTCATAGTAAAGTAAGGTTTTCCGGATCGGTCATGATGTATGTTTGTGATAAAAATGATCGTAAATCCAGGGAAAGTGGATTAT
>JALNWG010000057.1 GCA_023231005.1 Bacteroidales bacterium | reverse complement strand
GTAACAATCTTCATCTGTTTTAAACCGCTGATTAAATTTGATTGAGTTCACACCGCTGAAAATTTCTCTTGTTCCCATGGCTCAAAGGTATCAAAAAACGGGATGCCTAAGCGCCTATACCTAAAGAAAATAATAATGTATCAAAGTTAAATACATATAGGTAAATACCTCTTTCCAATTTTTCACCATTAGTAACATCCCATGGTTCTAAACAATAATTAGTGCTATCAGATGGTGATATTATTTTTGAGCTTGGAAAAACTGTATCCTTCCCATATGAGACTCTATAATAGAAGTCAAAAACCTTTTTTTGTATTTGACTATTAATTACATCAGTATCATAATCAGCCAATATGTATATTTTTTCATTCTGATTATTTATAACTTTTAATCTGCAATCAGGTTTTGGATCGCATGAAATAGTAATAACCAAAATGGTTAATATGAAATAATACTTTCTCATTTTTTTATTTGTAAATTGTAATAAGTAGGCCAACTATTATTATTTAGAAGTGAATGGCGACCAAAGAAATCATGAGCTATTGTTGTCGCTTCAAGTTCAACAGAGATTCTCATGTGTTCATAATTATTGTTAAAAATAGCACTCCAACCACTTTTCGCAATTACATGTATATAATATTCAGGACCATACAATTGATATATTAGATAATGTCCATATTCATGTTGAATGTATGCCTCTGAGGCATTGTTAGGTACATGAATACCTTCCCATGGGATAGTATAACCTCTTTGAGCATCTTTGTAAATATTAATTCCAGGATAACGAGTGTCATTCCCTTTTTTATAATCAGGTAAACGCCATGTTTCTTCAAAGTAACGCTTCCCTTCAGTGGATGAGGGCTTATATGGTTTAAATTTACCATATGATATTGATGTTTTAAATGGATTCGGTGTAAGAATTGGGTCGTATGTCCATTCCCATGCCAAAGCGAGTGTGCCCCATTCTCCTCCATTTTTTATTAAAGAAGCGCCAACTCCATCTTGAGGGATAAAATTGTTAACAGCCTTAAAACCAGCCGACATCCATCCCTCACCCGAATCAACCCCAACAATTTTTCCATCACTGACATAGAATTGTACTTTCCCATTCCCCCCGGATCCATTAACTGGGTCTTGTTCAGTTTGTCCATTGCCATATGACCATCCATATTGTCCTTTTCCACCATTATTCAACCAATCTTGATAGGCCTGATGGAAAGTTGCCATTCTTTGATAACCATCCATGGGAATCCGGGATCCGCCTCTGTTTTCACATCCTGTAGGGTCGATTGAATTTACCGGGTTGTTGCCCATGGCCAAATAAGGACTGAAATACTGGTTCGCCGGGTCTGTTACATGCCAGCGGCCAATTTGCGGGTCATAATCGGCCTGAACCGGTACCCCCAAACAATAATACACGTCCTCCACTCGAACCGGTTTCATAAATAAAGCTACCTGAATAATCTGTTGTGTTCTGAACAACGTTGTCCTTCATAATCTTCTTACAAAGCTTGTTGCCAATGGCATCGTAAAGATAAACAATTTTATTTCCCCCGACTAAAACGATCTCTTCAGGTTGATTCAAATAGTTGTATGAAATCGATACAATTCCTTTATTGTCATCGCGAACCAAGTTCCCATTAGCATCATATCCATATTCGTCATTGCTTACTGAATTATTATCACGAAAATCGATTCCTGCGCAGGGAACCGTCGTTGCATCATTAACCGACTTTAGTTGATTCCCTTCATACTGGTAATGAAGATTATCAACCTCTGCAAATGTTGGTGGTGTTGTTTGAGGCTTTGATCTTGGAGTTGGTAAAAGTCATGCCGGTTCATCAGGTCAGTCAATTGTTGAGTGTTTACGACCACAAACTTTGGAAGATGATTAAGGCTTATACCGAGACAGCTCGTGCTTGTGAGGATTTTTCTTCAGTCGAAGTGGTTGGGGTTGATGAGAAAGCTGTTCGCAAGGGTCATGACTACGTTTCATTATTTGTTGATCTGGAGGAGAAAAGAACCATATTTGTTACCGAGGGCAGAGACAATAAAGTGGTTGCTGATTTTGTAGATGACCTCATAGCCCACAATGGGAATGCAGATCAAATCAGTCAGATCTCTTGTGATATGTCCCCTGCATTTATACTTGGTGTTGAAGAAAACTTGCCGAATGCTGACATTGTGTTTGACCGATTTCATGTTACCAAAGTGATAAATGAGGCGGTTGATAAGGTTCGTAAAGCGGAAGTGGCAAACAACCCAATCCTGAAAAACTCCAAATACATTTTCCTTGAAAACAGATGTAATCTGAGTGAATGGCAGAATCAACGTCTTGAAGAAATTCAGCTCAGTGGACTTAACCTGAAAACCATGAAAGCATTGATGATCAGGGAATCTACGAAGCTCCCACTGCTGAAATCTTTGATAAACTTCTCCGTAAGTGGTACTTCTGGGCGACTCATTGTCGTATCCAGCCTATAAAAGAAGCCAGCTTACACTATTCAAAGGCATTGGCATGGAGTTGTCAACTGGATTTTCTATAAAATCAGTAACGGAATATTGGAAGGTTTTAATTCTATTTTCCAAGCTGCTAAAGCTAAAGCAAGAGGTTATAAAAGAACTGATACAATCAAAGCAATAATTTATCTCCTTACTGGTAAACTCGACTTTGGTAAAATCAATCCTTATTATGTTACCCACTCGAAATTATAAAGAGCCGATTTTTATATGGGGTTATTCCGTGTAAGTTCGCAGGGTAATGATCTCGTACGGTTTTACGGATATTTCCACACTCCCGTCGACATTCACCGGAAGCTCATGGATGTTGTATTCCAGCATGTCGGTTAAAAAAGCCCTGGTAAATGGTTTAACTCCGGTAATCTTTGCTTTGGTGTACCGCCCTTCCGCTTCGTAAAACCGGATGACTGTTCCACGACCATCTTCGGCTTTTTTCATGGTTGAGACCATGATGTTGGCAGGTTCTACGCTCAGGAAGCTTTTTGAAACGGGGAGCAGGGCAGGTTCTGTGCGGGTTGCTGCCTGGAATCCGGCTTCTGCTTTTCCGCAAAATGCAGTCAGAGGATTGTTAAATGCCATTCCTGCCTGATAAGCAAACCGCCAGTTTCCATCGTGCGGGTATAATGCCATGCGGTAGCTATGAGATCCTTGCTGGGTAAATGAATATTTCGGGTTCCATCCGAAACTTTCACGGGTGGCGAGCAATACGTGCTGAACAACCGGATAATCTACCGGATCGGCTGTTTCGTCGCGGAACAGATGAACGGTCATGTCGGAAGCAAACAGGCAGCCATTGCCTTTGTAATTTCCTGTGGAAACATCCACCCAGTTGATGGCTTCTCTGAATGGCAAGTCTTTTCGCCCATAACGATCAGCTACAAACTGGCATTCGTAATTATCCGGCAGATAGGAATAATCCACGTTGTCGCGGTTCATCTCCACACGGCCAAAGGGTACATCGTAGGTCGCGTCGAAGGATTTGTCCATGTTCACCGGGAAAACGATGCGCAACTCCCTGGCTTTTTCGCCGGTCCAGTTCAGCACATCGGCTTCAACGATCAACTCGCGGGAATGTTTGTTCAGGATAAACCGTTCGCGTAAGGTGAAGTATTTCATTTGGGCCTCTTTTTCAATGATATATCGAAGCGGGCTTTCAACAGCACGGATGGTTTTAAATTCATGCAGGCTGGTTTTGTCGAAGTCGTTCATGGTCACCGGTTCCTGATTTTCCCAGGCCACGGTTGGTGCCTCCAACTGGATGACTTCTCCGCCAAAAAATTTGTCAGTTTTAAGCACTTCCAGCTTTTTCATTTTGTCGAATAATTCGGTGATACCTCCCGCACCGAATTTCACCTTGATACAGTCGTTTTCTATTGAATCACCTTTCGTTTCGTTGTATCCCTGAGGATAGTCATTTGCTTCACAAGCGTAATACGTTTTATAACCTATCGAAGGAACATCGGTAACCAACAGAGCCAGTTCTATTTCCTGCTTATCGGGAGAATGGCTGATGCGTTCACAGGTAACCTCATTGCCGTTGGAATCTTTCAGTTTCAGCCCTTTCCAGTTTGCCGGATAGCTGATTTTGCAGGTAACCAGATCGCTCCGGGTCCAACTGCTTGAGTTATAAACTACCACCGGAATTTGTGTCGAAGTTCCCCGGGGGACAAGGTTCAGCAATAGTTTTTGAGCAGTATCAACAAGCGATTCTCCAATGTTGAGTGATCTGGAATATGAATCAACGCAAACCTGGTCGCCAATAATTCCGCGGTTCCCGCCCCAACCGTGATCAGGCCAACAGTTGGCCAGCCAACCTTCGTCAAATTGATGCTGTGGATAGGTGATCTGAGAGTCGATGACATTCAGATTGGCAAAAAGGCCCTCGGCTTTCAGCAAAGCATTGTGCCCTTTTCGTCCCATCAGCAATCCGTCACGATGTCCTGGTTCATCATAATAAGCCCACGACATGGGCCAGTCGCCTTTCAGGGTTTCAATGTTCAATTCCCCATGACCGAAAAACTTTTTTAATGCTTCATTTGGCTCAACAAATAGAATTTTAGGCGGAGTGATCTGTTTTTCAGGCTCATTGTTAAAATGACTGTTCCATTTGTTGGCGAATTTCTCCATCGAGATATTCTGATTCTTTGCAAAGGGAATAAGGGCGGGACATGGAGGCAGATAGTCGGAATTGAAATCGTATAACATCGATTTAGGAAGTTGACGGGGTTTGTAGTAATACTCCCGTTCATTCAGGAATTTCAGGTATCCGGTATTGTTTGTGGGATTCATCAGGCGGGAATCAGATCCATACCGGAATGCGAACATCGGGATGGTGGTACCATCAAGACCTTGCCAGTAATAGAATCCCCAGGGGAAACGTCCCTGGATAATAAAATCAATACCAGATTTTTTCAGGATTTGCGGTAATTGATAGGTCATTCCCGGGACATCGGTGTTGATATAAAAACGGGTATCACACCCCGGAAAGGTTTCTTTCATCCAGCGTTTTCCGTAATAAAACTGACGAACCAGCTTTTCCTGGCCTACCTGTACTTGCAGGTTCTGAATGTAACTGGCACCAAAAACGAAACGCTGCTCACGAACACGCTGGATGAGCTCATCCTTACGTTCGGGATGGCGGATAAGAAATTCTTTGAGATATTCCACCGATTCCATGGTATACTTGAATTCCGGATCAGTTTTCATCAAGTCCAGCGCGGGTGCGATCAATACATCGGCACGGTAATCGGCGGTTATGGCTTGTGTGTCAAGCCAACCTAAATCGTTGTGGCAGGAAGCAATAATATCAATTTCGCCTCCGTCAAAATAATTTTTATGATATGGTTTTTGCGTAAAGGTCCGTGTTTCAGGGAAGCAATTGCCTTTGGATTTGATTTGACAACTTATTTTACGTTCGTTGAATGGCGTGGGTATCCAGATCTGTTGCTTTGTCACTGAATGGGCTGGAATTTCATCGAGATCAACGATGCCAGATATCTTCCCGTTTTGGCGGATGATCAGTTGAGCGCCACATACAGAGTGGCCGGCATTGACAATTTCCACTTCCGCCGATTGTACGGGTAAATCATTCTTTACATCGTACATTTCGAATGTCTTTATATCAAAATCAGTCTGATGTGATTCGGCAAAGGCTTTTACTTTACAAAGACCGGTGTTTTCTGCTCCCGAATCTTCCCAAATTTGTTCAATGGTAAGCTGTAACAGGTTCGTACGAATGGGTTCAGGCAATGTAATTACCTGGAAATAGTCGGCAATCCGAAGGTCTGCTTCGATGCTTGTTCCATCAGCGAATGAGATTTTGACTTTTCGTGGCAGTGAATATTTTCCATCCTTCTGATCAGGTTCAAGAGCTATGTCATACGGCTTTGACTTTGTCATTATCCACAACTCTTTGATTGTTTGCACCTTCTCCCATTTCACACGAATCCAGGCACCTTCTTTTTCGTTGTTAGATTCCCAACGCATCTGGTAAACTTCCCGTGCGATATTGGCAGGCCGTCCTCTGGACGGGGGAACAGGATAAGCCGACGAGGCATCAAAAGTCACTCCATTGCCGGGTGTTAACAGGTTAAGGTTTTGAGCCTCCAGTATAGAGAACCACCCCAACAGAAAAAACAGCAAAGCGATAATTCGATTTTTGTTCACAGCAGTAAGATGTAATTGGTTTAATGTGAATCCGGTGTGAAAAACGGGAACCGGAACTCCCGGACTTCCTCTGGATCACTTTAATTCAACTTCTGAACACCGGAAGGTAAATACCGGTTTTTTATCCCAGGAAGGTTCTGAAACTTTCAAGTCAGAAAACCTGGCTGTTTGAACATCATCCATCACGATTGCCGTCCGGTAATCCTTCCGGTCACATATAAGCGTAACATGATCAAAGGTGATATTCCCAGCATGACGGATATAAAAACCCCAGGCAGG
>JALNWG010000056.1 GCA_023231005.1 Bacteroidales bacterium | reverse complement strand
TAGATACAACAGAAGGAATAATATGGATACAATCTTCGATTTGCTCCTGAAAAAGATGGTACTAAATGAACCAATTCGTTTATCTATGAGCATTTCGGAGGGATAACTAAACGCCTATACCTAATTTTCTTTAAGAAATAGGGACTCTGTGTATTATTCAAATTGCTTGCGAGTATATTACTCATTTAAAGAATTAACAAAGTCAAACTGGAGAGTAGAGATAAAAATTCACTGAATCAACCTGAAGAGATCGTTTTTGTCGAGGGAAATAAAATTGTTTATCTTTACGATGCCATTGGCAACAAGCTTTGTAAGAAGATCATGAAGGACAACGTTGTTCGTAACACAACAGAATATTCAGGTAGCTTTATTTATGAAACCGGTTCGAGTGGAGGACGTATATTATTGTTTGGGGGTACCGGTTCAGGCCGATTATGACCCTCAAATTGGTCGCTGGCATGTAACAGACCCGGCAAACCAGTATTTCAGTCCTTATTTGGCCATGGGAAACAACCCCGTGAATTCAATTGACCCTACAGGATGTGAAAATATCGGTGGATTCCGGATTCCGTGGGATGGTTATCAACGTATGGCTGCTTTTCATCAGGCCTATCAAGATTGGTTGAATAATGGTGGAAAAGGACTGTTTAGATGGTCATATGGGGATGGAAAAATTGAACCGGACCAAGTTGATGTTTCCGGGGGGAATAGTAAGGTACAATTCTATTACCATGATGGAAAAATAATTGCTGTTGATTCGGGCGAGGGATGGTTATCAGATGGTTTTAAGGCTGTTAACGACTTTTTACCCATAAATGTGGATGGTAGTAAATTTCAAAAAGCCGGAGGACAATGGGGTTATTATGAATGTTCTTATTCTACATGTTGGATTTGGGATCCAGTATACCAACCGATTCCCATTAAAACAGTCGAAATCATCGCGACATTTCATCTAAAAAGCCCCAACTCCACAGGGGGTAATTTATCCTTGCTTTATAACGGGCAACGACTCTTTGTTGTTAATGAAGATAAAGGTTCTGTTGTTTATTCTACTAAGGTAACCTCTGGTAGGGGAGAGTATATGAACAACCCTAATGCGCAGAATATACCGAAGAAAGGTCCCATTCCACGAGGAAATTACACATTTCAAAATACTCAATGGCAATCGCAGAGCACCCTTAGACAGGTATATAACATTATTGCAGGGAATGGTGATTGGGGTGACTATAACGTACCTTTGGCCCCTGTCGTTCCAGGCTCTAGGGATGGCTTCTACTTACATGGTGGTTTTTTCGAGGGTTCTGGAGGGTGTATTGATGCAGGTGGAAATATTGGGATAATCTACAATTACCTGATGAATCAAGAAACTACAATTTTGAGGGTTAGATATTGATTACTATGAAAACACGAAGAATATTATTACTGCAGGTATTATTTTTTGTTTTGATTTCCCTTTCAACGCACTTGTTAAAAGATTATATTTTAATAAAAAGAGCGAGTTATATTATTTTAACAATTGGATTAACATTCTTTTTATATAAATACTTTTATAATGCAGAGCGTATCTTTAAGACCTTTCTTATAACGCTTCTGAGCCTGTTTTTGCTTTTTGAATTAAAAAAAGCAGTAGAATATTTTTTGGGATTATTACCCAAGTACTCTGAAAATACGCTTATAAGCGCAATAGGTTCTCTTGCTTGTATTGCAATATATTTAGGTATAATAATACTCCTATGCCATTTAATCAAGACAAGCAAGATTAGCAGAAGGAATGTCTGATTTATGAAAAGCAGCGAGCTATAATTTATAGCTCGCTGCTTTTTTACTTTTGCTTTAACCGATGCAATAACCTCTTATCAACTTTCTTCTAACGACAGTATTTTTCTAATTCTATTTTTGCTAAAGCATACCCCATCTCTAAAGCCTTTTTCAAGTCCTCACACCCTTTTTCCTTTTTACCAAGTTTAATGTAGGAAAATCCTCGGTAGAAATAACTTTCCCCATCATTCTTATCCTGTTTAATTGCTTTACTGCAATACTCAATCGCCTTCTCGTATTGGAAATTTCTAATAAAGCATATAGCAATATTACGGTAGGTAAATCTGTAACCTGATTTTATCTTATCCGCTTCTAAAAAGTGATTAATTGCAGAATCACAAGAACCGCCACTTTGTAGACATATTGCAGAATATGCAACACCAAGTCCGTAATGCGCTTCTAACTTTTTTGAGTTAATTTTAAGAGCATCCCTATACTTCTCAATGGCAAGATTAAAATTGCCCTGACCAAGCAACTCAAAGCCCTGATTAACGAGTTGATCACACGTTACATTTTGAGCACAGGCGCTTATGGCTACAAAGCAGAATATTGTGAATAAATATTTTTTCATACTACAGGGTTGCTACGTTCTTTTGGAAAAAATCCTTAAACCTTTTCTTGGTGAGGAACGTGTCCACCATTTTAAAAACCATGGTTTTTTCATCGGGTTCAAGTTCCTGAATTAGTATAACCTGTTCCAGCATGGTTTTATCTTCTACGGTTATTTCTTGCGGCATAGCACCATCAAAGTTTACTATCTGGTCAATAGTCATGCCGAAATACTTGGAAACCTTATTGAGTGCATCAACTGAAAGTTCGCGCTGTCCGCTCTCAACCTTTGAATAATTAGAACGGTGCATGTGTATTAGTTCGGCAATTTGTTGCTGAGTAAGGTTTTTATCTTCCCTTATTTTTTTAATGTTTTGGCCGATGCCTTAGCTAGGCGTAATGTTCGTTCAGAGTGCTAAGCGGCATTTGTAATGCCGCTTGCAACATAGCCGAATTTGTAATTCGGTAATAAGCAGAATAAACAAAAAAGGCTATTTGTTAAACCCTAACCTGGATATTAACACGTATTAGTTAATAAAAAAAGTTGAAAGAGCTTGATTTCATAGGGTTTTTAGTTGTTTCTTTGTACTCCGTATATACGTATGATATGGAGACTACAAAACACCCTGCATGGGCACTGGCTCATAAAAAACCCGGAACCGAGCTCCGTTATTTAAATGGTAAATATTATCTCTACGCTTACGCCAGCACGTATGACAAGGAGAAGAAAAGACCAAAAAAGATATCTGGAAAATACCTTGGGCGCATCACAGAGCAAAAGGGATTTATTCCATCGGGCAAACGAAAACTGGAACAAGCTTTGGAATTCCGAAATGTCACCAAGCCTTGTTGCAAGGAGTATGGTGTTTCTTTGTTAATCACTAAAATATTTTCACAATCCGTCAAACTTCTTTCCGACATCTTCCCCGGTCATTGGCAGTCTATTCTGGCTATTGCCTATTGTCGGTTGGTATTCCATTGCCCTTTGAAAAGCATTCCCTTTCGGTTATCTCAGAGTTATCTTCCTGAACTCATTGGCGGCAAAGCGTTCAATGAAAAAACAGCCAGTGGTGTTCTGAATGCTATTGGAGGTATGCATGAGCAAAAGCTTGCTTACATGAAAGCCTTTATCACCAGGGAGGAATACTTATTGATGGATGCCACCAACATTTTTTCTAATTCCACGCTGATCACCCTGGCCCGGAAAGGATACCAACGTCAGACGAATTTTGATGCCCAGTTCAACCTGATGTACATTTATTCGGCCAAAACCTCCATGCCGGTATATTATCGGTTATTGCCAGGAAACATCCGGGAAGTGAAGGCATTTAAAAACTGCCTGTTGGATGTGGGTTTAAAGGATGCCATCATTGTAGCCGACAAGGGTTTTTATTCGGAAAAGAATGTAGAGTTGCTGCTCAAAGAGAAACTCAAGTTCGTTCTGCCTTTGAAACGGGATAGCTCCATGATTGATTATTCCCTGCTTGCCAGCAATACCTTTAAAGAACAAAGCAACTATTTCGTCCATGAAAAACGCATTATCTGGTATCAGGAATACCATCTACCCTGGGATAAAAGGCTATTCTTCATCGTGTTTTTGGACGAGGCCCTGCGCATTAAGGAAGAGCAAGATTATCTTATTCGAATTGCAACCCATCCTGAAGGGCATTCCATCCAGCAATACCACGAGCGCAGAAATGCTTTTGGCACCCTGACGATGTTGACCAACTTAACCAGTAAAACGGCTGAAGATATATATCAAAGCTACAAGTCCAGAATGACAATAGAGGTCCTGTTTGACGGTATGAAAAATGTATTGGAAGCTGATCACATCTACATGCAAAACGAGCAAACCCTTGAGGGGTGGATGTTCATCAATCACATTACCCTGCAATGGTACCAACAGCTGTATTCTGAACTTAAAGCCAAAGGACTGCTTAAACAATACTCCGTCAACGATTATGTTCAGCTATTGACCGACCTGAAGAAGATCAGGATCAACGGAGAGTGGCGCTTCAATGAAATCACCAAGACATCTAGTCGACTGATGGAAAAACTGGGAATCACCTATGAGTGACATAATACGTATATTTTCCAGGTTAGGGATCAATATATTGGTGAAAACACGATTGCCGATGCGATAATGGACAGATTGTCAGGTAATGCCCATCGTTTCGATTTGAAAGGAGAATCTTTAAGAAAGAAAAACAAACAAAAAAATGACTAATATTGTTTAACAAATCCGCCCACTTTTAGGTGGCGCTGAATCACCGGAATAATCAGTAAAATGCTGAATCAATAAAATTAAAAAGCATGGCTGAATCAAAAAGAAAAGATCCACGCGATTACATGTTAATGGCAATTGAAGCCATGAAACAATCTAAACAAGAAGTACGTGACGATCATCCCAGCCCAATGGTTGGTGCTGTATTGGTTTTTCCCGATGGGGAGGTCGAAGTGGCTCATAGAGGTGAACTTCGGGAGGGAGATCATGCTGAATATATTTTAATGGATAAGAAAAACAGGCATCGTCCTTTGGATGGTTGTTGGTTATTTGCCACGCTTGAACCTTGTTCTCCAGGTTCACGTAATGCCCCGAAAATTCCATGCTCTGAACGTATTGCCAATGCCAGGATTGCTAAAGTCTGGTTTGGAGAAGAAGATTTAGCATTAAAGGATGATTTCGGCGGAGTGTCTTTCCTTCAGAAAAACAAGATTGAGGTTGAACAATTTGATTCTGATTTGGTAAAAGAAATCAAAATTTTAAACAAACCTTTTGATGATTGGGCATTATGGAAGCGGAATCACAGGATCGAAGAAGAAGCAAAAGCTCCGGGCCTTTTATATCAGCAAGCTTTGAATACAAATATCGACAGTTTGTCTGACGAAGCACTTCAATTGTACCTGAAAAGGGCTGGGTTAACAATGGATTATAAATCTCCTGAGTTCTATCAGGAGTTGTTTGAAAGTGATTTGCTGGAAAAGAATCAGGCTACTCAGGAACTTGTCCCAACCGGTAATGCTATCCTGCTTTTTGGTAAAAGTCCTCGTAATAAATACCCTCAGGCATCTGTCAAAGCCAAGGTTTATTACGGTACAGGTGAGAATGATGTTCAAAGTTTTGACGATGCTCTGGTTTTAATTCCTGATCAGGTTGAAGCATGGGTCAAAAAAGTTATTCCGGAAAGTTTTGACCGTTCCTCGTTTACCAGAGAGAAAGTTCCTTTCTTTCCTCCTGTAGTTATTCGTGAAGCAATTGTAAATGCTATCGTTCACAGAGATTATACATTGGATGGTGCAAAGATTCAACTTGAAATTTACCCTGAGAAGATTATTGTTAAAAGTCCCGGACTGCCTGTTTACCCCAATTCACTTAAAAAACTTCAAAAGTTTACTGCTAAGTCATACAGCAGAAACAAAAAACTGACTTTGGTTTTTAACCGGATGGGGCTCATGGAGGAAGCTGAATTTGGAATGGATACCTATCGTGAGATGAGGGATAAGTACGAACTGCCCTTACCAATAATAACTTATAACGAACCTGATCTTATCGTCACCTTCCCCCGTTCTGCTGAAGCTGTTCGTAATCTTGATAGTACCGAGGTGCTTTCTAAATTAAACGATGAAGAAATTGCAGGGCTTGATTTTGTGAAAACAAGAGGTGAAGTTTCAAGAAAGGAATATGAGGATCATTTTGGGTTTGATAAAAAGAAAGCTGAAAGACATTTAGGTAAAATGGTTAGTGCAGGCCTTATTGTAAGAAAAGGTTCAGGTCCTGGTACTTATTATGAATTTATCACGACATAAATGAAGACATTATGTCGCAATTAATAAAAATTAACTTGCAAACAGATTGCTATCGCGACATAAATCACGACAGACTGTCGCGATTCCTGGAAGAAATGATGATCATGTTCATTCACATGGTCATAGTGTCCATGATGAAGTGTCCCGATTCTTGCAAACAAGGGCAGGTTTCCAAAAGTTTTGCCCACCTCCAAACAACATGGGTATTTCGTGCCCACGTTCAACGAATGTTATTTAAAATATTAACACATGAACCCCATCATCGAACAAATCAGGAAAGATTTCATTAACAGCATCGACGAAAAAACCAGGTCAACCAGTCAGCGCTTTTTTAAAGAGGAGATCAAG
>JALNWG010000055.1 GCA_023231005.1 Bacteroidales bacterium | reverse complement strand
TGCTAAAGATCAGCACGGCCATCCAAAAATAAGTACAGGGGATTTTCATATCGGATAATTTAAGTTATAACACTACCCTGCAATAATAATAACTGTATTTCAATAAAAAAAATAAAAAGAGGATTATTTTATTCTATTTTTGTCCGAGTATTGGAAAAGCTAAGGTTGATGGTATTCCGGAATTGGTTGGATCAACGCTTTATAAACCAGTTGTTAGGTTTGCTTCGAAAAATTCTCCAGGTTTGAATTTAATAAATTTAGAATATTTTTGTTTTTGTTCAAGTGTCCAGAATTATTTTGTTATGGATAGGTGATTGTCCAATCAGCATTCTTTAAATCCTGTAGGCTTAAATCATAACGCTTCAAAACAAGGTATTTTGCTTTTATCGAGTCCCGAGAGGTATTTTCTATTACTTGGGCATCAAAAACGTATTCCATTAAAGTGTCGGAAGAAATTAAAAACATAAAATCTGATTCTATGCAGTTTCTACCACATAGTACTTGTGTACTATTTTCATTAGAAAGAACCTTAGTAAAACCAGCATCTAATACCGGGTTTGGAATTCCAGTGAATGTTGACAAGGGGATGGAACTATCCCTTCTTCATTAGTTTGGACAAACAATGGGATAAACATTGGCACCTATGGTGTCATCATGTATGCCGTATCATTTCTTATTTTTATAAATATTATTGTTCTTTATGTTAATTTTTTTCGTATAACCGAAGGAAATTCCAGAGGTGATTATAAAATTGGAATACCAGTAATTGGTATAGTCCTATTTATCACCAATTATTTTTTTTTACATAGAGATAAATATAGGCAGATAGTAAAGCGGTACAAAGACGAAACAAAGAGGAGTAAGAAAAGAAGATGTTTTTTAGTTTTACTCTACACAGTTGTAACTATAGCATCGATATTCTTTACATAAAAATGCCTGCATCAGGAAAATACAGGCACCTAATTGCCGAATGGGGTGAGGGGCAAATTTACTGGATATCATTCATGGTTAATTGAGAATAGTTATCTGTTAATTTATATGACTTTAATAGAGGGTGAGTTCTTTGTAATATCTTTAAAGAAATGAGTTCAACAAATTCTTCAAATTCATTTTGTCTAAAGGGAATTGTTGGTTGTCGATAAATTTTATCTGAAGAGTAAAGCAATTGTCTAAGAACATCTTTCTGGAAAGACGTGAGCTTTATTTTAAAGTCCTCAATCTTCAATTTAATTACATCTACATTTCTCAAATCATTTGCTGTTAAAGAAACTATTTCATTTAATGACGAGAATTTTTCGGTCTCTGTTATGAGATCATCTTGCGCCTTTATCAATGCAGATGATTTAACGAACTTATTATTCAATTCTAATCGAGCATAGAAAAATGCAAAGAAAAATCCGAGAATAAAAAACAGTAAAATTAGAGAAAGAATAAAAGTAGTATCTTCTGGAAGGTAACTATGCTTACACACAATTCCAGCATTATACAAAGGCAGATACCAATCTGGCGATTTTTGGCAACTATGCTTACTCACAATTCCAGCAACAATATATTCAGAAAGATTCATTAAATTTTTTGGGATGACAATTAGTTGAGTCAATCCGACACCTACAATGATTTTTGTCAACCAGTCAGAAATTTGTTCTAAGCTTGTGTTTGCAAGATATTCAGGTTCCTCAGATGGAGTGTACTTAGTATTGAATTTGGGAATTCCAAACAAGAAACCAATTAATCCTCCAATAAGAAAAGAGGCTAATGAAACGACTAAGGATGCACTCATCCATATCCATAGAAAATCATTTTTTAGGCATGAATAAATAATAATTCCTACAAAGCCTAAAGTTGCTACTCCTAGAATGAATAAATAAATTAATCTGTTTGCGTTTTTCATATTATAGAATTTTAATATAGATAGATTGGCTGAGAGAATCTCCGCTTGCCGACATAGTCGTTGCTTTTATTTTAAATCCCCCTGTAAGTAAAAATGGGTTGGAAACTGTTATTGTGGATTTACCTTGATCACTGTAATCAAAGGCAGGACATATCAAAGATTCCAATTGTGGGTTATCAGGGATCACCGAATAAAATACTTTTACTGGATCAGAAATCTTGCCTTTAAATGGGTCACGCGATAAGACCGTGGTGACTTTCACATATTGGGTTGCATCCAGGATATACAAATCTGCTGTTAACAGAATATCCTGTGGTAAGGAAAGCTGAAAAAGCACCGTGGTATCAACAGTATAGGATTTAACAGCAGCTCTGATTTCCGACCTTCCAGTTTTTATACTGGTTAACGCGAACGTTGCCATGCCTGATGCATTGGCAGTAATGGTATCGGTTGACCTTCCATTGGAAAAATCCCCCATGGTTGCGGATAAAATGATCTGTCGTGAATCCAGATCAGCTTCAGGATTGATCTGAATGGTTACCAGGCTTTGTGAAACTCCATCTGCCTCTATACTTGTTGCACTCAGGCTCGAAAAATAAATGATCGAATTCAGTTTGACACCATCCGGGTCATTAAGCGAATAAACGTCATCTTCCTTTTTACAGGAATCAAGCACTGCAATTAAGAGCAGGACGACTATGGCAACATTTCGCAGGGAATAGATCTTCGGCTTCATCGGTGGTTATTGTGAAATATAAAAATAAAAATCATCTCTTGATGGATTTTTTCCTTTAACATCGGTTGCATCCAGTTGCAAACCACAGAGTATTCTTTTTGTTGGTTTATCCGGCACCTCTATTACACCATTCCAGGTACATTCTTTTGAATTTGTGTCCAGGTCATCAGGAAAAGAAATCGTTTTAACCCGCCCATTACTGGGAATTAAAAAATAAGCAGGGGCAGCAGGGCTAATGGTGAGTTTTATGTTAACAGGATTTTCCTTTTTGTCATCAACTACTCCTGAAAATTTTATGGTAACATCATTCTTCCCCTGCTTTAAGGTAGAAGGATCCATGGTTAAATTATTTACGAACAGGCCCATAACGCTAACATTTATTTGTTAATACTCAATTATTTAAAAATCGACTCTCCTATACCAGCAAAAAGTGGTTTTACGTCCATATCAATGGATAAGGAAACAAAAGGGCTGAGGGTGGTGTGATAATGTTCCCTGGAAACCAGCGGATTGCTTGAATAGGAATAATAAACCATGCAGCCGCCGTTTATTTTTAAAAATGGAATAGGCCGGAAACCTGCTCCCAAAACTAAAGCAAGATTTCCAAACAGTCCTTTCCGGACATCGGTTTTCTCCACTGATGACAAGGTCACTCCGAGTAAAAGTGAAGTTCTTACACCAAGATAGTCCCAAAATTCTTTATACGTTCGTAAGGGAATGTTCCTGTTAACAGGGCGAAAGTATATATTCACCCCAGTATATGGCAGGACCCTGTCCATACGCCACACATAGGCACAGCCTAAATCCAGAGTTATATACAGTTTCGCATTTTTCACAAAATCAGCTCTGTAAGTGGCATTGATGGTTGAAAGTTTATAGGTACTGTCAGCAATAGTTGCAGCTGCAACCGTATTAATCCAGGAAGGCTTTGGACTGTCATTCAGTACTTGTTTTAAATAATCTCCTATTTGTTTTATCGCTATAATAATACTTGGTGAGGACTTAGTTAACGGAGTAAAGTAGGATTCTTTTAACTCTATTAACGTACTATATTCTTTATTGTCATTGTTAAAATTACCCCAATTAACTTTACTGAGCTGTTTTTCAAATTGATCGATTTGATCTAAAATAATTTTTTTGTCTTCCTTTTTTTTTATTTTTGACTATTTCACTGTTCTTTATAGTAAATATGGAATTTTTTATTTTGACCAAATCTGTAATAAATGTGTCCAAAGCATCGAGTTTAGAATTATCAATGGGCTTCAGACGATAATTCTTGTTTATTTGAGAAACAGACTGTTTGGCAATCTGATAAAATTGTGTTTTTGCAGTCTCAATGGCAGGTATTATATCAAGAACTTTACTGTTAAGAAATTGCTGGCCAATGGAATTCACAAGGTTTATTATGTTTTCATTGTCGGCCAGTGCTGTTATTATTTCATCTTTTTCATCCCTTGTAAGAGGATTCGCCTGACTACCAATAACACCAATTATAAATTTCCTGTTTGGTTTTAACATAAACGGAACAGGAATATCCACGAATGAATCATTGAATATTGGGGTTTCTTCGGTTTGTAATAAAATACTGGAATCCTTCAATTGATCAGGCGTGATTATCGAACCTTTTTTAAATTTAATGTTTCCCAGATTATATTCAAAAATCTGAATTTTGACTGAGCTGACATTTTTTGGGATATCTTTTACCCGGACTATAAAAATCTGGTCAAAAGGAAAAATCTTATTGAAGCTATTGGTATTAAAACTGAATTCTATGAGCTGTTCCTCATTTGCATCATCACTTTGTGCATTGCAAACTGGGGTAACTTTTAGGAACAAGACAAAAAGGAACAGTGCGATGAATTGCCATTTGCGAAAGCGATATGCGGTCATAACAAAGTGAGTTTATGTCTAAAGTTTTAAGGATGAATCGTATTCTTTAATCCTAAACATGGAACAAATTTAAAACTCAAAACAGTGAAAGTCAAGAAAAAATTAAAAAAATGTTATAATAACATTATATTCTATATCTTTTACGTAAGGCATATATATTTATCATCAATTTACTTTTGCAAGGTTGTTAGCGTTCTTATATAATTGCAATATGGTTTCATTAATCTAATATAATTACTTATAGTCGGATAATCGAGTAGGGAGTGAGGGATTAATTCCCTCACTCCCTCTCACACCATCGTACGTGCCGTTCGGCATACGGCGATTCGTAAAGACGAGGAAAAAGAGTAAACATTGGAAAGACATCTAAGACTGTGATTACGGAAGTAGTTCATGGTTAATGAACAATTCAGTATAGAGCTATTGGCTGTGCATCAGTAGCCTTTTCTCGTACTAGCAAACTCCCATGCTTTGAAATTAAGAATTCCTAATCGAACAAGATTATCATGCTTTGTACCGATTTTCTTCCATTGTTTTCAGTAACACATGCGAAGCCTGCGCCGTAACCATTCATCGGCCGTTTGGCAGTGCCTCATGTAGAAACTGATCAGTCGGAGGTACAGGATCCTTTCCATTAACACCAAGATTGTTGCAACCCTTCTGAAAAATAGAAATTTGCCTTAGAAATTGAATTCCACCAGAAATACCACCAATTAATCCACCTCCTAAGGCTCCAAATACTCCACCAATTAGTCCTGATTATACACCATTTGCCACGGAACCTCCAAAAGTAGTGCAATTCCTATAGCCTGCGCAACTGCCTGTCCTGCAACATTACCTACCGCTCCTGCTACTGCTCCAATGCAAGTTGCTAATAAGAAATCACCTTCACTATTAATATTTCCTGACAATGCTTGAATTGTGCAATTTATGACTGCCCCAATAGCAATTGGCTAGTGTTATACCAAATTCAGCAGTAGGATCCGTATATTTCAGCGGGTTATTCATACAATAGGAATACCTATTGAAGCTCTGTGTAAAATCAGGTGTCTGTACAAAGGCATCCACACTTAAAAACCTGCCAACGATTGGATCATTCACCCTGCCGTTCATGTTTATTAATCCGAACAGGTCAAGATGTTCATGCCTCGTAAATCCCCGATTGAAAATGCAGGTGGACGATACATTGGGATAGGTCCAGTCGCTAAGGTTACGTCTTCTCCCCCAGGCATCAAAATTGAGCTCTTCAACTATATTATTTCCTTCATTATCTGTAATATAATTGTACGAACCCTGATGGTCGGTCGGTATATAATTGATCTCTGCCGGTCAAAACTGGCTTCTCATATAACAGCAATCACTCCTTACATGTACAAATATCACAGTTGTTTTACATGTCGAACATAGATAGATTATCCGACATGAAGAAAATTACATGTCGGACAGAGACTTTCGTTGGACTACAGGGAAGCGTTGCAATCTGGGATACGACTGATGAGGGAAAATCAAAACCAGATCACAACAAATGTCCTGATCGGTATTGTTCAGAAAATAAAACAAAATTTGTCCGGAATCAGGGTTCAGGCGGGAACTTTAATGGAATTAATGTCTAAAAGAGAGTAGAGAGAAGTTGCGTGATGCTTTTTCAAGGAGTTCATAGTAAACAAATTTAAACAGTCTCTCACATTTTTTATGTTATCAACATATTATTGGCTAATAAATCTTAACCTGAATGGTATTGGATTTAACAAAGCCAACAAAATCTATGTCAAATTGGGATTTTGATTTTTCAATATGAATAGGGATATCCTTTTCTATTACATTGTACAACAGTAATAAATCATAATTTCCCATTGTCAATCCGATATCAGGAAAAGTAATTATAGGTTTATAACAATATTTATTTTCAACAATGATTGTTGTGTCATGTTTTAGATAATTATTATTAATAGATGAAGTTTTACCTGATTTGCTATTTGAAGGATATACTGAAGGAAAAAAATAACTTGAATGGTATTTGTTATTTGAATCCTTTAACACGAAAACCATCCCCGTAAAACTTCGTTGAATACCAGTATTTATTTACGGCCAAAGTCACAAGATGTTTCCCGGTCACAAAATCCCGGTTGGTGATTTGTCCGATTTTTTGTCCCATCATCATAGAAGTCACAACTGCATTTTCCTGATCATAATCCGGCTGGTCATCGAGCACGATATCTTTCGCAAATAACACCGACCTGCCAATCGCATTTTGCGGAATAATGGAATCCATTTTGAATGTTTGAGCAGACAACGTCATCGTGCTAAAGATCAGCACGGCCATCCAAAAATAAGTACAGGGGATTTTCATATCGGATAATTTAAGTTATAACACTACC
>JALNWG010000054.1 GCA_023231005.1 Bacteroidales bacterium | reverse complement strand
GCATTTCATGGCCGGGGGAAATAAAATTCTATATCTTTACGATGCCATTGGCAACAAACTTTGTAAGAAGATTATGAAGGACAACGTTGTTCAGAACACAACAGATTATTCAGGTAGCTTTATTTATGAAACCGGTTCGAGTGGATATATAGCTGGTCATATGGCCACGGACAAACTGAACAAGTCTGCCCAAAGCGCTACCTTCACCAAAGCCTTCTTTGTTGTAGGCCAATAGAGTATCCCAGCCCAACAGGTTGAAAGATAAACCAATCGCTGTTTGTTCTATTAAATTATCTTCTGAGCATTCCCAGTTACCCAAATAATGAAGGCGATATCATATCATTTCGGGTGAACTTTGCCGGCTTTCCGGCTACTGCTTGTATATTGGGATTCTTCTTTAAAAAATTTGTCAGTTTTCTACAATTCCAATCTAATTTCAACGCCAGTAAAATTTCTTTAGTTATGTATGTGCCTTTGTCTAATAATTCAAGTATATCTTTTTCAAAATTACGTTTACTGTCTTCATACATTGATGGAGGCTCGTTTACTACACTCTTAGCGATTGGTTCAAATAATTCTGTTGAAGACATCTCTTTTGGACCTACAATTTTTCCATCCATGTTTACAGACAATGCACCTAATTCAATCAATTTTAAATTGGCGTTTTTCTCCTTTGATTCAGGATATCTGACATAGATTTTGCGTTGTCGTTTCAATCCATCCATGGCACCTTCCCAGGTTCCGCCTTTACTGTCTGATTCTGCGACGTATATTTCCTTTGCCAATCCATATATGTAAGCATTTCTTGCCATTGCCAATCCAACATCCCAACCTGCTTTTGGAAAAAATGTGCTTAATACCAAAACATCCCCATTTACTATGGGGCCGTAATACTTTTTAAAACCAGACTGGAACGTGAGAATTCCTTGAGGTAAAAGCAAATAATTCCTTCCATCCCTTTTTATCCAGTTCAAAAAAATCAGCCCACGACATTTTATTTTTATGGATTATCTGAATGATAAAGCGATTGGTCCTTTCTGTATTCCACTTGGGTAAATGAGCTACCGCAATCCAATATGTTTTGTCAATGTATTCGTTCATTTTTCAATATTTTTAAATATCACCTCCAACGGTTCTTGCAATTACTAAAGGAGCAATACGTATTACGCCAACGTTTGTCAAATATTGACCTATTTCCTTGATAGTATACCCACTATCGAAAATGTCATCTACTAATAAAATACTTTTTCCAACAATTTCCCCGGGATTTTGATATATAAATTTTCCATGCACATTATCTTTCTTTGAAATACCACTTTGAAATTCCTTCTGTGGCGCAGTTGGTGATGTTTTAATCAGTTTATGAGAAATCGGAATTTTCAGGGCCGAAGATACTTTCTCTGCAAAATTTTTCACCAAATCTCCTGATTCGGTCGGCGGCACATATACAATCAAATCTATCTTTGGGTCTCCGTAGTATTTTCTATATGCTTTTAACGTTAAACGCAAAAGCCAATCGGGAAAATCCCCCCCACCTTCGTATTTGGAATGTCGCAAAGCAGTACCAACATTAGAAACACCGTAATATGAAGCAGCCACACCGTTAATGATATTACTACGCTGGGTTTCTACTTCCAAAACAGGAAAAAATGTTTCCCTGAACTCCAGAAGTTTTTGAACCATTACTTCGCTGTTTACTACGTTCAAATGTTGCTTCGTATCATTATCACAAATACCGCAAGATGTCTGTTTTACATCGCCAAGGTAATTACATAAATACTGCATACGGCACGAAGTAATGTCAGTATATTCCAGCATCCTTTCCAACTCCTGATTTTGTGCATTTCTCAATGTTTGAAATGTTGAAAGGTTTAAAGCAGGTGCATCCGGGCTGAAGAAATACTTTTTGCTATTGTATTTCTGCTTGTTGCCGTGTCATAACTATTCGTTTATTGATTCAACGTCGTCAACCAAATGAACATCTCCATTTAACGCCGGTTCCATTACCTCGTTGTTACATAATCAGGAATTTTCATAAGCTAAATTACCTATAATTTTTCAAAGGGCGGTAGCTCCAGAAAACCGGAGCTGTTTATGATGGAGCCAAGGGTGTTTGGGGTAATCATGTTGCTGCGTCAAGGTCAGTCGATTTTGATAAGCTTCGAAGTTCCAGTAAATGAATTTGAAACGATCCTTACAGAATACAATCCGCAGGTAAGGTCAGTCACATCCATCTCATAACTCTGCTTTCCTGACTGGTTTGCTTTATACCCTATGGCTATGAGTTGTTCTCCCCTGACAGAAAAAACATAAACCATTGCCTGCTCTGGCTGAAGGAGTTCAAATTCAATCTTAATCCTGCTTTTAACAGGATTTGGATAGATAATGAGTTGCTGTTTTTCGTGTTGCGGATGAAAGACACCCAATGTTTGTGAATGGGTGATCCTGTTACCTGCTGCATCGTAATAGTATGTGAGGGAAATGCCGTTCTCAGAAATCGAGTTGATCTGTCCTCTTGGACTGTAGGTATAGTCAATTAATGAAATAACCTGGGCTGAAAGAGTTGCGCTCCATATATTGATCAGGAGTATGAAAAAATAAATTATCGTTCTCATTTTGTACACTTTTATTATGAATTGAATACCAATTATTCAAGAATAACGGTCCCGCCTTTAACGCCACCGTAATCAAAATCCATGGAGTTGTTTCCTGCATTTGCGGGACTTGTGGAGCCATCGGAAGGCCCCATAAGAGCATCGCCTACTCCTTTAACATTTTTAGCGTTGTCCAGCCCTCCAATGATTATTTTTACGTTTTCGATAACATCCACACCGTGTTTTTCAATTTGTCCTTCAAGATATTTAGCCCCGGCATGTCCTTCTGAAAAAGATCCAAAGAATACATCAGTGAAGTACGAAACGGCAATATCCTGAGCAGTTTTAACTCCGCTTTTTTCAGTTCCATCCCACCAATCAGCAAAAATCGGCCCGATCCCGGCTCCGGGAATGAAATTGGATGCAACATCGCAAATAGTAGCGATCATATCGAGAGTCTTGACAACCTGATGTGGATCCACTGGTGCCGGAGGATATTTAGCATTGTTGGACACATAGAAATCAGTTTTGAAAAGTCCTTTCGGGTCGACAAAACGGGAAGGATTATTGTCGGCATAAGTATAGAGATTGCTGCTTCCGCTATATCCCAGGGGGTCGACCTCAAGAAACCTGCCGAGATATGCATTGTAGAACCGGTGCTTCATGCAGTAAAAATCGGGAAGCTCTTCCCTTACGCCCAATGCGCCACAGAACTTAAACGGCTGGGGAACCGTCTCTTGCTGATAGGTGATCTTTCCCCACGGATTGTAATTATATACATTCACGAGGTTCCCGACGGCATCAACCAATCCAAAGGTTGAACCGACCTGGTTGTATAGATAATAATACGTACCGCCAGAGTTAAGCATTGCAATCAGTCTGTGGTCGTCGTAAATAAAATAATCGGTATACCCCGAAACACTATCTTTTCGAAGGATCATTCTCCCGAGATGATCATACAGACATTCATAACTTTCAGATCCATTGCTTTTAGCATCAACATATCCCCTTGTATCATAATAGAAATTGGTGGTAGTACCACCAGAATTAACGGAGGTCAATAAATTAATGCTGTTATGTGTCAGTGTGAAGTTCTGTATTCCTGAACTTGAAACCAGGTTCCCATCGGCATCACTCACATAAGTGTTGTTCTGCCAGTTTGTAATCTGGTTTCCTTCCTGATAAAAACCACCGGTATCGGCAGGGATGATTGTGCATCCAGTGCCATTGGGCATGATACGGGTTTCACTGGTGATGTTTCCCCAGGAATCCCTTACAAACTCGAATCCAATGAATGTAATCCCTCCACGCTTGTGGTTAATCGTTGATATTTGGCCGTTATCATCGTATCCAATAGTAGTCAATACCTGGTTCGGAAGGTTAATTTCTGTAATGTTTCCAGTCACATCCAGGGTATACCGTATTGTCTCATTATTATTTATAATTACTGCTGTTATCCTATTCCTGTTATCACGCTGGTATTTCACCGACAGGGCTCCCTCGGGGTAAGTGTATTCTGTGATTTCATCATTGTTGTCATATACCACCGTTGAGGCCCCGGTTCCAGGCCATTCCTGTGAAACCACCTTCCCCACTGCATTTCGCGTCAGTTGCACCAAGCCTTTCTTTCCGGAATATGCGCTGACTCTTCCGGCAGCATCATACACATATTGTGAGTTGACATTTTCAGAAGACACACTCACGATCTGCTCCGATTCATTGCGAATGATCTCAGAATAATCCTGCCTTGCATTAAAAAACCCTGAAACAAATCCAACCGCATCATACTTCCGTGTGACCCCGTATAACTGGCCCGGCATGGTAATATTTTCGATACGTCCGCCAACCGAACGGGTAAATATGGTTTCATTTCCGTTCTCATCCTTAAAAAGGCTTAAATTACCTGCGGCATCGTAGCTTAGAAAAGTCGATTTTCCATTCTCATCGGTAAGGGCCGAAATTTTTCGGAAAGGAGTATAACTATATGTGTTTATTGACGTTTTGCCAGAAACCGGAGGGAAGGTTATCTCCGAAAGCAGGCCGTTGGCGTTGTAATTCAGTGTACTGCTGTTACCTTTCATGTCGGTGAACCGCGTCATCCCAAGGACTGGATCCCTGGGATACACCGCAAGATTGCCTAATTCATTACGGAATCCAGTTTGAGCACAACAATCATAATAAAGTTCATTCGTGCTTCCGTCTTCAAATGTGGTTTTCGTAAGCCTGTCGAGATTATCATAGGTATAAGTCTTAATCCTGCCCATCGGGTCTTTTTCACTGGTTAAAAGGGTAGTCAGAGGATCATGGAAATATTCATGAACACGCCCCAAAGCATCTTCATATTTGTTCATTTTCCCGGTCTGGTCATAATAAAAGTGTTCGGCTTGTCCTAATGCATTTGTATAACTTGTTCTTTGTCCGGCTTCATTGTATGTATAATACCTATCGGTATTATCATGCTTTTTTACATGAACCAGAAACCCCTTGCTATCGTAATAATACAGGTTTGCCCTGTCATAGGCATCGGTAAATGAAGCTACACTCCCCGATTTATTATATGTAAAACGATAGGGTATTCCATCCTCACTGGTATATTTGACAACGTTGTTCAATGAATCATACTCGAAAACCCGGAATCCCCCCAACCCATTGGTAATTTTCAACGGAAGCCTATCGGCATTGTATTCTTTCGTGGTCGTCAATCCGCCGTCAATCACAACAACATTACTGCCCGTTAATGCATTCATCATATAAACTTTACCATTATATGATCCGTCTGGATCCTGTGAGGTGAGGGTCCCGTTCATTGAATTCAAGGTAAAGGTTGTTGTTTTGCCATCGAGGTTCGTAATGCTCTGAATGGCAGGCATGCTGCCAAGATACCCTGCAAACTGATAAGTGAAGCTGGCGATTGCATCGTTGACTTTCATTGACGAAATATATCCCTGGGGATCATAAGTATAGACGATGACATTTCCAAGCAAGTCAGTCCCGCCAGTCATCTGGAGAGAGTCATTGTAATTGAACGTCCACGACCGGCCATCGGGAACGGTCACTTTATTGCAAAGTTTTTTCAAATTATACGAAAACAGCGTTTGCCGGCCAGAACCATCAGTGACTCTCGTTATGAGATCATTCGTATCATGTTCTATGTCAACCACAGTAATACCTGCCTGGTCAACAATTTTCACGAGATGATACCACAGTTCATTGTATGGCAGGAAAAAGTGAGCTTTCCTGAAATACAGGTTGCGGGCCGTTTTAAACTCATGCAAGATGAACGTATCGGTAGAGTCTGCATAAAAGAGGGAGTCACGATAATGCTTCTGGTCGGGCAAAAATACTGTGTTCTTTTTACTGAACTGTTCCTCTTTTCCGTCGGGATGCAACCAGATTGCGAAGTCAGGGGTGAAGCTGCCAAAAGGGTTATTAGTACCAATGTATAAGCCGGTTTCATATTCAAGTCCCCACCCCTTTCCAAATGCAGGGAAATCAGGTCTTAGAAAATTGAATGGTGAAACCGGGGTTGGAAAATACCGTTCGAATTTCACTTCATTACCATGATCATGGTAACTTTGATCGATATCGGTAAAGGAAGGCAGAAAGGTAGTCGAATTGATGCGGTATGAAGGGAGACCCTTTTTAGAACAACTTTTACAATTCTTATCTTCCCAGTAAACCTGGTCGGGGCGATCCGGATCAGGATTGTTCTGGGCTGTAAGTAAGGCTTCTTCAGGCATGTACTCCGGCTCGAGAGTAAGCTCGAACATGACGTTTCCCTGTGTGTTCGGAGGACAGGCAGCAATGTCCCTGAGAATAAGATCAACCTGAAGAAAGATGGTGTTTTCCCCAACATAATGATATTCATAATCTATTGTGCCTGTGTTTTGATCCATAACATCGTATAATAGCGGTGAAGTTATCACCATCGGGTAAGGATAGCAATTTGGCTGTCCGGTGAAAGCAACCACTTGTTTTGACTGGATCTGAAACTCCCCGTAGTCATAGCTCCCAGTATGACATCCTCCTCCCAAAATCTGGCAATGAACCTGAATGGTGAAATCCATTAATCTACGGTCCCTGCGGTACTTGTAATACTGTTTTTCTCCAGATGTAGGGCCATCGGGACACTTTGGGTATATCCAGGAAATCCCGGTGACCGTGATGGTCATCTCTTCAATATTGCTTCCCACTGCTTGGGTGAGATGGAAAACATGGGTTTCGGCATGTAATCCACATGTTGCCGCAAAAAACAGAACGGCAAAAATAATAAGCTGAGCAATCCGGATACTGTATCTCATACTACTTCAAATTATGGTTGATCAATACTTCTCTGTAAAGATAATCAATTAGATCCTGATTAGTAATGTTGTTTTATCGCTGATGAAAGATTACTATTCAATGCCGCTCCATCATCAGTTGTCATTGGAAATCAAATTTTTAGTCCCATGATTCGACGCTTGGATACCAGTAAAAACCATGTCGATGTTTTCACAACAAGTAAAGCGTGGATTCATTTTCCCATCGAACGGCCTGGACCCCAATTCTGGCAACTGTGCAATATCAATCAGCGATCCTGCAACAATAATTTAATTATACGAACCTCATTCCCTTATTTTGGTGATTATTCACTTAAAATTATGCGGATGAAAACTTCAACTTGTTTGTGCATGGCATTCATGCTGTTTACAAACTGTTTATTTGCTCAAAAGAGCTGCATCGACAGGTATTTTTT
>JALNWG010000053.1 GCA_023231005.1 Bacteroidales bacterium | reverse complement strand
GGGCGAATTCAGAATGGAAAAATCAGGCTTGTTGATCGCCGATTCATCCTTCTTTGGGATATTTAATGATCCCGTTCGCCTGCAGAAATTCAGCCAGTTTTTAGTAAAGGAAGGCATGGACAACTCTCCGGCTCTTCGGCAATATCAATACCTGATTGAAGCTCAACAACGTATTTACCGGTCCAGCAGCGTCTCTCGCTACATTCCTACGGCCACTGCTTTTGGAAATTACGGCAACGTGTTATACCAGGCTCCGTATGAAATATCAGAGGGCATCCCCGGTGGTCTTACAAATTATTCATGGTCGGTGGGAGCGAAGATCGATATCCCTTTATTCACGGGTCTAAAAAACAATGCCCTTGCTCAGAAAGCCAGATTGACGTTGGCTCAACTGAAAAGTGAACAACAATCCGGAAAAGACAAACTGGAGTCGTCCATTCTGTCGAACATTGCTGCCTTGGTTTCGGCCTATTATGATTTAAAACAGATGAGAATTGCGGAAGAATCTGCAATTAAAAACTTTCAAATCGTAAATAATCAATATCTGCTTGGAAATAAAAGCATCCTGGATGTTCTGGATGCCCAGCAACAAAATCTGACCACCAGCATGTCGAAAAATACCTCTTTCAACACCCTCGTTAAAAATTATTTTAATCTTCAGCAATCATTGGGTCGCCTCGATTACATGATGACAATTGCTGAAAAAGCTGATTTCTGGAGACGATTGAATGCGTTTATGCAGTAGCGATCTCGTCTTTGGTAAAATCAAAAGAAGATCTTAAATTTACAAAAAAATGCGACGAGCCATTCTGTTCCATGCAACCAAGCATTCGGTTTATTTGTCTTTAAATTGTACTTAATCATCACCCATGAAAAAACATCTCATTTTCACTTTTTTCTTATCGGCAGCTCTGATCGGTTTGTTCGGATGTAAAAAAACCGCTCAAGAGATCACCTGCAATTTATCCGCCCCGGAGAACCAATCTGCAGTGGCGATGACAATCATCTACACAGCAACCCAAACTGGCGACGGGGTGATCAGTTCGCTGAGCTATGCTACAAATTCGGGAATGATTACCATTCAGAACCCCTCACTTCCATGGGCAGACACAATTTCTGTTATTACCGGTACGAAAATTGCGATATCGGCCTCCGGAACAGTGAAAAACGGGATGCTGAAAGTTACCTATCAGGGCTACGGCGGTGGCAGTACCTTTCAGGCAAGCGATTTCTGTCAACATCAAACTGACTAAATAATTTTATTTCCTAATCTACCTATGAAAAATTCACGGATTATTGCATCTTTGCTTATCCTGACGGCTATTGTAATAGGCCTTTTTCAGCAATCCTGCAAAAAGAAAGAAACGATAGATGAACCTGTTTATCTGACGGTAAGCCTCCCGAAACTTACGTTGCAAAACGAATTGTATTATTCGCTCCGCACGAATGAACGGGCTATTGAGCTGGAATTTAATCAGCCCATTGATTCCTCCACCATCCGTGGAAATTTCTCTTTTTCGGATAAATCCGGGAATCTCGATACGACCTATACCCTGATCACAATCGACAGGAAAATCGTTTTAATGTTTCAGCCTGGCTTTACGCTGAAAGAAGGATGGAGATATTTAATTAACATCGGAACGGGGCTGCGATCCACTTCGGGAACCTCCTTCCCGTCTGCATGTACCCTTGAGTTCAGAAGCAGTACCCTGACCCTTACGCTGGGGGCGAGTTCCTCTACAACCCGTAATGCCATTCTTTGCATCAGCGATATTCACCTGGGTGAATACAGGGCGGTAACAGAAAATTATTGCTGGTTCAGTAAAAATCAGGCTGCCCTGATCGATTTGCTTGATTATGTCATCACCGGTCAGCAGGTCCGGCAACTGGTCATCCTGGGCGACTTGTTCGACGGATGGGTAATTCCTTACCGGAGTTCTCCTTTCGATAGTGCAGCGGGTGTGTACAGCCCAAGGGAGTACTTCCTTTCGGTTGCAAACTCCCCGGTGAACATTCCCGTCATCAATAAATTGAAAGAGATTGCATCAAACAGCGACATCCAACTGATCTATGTGCCGGGGAACCATGACATGCTTCTGACCAAAAGTATCCTGGAAGAAATTATTCCGGGGGTCGTTTGGCAGGGGAATGTCCCCGGACTTGGGAATTATTCACCGGTTGAGGAGATGATCATGGAACATGGTCACCGTTACGATCTCTTTAACTGTCCCCAGCCGCTGGTCAATGTTGGTCATATACTGCCTCCCGGGTTTTTTATTTCCAGGTTGCAGGCTGCAGGATTGAAAGAACACCATACAAATCTCCTGAAAGAAGGATTTGCAACAAAGGGATCTGTTGAGTTCAAACTGGCATGGACACTGGCCTTCGAATATGTCCGAGCACAATTTGCCATGACGGTACATCCCGATTCGGTGAATATATTGATGAACGGGATAGATGGTTATACAAACCGCTTTTCATTCAATGGCATCCGGGATATGTATGCGGCATCAATAGAAGACAAATGGCCGGCAACCCAGACACAAAATGCCGTACCGGTTCAGATGCCCGTTGTAATGGCCATCTTAGACGGGAACATGGATATGTTTTTTGCTGCTTCCTATGAATATATGTCGAGTGTGGCACCCAAAAAATACAAAATAGTTGCCTTTGGGCATACCCATAACCCGGAGATAAAAGTGTATCCTTCAGGAAAAAATTACCAGGGAATTTACGCGAATAGCGGATCCTGGGTAAATGGAGAACTGAGCTCCAAGGCGGTACGAACTTACCTTATGATCTGGCCGGGAAAATGGACCGGATCGGACCTGGATGTTGTATCGTTATATCAGTATAATCTCAACAGCGGTAACGGGAACCCGAACCCCGATTATACCCATACTCTGTTGGCAGAGGAAAGCATCAATATTGGGAACTGATCCGAGCGGATTGATGATTACTGGATGGAGTGTACTGAAATCTTATCTTTTAGTGATTTTCCGATAGATTCTGCAGATATTCCCATATATTGAGCCATGCTCCTCAGAATGGATTCAATGTGTTCCCAGGGTGCGTTTTCAATCAAATTGACGGTAAGTTGTTGCCGTAGTTGGAATAATGCTTTCCTGGTTGAGAAGGTGAATTTCGCCCGGTTAAAAAAGTTACTTTCTTCAGAATAGTGATAGGGAACAGCGGACACTTTCCTGAATAATTCATAGCTTGCCCGGATTGTATCTTCCGAATTCATCGTATAATGTGACCATTTATCCATGGATCCTTCCAGTTTCCATGTTTTCCTAATCGAAAGACTGGCCAGCTCACTCAGGGGCTGGATATTGAGCGGATATAACTGATAATTCGACAATAAATTTGAAAGTGAAAGGCTGTTCAGAAAATTGGCGGTATTGCTGAGGGTTTGCTGATTTTCGCCCGGGAAGCCTACAACAAAAGTCATCAGGGCGCTGATTCCATGGGCATCGAGTTGTTCCACCCCTCTTTTCACGTTTTCAATCTTCTGATGTTTGTTCATCCGCTTTAATTGTCCTGGATCACCCGATTCAACACCGATAATTCCCATCATCAGGCCGGATTGTTCCAACAAAGCCATTTCCTTGTCGGTATATTCCTTTGCCCGCATGAAACCAATCCATTTTCTCATCCCTGATTCAGAAATAGCGGTGCATACATCCTCCAGCCGTTTCTTATTGATAAATACATTATCATCAGAAACATGGACGATGGCCGGGTTTTGTTGCAACCTTTCTTTAACTAATTTCAATTCCTGGGAAAGGCTTTTTTTGGAACGCAGAAAAATATTGGGAAAAAGCTGACAAAAGTCGCAGAAACGGCAACGGTAAGGACAACCAATGGATGTCCGGATCGGAATTTTCGTAGGGATTTCATTGATCATATCCCACCGGGTATAGTCTGTATTATAATCTACCACCTCCTCTTCTCTTTTGGTAAAGATAAAATCTTTGCCAAAAGGTAAAGCAAGGTTCGGGATATGCTCAAATGAGGTGTTCCTTCCTTTTTCGAGCGATGCCAGAACTTCCAGGAGGGCGGATTTCCCATGCGGGGATACTACCAGAATATCTGCATCCATCCCGGAATGGTCAGGATGGAAAAACATCGGGGATTGAAGCGGGTATTCTTGCGGTGAACCAAGATGATTGAGGTACAGCAGATAATTTTTCCATAAGAAAACTCCTCCGGCGATGATCACAGTATCGGGCATGGCGCTTCGGATTGATGAAAACAATTCCAGAAGGGAATCCGTTGTAACGATCATTGTGGTAGAAACACAGACAGCAAAAGGATCTTTCTTGGCAAGGGCTTTAAGCGTTTCTGCACCGTATTTATTCGTCAGAATAACATCATAGCCATGTTGATGAAGCAACCCTTCAAGGTAGAATCCGGCTGCCGGGATGTCTTCTTCATGATCAATACCCCGGGAAACACTCTCGGTTTTAAAACCCTTACTGGCAAATTCATACAATGCGGCAAGGGTTAATTCCCTATTGTTCACACTAAGTCGAAGGTTGAAGTCAACATGGTATTGATGCGTATCGATTAATGGAGCAATAATTCCAATGGTCCTCTTCATAAAAATTGGTTTCATCAACAGTTATACCATTTTTCGCATAAACCAACTGATAAATCCTGGTACCATCCCCTTGGTAAAAGATTCTTTATGGACTTTGATAAAACTTTCCAGACTGGTTGGGGCCAATCCTGTTAATTGCTTAAAGGTGTCGGTAACCAGGTCGGCCTGGCCTTTCCTCCAGGCACGGAGATGACACAAAACTTCGAATTCGAGTTTTTCCGGAGTTGTGGTTTTATCGAATTTCATAAGCATTTTCGTAAACCCTTCCTCCCCCAGGTCGATGTATTGGATTTTGCAACCCAGTACTTTGGAAAAACAAGCTGCCACAGCGGTCATGTCGAGCGATTCAGGGCCTGTCAACTCGTAGTTCTGCCCGGTATGACCCTCTGATGTCAGAACAACAGCGGTAGCCCGGGTCACATCCTGTAAGGCGACCAGGCCGACTTTTCCATTTCCCGAACAGCCATACATCGAATGCATATATTTAATGCTGGCGCTCCCCTTGAGTAGTGATGTTTCCATTACCGAGTTGGGAGAAATCAGGGTCCAGGAGATTCCTGAGTTTTTAAGATGATCCAGAGCCTGCTGATGCTCTTTTGTCAACCCGTCGCCTTCATGTTTTACCGCACCAAATATTTTTACTATCTGCTGAACACCACATTCTTTTGATGCAGCGATCATATTTCTTTCCCGTTCTGCAATCTTTGCATCCATAGGGGAGGACAGAAAAACGGAATCAATACCTTTCAGAACAGGAATCAGCGTTTCCGGTTTGTCCATATCGCCGGTTACAATTTCTGCATTCGCATGATGAATGTTGCATTTGTTTTTATCACGCACCATGATTCGAACCTGAACATCCATTTTCAAAAGTTCTTCCGCCAATGCTTTACCGAACATTCCGTTCCCGGTAGTAATGAGAATATTTTTCATGTTTAATAAAGTTAATGATCAGGGAAAAAGAGGGTTACTTTGTCGTGCAGGATGCCTCAACCCCCCGGCCAATTCATCATCAAAGGTAGATGGAATATTTCCTTTTGCGGTTTTTTGTTTCCAGGTTTCCATCCCGGTCCCGATATCTTTTTTTACCATGGTGATGCAATGATCAACAGGACAGACCAAAGAACACAGGTTACAACCCACACAGCGCTCTTCCAGGATCTGAGGTATCCGATCGGTAGCATTTTCCGGCAGTGCAATGGCCTGGTATGCTCCGTCTTCACAGGCGGTAAAACAGGATTTACAACCGATGCACTTTTCCCTGTTGATGGTTGCAACAACCTGGTAATTCATATCCAGGTTTTCCCAATCGGTAACATTAGGCAGGGCTTTCCCGGTTATTTCCTCAATACATTTAAATCCTTTGTCATCCATGTATTGTTCCAATCCGGAAATCAAGTTTTTGATGATTCCATAACCATAATGCATTACTGCGGTACAAACCTGTACCGATCCTGCTCCTAAAAGTAAGAACTCCACGGCATCTCTCCAAGTTTCAATGCCGCCCATTCCCGAAATAGGGATTCCGACATGGGGGTCCAGTGCACAGTTTTTTACCATGTTTAACGCGATGGGTTTTATGGCGGGGCCGGAATATCCTCCATTGGTACTCAATGATCCAACAACAGGATAGGGAACAAAATGATCAATGTCGACCCCGGCAATACTTTGAATGGTGTTGATGAGTGCGATGGCATTTGCACCCCCTCTTTTAGCTGCTTTAGCCGGCTCTGTAATATCGGAAATATTGGGTGTGAGTTTTACCAGAACGGGGACTTTTGCCACTTCCATAACCCAGCGTGTGATCAATTCAACAAGTTTGGGATTTTGTCCAATGGCAGACCCCATACTTCGTTCACACATCCCATGAGGGCAACTGAAGTTTAATTCGATCCCGTCGACCCCTGCATTTTCAGCATCTTTTACGATTTGATGCCATTCGGCCTGGGTTTGAACCATTAAAGATGCAATGATGGCATGATCGGGGAAATGTTTTTTTACCGCTTCAATTTCTCTTAAATTATCGGATACCCGTCGATCTGAAATCAGTTCAATATTGGTCATGCCAACCATCTGTGCTTTGCGATAATTAACACCACCGTATCTGCTCGACACATTAATGGTCGGGATTCCCATTGTTTTCCAAACAGCGCCACCCCATCCGGCATCGAATGCTTTCATTACCTGATACCCTGAATTTGAGGGTGGCCCCGAAGCCAGCCAAAATGGATTTGAGGATTTTATCCCGGCAAAATTTATGGTAAGGTCTGCCATGTTATATTTCCTTTTTTCTACTTGTCAGTGTCCAACGATCAGGAACCAATATGGAGGTGCCGGATCATCTCGTAAACAGTAATTCCTTTTTTGAGCAAAGCTACGTCTGTTATTCCATTAGTTCAAATTTTTTTAGCCACAGATTGGTTGCCTTTTTCTAAATCTTCTCCTGCCCATCGTCCTTCATCTTCCCATTTTTTATTTACAATATTCCGACTTTTATGGGTAATTGAAAGAATTTTAACTATGACATACTGAAAATAATTTGTATCATTTTTCAAACATAGTACAAAAAAAAGGCTTACTGCCAATTCTCAAAATGGACAAATATTTCTGTTAATGGTTAATTTTGCACCTTTAGAAAAGGAAAAGATCATTCATTCCCAATTAATCTATTTATGAGAAAATTTACCATCCTGATGATTATGGTCCTGCTATGCCTCCCTGCATGGGCGCAAAACAAACCCTCTGAAAACTCAAAAGC
>JALNWG010000052.1 GCA_023231005.1 Bacteroidales bacterium | reverse complement strand
TTTCGTCAACGAATCCTGTTCCGGCCTCAAGCAGTTCTTTCAGATCGCGGTCCTCTTTCTCCTTTTTCCTGGTCCCTGGAAACACAAACTCTGGTATATCCCGGCATCCATCATCATCATGCACGGTGTTAACATCTTCAGGATCATCATGCTCAGCATCATTATCGTCCACTGGCCACAGTACTGGCATTTTTCCCACGACTGGATCCTTCGCCCCTTCTTCTATGTAGTTATTTTTGCAGAATGGGTCATCTGGGCCAACTACTTCCGCATTGGAATGAGGAATTAGAAATGAGGAATTAGGAATATTTATTGTTCATTGTTCATTGTTCATTGTTCATTGTTCATTGTTCATTGTATGTATCACCCTTTGCACTTCAACGAGGCCAGGCGCTTCCGAAAATCTTCCAGTTCATTTTTTCCGGACACATTCTCATTAGACATTGAATAAAAATGCATTTAATCTCATTATACTGAGATTAATTTGTATATTTGCTCCGGCAAATTGATCCGTTTATGGAGACAAACTTCAGGCAACTTGTGGCGGAACAGCGTGACGAACGGGTTGTATATTCCCGGACAGGTTGGGTGCCGCGTGAACAGGAAAAAGCGCTGAATATTCAAAGCAAAATGGCGCAAATCATCACTGGGGTAAGACGCTCGGGAAAATCTACCCTGGCTCACCGGGCATTGGCAGGAGTAAATTATGCCTATGTTAATTTCGATGATGAACGATTTGCCGGGGTTGAACCGAAAGATCTCGATCATCTGCTCGAAGCGCTTTATGATGTTTATGGTGAATTCACGCACCTTCTGCTCGATGAAATACAGAATGTAAGTCATTGGGAACTCTTTGTAAACCGTTTACTCAGAAATGAACTCCATGTTGTCTTAACCGGTTCGAACTCGAAATTGCTTGCCAGGGAGTTGGCTACACACCTCACCGGCCGTTATTCGATCATCGAACTTCTGCCGTTCTCTTTCAAAGAATTTCTTCATGTAAGGGGAGTTATTACCACGGCTGTTGTCACTGCAAAAGAGAAAGGCCGAATCAGCAGGCTTTTTGCTGAGTATATGCAAACAGGGGGGTTCCCGGATATTATTATGGGAGAAACACCAGCATCCTATATTCAGAATTTATTTGAAGCCATCGTTACCCGCGATATTATCTTCAGGCACAAAATCAGGCAGATCAGGGCATTCCGTGAAACCGCCTCCTTCCTTACTGAGAATTATTCCGCCCCGGTTAGTTATAACAGGTTGAAAAACATATTCTCCCTGGGAAGTGAAAACACCTCAAAAAATTATGTCGCTTATCTCGAAGAGGCATGGTTGCTCCTTAGTTTATCAAAATTCTCTTTTAAAAACCAGGAGCGGACGCGTAACCGTAAAATTTACCTGGTTGATACCGCTTTTGCAAAAGCCACAGGTGGAAATTTTTCCCCGAATACGGGCCGGTTGCTCGAAAACATAGTTTTTCTCGAACTTTTCCGGCGATCGCGCAAAAGCAGATATGAACTTTTTTATCATAAATCAAACTATGAAGTTGACTTTGTTATTTACAGTAACTCAAAAGTTCAGGAACTGATACAAGTTGCGGTATCGGTCAGCAACGATGCTGTTTTGCGAAGAGAAGTACGAGCCTTAATATCGGCAGCCAGGGAGCTCAGTACAACCCTGCTTACAATCATAACCCAGGATGAAAGGGATGAGGTTGTAAAAAATGGGTTCACCATCAGGATCCTTCCTGTGTGGGAATGGTTATTAAATGTTGAGATTATTTAAATTTCTTACTTTTGCTATATTTACTATAAGAAAATGATTGATCTGCTGCCCTACATTGGCTATACCATTCCTTTTGCCGTTTTACTTTCCTTTTTTCTGACCTTTTTTTCAATCCCTTACGTTGTGCGGGTTGCCCGAAAGCACAACATCCTGGTCTATCCCAACCATCGCGATGTTCATCAGGGCGGTATTTCGCGTATGGGGGGATTATCCATTTTCCTCTCCCTGGTTTTTTGTCTGATTTTCTTTTCCGGGATCAATACCATTCTTTATTTCCGTAGCATTTTAACAGGCGTGATCATCCTCTTTTTTTTCGGATTGTACGATGATTTGATGGAACTCTCTCCCTGGAAAAAAATTCTTGGGGAAGTCATGGCTGCAACGCTGGTCATTGCCGGTGCTCAGATGCGGTTTTCCAACCTCTATGGATTTTTAGGCATTTATGAACTTGGCTTAGTCCCCAGTGTTTTGCTCACCATCTTTGTTTTTGTCGCCATCATCAATGCTTTCAATCTGATCGACGGCATCGACGGGCTGGCTGCCGGTATGGGCATTGAAACATCCCTGCTTTTCGGATTTTTCTTTATCGTTAATGGTGCCACGCGATTTGCCACCTTATGCGCGATTCTGATCGGATCGTTGGCCGCATTTTTTTATTTTAATGTCTATTCTAAAAAATTCAAATTGTTCATGGGCGACTCCGGTTCGTTGGTGGTTGGTTTTCTCATCGGGTTGATGGCCTGGCGATTCAACGAGCTGATGATTGAACCGGGCATTTCGTTCCGGCTCAATGCCGCTCCGGTTGTAGCCATGGGCTTTTTAACCATTCCGCTGTATGACACCCTGCGTGTTATGGTTGTGAGGATCCGACACAGGAAATCGCCATTTTCTGCCGACCGGCTACACGTTCATCATATCTTATTATCCTTGGGATTTTCTCATCGTAAAGTAAGGATCTTTCTGCTTACGTTTAACCTGTTAATGGCCTTGCTCAGCATCTTCCTCCAACATTATATTCACAATGTCATCATCATCCTGGGCATCCTCCTGGCAATTTGTTTAATACTCACATTCTGGTTACTGAAAATCCGTGACCGGCAGCAAAAAAACCTAATTCCTAATTCTTAATTCTGAATTCCTAATTCTTATCTCTTCTTTCTTTTGTTGCTTCCTTCTGAGTCTTGCACAGGGAACAGAGAAAATCACGATCCCCGATAAGAAGAGAATAAAAAGCAAAATAGTGGTTCCAAGTTGAGCAGAAAAGAAAGCAAGGAGAATAAAACCCAGGTTGAGACCAACGAGAACAAGGCTCGTTTGTCCATGACTTAATCCAAGCCCTAAAAAAACATGGTGGGTATGGATTTTATCAGGACTGAACGGGTTTTTTCTTTTACAGATCCGGATAATAAACACCCGTAAGGTATCAAATAAGGGAATAAAAACGATGGCAATGCTAAGGGCAGGCAAGGCGGTAAAAGCAAAAGATGATCCGGTACCGGGGAGAACCTGATTAAATTTGATAATCATCACCGAGATGATGAAACCCAGGGTAAGCGAACCGGTATCGCCCATAAATATCTTATTGCTCTTTCCGTAGAGGTTAAAGGGAATGAAAGCAATCAACGCCGCAACTAAAATAAAAGAGATCTGTGCCAACTCAATATGCCCGGTAAACCAGAAGCAAATCCCCATCGTTACAAGACTTAATCCCCCCAAGCCCGAAGCCAACCCGTCAATACCATCAATAAGGTTGAAACAGTTGGTCAACCCGACAATGGTGAGCAGGGTAAGTGCCACACTCCAACCCATGTTGATTTCATAAATTCCAAAGAAACCCTGTAAATTCGACAAGCGAATATCGGCCCAAAAAATCATCAAACAGCCGGCTAAAAATTGAATGAATAGTTTCTTTTGCCAGGATATGCCGATCATATCATCTTTCATCCCTGATAATAAAATAAGAAACGACCCCGCCAGAATGGTATTTAATTCTCTGAAATTGACATCATTGACAAAAATGAGTACAGAAATATAAAATCCTGAAAAAACCGCCAGCCCACCCATTGTTGGAATGGATCCTTTATGAGAAGTCCGCCCGTTTTCACGAGCTACAATCCCCCTTGCTTTGGCCACTTTAACAGTGAGCGGAACAAAAAAGAAAGTAATCAAAAAAGATATTGCGACAGGAACAGTGACCAACTCAGATAAACTAAGATGCCAATAGACCATTACGGTATATTTTTAAGTAAAATCCGAGCAAAGATAGGTTAAAAGAAGAAAGAAGTCAATAGTCACCCTAATATTTACCATAACTTATTTGAAACATTATTCATTGTTATGACATTAGCATAACGTGAAATAATGTTAAATCATAATTTTCAGGAAGTCATGAAAAAAGTGAGCAAGAGATCAAGTGCGAAGTGTGAAGTGTGAAGTGCGAAGTGTGAAGTGTGAAGTGCGAAGTGTGAAGTGTGAAGTGTGAAGTGTGAAGTGTGAAGTGTGAAGTGTGAAGTGTGAAGTGTGAAGTGCGAAGTGCGAAGTGATTGCACTGTTCACTGTTCACTGTTCACTATTTAAAATCCATAGCTCAGGCCGACCGTAAATGTATCCGTTTTTCCATGCATGAATGTCGGGTTATAACGAACATCGCCGGAGTGGTTTGCGTGGGCATATTCCAGAAGGAGGTATCCGTTGCTGATGTATTCATACCGCGCTGAAAAGGCGACTTCCTGGTTTTCCCACACCTTTTCGCCCATAAAAGGAACGCCATCTACCGGATATCCTTTATTGGATTCATAGGGCAAGTCGGTACCATGCTGCGCCACATTACCGGAGAGTTTCAGCGTCACGCCACGGATGGGTTTATACGTCAGGGCCACGTAGATCTCCATGGAGTTGTCGCGAAGGTAATTTCCCATGTTATAACCATTGGAGGTGAAATTGGTGGTCTCAATAAAATGCTTATAGGTCATCGGGTTGGTCTTGGTCCATTCGGCCATGAGGGAAAGGTTCCGTACCGGAAAACCGCTTAGGGTAAAACCCGCCTTCCAACTGGTGAAATTCTGAAGTTTCGGATCGGTAACCCGCGACATCTTGAGTTCATCAATGAAAAGGGTTACATAGAGATGAAGATGCTTGATATTCCGTGAACTGAGGTCGAAAAAAAGTTGAGAATTGGAACTTGCATCGTCATCATATCCCGTGCGGGTAGCATCCACCGCGTTGAAAAACATGAAAGGGATCAGGTAAAGCGGGTTTACATTGATATCGCTATAGATGATGGAATTGCCAAACGAGAGGTTAAGCCGTTTCCAGGGTGAAAAGGTGAACATGTTGGCTGCAATATACTTTTGCCGGTTCACGATGCGGTACACCCCGGTAGCGGTGGTATAGCTCCGGGCGCTGTCGACCACCCCCGAATTGAGCCATCCATGGATGTAATTGAAATCAAACCACTTTACCGGGTTGAGATGCAACCACAGATATGGAAAAGCAGGCGCTTTGTCGGAGAGAATATTGGCCCCGTGAATATTATTCCCCCAACTCATCCGGTCATTCAGCAAGGATAAAGAGCCCCAGTTCCAGGAGACCGAAATCCCCCCTTTCATCTCAAAATAATCCACCCCGCCGTTCGGATTCCCCTTATACACATGACCTTCGCGCAAAGTCAGGTATTCCGGTTTATCCAACGGAGTACTTTCATTGTTATCGCGCAAGTTGGCATAAAACCCGAAATTCTTACCAATGTACCCATACATACTGCCGCCCCACCACCGGTGATATTCGGCAGCATTCTGGTTACTCATCCATTCAAACCCCAATATCGGCCTCACCGACAGAGTAAAAAGCCGATCCTGGTACTGAAATGCCAGCGGATTCAGGGATACTGCCATATCGGGATTCTTTTTGAAAAGAAAGTTCAGCTTCCAGTCGTAATTCAACGTGGAATCCGGGACTGGATGCCGTACTGCCCCTTCTCCTTGAGGAGAATGGCCAGTGGATGAGGTGGACACCGGAGAATGGCTAGTGGATGAGGTGGAGGCTGGAGATGGGCCAGTGGATGAGGTGGAGGCTGGAGATGGGCCAGTGGATGAGGAGGATGCCGGATCCCGCATCAGAATTCTGTATTCCGGAATATACTCCTGCAAATAAAAATGCAGCTCCTTTAAAATCCTTTTATTCCTCACTCCCAATTCCTCATTCCTCACTCCTAATTCCTCATTCCTCACTCCTAATTCCTCACTCCTCACTCCCAATTCCTCATTCCTCACCGAATTCTCTGCTTCTTTTAACTTCTTCGCTATATAAATCCGTGAGTACGGTTTCACAACAGCGTTCAATTCAATAAGCTTGTTGTTGGCCAGTTCATCGAGAAAGTCATAAATGCCGGTATTGTTGATATCCTCGTAAACGACCTGGGAATATGACCATCCTGTTAACAGAAATAAAAATATCACGAGGAGTAATTTTTTCATAAGCAGTGCGAATATTGATTAAATGTACAAAATTTCGGAAATTGCCCTTGCTTTTTTCATCGGGCAGTCGCCAGGTTGCAGCGTGATTTTTCTCCATCCATCATGATCCTGACCAGTTCTTTGAACTTCACTTTGGGTTTCCAGCCCAGTTCTTTCAGAGCTTTGGAAGCATCGCCTCTAAGAAACTGGACATCGGTAGGGCGGTAATACTGAGGTTCTATGGTTACCACAATTTTGCCAGAGGAAGCCAGCCGGGCGGTTTCATGAATGTTTGCTCCTTCCCAGATCAGTTTTTCATGGTAATACCCAAAAGCTTCTTCAATAAACTCTTTCACCGTATGGGTTTCGCCGGTAGCCAGTACATAATCGTCGGGTTTTGGAGCCTGTAAAATTTGCCACATTCCCGCTGCATATTCGGGGGTATAACCCCAATCGCGGGAGGTATGAATATTGCCCAGGGTTAGCTTATCCTGATACCCGGCCATGATGCGGGTCACCCCCAACGTGATTTTTCGCGTTACAAACGTCTCGCCTCGCCTGGGCGATTCATGGTTGAACAAGATCCCGTTACAGGCAAAAAGCCCGTATGCCTCGCGGTAATTAATGGTTACCCAATAGGCATAAAGTTTGGCAACGGCGTATGGAGAGGTTGGCCGAAACGAGGAATACTCATCCAATCCGTCAATTTTTTCATGATTCATTTCGTTGCCTTTTATTTTTGCTGCCTCCTTACTGTTATCACAAACTAAAGTATTTCCATATAACTCGCTGGTACTTGCCTGATAGAACTTTGTTTTCACGCCTGTTTCGCGTATTGCATCCAGAAAGCGAAGCGTTCCGAGGGCATCCACATCAGCGGTATATTCGGGTACTTCAAACGAAACCTGCACATGCGATTGGGCCCCGAGGTTATAGATCTCATCAGGTTGGATCTTCTCCACCAACCGGTTCAGGTTACTCGAATCGGTAAGATCACCATAATGTAAAAACATCCGACTGTCACGATATTCCGGATTGTTATAATACAGATGATCGATCCTTGCGGTGTTAAACGAACTGCTCCGCCGTTGAATGCCATGAACAAGATACCCCTTCTCCAATAAAAGTTCTGCCAGATAACTACCATCCTGCCCGGTAATTCCGGAAATCAAAGCAACCTTCGACATATATATGAATTTTCAGACAAACATAGCAAAAAAAATGACAGACCATCATAACAGCTCCTCTTCAGATCCCCCCTTGAAGGAATAAATTTTCTCCAGCTTGCCTTAGAAAAACAAGTATCTTTGCCGGGTTTTTTTTACGAAAAGCCCTCCAGAAATCAAATCCATATACCGAAATTGAAAAGGACAAAATTGATTTTAGAGGACAACACAGAATTTGCCGGGATTTCATTTGGTTATGAGGGCAGCGCCGCCGGGGAGGTGGTTTTCAATACTGCTATGACCGGGTATCCCGAAAGCCTGACCGATCCTTCATACCGGGGACAGATCCT
>JALNWG010000051.1 GCA_023231005.1 Bacteroidales bacterium | reverse complement strand
TGCATTCTTTGATGCACGGTTTTTCTTCGCTTTTGGCATGTTTCTGTGCAGTAAAAGACTAGCAAATATGGTGATAAAAATTGAACCTTAGATATTTATAACTAAATCAGCAGACCCTAATTATTTTACCTATTAAGATGTACCCAAATCTATCAACTATTTTATAAAAATATATACCAGGCTGAAATTCGTTTCTGGTTAACTGTAATTCATTTAGAAAAATCTTTGAATACACTTTTCTACCCATTATATCATAGAAGTCAATTTGCATTTTTGCAGTCCTGTTTGAATTCTCAACAACCAAAGTTGATCTTTCAATTATTGGATTCGGAGATATTCTTACTTTCATTTCAACGTCATTTTTGATATCGAGACCAGTCAACACATAACATGAATCATAATTTGGGTGATGATACTTCAAAATTCCATCTTCGGAAAAACAGAGCAGGGAATAGCTATCCCGTCCCACTAACATTTCATTATTATGAAGAAGCCCGCCGATATTACCAGTACTATCAATCCACTGTTCAAATGCATAGGTGGAATCCTCGGGGATGCCTAAATTAATACGTTTACGGAAGGTCTCGCCTATTAATACACTATCAACAGAAATAACAAAATAAATCTGCGGTTGTACATAGAGATAATTTTCAAACGTATTAATACTGTACGCAGTTATTGTGTCATACAGTTGAATAGTAAAATTGTAAAATAAATATTCCTGTTCAGACGCGTTAAGTTTATAGAACACTCTTTTAATTGAATCTTCTCTAATGAATCCATAAAACGACCAATTTTGTTGATTTTCGTCTATTGAACGTTCGATTTTTTTATACACATAGTTATTTATTATTGTGTCATTTGTAAACTTAAAATTTTCGGTTGAAAGATTATTGGGGTTCCAATAATCACTTTTTAAATTGCTCCAGGCCTTGTTTGAAGTAACAAGACTTTGGCTGAACCCGAAAATAATACTCAAAAGGAATACGATTGTAAAAGTGGTTTTTTTCATGGTGTTTTTTTTAATTAATTGGCTCTAATAAATAAGGCTTCCTGTTGGGTCTCGTTCCTCGACCACACGAAGCCTTATTTATTGGCTGTAGTTATTCTTTATCATGTGAATACAAAAATCTATATGCCCAATCTTTCATTATTCGATTTTGTTCTAACAAAACATTTTTTCTTCCTTCGTTAACAATTACAACATTCTTATCAGCTGAATTCTCATTCCAAAAAGTCACAGCACATCTTTTGGTTAATGGAAAAAAAAGAATTTGAATATTTCCTTTATCTGTTTGCTTTATAACAATTGGATTATCGCTCGTGATAAAACATGATTCTATAGCTGATACCCACAATGTCTTGCTCATTCTTCTGAGTTGTTCAAACTTATCAATTACTTCAAAATCTATAAATTGAAATATGGGTTTTATTAAATGATTCTTTTCTGAATTTTTCCATATTTCTGTATTGCATATAGCAGAAATAATGTAAACACCATGTATCGCTCTTGCAAGCCTTTCTATTGAATACTTTTTATTTAGTTCTACCTTATCAGAATGTTTACTCTTAATATCTCTTGCTATAAACTCAAATTGTTTCCGAAAAAAAGGAGTTCTGAAAAGTTGTACTACCAAGAAATCAATTATATCATCTGATCGTATCAAAGAAACAATTTCCATCTCTTTGTATTCATAAACCATATCCCCTAAATCAATAAAACTATTAATCAAGGGAGATGAAATCTTTTCATTATATTTTTCAATTAAGGAATCAACATGTGCCTTATCCCTTGTCTCTTCAATTAAAAATTTTGATAAATCTTCGGGCTCGATATTATAAAAGTTTTTAGTAAATCCAATTTTATCAACTGGGATTCTATTGTCTCCGAGGTATTTATTCTCCTTTTTGTCAAATACAAATACTTTGTCCTCTTTAGCAAAAGTCTTCAAGTAATATTGTGGTATGAAATGTTGATTTGGTCCAGCCATTAAGATGTTGTTTCGTTCTTTATAATTACAGCCAACAACTCGCTAACAGATCAATAGCGGGTCCATTGTCATTATCAATGATACACAGGCATTTTCAACTTATTATCTCACCCTTTTTCGTGATTGGTTAGCCAAATCCAGAGTCCCCCCCTATCTGCGTAGAAAGTCGTTTAATTTCAATAGCAATTTGGTCAACTACTTCTTCATTTTTTATCTTGTCGTCAATACTGAAAACAACAAATACCTGTCCACCGAATTTATTGGTAAAGTCAGAAAAACTTGCTTTCATTCGTTCTGTCGCTGAATAATTACCAAAATTCGCTTTAGCGGTAACAGGCTTGATTTGGATACCAAATGCTTTTTGTCCAACCCACCCGAGATAGTCTATGTCGCCAGCATGGTCAAGTTCCGGGTCACTTTCTTCAAATTTTATATAAGGGAATGACTTAGCAAGATTATCTTCAATAACAGATTTTTCTCTTACAAAACCATCAAAAGTCCTGTTAATAGTGAGATTAAAAATATATTCAACACAGTCTTGGAGCGTAAGTTGATTAAATGATTCTGTCCATTCTGGGATAACAATTTCTTTGATTTTCACATAAAGTCGTTCCCCTAATTCTTCAAGACTCTCTTTTGTGATTTTAGTAGGTGTTTTGCCATCAGTAGTAGCATTTTCAAAATACCACTGTTCCCATTGTTCAATCGTTTTTGGCTGACATTCTCGAATGAGTGCCATTACAGTACCAACTTTGTTTGGTCGAGATAACTGGTAAGCCTGGCAAGTGTAATTTAGAACTTTCTCTTTCTTCCCAAATTCTTTTGAATATCGTTTCATACAGGAATATAATTACCATTCTCACGTATAGCATCTGCAACTGTCCTTCTTTCAACAAATCTTGCAGCTTCTTCACGTTCAATGTCTGTTAATATTATAAATGCTCCGTTTTGACAAGTCCCAATTGGCCTCCCGTGGTTAAGAACCATATCTTTAATCCACCTTCTGACGTTATCATTATTGGTTCCATTAGGCGATACACCTATTGCCTGAGCAATATCAGCTATGTGAATCGCTTGATTCATTCCTTGTGCATTTGCAACAAGGTAATTCCAAATTTTTATTTGCTCAGGTGTCAGAATTTTGAATCTACTAAATTTTGAAATTTTTGTTTGTATTTGAAGTCAAGGCAATTATCTACTTTCACCAAACCACTTTTAACTAAATGAGCATTGATAAAAGTTTTATTTTCTAAATACAGATAGCAAAGCAAGTTATTTTCTGCATCATATTTTATATTATCAAACTTTAGAAATACTCTTTTCCCTTTAGTCATATCAGTAAGAAAAGATACTGCTTTCCCATTAATTATCGGGTCTTCTTTAATCCCAATTAGTTTTATGGTAAGGTCGTTGCTCAATCTGATTTTTTCTGAGTTAATAACTTCTTTAACTATAAAGAGTTCTTCTCGTTGTGTTGGGCTATCCTTGTCAATTTTGGATCCGAATTGTAATTTCTTTACATCCATTTTTTTGTCAAGGATATGTGGATCCTTGAAAATGTAAGGAAGTCTTGAAATCGCTTTTTCAAAATCAATTTCCTGCTTGTGTTGCGTTAAAAATTCGTATGTCGTTCCATTTATATCTTTTTGATTAACATCAAGTTTCTCTTTTATAAATGGAACAAACTCAGGGTTGATTTCAAACCCAACAGAATTGCGGTCAAGGTTTTTCGCTGCAAGCGAAGTTGTTCCGCTTCCGGCAAATGGATCAAGTACCGTTTCATCAACAAATGAAAACATTTTTATTAGCCTTCTTGGTAATTCTTCGGGAAACATAGCAATATGCCCATTCTGTCTCGCCCCTGCAAAATTCCAATGTCCTGCAAAGTAAGTGTTCCATTCTTCGGCAGTCATTTTAGAAAGTTCTTTCTGATCTTTTGATGGTTTTGGTGCGTCACCAAGTTTTTTAAAAATGAGAATAAATTCATAGTCAAGTTTCAAAATACCGTTTCTTGGATAAGGATATGAACCCATTTGAACACCACCGCCTGTAGTGTTTGAAGTCGTTACTTTTTGCCATATAATAGCGCCCATGTAGTCAAAACCCACATTTTCGCAGAACTTAATGATTTCTTCTCGGATGGGAATTACTTTATAACGACCATAATAAACTGCTCTTGCAAATTGGTCACCAATATTTATACATAACCTGCAACCATTGTGAAGAGTGCGGTAGCACTCTTTCCAAACTAAATTCAGGTTGTTGATGTAATTTTCATAACTGTCGTGGAAACCAATTTGATTGTCAGTTCCGTAGTCCTTCAGTTGCCAGTATGGAGGAGAAGTAATCGCCAAATGAACCGAATTGTCAGGTAATTCAGTCATTTGTCTACTGTCCCCATTTATTATTTTATGAAGTGTTTTCATTCTATTTTCAATTTATACAAAGTTGCTCAAATATCCGATTTTTTTTCAGATTTTCAAAGTAGCTGTGTCTTTCCTGCCATTACCGCCGACAACTCGCCAACCGATCAATAGCGGGTCCATTGTCATTATCAATGATACACGGGCATTTTCAATTTATTATCTCACCCTTTTTCGTGATTGGTTAGCCAAATCCAGAGGTGCCTCCATTAAAGCGCCCTTAACTTTTCCTTACTAAAGTACAAACTTTTATAGATTCAAAAACAATCCGATAAAAAAAGAAGCCGCCCACCTGGCATCCACCTCATCCCCTAACCCTTCTCCTCAAGGAGAAGGGGGAATCCCCGCATTAAGCCATCCGGCAGGTGATTACACTATAAAACCCATTGCCCGGAACCCGTCCGGATGCCATAATAATAAAGGACACTATTTCTGTTTGCCTTTACGACCAAAAAAAAGAGCGTTCCGTCGAAAGACGAACGCCCGAATCGCTTGAGTAAACCGTTTAGAGTTTTACAACTTTTTTAACCGAATTTTTCGCAGGTAACTTTGCGGGATTTTCTAGTTTAAGAAAGTGCTTGCTCTATGCCGGGAAAATACGCTTCATTTACGTTCAACTAACCCCTGACATCTGTATATTCAGGATGTTCCAACTACAAACATGTCGTGGAGTACTCGGGGTATTCCGAACTCCATACATTTCCATGCATTGGGGATCCACCTGCAATTTTTACCGACAATTCGAATCACGTAGTGCTCAGCCGTGTTAACGACTCTAACTGGTATGGTGATGGGGTAGATTTTATCTGGAGTCGATTGCTTTGTTGAAAAAGTGACGGGAATGCGTGACGAACTCCTAAGTGTCTATGATTAAAAGCTGCCATCGTGCCGCCCGGATAGCATTTATTCTTCTCATCTTCTAATGAGGCTCCTCTATTAATTGTTTTTATCAAGAGAATAAATATACGTTAATCTGCATATAGAGGTTGACCTGTCTGCCATTTTACACCTTGTCTATTACGTCCATCACGCATTCCCGTCACGTCTTCATCGCCTAAAATAACTTTCCAGTTCATTCAGGGTTCCCGATCCGGTAATTACGTCCATGACGATTTTTCCTTCTTCAAGGACTATGATCCGGGAGCAGATATCCGTGACATGGCGCAGGTCGTGACTTGAAATGATCATTGTCGCACCGGAGTTGTAAAGATTCCGCAGCTTATCTTTTAACCATGCTTGTGAACCAGGGTCGAGGTTTGCAAAGGGCTCGTCGAGTATAATGAGTTCGGGAGAAGCCAGTATCGCAGCCAGGATACCGATCTTGTTTTTGTTACCCGAAGAAAGCTGGCGGATAAATTTGCCGGAATGAATATCATCATTGTAGAAGGAGGCATTATCAATCAGGAAGGAATCGAGATCGGAACGGTTCCTGCCATGCAGTGAGGCAACGAATTCCAAATATTCAAAAGGAGTGAGAAAGGGAATAAGGAAACCTTCATTAAGGTAGGAACCAATATAATTTTTCCAATCGTCGCTCACGGAGACCGGTGCTCCTTTAAATCTTACAATTCCTGTTGTAGCTTTTATAAGATCAAGGATAAGACTCAACATCGTGGTCTTGCCCGCGCCATTGTTACCTACGATACCGACACACTGACGTTTATTGATGTGAAGCTGGTCAACCGAAAGGGCTGTCTTTTTACCATAAACCTTGGTGATATTGTTAAATTCGATCATAATGAACTATATCTGTCTGAAATTGCAGGCCATTGTGTATTTTCTCCGAATGAACTGTTTTGTAATAAGTCTTAACAGAGACCTGTGAAAAATAATTCCCAACAGACCTGTAATTCCGAATATCCATGTTGTGTATTCAATATTACCCAGAAGCCATGCAACAAGAAAAATAAGTGCAACACCACTGAAAAGCGGGATCACTATCAGCCATTGGTTCAGGCTCATTCCCTGGTAGTTCATGAATTGGGTCGAACTGAGGTCAAGGCTTTTAGTATTAAAGGTACAGATGAACAGTAAAATTATTGATGTGATCCCTATATTGTAGAGAAGCATGACCATATTGATCAGGGCAATCTGGTAATTCAGAAAGACGAAGGGCAGGGTGATCAAGAACGTGATAATCCCGCTTGAACCCAACAGGATGTATTTTGCCCTTAAGTAACTGAATGGTGAAATATTGTTGGCAAGATAAAAGTCGAAGAAACGACCTTCCCAGGCAAAGGTGTATTGTCCATAGGTAATCGAAAGAGGAGCAGTCAGCAGAAAACCCACAAACATGAGCGCAGGAAAATGTGCCTGTTTTCCCTGGTTGTATATGGTCCAGGCATAAACGAAGATGAAGAGTGTAAACATCAGCGTTGAGCGGGGACGCTGGTTACGGATGATAAGCAGGATTTCAGTACGTATCAGGATGCCCGTCTCCCCAAATTGTGTGAGTAAGGAAAACACGGAAGTGCCACGGATTTTAATTGCACTATTCTCTTCCATGTACGTTCCTCTTTTTAAGATAGTGTACCCCAGTATATAAGCAAGAATGACCATGGCGATGGGGATGATCGCAAGTAAGGGTGCCGATGCTACTCTCATAATTGCCCTTGAAAAATACCCTGAAAGGAAGTAATGACCTTTAAAATCGAAATTCAGGGATATACCAATGACAGCTAATAGAATAAGGATCAAAAGCGGTTGCTTAAGGAAATATTTCTTCAGTGAAACATTCAGGAAGATATTTATCAAAGAAAGGCATAGGACAGTAAAGAGCCAGGTAATGCTGAACAAAACCGGATATGAGAGCCAGATCACTTTAAAGAAAAATGGAATGATCAGTAGCGGGGGGAAAAGATTGTAAAATGTGGTAATGCTCCTGATTAAAGGATAATGAATAAGGGTACTTCTGTTGACCGGGAGAGTCAGGAAAGGTCGGATGGATAAGACAGGGACCTTCACAAAAATGAATCGAATGAGGAGGTCTGTAAGGAAAAAGTAGAGCAGGAGCGAAGTGAAAGTGACGACCAGATCCCTGCCGGGAAATTGTTTTGCGATAAGGTTATCAGACATATATCCTAAGACAGCAATATTCAGGAGCAGGTATAAACCAAAAATAGCCAGCACGATATTTAACCAAAGTCTTTTTTGCCAAAAATTCGATCTTAAACTTTCTTTGATCTGTAGTTGTAACAGTTTCAGCATAAGATTCTATAATATATCGTCAGGAATTCTGTAAATTTACTTTAAAAATTTGACAATAGATGTGATATGACGGGAAGACGTGATATGAAGAATCATGGCCTTGGCCATGATTATGACCAGGGCCTTTCTAAATAAACTCATTTACCCTGTTCATCCAGCCTTTTTCAAATCGCTTTTGCGTCGGGTCATTGCGAATGATGTTCCGGATAAAGGCCACGCGCTGATCCCTGATCTCATCCCCCCGCCACCGGTTCCAGTAATTATACCGGAGCAGGTTCATGCAATCTTCAACCGATAACAGCCGGATATCCTCCCGGTCAATGTCATCATCGCCATCCTTGTCATACCCTGCCTGCCGCCAGGTATCGATCGTAACGCCCCGGTTCGTTGCGCCACCACGGTCATTCGGATCATCCGAAAAGCCTCCCTCCAGGGGGAAAAGCTTTGCTGCAAAAAGTTCGAAAGAAGACATAGAAATTAATTTAGGAATGAGGAATTAAGAATTAGGAATTAAGAATTAGGAATTAAGGGTTAAAAAATGGTCAATTGTTGTTTTCCTGCTTTTCTGAGTTCACTTTGAAAACGCTGTCCTGTACGTATAGCAATCCGAGGATGGTGGGAAAAAAAATGGCATACTCCGTAAAGGTGATGACCCTCAGGCATAACAATGCTGAACTCATGATCAGCAATGCCAACCCCAACAATGAACTCCTCCAGTTTTTTAGTATTCTTGTTTTCATAAGACCTGATTTAAGATGAATATTTAATTATTTCACTTTCCCATTTTACCATCAACACCCCGCTTCAAATTATCTGTCAATAATCATTCTATATTCTTCACTCCTAATTCCTCATTCTTCATTCCTCAGATAGATTTGTATTTCATCGATCTTGCGGATGATCTCTTTCATATCGGTGTTTATATCTGTTCGCTGGGTTTCCATGTCGCGGCGGTTCTCGGTTTTGTGGACCATCATATCCTGTTTCATATTGGTGATCTCAACATTGAGTTCGGCCAGCCGGATCTCCATCTGGACCCAGATA
>JALNWG010000050.1 GCA_023231005.1 Bacteroidales bacterium | reverse complement strand
TTTCGAGATGTTAGAAAAAATCAACAAGCACAAATGGTGGATAATATTATCCATAGGACTTGCTATGCTTCTTTACATAGTTCTTACTTAGTTGGATTCAGGGAATCGCGACGCGATAGGTTTGCAGAAATTCGACCAGTCCATGAAAAATAAGCCCCATCCCCATCGTGGCAACAAAAAAGCCTACGATTCGCGTGGTAGCGTCAATTCCTTTTTCCCCGATTCGCCTGACTATTTTTTGAGCATAGGCAAGTGTTAAAAAAATTACCAACATACAAGCTATAGCTGCAAAAGCTATCACTATTACCGACAATATCTCTTTTCCTGCGGTTTTCATCGTGGTCATTCCAAGTACGGTAGCCAAAACGCCAGGGCCGAACATGATAGGCAATGCCAGCGGGACGAATGCAGGGTCAGAATTTCCTCCATCGGTAGAAGAATTGTTCAGGATTCCTCCTTGGCTACTAGGCATAAATAGATCAAATCCGATCTTCATTAGGATGATACCTCCAACAATTCTCACCATTGCAAGGTTCACACCGAATATTTGAAGGATTAATGTCCCGAACACAAGGAAAGAGATAATGAGAATAAGGGCGTAAAAGCACGAACGGAAAGCCAATTTCCGGAGAACTTTAGCATCCTTGTTTTTGGCCAGGGAGAGAAAAACAGGAAGAGCCTCCAATGGGTTGACCACAGCCAGGAGGGTTGTAAAAGTTCCGACAAATAAAGGGAGTAGATGTTCCATAAATATTGATTTTAGATGATAAAGATAGGAATTTACCTTGTCCCTTCTTGTTCAACTGGCACAATCAGTGGATTTTCTATTTTGTTAATCTCTCCGGGTAAATTCCCCGTCGCTTGCGACGAATGAGAAATAATTCCCGGAGATACCTCGCTGCTTGCGGCGAGGAGATTCATTAAAATTGTAATAAATATAGTTATCCTTTTCATAATTCATTTTTTTATAATCGTCATGGGGTCTATCTGATTAATAACCTTCAAACTTGATTGTGAAACCCGTCAAGTATGAAACATACAACTTTGGCATAGGTAAAATGTAAAGTATTTTCGCGATGACAGCAATGTCACGTTTACCTATGACCCTTTCGACAAGAGGTGTACGTTTTAGAACAGGAAATGCTACTAGGTAAACTATTAATACGGCAACTACCGTGAGAACCCTTCCGTATGTGGCATGATATCTTTTGTGCGGCCCATCCAGTCAAGATTTTCCAATTTTCCAAAATACTCAATAAAAATACGGTAATAGAATAATTCTTCTTTGGTATTCAAAGACCATCCATTGTTCAAAATGCGTTCAGTCTTGAAATCCGAATCTGATACTTTAATATTTGCATAATCTGAGAGCAAAGTGCCCACACCTGAACCTTCCCAGAATTTAGCTTTTGTGCGCCATAACACTCTTTCAGGTAATGTGCCTTCAAAAGCTTTTCGCAGAATCCATTTTTCAACCCCATCCTTCAATTTTAAATTGCTTGGAATCCTGAGGGTAAAATCGAAAAGCTGTGGATCAGCAAAAACCACATGAGCTGTTAATCCATGTGCAGCAGCACATCGGTCAACACGTTGTAAAGCAGTATTGTGAAGACGACCTGCAATTTCAACTAATTCTTTATCGAGGAGTATGGGATCAACTTTCTTAAGATAATCATATCCGGCAAAAAACTCATCACCCCCTTCGCCTGAAAACACCTCTTCGACATACCCAGCGGCCTCTTCAGCAACAAGATAGTTTATTATACTTGAACGTACCAAAAGGGGATCGAATGATTCAAGATGGTATATTACAAGCGGAAGTACCCGTAACATTTCTTGAAAATTGATAAGAATTTCGTGGTGTTCAGCGCCAAGATGTTTGGCCATTTCCTTCGCATACTCAAGATCTGGCGCACAGCCCAGCCCTCCTGAAAATGTATGGAATTTTTTTATCCATGGTCTCGCCAGGGCAGCAATTGCACTCGAATCAAGACCTCCTGAAAGCCAGGAGCCCATCGTATCAGAAGTTATTCTTCTACTCACAGTAAGTGATAAAAGATTAAGCAGTTCCATAGCGATTGCTTTAGGATCTTTTTGCAGAGGCGGTTTCATTTCAAGGTCGAAATACTTTTTTGTACCCATTTCGTTTACTTCATGTCCGGAAGGGATTTCAAAAACATCTGTTGAAATCTGTAATAAGGCTTTAACTTCAGAAGCAAAGCAAAGTGTCCAATCAATATCAGAGGTGAAATACATCGGAGCAACACCAAGTTCATCGCGATAAATCTGCCATCGTCCATTGAATCTGGATACCTTCACTTCATGACCAAAGCCTGGTCCATCCATGAAAATTTCTTTTTCAAGTTTTTCTTTCATCCCATTATCTTCATGATGGGACCATACGATCCCGATGGTTGCACCATTTTTATCCAATATTGTCTTTTTATAATTTCCTCTATGGGAGATAGTATCAAGCATACTGGCAACTAAATTGTGTTGTCCTTCTTGTAAAATTCCTACGATTCCTGCCATAAATTTTTTTTATTATTGTTTTATTCGTTTGAAAATATCTTCCAACCTTAATTCTTCTTCTAATGGATTCCCGGTAGATGGATCGATGGCAAACCAGGCACCGTTGACCAATCCCGTGACTATTTCACCTCTTAGAGATGGATTGCCTATAAAATGTGGTGTATCGAGGATCCCTTCCTGTATTGCTTTAGCAATAACGTGGGGGTCAGACATGGGATCATCACTGTCTTCACCTAGAAACTTTATGTATTCTAGCAAAGTTTTTGCTTCATAAATAAGCTGCCCTTTTCTGGATAAGATATTTAAATTGGATAACATGTTTGGGAAACCTTCCTGGCAGTCCCTCAAAACACCATGTACAATTTGACAGCTTTCGATCAATTCATCTGAGAGGGTTGCATGGTCGCCTTCGCTGTATCCGACCACATGCAGAATGTGTGGTTTCAATGCAAGGCTAATTAATGCTGAAGCGGCCAGTTGCCCTTTGGCAATAAATGGTAATGGAGAAAAATGAGCAATCCCAGCTCGCACCTCACGATAAACAATAAATGATTCATCTTCCAGCTCGCTGATCATTTCCAGTTTGGCAGCCATTTTTGCAAGATCCATTGACGGTTGAATTCCGGGAGGAGTATTAAACATGAATTGGGCGATATAATTCTCCACTCCCATCTTTTTAGCATTATAAGCCCCCAAAAAGGCCATGGTTACCGCCAGCGTATCATGTGCATTGCGCAGGCTCCATTGATGTGATTCATTCACCTCTACCGGGATGTTATGACGAGCATGCCATCGCATTACACTTTGGTTTTCCTTAATAGCATTCTCCAGCGTTCGGTTTGAACGCCCATCTAAAACACTATACCAACATAACGGTATGGCAGCCCATGCATTATGGATTGTCTTCAAGCTCATTTCCCCCCATTTTTGTAGGTCTCGTGTACCGGCGTAACATCGTATAAGGGGATAATTTCCGCACCTTGAAGCTTCATATAGAGCTGCCATATCTTCGCTGCGACGTATGGGAACTCCACCAGCCCCGTTTTGTGCAGGATCCATCTCTTCGGGCCTGAAAAAATGCTCCTGGGCATTTTGATCCGGACCGATGGAAATAACATCCAGAATACCTGAAAGAGATATTTCACGAATTCCTTTGAGCGTCTCTTCCATTGTTGGTCTGCCGAAATGGTGACGAATTATAGGATATGGATAGTTCTGTTTGATCCTACCCAAAAGATCATGTGCATGGTTTACTTTACCGGTTCTGCTTTTTGTTCCTTTAAGGTATGAACGAATATCACTCACTGGTTCGGAACCGTTATAGATGCGATCGAAGAGGTTATATTTTTTTGCCAATGCGGACACAGGGGGTGTCCCACCAAAAATTATTCTTGTCTTTGCGAGATCATCTGTATTGATTGATTTCGCCAATTCCTGAAACAGTTTTTCTGCAACTTCTGGTGTTAGCCGATAGCTGAGAGCCATAATGTCTGGTTTTTGCTGACGAATAGCATCAACAATACGGCTGATTGAAACTGCTGTCCCCAGCATAATGGCATGATATCCTTCGGATTCAGCAAGTTGTAAAAAGTGATAAAGCCCACTAATATGGACACATGTCCCAATTGCCGCTCCCAGTATTTTTTTCATATTGTTGAAACTAAAAAGTATTATTATTTTCTCCAATTGCCAAAAGCCTTAACTGCCTTAGGCTCATCCCAGAAATACCAAGTCGTTCAACTGTCCTGCCGTCATTCATGTAATCACGGTTATTTAAAACAGATGCCAGATGGATCAAAGAATCCATTGTCGGTGTGGAAACGCCAAACATCTTACCCAAGGATGACATCGGGACAAGACTACAAGGAATGTCTTCTTCAATATATCTCATTTTTAGTGTTTTTGGGGCGATTATTTCACTGTATCCCGGGTTTTTTCTCATTGCTTCATAAAGCGTATCTCCGGTAGTACTATATGCCATGTAGAACCACTGTCTAGCGGTAATGGCTCTTATACCCAATGCTTCTGCTACTGCTATACGTTCGCTATCGACTGCTTCAAGAATCCTGCATACGGATTCAGTAGCTCCCTCGTGATAAAATTTGAAATCGGTATCGTCTTCAATCCATCCTGAATTGAGAATACATATCGCCGGGTGAAATACACATCCGATGTTGTCGAAGCTTGTCTTGAAGATGTTATCTCCTGGTACAAATTGTGGATAGAATTGTCGGAGTTTTTTAATAACCTGTGGAATAAGGTGCGCACGAACAGATGCGACAGGAATGGAATGTTTGATCCCAAAAATATGAGCCTGTCCAGGACTGATGATCCGGGAAGCATAAATAAAGGTTTGTGCTTCAGAAATGATCACATCTGTCCTCACATTTTTTTCGATCAGTACTTGCTTGAATTCCAACGCTCCCATGGTCCGGCCAGGGTGAAGTACGACAATTTGCCCATCCTTCAGAAATGGAGCCATCTGTTCAGCAATCCATCGATGTGCCAGTGCAGGCAATACAACCATGATCATCTCTACACCATCAATCGCTTCTTCCATCAAGTTTGTGACAATTGGAATCCGGCCAAAGCCAGTCACCTCGCCTTGCACTTCAATTCCACCGGTGGATTTCACCCCCCACAATCGCTCTTCTCCTCGATTGTACAGATGAACAGTTTGTCCCATAATAGCAAGATGACCAGCCATGGCAAGACCACCATGTCCAGCTCCTATAACTGCAATCGGCAGCCTCTGGGTTAGAAATTGATTTGTTCCCATTACATTTTCTCTTGAGGTGAAATGAATCTATTCTGAATAAATAGCCACTAAAATATGCACATACAGATATTAGTAAGTTAATTCAATAGATAGAATGATGTAAAAATTTGGAGTGAACCTTTCGGTTGGGAAAATGAATTTTTCGTTGGAGATCAGGCAGGAAACCCGGTTGCCTTTATCCATTGGTGTGGAGGCGGACGAATATTTAATGTATTACCTGATGGTGAAGATAGGATCAGAAACGGTGTTGTATTAATAAATATGCGATTATCTAAAGGATGGATCAGGATAAAGTTGGAGACGGAAAGAAACTTACAACTTGGCTCCTGAGCGGGAATCCCGCGAGGCCTCGTCTTTTTAAAATTTATACCAGAGAGCGGAGATGAGGATGTAGTCTTTACTAGTTGCGGTGAAGTAAAATCAATCAATTTGATTGTCAATCTTTCAGTAATGTTCCGGCCAAAATCAGCTAATTTGCCTACAAGGTCTGTTGACCATAACCGGGTAATCTGTCCTTTAGAATAATCACCAAAACTAAATCCGGATCTTCCTATGTAAAATGCCGACAGACAGAAAATCAAAAGCCCGACCAGCATGGCGCTGGCCCGGTATGATTTATTATATTTACTTGTCTGTGGCATCAATAATAATATAGAAACGTAATTTCTGAGTATTTATGATTTTCCAAATATATAAATAATGTTAATAGTTACAAGCAAATAATTAGGCTTAATATACAGAACCGGAGCTTTAACATGGTTTATTACCCGTTGAGAAAAGGAACCGATAAAAAAACAGTAACTATCAGAACATAAGAATATAAACAAGTGCACCTGATAGATACCCCAGAAGCGCCAAAAAAGTTACCCGTTTTAAAAACCAGAAAAAGGTAATCCTCTCCATTCCCATGGCAGTTACTCCGGCCGCAGAACCAATGATCAGGATACTTCCTCCTGTTCCTGTTGCATAAGCAAGAAATTCCCAGAAGAAATGGTCTGTGGGGTAAACAGTTAATGAATACATGCCCTGCACCGCCGCAACTAGGGGAACATTATCAATTATGGCCGAAAGCATTCCTATTACCAGGATGGTCGCACTCTGGTTTGGAAGGTGGGTCATCAGGTATCGGGCCCAATTGATAAGAATGCCTGAAGATTGAAGGGCTGAAATACACAGTAAAATCCCCAGGAAAAAGAGAATGGTGGAACTGTCGATCTTTCGCAGGGCATGACTAACTGAGAACGGTCCTCTTTCTTTCTCATGCTTTTTTCGATGAACAATTTCAGTCAAACCCCACATCAAACCAAGAGCAAGCAACATGGCAATGAAAGGTGGAAGATGAGTCAGTGTCTTGAAAAAAGGGACAAACAATAATGCAAACATCCCGGCAAAGAAAACCAGATTCTTCTCAAACGGCGATATATCATTCGACTTGGCATTATTGTTCCGAACATTTCCTACAATTCCAGGTTTGATCATAAAAGTAGCAATCGTCATGGGAACGAGCAAGCATACAAGACTTGGCGCTATTAGCTTGAGTATGATATTGCCTGCTGTGATCTGGTTTCCTATCCAGAGCATGGTGGTCGTAACGTCGCCCATTGGTGACCAGGCTCCTCCCGCATTGGCAGCTATGACAATGGTTCCGGCAAAAAACCAGCGATCGCGTTCATCCGAGATTAGTTTACGGGTTATGGAAACCATCACAATAGTGGTTGTGAGGTTGTCGAGCAAAGCTGAAAGGAAGAAGGTAATCAGGCTTATAATCCATAGTAAACTGCGTTTGTTCCTGGTTCGGATAACCGTTGTGATAATGTCAAATCCATCATGTGAATCGATCAGTTCCACAATCGTCATTGCACCTATCAGGAAAAAAAGAATTCCGGAAATATCGGCCATGTGAATTCCAATGGCCTCTGTGACAAGCTCTTTTGTTGAACTGAACAGGATAAAAATTGTCCAGGCCAATGTGCCGGCAACCAGGGCAACAGCAGCCTTGTTTATTCGGATTTTATGTTCCGTGACGATGGCCATATATCCCAGGATAAAAATGACCGTTATAAGAATATTACTCATCAATATTTATTTCGCAACTATAATTTTAATCTTCTCACCTTTCATACGTTCATGTAACCAGGTTTCCATACGCCGTATTTCATGGTTTCTGACCTGCCTGCTGAACTTTAGATAGACCAGGTTTACGGTATCCGGAGTTTTGGTTTTTGTTGTACTTAACAGGGCTCTGGTAAAAGATGTCTCTTCCACATTTGGAAATAACGCCCTGATCTCCTTGAGAATTGTACCGGACATATAGACCGATTGGTACTTTGACAGTTCCTTTTCAAGCAGGTTAATTTTCTGGTCCTTTGATAACAACGCTTCCTGGTTTTTTAAATAGAGTTCTTCAATGATTTGAGATTTCATGTTGGTAATATCAGAAGTAGTTAACTCTTTCATCCCCTGGTTAATTTTGAGATTTGCATTGACCAGATGATAATCCTTGAGCTTTTTTCTTGCGCTTTCCAACAATTCCGTACTGACACCTTTACCAATATAAACCACTTTTATGGTTGTGGTCGCGGCATCAATTTTTTTCTCAATAATCGTATTTCCTTCAAAAATCATTTCTTTGGCAATAAACTTACTGGCATTGGTTTCAAAAACATTCCTACGGATCATATAAAATGCAATGACAACACTCGGCACGAAGGTAATAATGACAATCAGCCAGATCCAAAGCCTCATTCGGTGTCCGGTGCTCTCATCACGATATGTGTGCCTTGGAAAATGCAGAAATCTTACAATCAGGAAAGTAGCAAGGCAAATAAAGACAGAGTTTATGAAGAACAGATAAATAGCTCCCGCGAAAAAAAACAAATTTCCTACGGCCAGTCCATAACCTGCTGTGCAAAGCGGCGGCATGAGCGCAGTGGCAATTGCCACACCAGGAATAACATTCCCTTTTTCCCTACTGGTGGTGGCAACAATTCCTGCAAAGCCTCCAAACAGTGCAATAAACACATCATAAACGGTTGGTGTTGTTCTAGCTAGCAATTCAGAATGTGCTTCGTTGAGTGGGGAGAGTAAAAAATAAATAGTGGAAGCGATCAGGCTAATTACAATAGCGATCAAATAATTATATGCGGCTAATCTAATTAACTTGAAGTCATTTGTACCCGCTCCAAGACCGATCCCCATAATTGGTCCCATCAGTGGCGAAACCAACATAGCACCGATAATGACCGCAGTTGAGTTGACATTAAGGCCTATCGAAGCAATGATGATGGCGAACATCAATACCCAGAGGTTGGTTCCCCGGAAATAAATGTTTCTCGAAATAGCTGCAATGACCTCCCCGTATTCCTCAGTATTTTTTTCGAGATTAAAACGGTCCCTAAAAAAATTAATGATAAAGGCATTGAATTTCATATTATCCAGGTATTTGCATCCAACAAAGTTAACGTTAATGGTTGTATTTATTGTCAATTTTTGCAATTGGAAAGCTCACCTCTCGGGCGTTCTGATGATAAAAGGGATATACTGCAAATAATTCTCTATTTTTGGAAACAACAATTCAAATTCAGATGGTACTTGATCAAATAACCAATCGACTTAGGTATTTAAAGCAAAAATATATTGGGAATAACACCTATATGGTGTTGGCGAGCATTTTTGTGGGCATTCTATCCGGGTTAGCAGCTGTACTTCTGAAACATTTTGTCCGGTTTACCCACCATCTTTCAGACCTTCTACTGTCATTGTCGCATACTACCTTGATTTATATTGTATCTTCCCTGGCCGGAATTCTTTTGACCCTGTTAATTATAAAATTGCTTTTCAAAGGAAAATTTGAAAAAGGCCTTGTTGGTATTTTTTCAACAATATTCCCCTTGGGAATTTCAAGGAATTTATGCTTAAAAGCGAATTCTTAAAAAATCACACTCCCGCTGTCTATCATGCGTGAAACACCAGCACGCTCAGGGCCCAGTAGGCGATGGCGCCTGCCAGGTAGCCGATCAACGCCCACAAGGAAATTTTC
>JALNWG010000049.1 GCA_023231005.1 Bacteroidales bacterium | reverse complement strand
GGACGATCGGTATACCTGATGTCAAAGTCTGCATCCATTGGGTGTTAATTGAAATGAAAAGTGAAGGTTGTAGTGAAATCTGGCATTTGACAGAAAAGTTATATCTTTATTGAATTGATCAGGATAAATCGATGTCGTTTAGTTAGTGGAATCATCTGAAATCCCTTAAATAATGGGTATTACAGCAAAAAAATTCATTAAAATATTGGTTGTTTTCCTTAACTTTTATATCTTATGCGAATCAAGGGTTAAAAGATCAAAAAGATGGTAAACATTCTGTGAACCCCGTGTTGCCTGGCTAAAAAAACTCCCCGATTTTAGAGAGTCTTTAAAATCAATGCAAAGTGGGCTTAGATTATCAGGCGTTTAACGGAAATAAATAAGGTCCCTTTGCATAATCCGGTTTCAACTAGCCATCCAAGTGATACCGCGTCAATTTGTGATAAATGTGATGGGTATAGTGAATGGCCTTACCAATGCGCCCTTTGGGTAATACTTTCGGGTATTTCGAACCAAATTCCGATGAGAGTTTATATCATTACAATCCACTGCATTCATAATTTCGGTTCTGTATTCCAAAGTTATGGACTAGTCAAATATCTGCAAAATGAAGGATATGATGCAGAGTTGATTGATTATCGTCCTGATTATTTTAGAGGTGGAAGGAATCCTCTGAGAAAGTATTCGTCTATCGCTTTAAATCTCATATCTTACACAAAGCAGTATAAGCATTATCAGTCTTTTATTGATAAAAAGATAATTAAGACCAGCACGGTTTATCATTCTATAAAAGAGTTGCAGAAACTTGCCAAGGAAGATGCAGTCTTCATAACAGGAGGTGATCAACTTTGGAACAGTTTCCATCCCTGCGGTAGGGATGATGCCTATAAACTCACATTTGTTCACAAAGGGAAAAAAATCGCTTATGGGACTAGTATGGGCCGTATCAGCTACTCCAAAGATGAACTGGAAGAGTTGTCCAAAAAGATAAGTGATTATATAACAATCGGATTAAGAGAACAGTCTACAGTATCAATGCTGCAACAACATACGAAGGTTCCGGTCTATCATGCTGCTGATCCAGTGCTTCTTCTCAACAAAGAAAACTATATGTCTTTTATCGGAGAAAAAAGACTGATTAATGAACCGTATCTTGTAATGTACTTGGCTGCAAAAAGTCATCTTCTTGAACAAACAATAGAGCACATAGCAAATAGGCAAGGCCTAAAAGTTGTGCACGTCTGTGGTTTCAGTAAAAAATGCCGTTGTGATTATTTCTTGAAAGCAACAGGACCGGGAGATCTACTGAATCTCATTTATTATTCTGAATTTGTTGTTTCTGCTTCTTTCCACGCTACTTTATTTTCTGTTCTATTTGAAAAACAATTTTGTTCATTGTTGCCTGAAGCTGGGACAAATACTCGTATAGAAGACTTTCTTAGCTACTTTGGCTTATCTGGCAGAATAGTACATACAGTGGACGAAATAAAGAACTTGGACAACCAAATAGATTTTACACTTACAAAAAGTATAAGAGAAGAATTAGTGGCAAAATCTAAAGAACAATTATTATCTGCAATAGTTCAGAAGTAAAATATGAATATAATATATCTATCAGCAGTTTGCTCTCAGGATCGTTTCGATAAATTGGTATTAGAGAAAAAGATAACTAAGATGCCACAGGCGCAAAAGTATCATCATTTGTTACTTGTGGGGTTAAGAAAAGCTACTGATGATTTTATAACAGTTATATCGTCTTATCCGATAACAGGCGGCTCAAAAAGGCATTTTGAACAAGAAACGGAACAAGAATCCGGCATTAATTATATTTATCCGGCTTTCATTCGTTTTCCTTTTATCAGGCAGTTGCAATTATGGATAAATACTATTAGACTTATTTCCATACATGCCAAAAAGAAAAATTCCATAATTGTATGTGACGTTCTGAATGGATCTGTTTGTTATGCTGCTCGTTTCCTTAGATTCTTCAAAAAGATCAAGATAGTAGGTATAGTAACAGATGTGCCCGGTTTGACTTCAGGAGCCAGAAACAAACTTTTACCTTGGTGGAAACGTACGATTAGGAAGATTATAATAGATACAACAAAAAACTCCGTGCATAAGTGTGATGCCTATCTTCTACTTACACAGGCTATGAACGATGTGGTGAATCCTAAAAAAATGCCATATATTGTTATTGAAGGACATTCTGATATCGCTATGGCTGACAGGGGAAACAAGTTGGAAAGTAAAAATGAGCATAAAACTATTATGTATGCAGGAGGAATACATAAAGAGTTCGGTATAGCGCTTCTGGTAGAGTCATTCATAGCCCTCAATAATTCCGAATGGGAACTTCATATATACGGAGATGGAAATTATCAGAAAGAACTTACAATAATCTCCAAAGAGCACACCAATTTGAAATACTTTGGAATGAGACCTAACGCTGAAATAATTGAAGCTCAAATGAAAGCTTGTCTAATGGTCAATCCGAGAATTTCAAACGCCGAGTACATAAAGTATTCATTCCCGTCCAAGACGCTTGAATGTATGGTTTCAGGAACTCCGTTGCTTACTACCAAATTAGCCGGAATGCCGAAAGATTATTATCCTTATGTCTATTTGTTCGAGGAAGAAACCGAAGAAGGTTTTAAAAAGGCACTTCGTGAAGTTTTTAGCCTGTCATCTGAAGAACTTCACGAGAAGGGCACAATGGCCAAAGATTTCGCTTTAAATAATAAAAATAACGTAAAACAGGCACAATTGTTCTATTCTTTCTTGAAACAGTTGTAATATGACGATAGAACAAATAAGCAAAGATATATGTTTTGGATGCTCTCTATGTTCATTAGTGAGCTCTAAGAATTGTATATCAATGAAACCGGATGAGGAGGGATTTCTCTTCCCTGTGATTGATAATGACCAATGCATTGATTGTGGAACCTGTTACAAACAATGTCCTTGTAACAGTGTTAAGCCAGAGCCTGTTGAACCAATCTATTATGCTTCTGCAATAAAAGACAAAGAGAGTCTCTTAGAAAGCTCATCAGGAGGTACATTTATAGCTCTTGCCCAATGGATGTTGTACCAGGGTGGTTATGTGTGTGGTTGCGTGATGAACGAATATATGAAAGCAGTGCATATCTGTACCAATGACATTGAGCTGGTTCGGAAAATGCAAGGATCAAAATATGTGCAGAGTACAATTACTGAATGTCTCAATGAGGCAAACACAAAAACATCTAAGGGTAACCTTGTCCTGTTCACTGGAACAGCTTGCCAGATAGCAGCGGCAAAAAAGTACATTAAGAACACTGACAAACTTTATCTGGTAGATATACTGTGCCACGGGGTCCCAAGCCCTCTTTATTTGAAAAAATATGTATCTTTTCTTGAAGAAAAGCATAAAGGAAAACTCACAAAGTTGGAATTCCGCAATAAGAAACAACTTGGCTGGGGTTCAGAACATAGGACTTATTATGAAATCGAGAAGAATGGTAAAGTAAAGGGATTCAGGCCTTCACTTCCTGCTTATTTCTGCTCTTTCTTTTGGGGTATCAATCTGAGAATTTCTTGTTATAACTGTATGTTCGCATGTGAAAATAGAATATCAGATATTACTATTGGTGATTTCTGGGGATATTGGACTTATTTCCACAAAAAATTTCCTGAGGGTATTTCTATCAATAGTGTAAATACTGAAAAAGGCAAATATATGATTGAAAAGATAAATAATCAACTCGAATATTGCATTCCTGTTTCTAAAGATCAAGCCAAGGGTACCAACACTAATTTCTTTCATCCGACAAAAATACCGGCAACTCGAAAAAACTTTTATAAAGGTATTGAAAAAATGAAATACAGAGATTTTATATGGCGGGTATACCTTGACAAGAGTAGTAGAATGAAAATGTTAACTTCTTTATACGGGAGATATATGCCAAAATTCATTAAGGGTTTCAGAACTAACCATAAAAAAGATGTTGAATGAATATATCTGTAATAATACCTTCTTTCAAACCTAAAGAATATCTTTGGGAATGTTTGCATTCATTAGAGGTACAATCATTCCCCAAAGAAAACTTTGAAGTATTACTTGTCTTGAATGGATGCAATGAGCCATATAACGGGCAAATAAAAACTTTTCTTGACACTTCCAATCTAAATGTAAATTACATTCAGACTAATACTCCAGGAGTTTCTAATGCACGAAATATCGGCCTTGATGAAGCGAAAGGCGATTATATCTGTTTTATTGACGATGATGATTTTGTTTCCCCATTATATTTAGAAGAGTTATATTTAAAAGCCAAGCCGGATATAGTATCTCTCTGTAGACCTTTGGCCTTTACAGATGGAAAAGAAGATTATCATACATATCTTATTACAAGAGATTTCGACTCTAATTACTCTTTAGGGAAGATTCCTTTCTATAGGTCAAAAAAATTCTTTTCTGGTTCTGTTTATAAACTTATTTATAAAGATATTATTTGCGACCGTAAATTTGACACAAGATTTAAGAATGGTGAAGACTCAATATTCATGTTTCTTATTTCTGATCGCCTTAAATATGTAGATTTTACTTCTTCTAATGCCATATATTATAGGAGAAATAGAGAAGGGAGTGCGGTTGCTTCAAGAAATCAAAAATCTGTTGTATCTAATAGGTGCAAAATGATTTTTGAATACACAAAAATATTCTTTAGTAATTTAGGTAAATACAGGTTTATTTTTTATGTTTCTAGATTACTTGCCTCATTAAGGGTAATAATTCGAGCTAGGTAGCTACATCTTAACAACTTTATGAACATTTTATATATTCACCAATATTTCACAACGCCTGAAGAACCAGGAGGAACAAGGTCGTATTGGATTTCTCAAGAATTGGTAAGGCGAGGTCATCATGTCACAATGATATCAGCAACCAATAAGTTCCATCCAAAAGCTTGTAGAATTAACATAGATGGTATAGATGTTATCTACGTAAAAAACGTATATAGTAATTATATGTCGGCACTTCGAAGAGTTATTTCTTTTGTAAGTTTTATCAGACTATCTTTAAAAGAAGCAAAAAGGCAGAAAGATATTGATCTCGTTTTTGCAACATCAACTCCTTTGACAATAGGTTATATCGCCTTAAATCTGAAAAACACAAGAAAGTGGAACTATGTTTTTGAAGTTCGTGACTTGTGGCCAGAATTCCCTATTCAGATAGGCGCTATTAAAAATAAACTATTGATTAAGTTCCTTAGAAAGATTGAGAAGAAGATATACGATAAGTCTGAGTATGTCATTGCTCTTTCTCCAGGGATGATGGAAGGTATACTGAAGGTTGGAACTCCAGAGGATAAATGTTGTGTTATTCCAAATATGTCTAAGCCAGATATATTCTTTCCTCACAAGCCGTTAAGGGAAATAATTGAAAAATTTAGTCTTGATACGAACAAGTTCAATGTTATTTATTTTGGCTCAATGGGACATGCAAATGGACTTGAATATATTATTGAAGCAGCTAAATATCTTAAAGATAATGGAGCTGATTTTGTCAATTTTATCTTTATGGGGGATGGCGTTACTTGTCCCCTTTTGAAACATAAGGTTGAATACTATCAGCTGACTAATGTTCAATACTTGGGCAACCACAAGATGGGTATCGTCTCTGAAGTAGTAAATTGTTGCGATGCAAGTATCATAACATTTATGAATCTTCCTATCTTAAGAACCAATTCTCCTAACAAACTTTTCGACTCTTTATCTGCCGGTAAACCCATAATTGTTAATTCCTCAGGTTGGACTAAAGACATAGTGGAGAAAGAGAATTGTGGATTCTTTGTAGACCCGGAAAAGCCGGAAGAATTGGCTTACATGCTTATAAAAATAAAAGACAATAAAGGTCTTCTTGATGAATGGGGAAAGAATTCCCGCAGACTCTCTGTTGAGGTATTCGACAAGCATATCTTATCCGCTAATGTCGCTGATGTTTTGGAAAAGGTTTGCAATGAAAAGTGAACATTTAAAAATTTTTCAAACAATTCATCGATTTATTACTCATTAATTACTCTGCTTCTAATAAATAGGACTTCATGTGGCACGTAGTACCCAGCATGAAGCCCAGGTTGAACAAAAATCACAATGGTGCAGGTTTCTATGCACTTTACGCCTAAAGTTTCAGTTTAATTGCATCCGGATGGGTTCCGGGAGATGGGTTTTTTAGTGTTTTTTCTCTTCGAAGCATCCTTATACGGTGGTAACGGTTCTATTTCGGGGTTTCGGTACATTTTAGGGCAAAGAACGGGCAATACAATACTAATCCTATTTTTGAGAACATGTTTTCAATTAACTGGTACCAGACTTTTTTTCTTATCATTCATGGGATAAAGCACATTACCCGGGGAGCGTATTTTGGGCAAAACTTCAACAACCTGCATCCTGCCTTTTTTGCAATACGGACATTGATAGACATCGAACTGCGTTAACCGTTTGAGCCGATCTTGGGATGTTTCTTTTATCGGAGAAATCTCTTTTGCCGGAACAGCTTTTTCTTTTTCAGGATTGAAGCTCTTTTTGATCTTACTGCTCAGTATTCCATAATACCGTATGCGCACAAATTTAATCAGCAAAATGGGGGAAAAAGGATTTGATTATATGTTGGCAAACTATACCGTCTCGCACTCATTTACGAAGATTTTAAATCACTTTAGACAATCAAATTAATGATTTTTGCATGATCCGATTTGCCATAAAAACTGATTCATCCACCTTAGCAAAACTTCATTATGATACCCTTACCACAAGCTTTTTAGCTGGATTAGGTTTGGACTTTTTAGGTAAACTATACACGTTTTTAATTTTGAAAGAAAAAGTATGGATTTATGAGGAAAATAACGAGATAAAGGGATTTGTTTCTTACTCCGAAAACTCAGCTGGAATGATGAAGCGATTTTTGATTAATTGCCCAAGTTGTATAATATTACTAGCATTGCGAATAATTGTTAAACCTGTCAATTTTAAACGATTTATAGAAACATTTCGGGCTCCATTCAAATCAAAGAAGACTCGGGAAGCTAAAGATTCATTTTGCTTACCTTCAGGCGAACTTCTTTCCATTTCAGTTAATCCGAATTGTCAGGCTTCAGGTATTGGAAGCCAATTGATAAAAGCTCTTGAAGAATATTTGAAACAGAATCAAATATATACATATAAAGTAGTTGCAGGAAAAGAATTGGTTAGTGCAAACAAATTCTATTTAAAAAATGGATTTGTTTTTGCTACTCAAATAAAAATTCATAGCGAAACATTATCCAATGTTTACATTAAAGAAATATAGCAATCGATAAATAAAATGAACAAACTGAAAACCATTATTGATTTCATCCGTTCTACCTTTCAAGAACCCACCAAATTTATTCCCCTTCATGATCCCCGTTTTATTGGAAATGAAGTAAAATACATGCAGGAATGTATTGAGTCCAATTTCGTTTCCAGTGTAGGCGAATTCGTGGGTCGTTTTGAAAAAATGTGTACAGAATATACCGGCGCTCAATATGCCGTAGCCGCCATGAATGGCACATCGGCGCTTCATATTGCCTTGCAGTTAAGCGGAGTCCAACGCGATGACGAAGTCATTACCCAGGCGCTCACTTTTATAGCCACCGCCAATGCCATCAGCTATACCGGAGCCTATCCGGTTTTCCTTGATGTGGACAAAGAAACCATGGGGCTTTCCCCTTCTGCCGTCGAAGCCTGGCTTGCAGAAAATGTGGAGATGAGAGAAATGCCAACAGCCAACAGCCAACAGCTAACAGCTAACAGCCAACAGCCAACAGCCAACAGCCAACGGCCAATGGCCAACGGCCAACAGCCATTCAACAAACACACCCACCGCCGTATATCTGCCTGCGTCCCCATGCATACCTTCGGTCATCCGGTAAAGACGGATAAACTGCTGGAAGTACTCAACCACTATAACATCCCTTTGATAGAAGATGCAGCCGAAAGTATTGGTAGCTATTATAAAGGCAAACATACCGGTAACTTTGGCAAATTTGGGATACTGAGTTTCAATGGTAACAAAATTATTACTACAGGGGGAGGAGGAATGATACTCACTGATGATGAAGGATTGGCTAAATTAGCCAAACACATCACCACACAGGCAAAAGTTCCTCATCCCTGGGAATATCGTCACGACATGACCGGCTACAATTATCGTCTTACCAATATCGCAGCAGCCCTCGGGTGTGCCCAGATGGAAAAATTAGATTATCTCCTTCAATTAAAGCGGGATTTAGCAGATAAATACAAAGAATTTTTCAAAGATACAGAATTCAAATTTTTTACCGAACCTGAAAACTGCAAATCCAACTACTGGCTGAATGCAATCATAACCAAAGACCGGGCACAACGGGATGAAATTCTAGAATTTACCAATAGCCGTGGCGTAATGACCCGCCCCATCTGGGAACTAATGACCCGTTTACCCATGTTTGCCAATTGCCAGACCGACAGCCTCGAAAACTCCAAATGGCTCGCCGACAGAGTGGTAAACCTGCCAAGCAGTGCGATAGTGCAGGGGTACAGGAAGAACCTTTAGTCGTTAGCCGTTAGCCGTTAGCCATTAGCTAAAAGCCAACAGCCAATAGCCAACAGCCAATAGCCAACAGCCAATAGCCAACGAGCCAACAGCCAACAAACTATGCGAAACTTTCGTGAATACGAAATCTGGCAAAAAGCAATAGAAATCTCAATAGAAGTATATAATATGACTGCTGATTTTCCTGCCAGAGAGATTTATAGTATAAGTAATCAACTACAGAGAGCGAGTGTTTCAATAGCTTCAAATATAGCAGAAGGATCTTCCAGGACTTCAGAAAAAGAATTTTCCAGATATCTTGAATATGCCTTAGGTTCAGCATATGAAGTTGAAACCCAAATAACCATTGCATCAAAGCTTAAATACATAGATCAAAAGAAAAAAGAAGAATTTCTATGTAAGTTAACAATTTTAGAAAAACAAATCAATCAATTCAGAAATAAGCTTAAATAGCCGTTAGCCGTTAGCCGTTAGCCAATAGCCAACAGCCAATAGCCAACAACCAACAGCCAACAGCCAACAGCCAACAGCCAATAGCCAACAGCCAATAGCCAACAGCCAATAGCCAACAGCCAATAGCCAACAGCCAATAGCCAATAGCCAACAGCCAATAGCCAACAGCCAATAGCCAATAGCCAATAGCCAATAGCCAACAGCCAACAGCCAATAGCCAACAGCCAATAGCCAACAGCCAATAGCCAATAGCCAACAGCCAATAGCCAATAGCCAACAGCCAATAGCCAATAGCCAACAGCCAATAGCCAATAGCCAATAGCCAATAGCCAACAGCCAACAGCCAATAGCCAATAGCCAACAGCCAATAGCCAATAGCCAACAG
>JALNWG010000048.1 GCA_023231005.1 Bacteroidales bacterium | reverse complement strand
TGCATTCTTTGATGCACGGTTTTTCTTCGCTTTTGGCATGTTTCTGTGCAGTAAAAGACTAGCAAATATGGTGATAAAAATTGAACCTTAGATATTTATAACTAAATCAGCAGACCCTAATTAATACTGTAATCAGAGTTTACCAGGAAGCAGCCAGACGGAAAAAAGTGACCTTAACCTGTAATGTTCCTCCTGATACAACGATTATAGGGGATGAACATCTTTTTCACCATCTGATCAAGATTTTTATCGATAATGCCGTAAAATACACTGATCAGGGAAGTGTGACCATTATGGCACAACAGATACAACAAGAAGATCGGCAAATGGTCTCTGTTTCAATTAAAGATACCGGTATTGGAATCGCACAGGAGAATTATAAAATGATTTTTGAAGCTTTCCGTCAGGTTAGTGAGGGCTATGGTCGTCAGTTTGAAGGATCCGGGTTGGGACTGACCATCGCCAATAAAATTATTAACCTGCTTCAAGGGAGTTTAGGGCTGACAAGCAAAGTGGGCGAAGGATCGGAATTTATTGTTCTTTTACCTTCTTCTGATTTTATCAAGGCACCAAAAACAGAATTGAAATCACTGAAGGGACAATTGAAACAATCGCAGACGAGAAAAAAATTTCCGGATGTATTGATTGTGGAAGATAATCTTGTCAATATTCAGCTATTGATGATCTATATCCGGAAGTATTGCAATATTTTTACGACCCTGGATGCTAAATCAGCCATCGATATTACCCAACAGCGCCTGTTTGATGCCATCCTGATGGATATTAATCTGGGGCCTGGGATGGATGGCATTCAGGCGATGCTTGAAATCCGAAAACAACCCAATTACCACGATATTCCTATCCTTGCTGTAACCGGTTATGTTACCATCGGAGATCGGGAAAGATTGTTGAAAATAGGTTTTACCGATTACATTCCAAAACCCTACGACAAAGAAACCATTGCCAAGGTGATGACCGACCTGTTTCCGAAAGAGTAGGTTATACAAACAAGGTAATTGCCGCAATAATCAGAAGGATAATGGGGACAACAACCAACACTGTTTTGCGGTCACGAACTATGTTTGCATTCATTTGATCAATTTGGGTCAGGCACAACCCATCTCCCGGTTTGTATTGTAAAGCAGCTTTAAATTCCTCTCTGGCAGACCGGAAAAGATCTATTTTAATAAAACTTGCAGCACGTTCAGTATGTTCCCTGAATTTTAGTTGTTCGTGCGTAAGATGCTCGGAATGGTCTTCTATATGGGCCATGGTTTATATTTATAAGTGATCAAAATTACACATTTAAACAAATCAAAAACTTGAAATAAAAAAAAACAGCCACATAAATGAATGACTGCTTTTTGAAGGAAATAATTGTGATCCCGGCGCGATTCGAACGCGCGACCCACAGCTTAGAAGGCTGTTGCTCCCTGCCTGCCGGCAGGCAGGTATCCAGCTGAGCTACGGGACCAATTTTTAATAAATTCTTTTCCAACACCAGTTTTTAAATATTTTTCTCTCAGCGACTCATCTGACCGATGCCGATTTCAATGCCGAACCGGAAGCCACTCCAACTGGTTGTAGAACTTGTTTTCCATCCTTCTAAGTCCTTGATTTTTCCTCCCGGATTGACAAAATAGGATACGTATAATCCTGTTTTAAGGAGTTTCCATTGGTAGGTTGCCTCCACTTTTGGCTCAACGAAAAAACAGAGTGACGAGTACTTCTGAATATCGGATACCGTTGTATCGGCGGTATGTAGTTCCTCCGTCATCCTGATATCCGTCATCACCATGCCAATGTTGGTTTGAAAATCAACGCGTAAGGCTTTATATCCAACCATATAAAAACTATTAATAATACCAAGGGTATGACCGGAAAGCGCAATGTCGTTATGATAGTATCCGGAATAATCGCTGGCTGTAATCCGGCTCCCGGTTGAGCTGTATGCATATAAAACACCCAGTTTATAAAAGTGAGAGATCTGAACGGCAAAATGGCCTCCGATTTGAGGAGTCGTCGGAAAATTACTGGTGATTTGTGTGTTAAATGGAAGATTCAGTTGAATTCCAGAATTATAATTCTTCAAATCACGCATCGAATAGGATGCCATTCCAACAGTGAACATCAACTCCACTTGCTGCGACAATCCCTCAATGAAAGGAACCAAAACGAACAGGACGACAAATAATCGACGGATCATGGATTTTAATTCAATTGCATTTTTCTCAAAAAAAAATCATTTAAAACAGCTTCGTCAACTTAAATATCAAACATACAATATGCCTGGTCTGTCAAAACTCAGATCTACATCTCCTTGAGTTTATCAGTCGACCTGCTTCCCTTCAACACGGATATTGAATTTCGAAAGGGATTTAGCGACATTCGGAGTATTGACATTTCGTAGAAAAGGATGGGTCGAACGGTATACAATATCACCTGATTTGTTGACATATCCTGAAGTGGCATCCCTGAACTTAACCATCGCAAGGTTACAATAAAAAACGTCGGCTTCGTCGAATTGAGGCGATATCACGAAAGTCCCTTTATGATCAATATAACCCCACGCTCCATTTTTTTCTACCGGTGCAAGTCCATTGCAGAAGCCAACTGAAACATCATCAAATTCCGGTGCAATTATGGTATTCCCTTGGGGATCTATAAATCCCCATTTTCCTTTATATTCAACTGCTGCAAGTCCTTCTGAAAAAACAAAGGCTTCTGAATATTTTGGAGGAATCACAAAACAACCAGTATTATCTATGAATCCGATCAATTGCGAAGAAGCATCACAAACGGCTGCCCGACCATACATAAAAACCGTTCCATTAACGAAATCTCCTTTAAATTTAAAATGGTCGGATGGCGTGATATAGCCAGGTTTTTCACCATAATTAAATGCCAAAGCAAGACCTTCTGAGAAGTCTGACAAGGCATCGTATTTGACCGGAACAACAAGGTTACCCTGAATATCAATGGCACCGTATTTATTGGCAAGACCGACGATGGCAAATCCTTCAGAAAAATCGCCTCCCCACGCGTATTGAAATGGCACCCTCACCTGTCCGTTCATTTCAATATAACCAATTACCCATTTCTTCACATCACCAATCGGAACCAGCCCTTCTGCCGAGAAACAACCACCCGTGACCAAACGGTATTGAGGAGTAATGACCATAGAACCGTTGGCATCGACAAAACCGGCAAATTGAACTCCATTTTTATCATCAATGACCATAGCCCGGTTATTCGAAAATAAATAAGCACTGGCATAGTTCGCTCCGATAATCACCGCGCCGTTTTGATCAATAAAACCCCACCGGTGTTTGTCTGTTTCATAAGGATAAAGATCCATTGATCCATGAATTAACAAAGAAAGTACATTTTTTCCATAAGATTGGCAATTGCAATTGTAATCAGGTCCCGATTCAGATTGTTTTTTACAACTCGAAAGCAACATTATTAACACGAGTACACTGATTGTAGGACGCATACGATTTTGTTTTGGGATATAATCGCTAAGGATGCCGAAGAAGCAACATGTTAATTCAACAAATATATGAAATGTTTTAGAAGATCGTTATACTGAAGTAATGCAATCTAAGGGAGTTTTCAATGGGGTTATTAACAGAGAACGACCGTATAATCAACTTCATTTTATCTGAATGAATCTTCCTGGCCTTGAGAACCTTCAGGTTCAGGAAAAGTCAGTTGAACTTCAGAACCACGTGTTTGATAGTTGTTCTGTTATGGGTATAACTGATATGGACAAGGTCATCCGATGATTGGATAATGGCAGGATAACTGAATTCTCCTGTTGGTTCATTTTCCAGATCCAGTATTTTTATCCATCTTGTTCCATCTCTGGAAATGGCCACACTAAGCTGGGTACGTCCGTTGACCCACTCCTTACCACTTGGCATGGGGTTGTATACCAACAGCTGAATCCCGGAATGAAGCGTTATAGCATCGATCGCCGCGTTGGGATTTAGGATATTTGTTTTTTTTAACGGAGTCCAATGCTTTCCATCGTCGAATGACCAGCTTTCCTGGATATAATTCTGGTTGCTGCGACATAGCGCTTGTATTTTTCGACCTGGGTAGACCAATAAAGCAGGTTGGATCACCTTGATCAGGTTCCCTGTATCGATGGGTATTACTTCCCATGTTGTACCCTGATCAGCAGAACGCTCGATAAAAGCCTTCCATCGATCCATGGTTTCTGTACTCGATGGATTAAGCCATATTCCGGGAGCCAGGATTATCGGTTTATTTCGTATTGGTCCGAGAATACCTTCGAGATGTTTTGGCTTGGACCAGGATTTTCCGTTATCCGAGGAAGTGACTGACATCCCCCACCATTCGCGGGGCGAAGGTCCGACTTTATAATAAAGGAGTAGCGTCTTGTTATCGGGGTAGAATAACACAGGGTTCCAACATGCATAGTGAAGCGTATCCGAAACGTCTCCGCAAACTATTTTATACGGAGGGCACCATGTATTATTTTGTTTTATGGAAGCCCAGATACAAACATCTTTTGCACCTTCATAGCTACCCCCAAACCATGCAGCCATGATTTTACCTTTTCCCAGATCCGTCAGTGTGGAAGCATGACATTGTTGAAAAGGAGCTTCTGTAAAAATCATTTCCTTCAGAAGTACCCTACAGGTATTCGTATCCTGAGCACAGGCGGCATTAAGCCATCCTACTGTTAACAGTATTGTCAGAAGTGGAAAATTAACGATCCATTTTCCGGTAAACCATTCCTTGAGGATACGCAATTGATTCACTTTGTGTATTGGTAATGTTGGTTCTAAATGATGCGATCTGGGAGCTTCTCGAGATTTCAAAGGCTTTTGTTCATCCACGCTCCGAACTTCCGGCCATAGTCAATACATTTGTCCGGAATATCATCATGAGGAGAAAACCTGACCATCAAACCGTCATCCATCACCTTTAACTTCAGGTTGGTCAAAACTGCATTGATGATCCGGGTACCTTCGCCGCTCCAGCCATAGGAGCCAAAGGAAGCAGCCGGTTTATTCCGGTCACGAATGGGATTGATCAGCGCAAAAATCCGGTAAATATGTAAAAGGATATTCTGACTAAAAGTTGGGGAACCTAAGATGATGGCAGAGGCTTCGATGATCTTCTGTTCGAGGGTTGCCAGATCCATTTTTTCCACGTCACAGAGATCAACTTCAAAATTTCCGGCTAACTTAATGCCTTCGGCAATTTTAGCAGCGACAATCGCAGTATTATGGTATGCCGAAACATAACCGATGAAAACCCGGTTGGAAACTGGATATTGAACTGCCTCCTTCGCAAATTGTTCCGTCAAATCTACGTATCGTTTCCAGTCTTTTCGCAAAACTGCGCCATGTCCTGTACAAATTGCCTTGATCTCCAGCGGTTTTATCCGCTCTATGGCTTGGAGCATAAAACGGCTGAAAGGTTTCATGATCACATCGAAATAAAAACGAAAAGCATCGTCGAAATTGCCAACTGCATCATCAAACACCCCGTCATTACAATAATGAGCACCAAAAATATCACAGGTAAATAAAAGTTTGTCCTCCTGCAAATAGGTGATCATGGTGTCAGGCCAGTGAAGATTGGGAGCTCCGATAAATTGCAAGGTTTTATTGCCCAGATCAAGGGTCTGTCCGTCTTTCACTATCCGGTGAGGAAATTCAAACCCCAGCAGGTCTTTCAGATAGCGGATAGCATTGCCGGTACCGATCACCTCGGCTTGGGGGGCAATCTTCAGCAAATTGGCAAGAGATCCCGAATGATCCGGTTCTGTATGATCGATTATGATAAATTCGATCTCAGAAGGATCCACGACCTGTTTCAATTTTGCCAGATAGGTGTCCCAGAATTGTACTTTGACTGTTTCAACCACAGTTTTTTTTGTGGCATTGATAAAATAGGAATTATAAGTAGTGCCGTATTTGGTCTCCATAACCACATCAAATGTCACGATGTCGCGGTCAAGCACCCCAATCCATTGGACATCTTTTGAAACCTCTAAAATTTTATTATCTGTCATATCTGAAAATTTTATCAACCAAATTCTGTTTCAGCATTTCGATTTTTTGCTACTTACAACGGTAGTTCCATCTGTACAGCCTCCCCGGGATCTTCTTCCTTCGATGGATTTTCAACAACCGGAGTTTCTACTTTTGGAGTTTCAGTATCAGGTAAAGCAGTTTCAACTTCTTTGGTTTCGGGGAGAACCGGCTCAATGGGTTCAACGACTTCCATCCATGAAATTTTCTTCAGGGGATTGGCAGAAAGGCGTTTCCCTTTGGCTTTGTACCCTTTTATTCCAATAAAGTCAGGTACTACAATTTCCTCCTGTTCCAAGCCTTTGGTTTTCTGTTTCATATCATAAACCAGCTCCAGCCGTGGGGCGGATTCAGCAGAAAAGAGCAGGAGTTTACTGTTTTCTTCAAGGAACTCAATCTTTTTTTCTGTCAGCTCTACTTTGAATCGTTTAATATAATAATGTTTCGATTCATTTTCCTGATATACTGCGGTATATATCTTTTCAGGATCATACTTAATAAGAAAGATCATATCCTCTTCAAAATGGATGGAAAGGTCAAAAGAGGTAAAACGGTAATACCCATTTCGCATAACAGTGAGGATCCGGTCGGTTCCCGAAAAGGCTCCCAGAAGCTGTCCACGTTCATCGGTATTGAGTCTTTGGACGGTTTCATCGTACCAGATATTGAGTGATCCCAGGGTAGAGATACCCTCTTGCCGTATTTCTATTTTTCGGACTGCATATTTTGTGAGGGTATTTCCCATTGAACTTCGTCCTTTGATGGCGATATCAGCAAAATTGAATTCAAATGAGCTCTTTTTAAGGCGGGGTTTCGGTTTTAATTCCACTCTCACCACTTCTGCCTCTCCATTGGGATTCGCGGTAAAATAAAGCACCTTTGAATCCGGTGTGCCTTTGGTGAAAAGATACTCCTTATCGCGGGTCACTCCAAGAACGCTGAACCGTTTTACCATGATCTTCCCGTTTTTCCCATCGCGGTATATCACATTGTATACTGTTCGATTGTCGTTTTTATTAAAAATGGCGATATGGATGATGTTTTGGCCAACAAAGATTTTATCGGCAACTTTTACAACAACATAGGTTCCATCGTCGCGAAAAACGATAATATCATCGATATCGGAGCAATCGCAAACAAATTCATCTTTTTTAAGGCTGGTTCCGGTAAACCCCTCCTCCCGGTTGACATACAGTTTTTCGTTGGCAGCTGCCACTTTCGAAGCCTGGATGGTGTCGAAACTACGGAGTTCAGTTCTTCGTTCACGGTTTTTACCATATTTTTTACGGATTTGCCGGAAATATTCAATGGCATAGTCGGTAAGATGAGCCAGGTGATTATCCACCTCTTCCATTTCAAGACGGATGCCTTTTATCACTTCATCAGCTTTTGAAGTATTATACCTTGAGATCCGATCGATGGGGATTTTTCTGAGTTTGTGTACATCCTCCTCCGAAACTGGGCGGATGATTTGTTTGGCAAAGGGTTTTAATCCTTTAAAAATAGCATTGTTAATATCTTCTGTGGTCTTACATTTTTTAATTCCCTCATAAACCTCATTTTCGATAAATATTTGTTCAAGAGAACTATAATGCAACTGGTCAAGGAGTTCCTGGCGCTGGATTTCGAGTTCCAGTTTCAGCAAGTCAACAGTTCGTTTGGTATTTACCAGCAGTATTTCTGAAACCCCCATGAACCGGGGTTTACCGTTTTCAATAACACAAGCATTGGGAGAAATAGACACTTCACATTCCGTGAAAGCATAGAGGGCATCCATTGTAGTATCAGGAGATACACCGGGGGTGAGATGGATGAGGATTTCCACATCTTGCGCAGTATTGTCATCTATTTTACGGATCTTGATCTTCCCTTTTTCATTGGCTGCCAGAATTGAGTCAATAACAGAGCTGGTGTTGGTGCTAAAGGGGATTTCACGGATTACAAGTAACTTTTTATCCTCCTGGTTGATCTTTGCACGTACACGGATCTTTCCTCCCCGGAGGCCATCGTTGTATTTTGAAACATCCGCCATTCCGCCTGTTACAAAATCAGGGAAGATCTCAAATTCCTTGCCCTGTAAGATTTTTATAGAGGCATCGATCAATTCGTTGAAATTGTGAGGCAGAATTTTTGAAGCCAGGCCAACAGCAATTCCTTCCACACCCTGAGCCAATAACAAAGGAAATTTAGCTGGTAGTGCTACCGGTTCTTTATTCCGGCCATCATAGGAAGTTTGCCAGGTGGTGGTTTTTGCGTTGAAGAGGATGTCGTGGGCAAATTTCGAGGGGCGTGCTTCAATATACCGGGGAGCGGCAGCACTGTCGCCAGTAAGTATATTTCCCCAGTTTCCCTGAGTATCAACCAGCAAATCCTTTTGTCCTAATTGGACTAAGGCATCCCCAATGGAGGCATCTCCGTGAGGATGGTATTTCATGGTATGTCCAATGATGTTGGCCACCTTGTTATAACGGCCATCATCCAGTTCCTTCATTGCATGAAGTATTCTGCGCTGTACTGGTTTCAATCCATCTGTGATCTCCGGAACAGCCCTTTCGAGGATAACATAAGAGGCGTAATCTAAAAACCAGCCTTGATACATCTCTGAGAGATGCATCGTTTCCTGCAATGTTCCCGATTCAAGTTCGGGATTATCACCGTTTTGTATTTCGTCAACAGACATTATGAAAAATAAAAATTAAAAGTCAAAAGTAACAACATCCCGATTCATTATTTTATAATACATTAGCAAATCTTCAAAGCATTTTCTTTTATTAGTTTTGAGATCTGTTTAAATTCCGGCACATTTGAATATCGCAATAATTCAAAGAGAATCGCTTCACAGGTAGTGATTGGGATTCCTTCAGTTTGCATCCGTTCTAAGGCAATTTTTTTTTCATTGGGGTTCCGGGAAGCAATGCAATCCTCCACAACAATGGGATGGTATCCGTTGTGTTTCAGGTCAATCGCGGTTTGTAACACACACACATGACTTTCGATTCCGGCGATGATAACATTTTCGGTTCCTGAGGCAGCCAGGTCAAGCATAATGGGAGGTTCGTCGCAACAACTAAAAGAAGCCTTCTCATAGCGCGGAACTCCTTTGAGGGATGTTGCAATTTGTGGAATGGTTGGTCCAAGTCCTTTTGGATATTGTTCCGTAAAAAAGATCGGGACCTTCAGAATTTTCAATCCTTCAATCAGAACAGAAATTGATTTCAATATTTTTTCAGAGTCGGTCATCACTTGAAAAATACGTTCCTGAATATCGATGATCAAACCGATAGTTTTTTCTTTTAATATTCTCATTTTAAACAGATTGAAAGACGAACATAAGCAACAATTGAAAATATTACTGCTATATTAAGGCAAAATTAAGATTTCCCATGATGCATCGGGTGATTTGTTAAAAACTTAATAATTGTTACTTTTGCAGTTTCAAAGGGGTCCCGTAGCTCAGCTGGATACCTGCCTGCCGGCAGGCAGGGAGCAACGGCCTTCTAAGCTGATGATATGATTTTTACATATGTTCTAAAGAGTCAAAATTATAATCGTTATTATGTTGGCATGACTGACAATCTGGATAGGAGATTCAAAGAACACAACTCAGGAAAAACAAAGTCTACACGTTTCTACAGACCTTGGGATATGCTTTTTTTTGAATCATTTGAGAACAGATCTGAAGCAAGAAAGAGAGAAAAATATTTAAAAACTGGTGTTGGAAAAGAATTTATTAAAAATTGGTCCCGTAGCTCAGCTGGATACCTGCCTGCCGGCAGGCAGGGAGC
>JALNWG010000047.1 GCA_023231005.1 Bacteroidales bacterium | reverse complement strand
TGCATACGTGTTACGCACCCGTGCGCCACTCGCCGGCATCCATTGCTGGACCCGCTGCCGTTCGACTTGCATGTATTAGGCCTGCCGCTAGCGTTAATCCTGAGCCAGGATCAAACTCTCCATTGTAAAAGGAAAATTTAATACTGTATTAGGCTTAACTATTACCAAAAAAAAGAAATTAACTAGGTTAATTATTATCTGGGATATTTGCTACTACATTTACTTCAGTCTTTCAAAGAACTTTTTCTTTTTCCCCTTTCGGGTACTTCGTTCAAAATTGGATTGCAAAAGTACACCTTTTTTTCTTTCCACCAAACTTTTTTTTAAAAAATTATAAAAAAGTTTTTCCCAACCACGAATTCATCCTATACCCTACTCTGCTATTGGTTTTTCTTGCAATCAGAAACAAAGAACATCGAAACGGGAGTGCAAAAGTACACATTTAAATCTTACCACCAAGTTTTTTTGCCTTTTTTTTCATTTATTTTTCGGAATTATTTCAATTATACTGATACTAAAGTGTTTACTGTCCGATATTATGTTACTTTTTATCATTATATTTGCAATCAAGTAACCACTTTTACTAAACTATTTATATATCTATGTTCTCTTTAGGCAAAAAAATTGTAGTCTCCTTCTTCATTTCTTTTTTGTTCCTGTCGCCAGGTATTGCCCAGGATACCATTCCTTCTTTGTATTCAAAACCTTCCCACCCGGATAACTTTTGGCGAAGAATCCGGGTAGGGGGAAACCTTGGCTTCCAGTTTGGTAGTGTGACTGGTATTACTGTCTCCCCGGAAGTTACCATTCGTACTGTCGATCAACTCTATGTCGGCCTCCGTTTTATTTACCAATACTATAATTATAAAAATTATTTCTGGGATAATGACTCAAAAGAATACCTTAGCTATGAATCCAATGTTTATGGTGGCGGCATTTATTTGCGCTATTACCTGGCCAGCTTGTTTAATAATATCATTGTTGGCAACCTTTTTGCCCATGTAGAATATGAATACCAAACCTACACTCGCCCTTATACCAATTCCATTGGAGGCCATATTTACGACCCTTATGGCAATACTTTTTCCCCGGGAAATAGCCTGGTTGAGGTGAACAGTTTCTTTGTGGGGGGCGGCTACCGCCAGCCAGTTGGAAACCGCGTAGCCATGGAATTTCTGTTGCTGTTTAACCTGAACGATACGTATAACTCACCTTATTCAAATCCCATCTTCCGATTGGGTGTCGGCGTTGGTCTCTAATTTATTGTGAGAATCCACCCTAAAGCCTGAATCAAAAATCCTATCCATGCAGAAGTCTGGGATAGAGCGGATACTTTATGGTAGGAAATTTTTGATGCCTTGTCACTACTTGCCACAAGGTCTTCTGCAAACCGGATGACCTCTGCCATCCCATCATAATTTAACGTGTTCAACTTGTCTGTTATCGTATGATAGTCCTCATGCAACCCGGTGTTGAAGAAAAGGACAGGAATCCCTGCCTTATAAAAAGGACTATGATCGGAATATGGCAACGCAGCACTAACCCGCTTTATGCTGAAGGAATGATGCTGAGTATCCCGGATAATTCGCCGCCATTCTGATGACGAACCTACAGCTTCAATTTTAACAATATTTCCTGCACAACCCAAACGACCAATCATATCTAAGTTCAGCATAAACCGGATTTCTGACAATGAAATCGTTGGGTGCGCAATAAAATAATTTGACCCCACAAGACCTTTCTCTTCTGCGGAAAAAGCAATAAAGAGATAGTTGTTCAGCGTGTCACGGTGCGTTGAAAAATATCTGGCCATTTCGAGCATTCCGGCAGTACCGCTGGCATTGTCATCGGCTCCGTAGCAAATCCGGCCATCGTTCTTTAACCCCAAATGATCAAAATGGGCTCCTACTACAATGGTACGGATCGCCCCATTATCAATATACCCTATTACATTTGTATAGATGCTTGTTTTCCGGTCTATCCGGACGTTTATATCGGCCAACGCTCCCAGGTTTTGCTTCAGTCGTTCTGCAATACTGCTGTTTACGTACACTGCAATACCCGGCATGGTGTCGGTAGACTGGAAGTCAAACAACTTTTTATTCCAGGGAGAATCCGGATTCCAGAAAATAACCCCACTTGCTCCTCTTTCCAACGCCATCTTCATCCGGTAACGGGGTGTCAGTTTCGTGGCTATCGAAGTGTCGCGGATAAGGGTCCGGTCAACATGCAGATCAATCAAAACAAATGTTCCTTTTAAATTTCCAGAACTGTCTAACTGATCAATCCCCTTTTCCGGAATGACAAGCCCCTGTGAACCGTCTACCAGTAATCCGATAGCATGTCCATTCTTAGATAAGGCTGTTACTCCGAAATCTTCCCGGTAAATCAGGGCGTTTCCATCGACAAGAAAGTGGGTAGATCCATGAAAACCGACTTGAAAGTTTTGAAATCGCTGATAAAAACTACCTGCTTCATTCCCTTTTGGGAGCAAACCAATTGCCCTGAATTGGGAACCAAGATATGTGGCTGCCTTCCATTCACCCACGGTGCCTGCCTCACGACCCTGAAGGGAATCGGAAGCGAGAACTGCAACATCTCGAACCAAACGGGTTCTGATGGTATCCTTATCTGAAGAAAAAGAAACTCCCTGCGCCAGAAGTGAAAAAGGAATCCAAAGTGCAGGGAGTAAAAGTAGAATACGGTTCATAGTCGCTGTTTATCTGACTGGAATGTTTTTCAAAACTGCGAGCGTTAATTCCCAGAATTTAACCGTTGAAGGAATATCCAATCTTTCGGCGGGGGAATGAGCTCCTTTGATGGTCGGTCCGAAAGAAACCATATCCATACCCGGATATATTGCTCCAACCAATCCACATTCCAGTCCGGCATGGATAGCCAGAATCTGTGGCTCCTCGTTAAAGAGCTTCCGGTAAGCATCGGCGGTGAGGCGAAGAATCTGTGAATCGGGATTTGGCTTCCATCCTGGATAGCCTGATGAATGTTCCACTTCCGCATCAATCAGATAGAAAACACTGGCCACCATATCGGCAACATCTTTTTTTGATGATTCCACCGAACTACGCTGACTGGTTGTGATGATGATCTTTCCATCATTCATCTTTACCGAAGCAAGATTTGTAGAGGTTTCCACAAAATTCGGAATTTCGCGGCTCATTGCGATAACACCGTGCGGACAGGCGTACAAGGCATCCAGTAAGTTGGTCTGCAGAACATGATCTAAAACCAGTTCCGGCATGGGTGCCGGCTCAATCGTAAAGGCAATCCCGGGTTCCGTGATTTGTAACTCATTGCGGATTTCTTCAGCGAACTGAGTTGCATATTTCTTTAAATTTTCAAGATTTTCTTCGGGAATGGTAAATACAGCAAAGGCTTCCCGTGCAATGGCATTCCGGAGATTTCCGGCATTGAAATCTGCCAATGCGATCTCTAATGTTTCATGGGCATTCCACAAAAAACGGTTCATTAGTTTAACGGCATTTCCCAACCCTTTGTTGATATCATCTCCCGAATGTCCCCCTTTTAAACCAGTCAAATTGGCCTTAAAAGCAAGGTGGTTGTCAGGAGTGGGTTCGGTTTCCATAATCAAGGTAGCTACCGTATCTTTTCCTCCGGCACAACCAATAAAGAGCTGCCCTTCATCTTCAGAGTCGAGATTGATCAAAATTTTACTTTTCAATTGTCCTGGAACAAGTGCAAAAGCTCCTGTGAGACCTGTCTCCTCATCCATAGTGAACAGCGCTTCCAGGGGGCCATGGGGAATGTCTTTAGATTCAAGGATGGCCAATGTGGCTGCAATACCGATCCCATCGTCAGCTCCCAGGGTAGTTCCCTGTGCTTTCACCCAGGTTTCATCGATCCAGGGTACAATGGGATCTTTATCAAAATCATGTGCGGTATCCGAATTTTTCTCACATACCATGTCAAGATGGGATTGCAAGATCACCCCTTGTAACTTTTCGTAACCTGCCATAGCCGGCTTGTTGATGATCACGTTACCAGTTTTGTCTACCCGATAATCAAGGTGATGCGTTTTTGCAAAATCGACGAGGTATGCAGCAATTTTTTCTTCCTTTTTAGAAGGACGTGGAATTTTGCAAATTTCCAGAAAGTAATGCCATAGTCGTGATGGCTGTAGCTCTTGAAGTTCTTTGGTCATGGTTTTCGTTTTATTTGTAAGTTAAGTCATTCAATGCAAAAATATCTAAATTAGAATTATCCGGGAATATTATTTTTCTATCTTTACCCAGAAATTTTTTTTCCTTGAGATTCAAACTAAAATTTCCAAAGTTTCTTCGTTTTGGCGGATTGGCATTCCGCTATAGCCTCTTCTTTTTATCTTCCATTTTGTTGATATTTTTTGTCGCTTTTATATATAGCTACGGCTATTCCATTAAACTGCTTGTGGAAGGCGCTAAAAAGGATGCCGATATACTGACTCAACAAACCATAACCCGGTTCGAAAATACGTTACAACCGGTTGAACTTGTTCCTCGGGTATTGGTACAATCCATGGAAAATTCCAATATCAATACGAGTGACATCATCAGGTTGGCCAATGATTTCGTCAAACAAAATCTGGATGTGTTCGGCAGTTGTCTTGCTTTTGAACCCTATGCTTATGATAAGGATCTTCGCTGGTATGCTCCCTATTCCTTTGAACGCACCCAGGGAAAAACAATTACTAAGTTGTTGGGAGGGCCTTCCTATGATTATTTTAAAAAGGACTGGTACCGGCTACCGAAACTGCTTGGAAAAAGTGTCTGGACTGAACCTTATTTTGATAAAGGTGGCGGCGATAGGCTGATGTGTACCTATTCAGTTCCGATTTACAAAAAGGAAAATGGAACCCGAAAATTTATCGGCGTTCTTACCATGGACATCTCCCTGGCTAACTTCGAACGGATGGTCAAGGGGATAAAAGTTTATAAATCAGGGTATGGTTTTTTGATTTCACACAAAGGTATGATTCTTGCTTCTCCAAAAACAATTCTGGCGAACCGGAATATTCTGGATATTGCGAAAAAAGGAAAAGGAACCGAAACCCTTCATGCTTTGGAAGATATGATTGCCGGCCACACTGGTTTCGCAGGAATGGATGGTTTGGGATCACAGAAGTTCCCCAGTTTTATTTCGTATGCTCCTGTTGAATCAACAGGGTGGTCGTTCGGAATTATCTTCCCCGCAAAGGAATTATTGTCGGATCTGCTTCAGTTTTTAAAGGATTTACTCTGGATTTTTGGATTAAGTTTGCTTGCTTTGCTAATTACAACTGTTTTGATCACAAGAAAAATGACCCGCCCCATCAATCGGTTGGTAACGGCAGCTTATAAAATCGGACAGGGCGATTTCACAGCTCCCCTCCCGGTTCGAAAATCGAAAGATGAAATAGCACAGTTGACCAATGCTTTCGCACTGATGCAGGAAGAATTGGTGAGATATATTCATCACTTACAGGAAACAACTACCGCAAAAGAAAAGATCGAAAGTGAGTTGAATGTGGCCCATACCATTCAAATGGGCATGCTCCCCAAAGGATTTTCTACCCCTGAAAATTGGGATTTGTTTGCCACCCTTGTCCCTGCAAAAGCGGTGGGAGGCGATTTATATGATTTCTTTTACTTAGATCCAGCTCATTTATGCATCGCCATCGGGGATGTTTCCGGAAAAGGTGTTCCCGCATCTCTGTTCATGATGGTAACACGCACATTATTACGCGCGAAACTGGTCGCCAACCTAACGATTAACAAAGTGATGCAGAGCATAAACCGGGAGTTGTGCTGCGAAAACCCCAACCAGATGTTTGTTACTTTTTTTGCCGGTATCGTAAATCTGGAAACAGGGGAAATGGAGTTTTGCAATGCCGGACATAATTATCCTTATATCCTAAGCACGGGTCATGAAGTAAGGCAGCTAAAAGTCAGGAACGGATTGCCCCTCGGAATATTTGACACGGAGAATTATTCCGCCGGTACCTTTACTTTTAAACCTGGTGAGATTCTCGTTTTATCTACCGATGGAATAACTGAAGCGCTGAACCAATCAAATAACTTTTTTGGAGAAACCCAGCTTGTTGAAACCCTGACCCCTCTCGTAGATAAAACCACACAGGAGTTGACGGAAACATTGATCAATCAGCTTAAACGGTTTTCTGCCGGTGCCGAACAAGCCGATGATATCACCATCCTGGCGCTTCAATATAAAGATCATGCCGGGGAAAAAGATTCTGAAATGATTTCACAAAGATTGACCTTGATTAATCAATTGTCGGAACTCGACAAAATTGCAGGTAAAATTGAAAAATTGGAATCTCTATGGAAAATTCCATCCAAAGTGATCATGGAACTCAATCTTGTGTTGGAGGAATTATTTACCAATATTGTTTTTTATGCATACGAGGACAGTGTTGGTCATCTCATCAACATCGATTTTATACTGGTCGATTCAAACCAGCTTAATATTATTCTCTCCGATGACGGAAAACCCTTTAATCTATTGGAAATGAAAGCCAATGAGGAACTTGATAAGCCATTGGAGGAGCGCCATATCGGGGGGCTTGGAATTCATTTCGTAAGGGAGATGATGGATGGTGTGAATTATGAGCGTACCCGAGACAGGAATGTTGTAACTTTAACAAAGAAATTTTAAAAATTAATAACTGATCTATTATGGAACTAAGCGAACAAAAAACACCACAATGCACTATTGTAGGGATTATCGGAAGATTAGACACGACCAATTATAGCTTGTTGGAAAAAAAACTGATGGATTTGATAGATAATCAACAGACCCATATCCTGGTCGAATGTTCTAAGATGGATTATGTAAGCAGTAGTGGGTTACGCATCTTACTAATGGCCTTGAAAAAGATCACCCTCGCAAAAGGAAAATTTGTTCTTTGCGGTTTGCAAGAAAATATTCGTGAAATTTTTGAAATTTCCGGATTCACGAATATATTTGAAATATGCGGATCGAAAGAAGATGCATTGCTCGTGTTTTAATGGCATACTATCTTCACTATAAGGATCCTAACTCCCCGGAAATGATCCGTACCCTGGAGTCAATCCCCAAGTGCCCGGGAACTTGTTTTTTTATGGATATCAACAAGTCGACCGATATTAAATATCAGGGCGGGTTGCCCGATTGGGGTCGTAAGTTGAATAATACTTTTAACGATCTGTTGTACGCAAACCATTTCCAAAATAATATCGTCAAAGGGATCGGAGACGAGATGATGTTATTTATTACGGATGATGAACTCAAACGGAAACCTTCAAACAACACCTATTTCGGGCTTCTGGAAGATATCTATGCTGCGCTTTTCCTCATCCGGAATCATCCCAATCCGGATCTTTTTCTGAATTGCAAAGTTGCCATCCATTACTGTACAGAGGTTTATAACATCACATTTTTTGAAGGTGCCAACGACTATTATGGCAGTGATATTGATCTTACTGCCCGGTTGATGACAAAAGGAATTGAGAACCGGATCGTATTAAGTGAAACTTTTTATCATCAGGTGAAACATGACCTTAAAACATTGGGATTGCCTTCCGATACTGGTTGTTTACAGAAAGTTTCCAAAAGGTTGATTACAAATTTTAAAGGAGTTCCGAAAAGCAAAGCTTATCGGATTATCGATGTACAATAATTTCGAAGAATTGTTAATTGATCATTATTAGTTAGTTATGGTTTTGTATCTGATATTAATTATAACAGTCCTTGCAAGTGGATCACTGGTCTTTTTAATAAAATCGGATCCCCGGGTACTGAAAATACTTTTAGCTTTCAGCGGAGCCTTTCTGATCGGAATTACATTTTTAAAACTCATTCCTGAGGTATTCAGCCATGCTTCGCGATTTGTCGGGCTTTTTGTGCTTTTTGGATTTTTATTGCAATTGGCGCTTGAACTCATAACCGAAGGTGCAGAACACGGACACCAGCACCAGCATAAAGAAGGAGAAAAAGTCTCTCCCTTTCTGTTGCTTATCGGATTGTGCATTCATTCTTTTCTGGAGGGGATGCCGATTGTTTCTAATTTTGATGCCCATTTACAAAATACATTGGTTGTCGGAATCGTAATCCACAACATTCCCATCTCCCTCACCCTGATGAGCCTTTTCCTGCATTATGGATGTTCAAGATGGAAAGCATTAGCCTACCTGATGATTTTTGCCCTGATGACCCCTTTGGGATCTGTTTTCAGTACGATTTTAAATGCAGAACTCAGCAGCTCCTTAGACCAATCATTCAATTATATTTTAGCCGTTGTGATCGGAATATTTCTTCATGTATCCACTTCCATTTTGTTTGAAACAGAAGAGAATCACCGTTATAACCTTCAGAAATTCTTTACAGTGATCATCGGACTGGGAGTTGCATTTGGAATTTCTTTGTTGTAAAAACAGAATTCTTTGCCAGAAAAAAAATTATCATTAACTTTGCACCCCTAATTCGTAATTCTTCGTTCTTTATACGAAATAGGAAATGCCCAGGTGGTGAAATTGGTAGACACGCTACTTTGAGGGGGTAGTGTCCTTAGGATGTGCAAGTTCGAGTCTTGTCCTGGGCACCACGACAAATGCAAAGTGTAATGTGCAAGATGCAATATTTTGCACATTACACTTTACACTTTGCACTTTACACTTTGCACTTTACACTTTACACTTTGCACTTAATCTTTACCATCCTTACTACATTGGTCCAATGTAGCTTTTCAGAGTTTCAACATATTTTTCAAACGCCTCGATTCCTGAGGATGTTTTTTTACAAGTAGTTCGGGGTTTTTTACCACACTGGGAATGAAGCAACGGATCAAGTTCCTTATACATGGCTGTTTTCTTTTTTTCTGAGCAGATGTCCGGAAATGATAAAGCCAAAAATAGCAGATATGAACAACATCAATTCCTGAATTTTCAGCAAATGATCCCTCCTTACAACCTTGCCCCTGAAATTAACATTCGTTTGTGAATCCCGGTGAAATGAGCCGGTTCATCGATGTGTTCTGTCCATTTGGCGAACTAAGTTTGTGACAATCGTCACGGTGTTGAAATTTGCCGCACTGATTATCAAATTGTGTTTCAAACGCTGGACTTGTTGGTAAACAACATAGATCCAATGGAATCCGGCAATGTTATGGACAACAGGTACATTGACAGAGAACAGTACTTTCAAGAACAGAATTATACTGCACAAAAATATATAATTCCCTATATTAATAAATCACTTCCAATTACATCTGATTTGACTATTGCAGAAATAGGATGTGGGGAAGGGGGAAATTTGAAACCATTTTTAGATATCGGTTGTAAGGTTGTTGGAATTGACATTGCTGAAAATAAAATATCCAATGCAAAAAAATTCATTGGCAACCACTCCCAAAAAAAGAATCTCACACTAATTGCTGAAGATATATATAAAATTAAGCCTGATGAACAACTCATATTTGATTTAATTATCATGCGCGATACCATAGAACATATTCATGATCAAGATGCTTTTTTTGAACACATCAAAAAGTTCATTAAACCATCCGGCAAACTTTTTCTTGCCTTTCCCCCATGGAGGATGCCCTTTGGCGGTCATCAGCAAATGTGTGAAAATCCATTTTTAAGTAAATTGCCGTATTTCCACCTTCTCCCCGATACCTTATATACGGGAATATTAAAATTATTTGGTGAAAATAAAGCTAAGATTAACGGATTATTGGAAGTAAAAGAAACGAGGATCTCTCTAATTAAGTTCAAAAATATTTTGACTAAAAGGAATTTTAAAATTGACAGCGAGGCCTTTTACTTGATCAACCCGAATTATGAGATCAAATTCAAACTCAAAACGAGAAAACTACCAGGTTTTTTAAATATTCCGTTCATTAAGGATTTTTTTATTACAACATATTATTGCTTGATTTCACTCGATAAACCTTGACAAAGGATGGACAGAGGATGATCCTAATAGCTTCCTAATAGCTGGAGTTGGTAGGGCGGATACCAATATCCGGTATGTGGTTACCGACATCCGGTGTGTTCGTACAAAAGCGTTATACGAGCAGGGGTATTGCGCCCGGGGCCAAATGGAATTGTACATAAAGGAAAACAAGGTCCATTTGCTTTCAGACCGGATGTCGTGCAACCGTTTTGAAGCCAATCAGGTTCCGGTTGTTCATGCATTCTGCCGCATACATTTTATTACATGCCATGCGTGAAAAAATGTTACAGGGGACCGA
>JALNWG010000046.1 GCA_023231005.1 Bacteroidales bacterium | reverse complement strand
TCGCAATAATTCTATTAGAAATAAATAAAAATGCTAAAGGATGAAAAAGTGAAATAGCACCTGTTATTATAAATATTACTCCAATCCAAAAAAAATAGGACGGTGCATAGAACTTTGCATAGTGCATCAGGCGAAACATAATTGCAATCGCTATAACTATGCAAATTAAACCGGGAAGTAAAAGCAGAAAATTCATGTTAATACATTATTATAGTTATCATATTATCATTCACTTAGGTTGTTATTTCATTTTTTTTACTATTGGGCACACACGCTTTGCCTGTAAAACCAAGTGCCAATAAAACCTTTGCGGAACGTAAACTCCTATCAGCATTGGTTTTACAGGCTTGTTATGCCGCGTTAATTTTATATTGTTTTATGGCTTTGAATTCCTTTGCTTTCTTTGACATTTCTTCTTCGACATCATAATCATCCTGAAGTCCTAACCAGAATTTCACTGAATTTCCAAAATAGTTACTTAGTCGGATAGCAGTATCAGCAGTGATTCTCCTGTTCCCTTTTATGATCTCGCTGATTCTTGTTTGTGGTATTCCGATATCCATTGATAAACGATATGCAGTGAGGCCCATCGGGGAAAGAAATTCTTCCTGTAGAATTTCACCTGGATGTATGTTTCTTAACTTGTACATGGTTTTGTGGTTTAATGATAATCTATTATTTCAACGTTGTATGAATGCCCGTCTATCCATTTAAATTTGATCCTCCATTGATCATTTACTCTGATACTATAGAATTCGTCAAATTCCCCTTTTAACTTTTCCAGCCTATTTGAGAGAGGGATCATCAGATCCTTTAGATCAGTCGAGTTGTTCAGCATTCTTAGCTTCCTTCTTGCTATCTCCTGTATGGTGTTAGGAAGTTTTGTCGACCTAGAACCTTTCCAGATTTTTTCTGTTTCTTTTGAACTAAAGGATTGGATCATACGAACGCATTACGATACTAACGTCAAAGGTAAGCATTTTTTATAAAAAGTCAAGTTTTATTTTTATGCGGCATAACGGATGGGTATATGAAACGTTTGGCATTTCAAGGCGATTCCCTATCAAACCGTTGCGATGTTTATTAAATGTACCGCACTTAAAATCAGCACTATCCGCCAAATGTTTTATATACCGTGTTAGCGGTTGTTTTTTTCTTCAAGTTTTAGTTTTTCTATCATCTTTTCCAATTCTTGCACTTTGTCTTTTTGGCTTCGATTATTAAATTGTCGTTTTAGTAACAAATATTCTTTGTTAAGTCTTTCATTAATTAGTGTTTTTGAATTGTCGCAAATTGGTTCTTCATCACTCGACAAAATAGATAAAAGTGAATACAAGCTATCGTAATTGTTAATGAGTTCTTGTTCGTAGTATTCTTTTACATCTGAAAATATTTGATTTGCAACTAAAAATAATAAATGCAAAGGCATTTGGTAATATTCTGAGTTGTCAGTTTGAGAATATCTGTCCTGTATTAAAATATGATTCAGTACTTCTTTGAAAAAATTTTCTTTCTCAATATTTTCTTTGAATGCAGATTCATTTTCAAACAGCAATGCAATTCCAGAATAAATGAAAGATTCTTTTACTAATGGTGAAAAATCTTTTGATGGATTCCAACCTTGATGAATGGTTTTAAATTTATTGATTAGTTCATTTGCTGTTTGAATAGGTTTAGCTTGTTGGCTTATTACAAAGCCTAACCCTTTTAAAGCAGACCAATATGGCTCTACATAAGTTCTATCCCAAAAGAATTTGTCAGAAAAAATATAATTTGTCATTGCATCAAGCAAAGTTGAAGCAAATTTTTTGTCTTCTTTGTCTTTGATAACTTCCACATAAAAATTGAACTTTTGCAAATTGAAAGATTGCATTTCTGAACTCAAAAGCTCAACAGATTTTTCTTTGTATATTTTAGTCAATAATTTTATTTCATCATTGTAAATATCGTTTGGCTTATATTGACGGTTATTTGTTCTTGGCTTGTAACTAAAAATCCAATCTTCTATCTCTGAGTTTGATAACTTTTTCTTCAAAGATTGAAATATGTTTTTGTAGTTCTTCTCCCTTTCTTTAAGCCATTCTTTTTGTTGCTCAATTCCTTTTTTAAAAAACTGTTCGTTTCTTTCATTTTTTCTTTCAGAATCTTCATAAAAAGAAAAACGTTCAGTTAGCTTATTTGATGTTTCAAAATAATTGCGTGCTACGATGAACAAAAGAACTTTTAAGTCAGATTTTACAACTGTTTTTTTATCTGTTAACTTTGAAACTAATTGTAAATACACTTGTGGTTTGAAATTGAACAAAGAAATAAATACGCAATCTTGAATTATAGGAAGTTTTAGATTATCCCAAAATTCAATCCAAAGAGAAATGTCCTTTTTAATCAACACTGAAGATATAAAGCTATACTCGTGGCTTAATGTCATATAATCCGAATGGCGTGTTGCTTCTTGAACAAAATTCCAAATATTTTCTTTTGGTAGTTTTTGTATAGAACTCACATAGCCGTTTAAAAAATCTTTGTCATACGTTCTAATAGAATCGAGCAATTTATCTGGGCTAATATCTACGTTTACCCATTCTTCTTTTTTGTTTAAAACCCATTCTGTTGGAATGTTTTCAATTAAGTCAACATAAAAACCGTGAAGCATCTCTGTCTTATCTAACAACAATTTTAATATCTCTAAAGAACTAAAACGTGAATCTTGGACAATGTTCAGAGCTAATTTTTTCTCTAACCACGAATGAATATAATCTTGAATAACGTGTGTTTCATTATTGTATCCGTCTTTTTTGAAAATTCTTCTTACAAATTTATTGAACACAAATTCTGATAAACTTCTTTCTGAATGATATTTATACGAAGTATAAAGCGGGTTGTCTGCTAAAATATTCTTTAATTCTTCGTCTATATTAGGCGGAACAATTTCTGTAATTTCTACATTTTTGTTTTCTTTAATTGAATTGTTTAGTAAGTCTGCAACATTACTAATGAATTGCTTTATAGATTCATTCAGCGTTGAAATTCCTTCTAAAAATTCAACGAATTTTCGTTCAGGATATATTCGTTCAAGAACGTAGAAATCGTATTTATAAAAAATGTCTTTATTCATTATGTGTGTAAATAGGCTAAGGGCATTTCGTGTTGTGTAGAATTGTCCCAATAATATTTGAAAATAGATTTGATGAAATCCTTAGTCTCATTATTGGATACCTTAAATATTCCTGTTGATAGCTCTGGTTGAATATGGTATCCAACAGAACTTCCTACAAGAAAAACATTAGTTCCGTCAATTATTAAAAATCTATCGTGAAAAAAACGACTACCTTGATTATGTTTATCATCGTTATTTATCAACCGCATTCCAAACCTACAATCCTTGTTTAAAGGAATAACAGCTTTTAGAGCATCCTTAACATCATTAAGATAGTTTCTCTTGTTTTGTAACGATGTGTAAACCAATATTTTTATAGTAATATCATTTCTGATATTTGCAAAAATATTTTGATCTGTATTTCGCGGATACACATTAAAATAAGGATCCCAAATAATTATTTCATTAGTTGCAGAATCAACTAATTCTTGATATAACAGAGGATTATCATTTGGATAAGAACCTTTGTGGTAAAACCAATATTCGTCTTGCCCACATTCGTGCATTCTAAGCGTAGTGTTTTCAGAATTTGTCAAAAAGATATTAGCCATTCTCTTTCTCGTTAGCGAAGTCCGTAATATTTTGAGAAAACTCATCTGAATTATACCATTTTTCAATCTCTTTGATTATAAGTTTTCCTGAAGAATCGGGAACTTTTGCAATGCAAGTTGCTCTGTTTCCAAATTCATTAAATGAACTTCCAATGAACCAAACGTTTTTATCAGTAACAATAAATCTGTCGTGAAGAATACTATTGCCTCTGAGAATACGAACTTCAATTTTCCCAAATTGTTTGTTGTTGTATTCGTTTATTACGGTTGCTATTTTTTTAGCTTCTTCTTTTGAAACAGCTCCTTTGCTGTTAAGTATGTTTATTTTAACCCCTGAATTTTTAATATGAAATGCAAATTCAATAATGTCCATACTACTAAAATATGGGTCGCATAAATAACAAGTATCATTAGCGTTGTTTATAATTTCTCTAATAATAGATTTTGCATTTGTTTTAAGTTTATTTTTTTCAGTTTCATCTTTTGCTCCCGAATAAAAAATAAATTCTTTACGTTCTGCAAGTTCTATATGTTGTTTTTCTTTGTCTGCATTTTTGAAATAATATTCAGGATTGAAATCTTTAGTTTTACCAATAACAGACGGTCTTTCTTTAGAAAACTTTTCTACGACAAATTCTTTATTGCCGTTATCAGTTTCTATTTTGACGTGAAAATCTGCTTGTTTTATAGACATTCCAAATTGAATGCTTCGTAGAAAAGTCGCAGGCTCGTGAATAGCAATCAATTCATCGTCTTGATTGTAAATTCTTAGTTCAAATAGATGTGGTTCGTGAGGAAGTTCTATAAGGTCTGCTTGCTTTGTTATTTCAAAAGTTTTGTCTAATGCTATTGCATCTCCGTGCTTATCTATAATTCTGAATTTTAGAGGCTCAAGATTATTTTTGCGTGTTAGTATTTTATAAAACACACCAATTGGGTCAGAGGAAAGAGACATTTCTACTTCCCTAAAATATGGATTTGGTGCAGACAGATAAATGTTACCAATGTGTTCACGTTTTTGTAAAATGTCAAAACCTAACCACTCCATAGTTAGCTCTTGCATTGCTAACATTTCCTTTGTTACAGTTGCTGCAATAAATTTATTGTCGGTTTTTCGCTCGTTGTCAATTTGACACCAAACCAATAAACCTGACTTTCTTTTTGGAAGAATTGAAGCAACGCCTTTGTCTGTATAGATATTTGAAGCGAAAACTAAAGGATAATTTCCCGACGGTTCTTTCACAAAAGAAGTGTTGACAAAAGATATTTCTTGTCCGTCAATGACAAAGTTTTCAAATGGCTTGTCAAATGTCTTTAAAGCATCTTGAATAGAGCATATTTCGTCAATGGAAAGGTAAAACGAATATTCGTCTAATTTGGATTGTTTAGTTCTAATACAACCTTTTTCCCATTTGTCATTTGGAATATTATAAAAATATTCATCTTCTGTTTGCAGTTCAATTACTGAAAATAAATGATACCATTTTTTTGTCAACTTGTCTTGAGCTAAAAGAGAAGTCCTAATGGCTTTGGTATATTTTTTTAAAAGTTTTTCTATCATTTAATGTTTCGTATTGCGCAGTGTCTCTTAAAATACCCGCTAACAACTCGCTAAACGATCAATAGCGGTTTCATTGTCATTATCAATGATACACGAGCATTTTCAACTTATTATCTCACCCTTTTTCGGGATTGGTTAGCCAAATCCAGAGGTGCCCCCATCAAAGCGCCCTTAACTTTCCCCTACTAAATTACAAACTTTTTATAGATTCAAAAACAATCCGAAAAAAAAGAATCCGGCCACCTCATCCCCTGACCCTTCTCCTCAAGGAGAAGGGAGAATCCCGCACCAGTTCATTCGTCCTAATTTATTTTTCTTTCATCATTACACGGTCGTAAACTGCTGATGAAAGTATTTGATATAATGAGTGTAAAATTTTCACGTCAATACCAAATGAACGTAAAACTACTTCGTCAAAATTAGTTCTGTCTTGTTTTTTTAGTTCAACAAATATTGTTTCTATTTCTCTTCCTTTTAATGGTTGAAATGCTTTTTTAATTTCTTCCTTTGCTTTGTCTGTCAAGCAATTTGGGTTTAAAACTCGAAGTGTTTTAAAGTAATTTGCATTTAGGTCTAATGCTCCCAAATTCCTTGATGTCCCTCGCATTTCAATGCTTAAAAATGTTACAACCGAATTAAGTAAAGCTGTAATAAGTTCAATATCGTTGTCTTCATTAACAGTTATTGCAACAAGTCGTTGATCAATTGTAAATGAGTCTTTTTCGTAACTAAAAAAGAATCTTTCAAATGGATTTATTGCAGTTACTATACTTGCCTGTTTAGGTCGCAATGAATACCAAAAAGGGGTGTGTCCTTTGCAAGCCTCTTGTATAGTCTGTGTTCCATTTTTATTTTTTGCATTCTTGAATTTCTGAATCCAATTATATGCTCCTTTATACTTCTCTTTCAATCTGTCTAACGGCAATTTGCAAACAAAAAGATAGTTTTCATAATTTCCATCAAACTCAAGTTTTTTCAACTCGGTTGGGCTTTTTACATAAGGGACTAAAAACTTTTTTTCAATTCCGCTGTCCGAAACTTCATCTGAAGGGATTACAAACATTTCATTCCAGCCTGTTCTTTCTCCCCTGAAAGCATCGATTACATCAGGGTAAAGCACAGTTAATTGACTATCAAACTTTTCAAATAATTGTGACGAAATAAAAAAAGTATCCCAATTGTCCTCTGCTAAAATTGATTTTGCAAGATTGTCTTTTGAAACTATACTTACACTTACTAATCCGTCAATTCTGTGATAAAGATCATCAAATAATGAATCTACTTTCCAGTTTTTATTTTTTGAATCTGAACACAAATCTATATCAGAATAAAATTCCTCAATTTGCTTTAATTGAGTTGAAATATTTTCCTGTTCAAAATATTCTTCAAGTTTGAAATTTATTGTTACAAATTTTGTAGGCTCATCGTTAATTGAATATTGGAATACTGAAAATATTGTAGATACTTTTGAATCAGAAAACCAATGTTCTGCGTTACTTCTAACTACATATTTTGTATGGAAATTATCAAGTAAAAACTTTTTGAATTGAAAGCCATACTCTTTACCAAGCCAAGCGTTTGAAGTAATTGCAGATAAATGTCCGTTTGGTTTTAAAAAATGGATTGAGTTATAAATGCAGTATGTAAAATAATCTGACCTTTCGTTTATTTTAAAAATATTGTCTTTGAGAAATGCTTTTTGTTTTGCTTCAAATTTTTCTCTAAAAAATGATGTCAAGATCTCATTTGGAATATCTTCTTGTTGAATGAATGGAAAGTTGCTGGCAACAGCATCAAACAAAGGAATTGGCTGTTGTATTTGCTTTGTATAATCTTTTGGATCAGGAAATACAATTTGCTTTCCTGTTTCTAAATTGAAATAATCATCTCTAATTACTCTTGGAAAATTATCGGTTTGATTTACTCTTTGTTTGTAAAGATTAATTACTGAAAGTATCGCGGGAAAATGTGAAATATCATTACCCCAAATTTGGTTTAGAAGTTTGGAATGGTCTGTGTTTCCGTAATAATTTAGGATTTGATAAAATGAATTTAAAAATGTTCCTGTTCCAGATGTAGGGTCAAATAATAAGTCATTTGATGTTTCGATTGCGGGAAATGAAACAAGGTTTGCAAGTGTTTCGGATGTAAAATATTGTCCAAATTTTTGTTTCTCCTCTTTGGGAACTAAATTTTCAAGGATATTTCCTATTACATCAGTTGGCAAAATTTTAAAGTCAAACGCTGTTATCGCTTTGAATAAAGCAAATAAGGCTTCATTTACATTTAAACTAAAATTTATCTTATCAGTAAAGTAAGGTTGAAATACGGCTTGATAATCTATTCTGCTTGCTTCATCAAAATAATTATCTAAAGTTTCCTTTACATTTTTTGATGTTTTCAAGTCCATCTTTTTAAGATTGCCTGAAAGATTTTCTGATAGCGTTAAATAGAATATTATTTTACCAATAAGGTTGTAAAAAATAAACTTGGCTAATACTTCTTCTTCAATTATTGTTTCTGCTTTTCGTGAAGAAGATGCAAGAATTTTGAGAGTGGAACTCTCATAAATTTTCCATTGATTAAATTCCTTACGAAAAGGCGCATTAGCCCCTTTCAGTTTTTCAATTTCGTTTTGAAATTGAGGTAAAATAATTTCTGATGCTTGTTTGACCGCCTCAATAAAACTACCAGAAATATTTATTGCTTGCTTTAATTGTCTGTTTAAGAATAGTAATTCTAAGTCGTGAAGTATTTCTTTTAATCGTGTTCTTAGTGATGATTCATTGCGCTTGTATTTAGCAGGGTCTGCTAAATCATCTCTTGAACTTATACCTTTTTCTTTTGGATATTCTTTGAGTTTGGATAGGTTGTCAATTGTGTAAACATCATTTTCAATTTTCCATATTATAGCTTCTGAACCGTTCCAAGTAACAAAAGAATCGGATTTTAACCGCTCTGCTTTTTCAAGTGCATTCATAAGCATATCATTGTCATCAACAGTGGTGTCAGGAAATTTCAACTCCCAACCATTGAAGATAATCCCTGAAATTTTGTCTGTAAAAAGTAGCACATCGGGGAACTTTGTTTTCCCTGAGTCAAGTTTTATTCCTGCATCGTTTGTTGCATCCTGAAAAACTGTTTTCCCTTCTCTGATTTCTTCTTGAATCCAACTAATAAGCTGCCCTGACCATACTCTTTCATTTAACTTCATAATTCAATGTATGATATTCTACAATAGGTTCTTTGAATAATCTCAATGTCGATTCTTCTATTTCTTTTCTTTTTATTTTTTCTTCAATTCTGTCTGTGCAAACTTTGATGTAATCAACTGGTTTAACTTTATGCAACAATATATCTTCGTTTTTCTCAATTCCGATAAAATTTCTGTTTTCCAAAATTGCAGAAAGTAAAAAACTTCCACTTCCGCAAGCATTGTCTAAAACGATGTCGCCATGGTTGGTAAAAGTTTTAATCAAGTATCTCCCTAATTCAATAGGTTTTTGTGTGGAATGGTAAACAGTTCCTTCTGATTCTGCGGTTTTAACATAAACAAAATCGTCAATAGCTTGTTCATCATAAAAGACAATATCATTTGGATAGCGGTCTCCGTTACTCTTTACGTGCCTTGGTTTAAAATCTCCGTAACTTCCAGTGTATTGGTCTTTTCTAATCCCTTTGTCGTACGCTTCTCCATCAGTCATTTGAGGATTGTAAGTTGGTTGATTTTTGTAAAAGACACAAATATCTTCGTGTTTACGAAGGGGTTGTTTTTTTGCATTTAGAAAATTCGTTGATTTAGATTTTATCCAAGTAATTTTATACTTGAATAATTTTTCATTACTCAAAATTAGCTTGGCAGTGAAAATGCCTTGCGAAGTTAAAACTATAGCTCCATTATTTTTGATGATTCTTTCGTATTCAGTCCAAAGTCTTTTTAAATCAATTACAGAATCCCATTTGTTTTGTGTTGTGCCGTATGGCAAATCGCAAAGAATCATATCTACGGACTTGTCAGGAATGGATTGCATTACCTCCAAGCAATCACCTTGAATGACTTTGTTTACAAAGTCGTCTATTTTTCTTTTTTGCTTGTTCCCATTTAATGATAACACAAATCCATTTGCTTGTTCGTTTCCGTTAGTTCCGTATTTTATTTTTTCTTCTGCTATTTGCATAGCCTCCAATGCAAAATCTTCATCTTGCATTTCATAAACGAGTTTGTCACTAAGCCATTGAACAATGATTTCATTCTTCTTAGTTTTGTAATATTTGCAAAGTAAGTCTACCTGCTTTTTTGTTGGTAATCGTCTGCCGTTCTCAATTCGACTCAAAACAGTTTTACTAATCCCTGTTTTTTGCGTTACGTTTTCCAAAAGCAAGTTCCTTTCTTCTCTTATGTTTTTAAATGTTGAACCTATTGTTTGCATATAGTCGAAATATTAAGTTGCCAATTTTTGGCAAATTTAATCATTGTATCTTATCAGACAAAACTTTATTGGATTTCTTTTTAAGCGACTGAAAAAAATGTTCTTTTGCAAGTCGAAGCTTCGGCTCACGTGTCGGGGCTTGCAAATGTGTTATTTATGCGTTGAGTTTTCATCAGTTTATATTTATGTTGTATCGATCTCATTGCATGAACGCTAACGTCTTCACTAACTGCTCTGCAGCAAATCCATTGCCATTATCAATGATACACGAGCATTTTCAATCTATTATCTCAACATTTTTCCGGGATTGGTTAACTAAATCCAGAGGTGCCCCCATCAAAGCGCTCTTTATTCTTCCCTACTAAGTTACAAACTTTTATAGATTCAAAAACAATCCGGTAAAAAAAGAAACCGTCCAAAATGAACGACTTCTTCGCGAACCGTGTAAGCAACAACGGTATTATGGCCAGGGCCTTTCTAAATAAACTCATTTACCCTGTTCATCCAGCCTTTCTCAAACCGCTTTTGCGTCGGGTCGTTGCGGATGATGTTCCGGAAAGTAACGCCCCGGTTCGTTGCGCCACCGCGGTCATTCGGATCATCCGAAAAACCTCCCTCCAGGGGGAAAAACTTTGCTGCAAAAAGTTCGAAAGAAGACATAGAAATTAAATTAGGAATGAAGAATGAGGAATTAAGAATGAGGAATTAGGAATTAAGGGTTAAAGAAATGGTCAATTGTTGTTTTCCTGCTTTTCTTCGATCCGGCACAGGCGTTGGATAATTTCTTCCAGCGCATTTAAAATATTTTGTTCCATTTTCATGGCATTTGGTTTAAATTGTTTTCGGGCAACAAAAATAAAGGGGCCATAAGGCCCATGCAAGTGTAAATTGATGTATACACCTTGTGTTAAAATAATGATATTCAATGATTAAAGCTGCTGGCGTTCGATGAATTTTTCTGTGTATTTCACACAAATTCTCAATTCTTCGAGTAACTTTT
>JALNWG010000045.1 GCA_023231005.1 Bacteroidales bacterium | reverse complement strand
TGACCATCATCTGTTTGGTATATCTTAATCTCTGAATCTGCCATTGTTCTGTTTTTAACAAATCTAATAAAATCTTAAGATATGACATCAGCGTTCGCGGTGGGTCCTTTAATTAATGCATGGCGACGGCTGACGCTATGGCAAGTGCGGGATTAAATTGTTGCTCAACTGTCAGCCAGCACAAATGTATGTAAAGATTCCAAATGTTTCCATGAACACGCAAACCCGCATTTGCTATAGCGTTTGTTATGCGTTCGTTGTTTATTTTTTTCGTGTCTGAGTCGCGATTATTTTTTTAACGAAGGCTGGAAGTTCTATTTTGTTTTGGTCTGCAATTATTTTTATAGCATCATAATATTTCACTTCGTCGCCTGTCCAATGTAAGTCGAGCCGCCGAATTTCTTTCATTGCAATATGACTGTAGTTTGATGGATTGCCCCAATAACATTCCATGCATAAAATAGGTTTTTTCTCGGTTTTCCAGTTTGTGCAATGCTCACAACTCCATGACTTTGCCCTGTTACATGAACCACATAATAACATAAAACCATCAATATTTCTTGTCGCTTCAAAGTCGCCACCAACTTCGTATGGAACTCTATGATCAACCTGTAAATAGCGTTCTTCAAATTCTCCATTGCAGATATAGCATTTTCCATGACCAAGTTCATAGAGCTTGTTTTTGAAATGTTTTGGGACAGAAATTCTACCTTCAACTCTGTTTAGTCGAAGTTTTGTCGTGTCGCCAAATTTATAAGCAGCAATAGATTTGCCTCCATTGGATTTTACTTTGAAGGTTTCTAATGGGATTCCTGCTTCTCTGACATCTCGGGCAGCTCTTGGCGGATGGTTATATCCGTAAGTGTTTTCAAGGTCTTCTGTAGTAATGAAACCGTGTTTTAGAATATGATCAATAACAATTTTGGCCCTTTTGTTTGTGATCGAAGTGATATAGTCTAAAAATTCTTTAGGATAAACAGATTTACTTTTACTCATAGTTAGCAAAGAGTTCTGTTTGGAAATTCAGTTTTTCAAGTTCTTTGTTCATGTCAACTTTCGCAACAAGAGCTGGTGAAAGATAAATTACTTCGTATGTAATTTCGTTTCTACTAAGAAGTGTTGCTTGTGATGAACGTCCTGCATTAATTTCTATTTTCTTCAAATTCAGATTTTCGGGTAAAGGATTGCCATAAGTCTTGTCACCTGTTCTGCCATCAAAACTTAAAATGTAAGGAACATTCTTGTGATTTAGTTCAAAAAGTGAAACAACAAAACTTTCAAATTCTATGTTGCCTGAGTAATTAAACCCACCATTTAAGCCAGTTCCTTGATATGGCGGATCCATGTAAACGAGATCAGTTGGTGTCGCTAAATCAAGAATATTCGAATAATCTGTCGAAAATACTTCGGTTTTACCTTTTAGTAATTGAGAAACTCTCAAAATATCGTCTCTCATCATTTGCGGACTTCTGCCAAGCCTTCTTTTGTCAGGACTTTGATTAAAGCCTCCTTGGGAATTATACCGAACAGCAGCTTTCACACACTTTGCTAACAAGAATAATAAATACTCTGGATTTTTTGTATCATTGAATTTGTCCCGAATTTCATAATAGTATTCTTCTTCATTGCCATGTTGTCCATGCCAGATGTCAAAATAGTGTTTGATTATTGTTTTTGGGTTGTTAATAATTCCATCCCAAAGTTGGGTCAACGGTTCATTAATGTCATTAATAATGAAGTGATTTGATTTGAAATAATAAGCTGATGCAATTGTAATTGCTGCTGAACCTGCAAAAGGTTCAATTAAACGGTCAAAATTGTCTGGAAAGTAACGCAAAATCTGGTCCGCCAGGTTTCGTTTACTGCCTTGATATGGAATAGGATGCGGTAATTTCATGAAGTCAAATTCTAACAAAAATAGTCAAATTTTTCGATTTTCGAGCGGATTCTTACAATGACGCATAACAACTCGCTAACCGATCAATAGCAGGTCCATTGTCATTATCAATGATACACGAGCATTTTTCAATCCATTATCTCCCCCTTTTCCGGAATTGGTTAGCCAAATCCAGAGGTGTCCCCATCAAAGCACCCTTTATTCTTCCCTACTAAATTACAAACATTTTATAGATTCAAAAACAATCCGAAAAAAAAGAAGCCGCCCACCTGGCATCCACCTCATCCCCAGACCCTTCTTCTCAAGGAGAAGGGGGAATCCCCGCATCAAGACACCAATTAGGAAGGGAGTATTCGGTGTCATGACCAAAGGTGGCCCGGCTCCAAAGTCTTAGTCAAAAACTTTTCCTGTAAAACATAAAAAATTGGCTTTGTGATATTACCTTTCAGGATAAAGGGCGATTAAGTGGATTGGATCAATTGAAAAGCCCGTTTGACCATTTTGATATGGATACAGAATGAATGAAGAAAGGATTAGCCTGTTTTATGGTTTTTTTCGGGCGAAGGATCACTTCATTGTCCAGCATACATCCGATTGACCTTAAAAATCGTACAAACATAAGGCGTTTAGCAGGTTAAAATCAAAGATCCTGTTTTTGTGATTTTATTATTTATCTGTTTTATAATCTTTTACCGGATGTTTGTACATCGTTTCATCGTTCCAAAAATCATGTTTATGTAAAGTTTATCAATTTTATTAACAATATAAAAATGAAATCAAAAGAATCAATATATTTGTCGTGATAACATGATTAATTTCAGAGATGATGCCGGACATAAGATATATGACACAAAGAAATCAGGATCTGAAAATTGATATCGGAAAACCTAAATTCCTTGTAACAGCCATATAGCGGTTGCCGGGATGTTGGCACCAATTTATTTTTACCCGACTGGTAGCATAATAATATAATTCATCCAAATATTAACCAAAAATAAATTATCATGGCAGCACAAACATTTAATGTGGACATCCAAGGATATTGGAGGGAAAGAAACAAATCAGGAATTCCCAATCATTCAGGAGTGTATTTCGTCTACGAAGCAACGTATAATGCAGGTAATGAAACTGTAACACTTCTGAGATTGATATATATTGGTGAATCCGAAAATGTCAGAGATCGAATTTCAAATCATGAAAAACTTAATGATTGGTTACGATATGTAAGAACGGGAAATGAATTATGTTACTCTACTGGATCAGTTCAATCTACCAATCGAGAAAGAGTGGAAGCAGCATATATTTTTAAGCATAAACCACCAGTCAATGATGAATATAAAAATTCATTTCCATTTGATCAGACGACTATAATTTCTACTGGTAAGACAGCATTATTAGATACAAATTTTACGGTTTATAGGACATAGTCTTAATTGAAAATAAACTGGTGCCAACGAGCCGTCAGCCGAGCAATGCGGGCGGTTTCCGGAGGCCGGCATTCACCAAAACTACCAGGAGCCATGGTAAGGAAAAGAAACAACAAGTAAATCCCGCAAAGCGGCTGCCGGCAAGGCGTTATGCGCAAAAATTTAGGACAGATGTATATTAAATCATATTTCAAATTTGGAATTATATGCTTTCTATGTTTAGTAATTTGTACATCGTTTAATCACGAAATACAAATAAATATAACTGAAAGAGCAAATAATATTGTTGATAAATTCAAATATGATTCTACACCATTTCCTGTTCCTATCCCATTCCGTCAAGGAAATTTTTGGGGTTTTTGCGTTAATAGAACAAAATTTATTACACCAACAATCTTTGATAGTGTAAGAAATTTTTGGGAAGGAAGGGCAGCTGTAAAACAAAATGGTTTTTGGGGAATGATTGATTCAACTGGACAAAGTATTATAGTTCCAAAATATACAAAAATATCAGATTGTATTCATAAACTTATAATCGGTTTTAAACAAGACACATTGTTTTTTCATGATTATTCCGGAAGAAAATTAAGCAAACTTTCTGGACCAGTCGATTACCCAACGATGGAATATTTTTATAGTAACATCTTGCCAATTAAAATAAAGCTAGAATATAAGTTCTTTAATGTTATCAAAGGTAAATATCAATTAACCTGTAAATCCAAAACTTATTCTTTTTATCAAAATTTGGTATCAATTGGTAAAGACAAATTTGGAGTGATAAATTTCGTCTCAGGTGACACAATCATTCCTTTGAAATATGATCAACCAATTGAATTTCGTTATGATCGTGGGATGATTATTAAAAACGGAAAAGTTGGTTTTACTGACACTAAAGGTAGAATAATTGTACCATTGAAATATGAAGAATGTACAATTGATGGACCGGATGATGCACCCAATGGCACACTTCACTTTCATGATAGGTTTGCCCGAGTCGAGTTAAACGGGAAATATGGATATATCAATATAAATGGCGAAAAAATTACTGAAATTAAGTATAATTATGCAGATGAGTTTTATTGGGGTTTTGCCATGGTAGAGATAAGCAATAAATATACGGTTGTTGACACTAATGGACATGAATTATTGGATTTTCAAGATTTTGATACAATTTCAAATAAATTTGATGAATATGTAAAATCTAACTATTTATATCGAGAAAATTATAAAAATCCATTTGATACAATTCAATTCGATAGAAAAAAGTATCAAGACATCACTCCATATTTATTCGGATTCTTTAGGATTAAACAAAATGGGAAATATGGTTATGTCGATTATACTGGTTTTGAATATTTTAAAGAATAATTTATGCGCATAACAAATCGCTGACCGCAACAATGCTGGCGCAAAGTTGCTTCGCAAATGTTGCACCTTTGCTGTGTTTAGCGGCCCACCGTTATGGCTCATTATAGAAAAACCCAATATTAACTATAAAGATTTGACATCATGAAAACAAAACTCTTTTTAGCATTTATTGCAATCGTAGTAATTAGTAGTTGGACAAACCCAACAAAACCGGAATTTTTGTATTTGAATTCGAATCAATTGAAACCTTTAGGTATTGTGCTTAATGAGCATGGAGTGTTTTACAAGAACTATAATCCTAATTGGAAAAATGACAATCTACCGAACTCCTATTTAAGCTTTTATTGTTGCAGTGACAACTATTTAACAACAATGCACTACACTGAGAAAGATGTAATCCAGGCTAAAAACAAGCATGAAGAATTACTATTGAACTTGGTAACAACGAAAAATGATTTTTATCCTATTCTAATTGGTAATACGAAAGGAAAGCAAAGTTTAGACGACGAGACTTTGCCGAAAGACATGAAATTATTCCCAGTAGCAATCTGCATGAGTGAAACGAAACTTCGAAGCAGAAAAGACACTATCGTTGTTTGGTTCAAACCGACAGAATCACTGCAGAAAGCTTTACCAGAGAATGTTAAGATAGAAGACTATTTGAAAGTACGACCGATAGACAAAAAATAACGAGCCATAATCGAGTAGGCTGCCCCATCAGCATCGCCGACGGGGAGAACCGCTCACACCACTCCAGCCCTGCAACCTGGCCCCTTCGCTAAAAATGTTCACTGAACATTTTTTACGCTCGGCCCTCTTCAGTGCATCCCTTACGGAAAACCACCTTGCGGCTATAAAATTAGAAACGATCACAATTTATGAACATCATGGAATGACATATTGATATTGATTCTCTTTGAGAACAAATAATAAACGATAAATGATAGTAAAAAAACAACCTAAAGCAATTAGTCTTTTCGCGGGGGCGGGAGGTTGTTCCCTTGGCTTTAAACAGGCAGGGTACAATATTGTTTATGCAACAGACTTTGATAAATCAGCGATTGAAACATATAAGAAAAATTTTCCTGATACATTGGCAGAGTGTAAAGACATAAAAGATATTGACTTCTCTCAATTATTGGTTGACTTAGAATTGAAACAAGGTGAGATAGATATTTTAATTGGTGGCCCTCCTTGCCAAGGCTTTAGTACAGCAGGCCCAAGATTCTGGGACGATCCACGTAACCACTTACTAAAGCAATATATACGAGCATTAGAAATTATTCAACCGAAATGGTTTCTAATGGAAAATGTTGAGGGACTTTTGACATCGAATGATGGTGAATATATCAGAGAGACCGTAAAAGCATTTGTGAAACTAGGTTACTCAATAAGACTTGAAAAAGTCTATTCACAAGAGTATGCTGTTCCTCAAAGAAGAAAGCGAGTAATCATCATCGGGAACAGATTAGGGATAGATTTTTCTTTTCCTCATCCCACAACTCATTCTCACGGCAAAATTTTCAGAAAATCATCAATAACAATTGAACATGCATTGTTTGGTCTGCCAAAACCAACAATAGAAAACAAGGAATTGAAATATGACGTTGACTTCTCAAATAGCTGGGCAAAAACATTGAAAAGTAAAAGTGAAATTGTTACAGACCACTTTATTCAAAATATTGACGAAACTCAACTCGAAAGAATCTCAATGTTAAAGCAAGGCCAGACAATGAAAGATTTACCTGAATATTTGCAACATCCATCATTTAAGAAAAGAGCGGCGAGAAGAGTTATGGACGGCACACCTTCAGAAAAAAGAGGTGGTGCTCCATCAGGTCTAAAAAGATTAAAATTTGATGAACCAAGTTTGACCATTACAGGAGCTGCAATACGAGAATTTATTCACCCTATTGAAGACCGATGTTTAACAATCCGTGAGTGTGCGAGAATTCAAACATTCCCTGATGACTTTATTTTTATTGGAAGTAATGGTGATAAAATCCAACAAATTGGAAATGCTATACCTCCTCTTTTAGCTAAAACATTCGCTGAACACATTTATAACATAGGGTTTAATGATAACCTCTTTGAAAGTAAAGGAGTACTATTGGATTTTGTGCTTACTAAATCAGAAGGATTAAGTCCTGCACTTCAAAAAACTGAACGGTTATTGTCTGACTTAAAGCCAAAACAAGTACCTCAACTAACATTATTTGAAAATGCCTATTAACTCAACAGTCAAAAATCTTTTCAGCAAATCACGATTACTAGAAACCGGATACCCTACCGTTACTCTTAATGAATCGGAATTATATTCTATTTTCTTAATTATATGCAGTGATCTTAAATGGGATATATCCAAACTTGAACTTGCAAAGCCATCCAAAAATCTTCCTAATAAGAACTATTATGAAATTCCGATAGATTGGTTTTCTTCACACAAGAAAACGCCAACAATACAAGAGTTACAAGAAATACTTTCTAAAGGTATTGATATTGATAGCGACTTTGGTATGTATTTTCTCAACTTATGTTCCCTTCATAAACGCAGATTAAAGTTTCAAAAAATACTTCATCATCAACCAAAACCAACTATGGATCAAGTTGGTCCAAGAGGTCTTTTAGAATATGGCATTTGCGATAATGACTTATTAAATAGTTGGTTGATTTGGCGTAAGTGGATATTTGACATTGATAATCGTTCAGGACAAGAAGTTATTTATTTGAGCCTATTTTAGCGAGTTGTTTAGGTGGTGAAGCTGTTGGTTCGACAAATTCACCTGTAAAAAGATTAGACGAAAAAGGAAAGCCTAAAACCACTGGAAGGCAAATTGATTGTTACATAGGTGCAGAAAATCTTGCATATGAATTTAAAATTCGTGTAACAATTGCTGCGAGTGGACAAGGAAGATTTGGTGAAGAACTTTCTTTTCCAAAAGAATGTAAAGCAGCAGGAATTATACCTGTCCTGATTGTCCTTGACCCTTCACCATCAAACCGCTTGACAGAACTTGCTCAAGTTTTTAAGAACAATAAAGGGTTAGTTTTTATAGGAGAACAAGCTTGGCAACACCTTGAAGAAAAGTCAGGTAAAATAATGTCACATTTCATAGACAATTATATTAAACCACCATTGAAAACTATCAATGCCTTTGATACTTCAAAATTAAGTTCTATTAAATTGACTTGGGACGACGACAAGATAATTATTCAGGGTGACACAAAGAAGTATCATATTGACCGTGGTGAAGAACTATCAGATGACTAAACCTTTTGATTGTTAAAAAGGGCAGCCGATAACACGCGGTATAGCCAATAAGGGTTTCAGTAGTATGCGAAGGTCATCACCCGCATCAATCTTTCGTCTCGGTTGATAGGAACGTCGCTCCGCAATCCCATACTGGCCATACCGCTACCGTTGGTTGCAATATTTTATTGAAGCAGATTTGGAAAATTCCAAAATAGTATATACCTTTGTGGTATAATATTAAGATACTATGAAAACGCTTTCCTTAAAATTAGATGAAACTGTATTCAGCGAAACGGAACAGGTTCTTCAGCATGTAAAAAAATCCAGAAATCGTTATATCAACGAAGCTTTGGAGTATTATAATAAAATCCAAAAGAGAAAATTAATCGCTTCCAAACTGGAAAAGGAATCTAAATTATTCAAGGATGAATCCTTATTAGTTCTTCACGAATTCGAGGCCCTTGATTATGAAAATTAAACAATATGAAATCTGGGTTGCAGATTTAAACCCACGAATTGGAACTGAAACCGGAAAAATAAGACCGGTTCTTATTGTTCAAACGGATCTCCTAAATAAATTTCATCCTTCTACCTTAATTTGTCCAATCACTTCAAAGGTTCAAAATGAATCAGAATTGTTACGTGTTCATCTGAAAAAAGGAGTGTCTGGAGTGAGTGAAAATTGCGATATTATGATTGATCAATTAAGAACAATTGATAATTCCAGGTTAAGAAATAAGATTGGGGTACTTACAAAGGATTCTATTGAAAAAGTTAAAGATAACCTAAAAATCATCTTAGATTTAGAATAAAATACTGCAACCAATATGCCGCTAATCGCAACAATGCTAACGCAAAGATGCTTTTCAAAGGCTCTGCCTTTGCTGCGTTTGCAGGCCGCTCGTTAGGTTCAATTTTATGAAAACACCAACAATAGTCTTTTGTATATTACTTGGGATTCTATGTTCGTGCAAACACCATGATAAAATTGTTTCCAAGCAATATCTATGGAGCGATATCAATTCCTTTGTCAAGAATGGAGAGGATTATAGGCTTTTTTATCTTGACTCATCATGGTACAAAAAAACAAAGAAGGTAGAGATGGACAGTAATCTACTTTTTAAAAATATTCTTGTCCTTGATGAACGGTTATCAAAGGACCTTGAATCTATTACCCAACTTAAAGGACAAGGTGGTACTTTGGAGTACCACTTTTACATCATGGATTCATTAGTCATTGGGGATGAAGATCGATACCTATTGATCCTTGAACAATACAAAGCCGATCCTCATACGCTTTACTATAATTCATTGATCCTTGCACTTGTAAAAGAAGGCAAAATCCTATCTAAGTTCAATTTAGCAGTAGATTTGAGTTCCCCACCCTGTGAAGATATCCGAAGTTCCATATTGATCTCAGGCAAAACGATCATTTCAAAAAGCGTTTCGCATTGTACCTCGGATAATCAAGATGAAAATAGCAAACCTCTTGGCATCGGTCAGGCCAATTCGGAAATTATTAAAGAGTATTATTCTTACAATCGGAAAACCAGTATGTTTGATAGAAAAGCACGAGATATAATAAAAATAAAAAATGAATAAAAACCGCTCCTAATCGAGTAGGCTGCCCCGTCAGCATCGCCGACGGGGAGAGCCGCTCACACCACTCCATCCCTGCAACCCGGCTCCTTCGCTAAAAATGTCCACCGGACATTTTCTTAACGCTCGGCCCTCTTCAGTGCATCCCTTACGGAAAACCACCTTGCGGCTAACACTTTCAGGTCTTACCCCTAGGTATAAGGGACTTCCACCCTCTGGAAAGTCACACACTTGTTATGAACCATCAGAAAAATTTGTATTATTGCACTTTTTCAACAGCTTACAACAAGTTAGTGCCAAACCAATTTTGCCAGTGATTTGACATTGACGTACGTTTTTTTGTATCTTTGTACGCCCAATCTTAAAAATATGGAAACCAAACTGACATTACGATTAAAACAGAAGGTCATTGACCAAGCAAAAAAATATGCTAACGATCACGAAACCAGCTTATCTAAACTAATTGAGAATTATTTAGAAGCTGTGACAAATACTTCCGATGAAGAAGATCATATATCTCCATTAGTTAAATCTCTAAGTGGTGTTATTCAACTTTCCAACAATTCGGACTTCAAGGAAAAATATCATAAACATATAACCGGGAAGTATTTATGAAAAAGAGGGTCTTTGTTGATACTGACATTATTTATGATCTTTTAGCTAAACGTGAACCTTTTTACCAGGCAGCTGCCAGGTTATTTACATTGGCAGATGAGGGAAAGATTCAAATTTTCATTTCCTCATTATCCTTAGCTAATCTTCACTATCTGCTATCAAAGGAAACATCTTCGTTTGAAGCCAAACAAATATTGAGGAAGTTTAAGCTACTTGTCCAAATAGCTCCTTTAAATGAAAAAATAATTGACCTGGCTTTGAATTCAGAATTTAATGATTTTGAAGATGCAATTCAATACTATTCTGCTTTACAAAACGAAATTGAGATCTTATTGACAAGAAATCTAAAAGACTATAAAAAGGCTCAAATCACAGTTCTAACTGCTCAAGACTTTGTTAATCTTTAAAATTGGTCTGGCACTAATCGAGTAGGCTGCCCCGTCAGCATCGCCGACGGGGAGAACCGCTCACACCACTCCAGCCCTGCAACCCGGCTCCTTCGCTAAAAATGTCCACCGGTCATTTTCTTAACGCTCCGTCCTCTTCAATGCATTCCTTACGGAAAACCACCTTGTGGCTTGCTAACACATTCAGGTCTTACCCCGACGTATAAGGGACTTCCACCCTCTGGAAAGTCACACACTTGTTATGAACCATCAGAAAAATTTGTATTATTGCACTTTTTCAACAGCTTGTCACCAACAGGCGTTTTCTTATCTTTCTGGGAACTTATCAAGTTCTTTTTCTAATTCAATTGCAACTTCGTTAAGCTCATTGCAAGTATATTTAAAATCAACGAAATACTCTTTATTTTCTTCTGCGGATTGTGGTCTGGATTCCAATTCAAATCTTATTCTTATTGTTTTTGTATTCAAGTCATCATTGATTTTCTCAAAACATAAATTGGGTTCCGTAAATTCTATAGGATTCTTTTCAACTTTCTGGTTATGTGATAAATCTTTAAACCATTTAGCTAATCTTTTAATATCCCAAGTTGTCAAAGATGGATCAACTGTTTGCCAATTACCTACTTCACTTTTTACTTTCAAATAAATCAGTAACCAATTACCATCCCAATCTCCCGTTTTAATTTCTGGATATTGATAATTAGTCACTTTAAATTCTACAGTCTGATCGTGCAATCCTCGAAATATCATTGTTTTCTTTTTACGCTTGTTGGTAACGAGTTGCAGCTATGCCCAGTAGCCGTTTTGCGGGCTTCGTCACTGTCAACCACCACAAATTTCCTGCGGGGTGGATATTTCGGTGATATGCACCCACTGATTTCGGTCATACCCACCCAGTTTGTGGCTTGACGAAACCGTTAAAGACCTGACAAAATTACTGTTTTTTTCTTAAGGTGTCTCCTTTTAGTTCA
>JALNWG010000044.1 GCA_023231005.1 Bacteroidales bacterium | reverse complement strand
TTTTTAGAAACTACCCTCCGGATCAGATTTTTCTCCTCAAGTGAATCTATCGTCCTAAGAATTACCGATTTGTCCTTTTTCATAAATTCCGCCATATCTTGCTGGATCACATCATTCTTATTCTTACTGATCGCGTACAGGAAACCAAACTGTTCATGTGTAATTCTAATCGCTTCTTCCCCTTGTTCATTGATGCGTTTCATGAATGCCCGGATCAGATCGCGAAACAGATAATGGATTTCGAAAAAATCAACATCATATCCTTCCATAGCTTATAATTTATTAGAATTTGCAAAGGAACAATATTTAGTTGATCTGTGCAACTAAATTCACATATCTTTTTTAGATAGTGTTATAACAGGCTTGTACTTAGTGAAATAGAGAAATATCGAAATGGCGAAACAGGGTTACCGTTGGCGTTGCAACCGTTTTTTTCTTTTAAAGATCGTGGTGAAAGTAAGTCCGACCACAATATTTGAGATGGTTATATCGAAATAAACCCAGTTTGGTAAATGCACCCAGGTGGTTCTCTTGAGGACCGAAACCAATACAGCAAAAGTCATCAGGCAAGCCCATACCATGGTGATAAACCTACAGCCTCGGATGAATTTTTCATCGTTCCAGTATTCTTTCGGTGGACCTCTCCGGGCATACTGTAAAGCAAAAGGCTTCCCAATTAAAATGGTGAACCACATAATGGATGCAAGCGCCAGGTTCGACACTAAATCCATTTCCATGGCCATCCATCTGCTATTCAGGAGATCAACCAGGACAAGACAGACAATAAAAAAGATACAAGTCCCCCACTGGAGGATAAAGCCTCGTTTTAAATCACCAAAGCCAAGGGTAATTGAAGCAACCAGACTGATTACAATAGCAATCTTCAGGCTCAGCATGGTGTGACCGGAAAAAAAAAGAAAAAGCATCCATGGGAGAAACCCCAGCATTAGAAGTCCAAGATCTTTTAAATCAGGGATGAAACTGTTAATATGCTTCATGTTTTTTGTGTCAATGTTGAGTTGCTTTTAACCGGCGGCTGACTCCCATTTCAAGTATAATCAGTTACAAATAGCAAATATCTGCATTTTCTCTTTCTCCGCAAAGAACTTTACCGGATTCACCGGGCAAAATCATATCCGGGACAGATATATATTTCGGAGAGGAGATGATTTTGCTTGTTGTTGCTATGGTGTATCTCCCAGGATGGGCATGATACGCTATGTCGGAATACAGCTATTTACGCGATTTTTTATGAAATGATTCCAAAGCCCGGAGTGTTGCCAATTCGCCTTCTTTAATAATTTCCTTTGCTTTATAGAAATCGTACGTGCTAAAGGAGTCTCTTGAAATATTGATCAATAAATCGGGTTTGTTTTTTTCCAACGTGAGCTCTGATATTTTCTGCATCATGGTGCTGATACTTCTGTTGGTCAGATTGAAAATACTGATATCTTCATCATGATCATTTTTTGTAGGAATCAAACTGTTGAATTTGTCCCGGATCAAGTCGATATACATTAATTGGCTCTTCACCGGAATTGGTTCATTTTCAATTTTCTTTGTTTCATAACATATCGGAGAACTTACATTAACTACCACGAGCAAATCGCCAGCATGTCGTTTAACCCGATTAACCGGAATGGGATTTAACAACCCTCCGTCAACATAATAATGTTCCTCAATTTTCTGGGGTTGAAATACCGTGGGTATGGAAATTGAGGCCCTTATGGCTTCATACAGATTCCCTTTGGCGAAGACAGTTTCTGTTCCATTAAGGATATCGGTAGCTACCGCACAAAACGGGACAGACAGATCTTCAATATTCCGTTCCGGCACAATTTCTTTGATTCTTTCAATTACTTTCTTCCCTTTCACCAACCCTTTTCTGCTGATTGAAAAATCGGTCAACTTCAAAACTTCCATAATATCAAGCGAACTGATCCATTCTTCAAATTGTTGAAGCTGACCTGTGGCATAGATTCCTCCAACCAGAGCACCCATTGAAGTTCCGGCGATGGATGTAATATTAAACCCATTCTCTTTCAATATTTTAATTGCTCCAATATGAGCACAACCACGGGCTCCTCCGCTGGATAATACCAAAGCGATGTTTTTTTTCATAATTCTGGTACTTATTTCTTTACGCTGAAGAAAAGGAAACAAATATAAACACTTTCATAAGAGAGCGTACGGATTCACAAACGATACGATCAAGTAAAGTATCGTAGAAAACAATTTTGTAACAGCATATTATCATTGCATGAAGACAATCCGTACCTTTATATCTTTATTTCAACGTGTATTCATAATTTAAAAGAGGCCACCATGAAAATCGATGAAACCCGCTCATTCTTAAAAAAGATAGAGCTTTTCAGAAATCTTAATGACGAAGAGTTTAATGAACTGGCTAATAGTGTCAGGGAAAAAACATACAAAACGGGGGATCTCATTTTTCGTGAGAATGGGCCCCGCGAAGATATTTTCATCATTTATGCGGGAGAGATTGAGCTCTTTAAGAGTAATCCTTATGGAACGGAACTCAGGTTGGCGTTGTTCCGCAAGGGCGATTTTTTAGGGGAAGGTTCCTGGGCTCATGATTCACCTCACTCAACCTCTGCCCGGGCGCTTCAGCCGTCAACACTTCTTTCTGTTAACAGCGATTTTTTCAATAAAAGCGCCGATACTACTTTGAAGATCTTCTCAAACGTAGCCAGGGTCATGTCGAGGAGAATGCGCAATATTAATTCCCGGATGATAAACCCGGCTGCCCAGTATGAATCGGGAAAAACACGAAGGGAACATGATCTTTTGGGTGAACGCGAAGTCCCTTTTGAATTTTACTATGGTATCCAAACCCTCAGAGCTTTAGAAAACTTTAACATTTCGGGGATGTCGCTGAGCCTTTTCCCTTCACTTATCGAAGCGTTAGCCATGGTTAAAGAAGCTGCTGCTGAAGCAAACTTCGAACAAGGGCTGTTGAAGCCGGAAATGAAAGATGCAATTGTTCAAGCCTGCCGTGAACTGATTAGCGGAAAGTTTCACAACCACTTTGTGGTGGATATGATCCAGGGCGGAGCCGGCACTTCGACCAATATGAATGCCAATGAGGTCATTGCAAATCGTGCATTGGAAATCATGGGGCATGAAAAAGGCGAATACCAGTATTGTCATCCGAATAGTCATGTGAACCTTTCCCAATCGACCAACGACGCTTACCCTACTGCCGTTAAAATCGCTTTGATCAATTCCAATAAAAAGCTGCTTCTGGTCCTTGAAACACTGATAGATTCCTTCAGAAATAAAGCAAAGGAATTTTCCAGGATTATTAAAATGGGAAGAACCCAACTGCAGGATGCTGTTCCGATGACGCTGGGGCAGGAATTTGAAGCATATTCAGTTACTTTGGGGGAAGAAGTTGAGAGGTTAACCCAGAACGCGCGGTTGTTTCTCGAAGTTAATATGGGAGCAACAGCTATTGGAACAGGCATCAACTCGCAACCCGGATATTCCGAACTGGTCATTAAGTATTTAAGACGAGTCACAGGGCTTGATATCGTTCTTGCATCCAACCTTGTGGAAGCTACTCAGGATACAGGATCGTATGTGATGTACTCCTCGGCAGTGAAACGGTTGGCCGTTAAACTTTCGAAGATATGTAATGACCTGAGGTTGCTTTCATCGGGCCCTCGGACCGGCTTGCATGAGATCAACCTGCCTCCGATGCAACCAGGATCTTCCATTATGCCGGGCAAGGTCAACCCCGTTATTCCGGAAGTAATGAATCAGGTTGCCTTCAAGGTGATCGGAAATGATCTTACAGTTACGATGGCTGCCGAAGCAGGTCAACTCGAATTGAATGTATTTGAACCGGTAATTGTACAAAGCATTTTCGAATCGATCGAGATGCTTAAAAATGGAATGTATACCTTGAAATACCGTTGCATCGACGGGATCACAGCCAATGAAGAGCATTGCCGGAATATGGTACACAACAGCATCGGACTGGTTACAGCACTGAATCCTTTCATCGGGTATGAAGCTTCCAGCCAGCTTGCCAAAGAAGCCCTGGAAGGAAACAAAAGCGTATATGAATTGGTTCTGGAAAAAGGACTTTTAACCAAAGAAAAACTGGATCAGATTTTGGCTCCAGAGAATATGATCAAACCAAGAAAGATGAAATAAACCAGAATTTTATTTTGCTATGGTTTTCGGTTAATATAAGGGTCCGCTAATGTCAAATATCATTTTTGGAGTTATTACAATTTGTATTGGTACGATCTGCTGCATATTCGCATGGAGACAATCACGTATTGGGAACTATAAGATTTCGATAATTCTGATTCTACTTTGTGGATTAACAATGCGTATCTATGTAGCCTCAGATCACTATTTGCACGAATGGGATGAACGATATCATGCATTGGTGGCTAAAAATCTTATTAAACATCCATTAAAACCAACCTTATACGATAATACCTTTATCAAATACGATTATCGAGTTTGGGTAAAAAACAATGTTTGGCTTGAGAAGCCGCCAGTCCCTTTATGGTTTATTGCCTTATCGATAGATACATTCGGGAACTCTGATTTTGCGGTTCGGATTCCGACACTTATTTTCTCATTATTGGCAATTTACCTCACATTTCTTTTGGGAAAATACCTGTTTAATGAACGGGTTGGTCTATTAGCTGCATTCCTGCATGCAATAAACGGACTTGTTCTTGAAATAGGAAGTGGGAGATTATCCTCCGATCATGTTGAAACATTCTTTAATATATTCATTGAAATTGCCATCCTATTTTGCATTATCTCAATTATCCAGAAGAATAAGTATTACTTGTCATTCTTGGGCGGACTGTTTATTGGATTAGCAATTCTTTCAAAATGGCTTCCGGCACTCATTGTTTTTCCAGTTTGGTTAACAGGTGCAATATTTGCAAGAAAATACACAGTACGGGAAATTATCAGGCACTTCATAATCATTGTGATTGGATGTTTAATTATCGCATTGCCGTGGTTTATCTACATCATGTTAACTTTCCCCTTAGAAGCAAAATGGGTTATTCGGAAGTTCTTGTTTGCGTATTCCACAAGCATTGAGAATCATAATGCTCCCTGGTGGTATTACATTAATTATGTCGAAATTATTTTTGGTGAGCTTGTCTACATCCCGTTGATTTTTGCCATGTATATTTTATTCAAAGACAAAAAGGAATGGGCTCTTAAATTGCTTTCAATATGGTGGATAATCCCAGTTGTCATTTTCTCTTTTGCGGAGACAAAAAGGCATACTTATCTCATGCTATCATCACCATCATACTTCTTAATCACTGCTTGGTTTTGGTATTATTTAAAAGAAGCATACGTCAAGAAACAGTACCTATGGTTGAAGTATGTTGTTCTTTGGCTTCTGATTCTTCTTCCAATAAGATTGAATATCGAAAGAATCAATCCTTTTGAACGTGAAGATAAGGACCCGTCGTGGGCTCAAGAATTACGAAATCTTAATCAACGATTACCGGAAAAAAAGGTTGTAATTTTCAATTCGGAGAGACCTATTGAAACTATGTTTTATACAAATTTTACAGCATATTCAGGAAATCCAGATTCTGCAACCCTAAGTACATTCATTTCAAACGGGTACACACCATATATTTATAAATCGGGAGTACTGAGCAAACTAATTTCCCCTTATAAAAATTAACCAAGACTTTAGTGCAACTTTAAAACGATATTGTGGCCCATTATGCCTTAACTGCAAATATACCTCCTTTTCCTCAACTGGTTTTTGAGTTCATATTCTCAATCCCAGATAAAAGTGAAGAACATCCCGGAAATGCTATTGGATATCAGGAAAACCTGTATCTTTGATTTCTCTGCTAACTCCTCATCAACATTGTAAAATGAAAAAAATTCTATTCCCATCCATTGCGACGGTGATTGTCGTGCTTATTATTATTTTCCTGTTCATGATTGGAAAGCGAAAGGAACAAGGTGACCGGAAAGATGTACTTAGCGACATTCCGGTCAATGTGGTCGGGATAAAAAAGCAGGTATTGTCAAATCTGGTAAGCATGGTGGGGGTAATCAATCCAAACAACGATGTGGATATCATTGGAGAAGCCCAGGGCATTGTTAAAGCAATTCATGTCAAAGTTGGCGACAATGTAAAGAAAGGAATGGTTCTGTTTGAAATTGATGATCTCGTACTTAGATCTGATATGGCTCGGTCTGAGATTAATTTTTTCAAATCAAAGCGCGATTTTGAACGGAATAAAACACTCTATGAACAAAATTCGATCTCGGCGGCTCAACTGGATCTTTCAAGACTGGATATGCAATCGGCCGAAAATGAGATGACCCGTTCGCAGAAAGCGCTGGATGATACAAAAGTGAAAGCGACCATCAGCGGGACCATTAATTCCAGGAAGATCAATGAAGGCTCGTATGTTCAGCTTAATTCAGTTTTGGGGAATATCGTCGATATCTCAACCCTGAAAGTAAGGGTAAATGTATCCGAAAAAGATGCGTTCATGCTTTCGCCTGGCGATTCGGTTGAAATCACGACGGATGTTTACCCTGGCCAGATCTTTTATGGTCATGTTGATAATATTGCTTCCAAGGCCGACGATGATCATACCTTTCCGGTTGAAATAAAACTTCCCAATTCATCTGAAAATCCTCTAAAAGGCGGCATGTTTGCAAGGGTTAATTTCACCTCCATCACATCACGGAATACCCTCGTTATTCCCCGGGAAGCATTGATCGGCAGTGTGAAGAATGCACAGGTTTTCATTGTTTCAGGAAATATTGCCAGGTTGCGCAACATTACCTTAGGTCGTGAATCGGGTCAGTTTCTGGAGGTACTGAACGGTCTTGAAGAAGGAATGTTTGTTGTTACAAGCGGACAAAATAATTGCTCGGATAACGTGAAGGTAGTGATCGTAAAATAGTGAAAAAAAGTAAAGCATGTCTCTGACTGAATTAGCAATAAAACGACCTTCTTTTATTATCGTGATTTTTCTGGCGCTTGGGCTTTTAGCTGTTTTCGGCTATTACCAGCTTGGATATGAGCTGCTGCCTAAAATCGATGCGCCTTATGTTACAGTTCAGACCATCTATCCCGGGGCTTCTCCCGGCGAGGTGGAGAGCAATGTAACCCGGGTCATTGAAGATGCCTTGTCGGGAATCGAAAAGGTGAAGAATATTACTTCCGTTTCGTATGAAGGATTATCCATTGTGTTCCTCGAGTTTTACCGTACAGCCAGGATCAACAATGCGGTCCAGGATGTGCAACGGAAGGTGAATGAAGTTATTTCCACGTTGCCAAAAGATGCGAAAACTCCTTCTCTTCTGACCTATTCAGCCAGTCAGATGCCGGTTTTGCGGCTTTCCCTTACGTCGAATTTGCCTCCCGCAAAATTTTATACCGTGGTTGACGACCAGATCAAACCAACTTTGTCGAGGGTACCCGGGGTGGGGAACATCACCATTACCGGTGGACTGAAACGGGAGATCCGGGTCAATGTCGATGTACAAAAGGCAAGAGCTTACGGGCTGGCGCTTGGTCAGATTTCCAATTCCATTTATACCGCCAATCTTGATTTTCCAACCGGGAAGTTAATGGATCCTTCGCACCAGTTCGTGGTTCGTGTTGCCGGGAAGTTTACTTCGCTGGAGGAGATGAACAACTTAGTTGTGGGATATTCATCCAAGGGAGGGGAGATACAGCTGAGTGATGTTGCAGAAGTCCAGGATGGTACGGTTGATCCTACCATAATCAGCCGGTTTAACGGGGTTAACGCGCTGGGGCTGGAGATTCAGAAACAAAACGATGCCAATATGGTACAGGTATGCGGGCTTGTTCATAAGGAATTATCCCGTTTGGAAACCGATTACCAGGATATCAAACTTCATTTCGACATTGCCGATGACCAGAGCGTGTACACCATGGAGGCTGCCAAAGCCGTAATGGAGGATCTTGGATTGGCTATCTTGTTAGTGGCCCTGGTCATGTTCCTCTTTTTACATTCATTCCGCACTTCATTGATTGTAATGGTGTCGATTCCCTGCTCATTGACTACGGCTTTCGTGGTCATGTGGATCTTTGGAATGAGCCTGAACCTTTTTACCCTGTTGGCGTTGTCGCTGGTTATCGGTATTCTGGTGGATGACTCTATCGTTGTCATTGAAAATATCTATCATCATCTCGAAAAAGGGGAGGAACGGCATCTTGCTGCCCTCAAGGGAAGAACCGAGATCGGTTTTGCCGCGGTTTCCATTACGTTTGTCGATATTGTGGTCTTTGTCCCCCTGGCGCTTACTACCGGTCTTATTGGCGATATTGTCCGCGGTTTTTCCATCATCATCCTGGTTTCTACCTTGACCAGTCTTCTGGTTTCATTTACGGTAACACCAATTCTGGCATCACGCTTTGCCAAACTTGAATCATACAATTCCGATTCCTTGCTGAGCCATTTTGGAAAGTTTTTTGAAAGGGGGTTCAAGTATATTACCCAAAAATATCTCTTGTTGCTGAATTGGAGTCTTTGCCATCAAAATAAAGTTCTTTATGTAGTCATGGCGTGTTTGGTAATCACCCTGCTGATTCCCGTTGCCGGGCTTACCGGATTCGAATTTATGAAGCAAACCGACCGTAGCCAGTTTTCTGTTGCCCTGGAATATGCGCCCGGGACAACATTAGAGCGTAATAACCGTCAAACTCAGAATATCGAAAAACGGATTGCCTCATTGCCTGAGGTAACCAACATTCTTACAAACGTAGGTAAAGGAGGCAACGGGGTTTCGAGCGACAACCAGGCTGAAATTGTAGTTACTCTTTGCGCGAAAGAGCTTAGATCATTGTCAACTGCACAGCTCGGACAGAAAGTAAAAAAGCTCACTTCCGATATTCCAGGGGTTAAAGTATTTATCAACCAAATCGATTTTACGGGAGGGACAAGCGGCGCTCCCATTAGTGTTGAAGTTACTGGCGTGAATTACGATAGCATCATGAAAACGGCTGATATTGTTGCCCGCAACCTTGTTCTGACCCCCGGGGTAACCTATCTGAAATTCTCGGCGACAAGAGGAAATCCCGAAACACGGGTAGAGATTGACCGGCAGAAAATGGCGGCATTGGGCCTCACCGTGACGGATGTTGGCAGCGCTTTGCAGATCGCACTCACCGGAAATAATGAGTCAAAATACCGGGAGGGATCGAATCAATACGATATCCGTGTATCTCTCGACAAATTCGATCGCACCAATCCCGATGACATTTCCCATCTTTCCTTCGTCAACCAGAAGGGAGAAATCATCGAACTGCAGCAATTCGCCTCCATCTACCAATCTTCGGGGCCTACCAAACTGGAGCGAAAGAACCGCAATGCCATGACGACCGTAAGCGCGTATACCGATGGTTCGCCCAGTGGTTCCATAATCCAGGCCTTTTCTGCAACAATTGGGGGTTCAAAGGCACAGGGGACAAGAATCAATTTCGGGGGAGACCAGGATGAAATGCTGACCTCTTTTCTGAGCCTTTTTATTGCACTGATTGCTGGAATCACTTTCGTTTATTTTATCATGGTGATCCTGTATGATTCGTTTGCATATCCTTTTATTGTTTTATTTGCTATTCCGGTAGCGCTGATTGGTGCCATTCTTGCACTTGCCCTGACCGGGAATACGATCAATGTCTTTTCCATTTTGGGGTTGATCATGATGATCGGACTGGTTTCGAAGAATGCCATTCTCATAGTAGACCGGGCAAATGAAAGACGAAAGGCCGGTGAAACGATCCGTGCCGCATTGATCGATGCAGGAGGGATGCGGATCCGTCCTATTTTCATGACTACCTTTGCCATGATTTTCGGTATGATGCCCATCGCAACTGCTTCCGGGGCAGGGGCCGAATGGAAAAACGGTTTGGCCTGGGTATTGATCGGCGGTTTGACCAGTTCAATGTTCCTGACCCTTATTGTAGTCCCGATCGTGTATGAAAAAATGGCTACCTTCCTTGAAAACAGAAAACGCCGGAAGTTGACTAAAAATAAAAAACTACAAAAAGGAATTACTGCAACAGTTGCATGTTTATTTCTGACTGGAATTTTTATTTTAACCGGGATTTCCGATGTACAGGCTCAACAGACACTCTCCTTTAAAACCAGCCGCATTACGGCGGCCGTGGTCTATGATGGTCCCGCGAAGATGAACCAGGAATTTCACGATTATGTAGTTAAAGAAGTAAGAAGCCTGATGTCGGGCCAGGTTACTGTTGATTTTATAGATCGTTCGAAAACAACCGGAACATGGACTACCGGAAGCGTTCAGGCGATCAACACACAACTGTTAGCCGATACCAGTGTTGACATTATCATATCTATGGGAGTTCTGGCTTCCCAGAATTTGGCCATGCGAAAAAGGCTGTCGAAACCGGTTGTTGCCGGGATGGTACTCAATCATGAAATGCAAAAGCTCCCCTGGCAGAATGGGAGCAGCGGCATTCCGAATCTCTCTTACATCCAGCTGAAATCATCGGTTGATAATGAATACGATGAATTGAATAAAGTGGCTCATTTTAAGAAACTATCTGTGGTCATTTGCAGAGATTACCATGATATCCTCATTCCGGATAACCACTCGATGGTGAGTTTTGATAGTGTTACCGGATTGAAAATGAACCTCATTCTTGCCGATACTTCTGCTGATGCAATATTACAATCGATTCCCCGTGATGCCGATGCGGTCTATCTGGATGCCCTTTTTCGCTTACCTTATTCGGAATTGATCCGGTTGGTAGATTCTCTGAATGTAAGGAAACTGCCAAGTTTCGGATTTGATGAGAGCCTTGTTGACGATAGTGTTCTGGCTTCCGTTTATCCCCGTATCATCGAAAGGCTGTCGAAACGGATTGCACTGAATATTCAACAGATTTTATTGGGACAGAATGCCTCCACGCTGCCTGTTGAATTGTTGGCCGGGAAAGGGTTTTTTCTGAACCTGGGGACCTTTGGAAAACTGGGCTTGAAGCCGCTTACCTGGGATCTCTTCACCGAAGCCACCATTGTTGACCTCCAGCGAAAGGACACCAATGTGCGGTTTATTTCACTTCCCGACCTGATTTCCCTGGCCCTAGATAGCAATCAGGACCTGTTAGCCCAAAAATTCACGGTAATGGCTGGCTCTAAAGACATCAACATTGCACGTTCAGCCCTCCTTCCCTATCTGGATGTGAATGCCACCGGAGTGCTAAACGACAAGCTGAATTCCCAGCCTCCGCAAATGATCAGCGCCAATGCAAACGCTTCCCAGATCCTCTATTCAGAACCATACCGGTCGAATGTAAAAGTGGCGCAATCTAACCTGGGTGCCAGCGAAGAGGGCCTGAATTCCCAAAAGCTGAATATCGGAAACCAGGTGGCTCAGGCATATCTCAACATCCTTGAGAACCGAAGTAATTTTTATCTCCTGATCAATAACCTGATGATTACCCGGTCAAACCTTGAAATTGCGAAGATGAAAAAAGATGCCGGTTCTGCCGGTGAAGATGAGGTACTTCGATGGCAAATCGAAGTAGCCAAAGCAAAGCGAAACGTAATTTCTTCCTATGGACTCATTGCTCAGGGATCCTATACTTTGTTGCAGTTGATCCATGTAAAGAATTTGACTTCTTACGATTTGGGCGAATTCAGAATGGAAAAATCAGGCTTGTTGATCGCCGATTCATCCTTCTTT
>JALNWG010000043.1 GCA_023231005.1 Bacteroidales bacterium | reverse complement strand
TCATGCTCATATACTTTTATCACAAAACTAATTCGAAAAACAACATGACAGCACTACCAGTTACTCTTTTTTTTCAGGGAAATCTATCCATCTATTATAATCAGAGGCCTTGACCCATTTATTATTTGTGAGTGTAAGCGCTTTCTTGAGTAACACTATAAGCTCATATCGATATTTGTTTCTTTCCGGGTTCAATTTATACGACACATTTCGACCTACTTCGAAAAACATTTTTGATTTAGGAGTAACATAAATCACGATATCCTTATCATCAGGCAAATTAATGGGACACACAAATTGATATTTATCTTCATCCTCCTGAAGCCATGTCTTATTAAGATGGGGATAATTCAAAAAAGTATCTGTTGATAAAATTAGGTCTTTGTAAATGACACTATCCGTGATCAAAGACACATGTACTTCCCCATCATGCTGCCATGTAAAATAAGTTGCTTCAACACTATCCGTACTAAGAAATGCCTCGTTTATTTGCCTTTTGCTAATAGTAGTAATGTAAAGTAAAAAAGTATTTGTTCCCCTATTTTTTAAACTGTCCATCATTTTTGATGTTACACCAATATCAATGTAAGATGGAATGTACTTTAAAAAACTTTGGCAAGAACAAGAAGTTATGCTCACTACAAAAAATAACAAGATAATCAATGCTTTAATTTCTTTTTTCATTTTAATTAACTTGTATTTCTTTAGGTTTAAGAACAGGCATTTTTTGAATTGGGGAATTATCTCTCATATTAGTCGGGTTTAAAACATTCCAACGACTATTTTGGCTTCCAGACATGATGCTCCACTGCTCTTGATCAGGATATTTTGGACTGTATCTTGGCCAATTAACAGAAGATCCAGATAATTCCGCAGGAGGTTGATTACCCGATACAACATCACTTTTGTTCACATTTGTAGGATCAATATTTTCAAAAAGCACGACATGTTGAAAATCAACTTCTTTTCCCTTATGTAAATCATATTGGATAACCTCCATATCTCCGGCTTGAGTTTCAGATTGGTTAACACCGTATGTATTTAAAGGAATGTCCTGTGCTTGTATTCCTGCCCGAGCATCATTCAAATACTGCGTTGTATTTGTGTACTTATCTGAACTTGCATCAAAAGTCTGCCCGGCAGAATTTGTTAATGTAAGGGGTAATCCATTTTCAGAAGTATAACCTACAATCAATCTCACTGCAAAGTTCGCACAGTCGTCTTTTATTTTTTGATCTTTATATTCCTGAATCTTCGTTTTGGCATATGCACCAAACCCACTAATATCAGACCGTGACCATTGACGTGTAACGGGCCACCCTTCTAAACCGTCTGGGTCCATCAACAATATCGGATTATTCAGACAATAAGTGTAAGGCGACCACCCAGGGTATTTAGCAGTTAACGGATCCACACTATGCCACCTCCCCATCTCCGGATCATAGAACCTCGCCCCGTAATCATACCACTGCAAATCATAGTCGGGCTGCAACTCCTTTCCATTGTATAAGTAGTTGTTGGGGAGGTCGATGCCTGGATTGTGGCAAAGGCCTTCGATTTGCATGCCGAAGGGATAGTAGTGGTTGTATTCGGCTACCTGGGCCAGGCCGGGGACTGCCTGGGCGTATGTGGCCCGGGTGTTGCCCAGGTGGTCTTTCATGAAATATTCAAAACGGTAGGTATCATTATCCGGAACCAGCCTCCCTTCACTGGTCTGGATATATTTCAGGCTTCCATTCCAATCATAAACAAAATTACCGGCATAGATCAATGAACTTTCAGGAAGAGCATCGCCATCTATTACCATTTTGGCTAATTTGTTCCCTGCGCCATCGTAAATATACCTGATCTTTTCATTGTTGTTGAAATCGAACAATTCGGGTTTGTTCAGGTAGCTGTATTGAATATCGGCAATTCCTTTGTCAACCGATTGGGTCATATTCCCATTCAGGTCATACTGAAAGCCCTGGGTTGTAGCAGTTCCTCCGGGATAATCGATCACATCAGGCACATCCCCCATGGCATCCTGAACATAATTCAGTTGGTTCCCATCATGAAGATAGTTGTATGTTAACTGATCGATTTTAATTTCTCCGCCGACATACCGGTCAAGGGTTTGTATGTTTCCATTGGCATCATACGTAATATTTTTCTCTTCATACGATCCTTGCATATATCCGCCGTTTTCATCCTGATAAAATTCCGAACTATTCAGCCGGTTCATTTTGTCGTAAACAAAACGATAGGCAAATTTTTCATTCAACCGGTTGGTGGCCCATTCCGTTACAGAGATATTCCCATTATATTGAGTTTGACCCGTTACCATGCTTACTGCATCATAATAATGCAATTTCATAGCAAAGATATCATTTTCAACAGCCATATTATCCGGATTGTTGATCGCGGTAAGCCATCCCCGGATGTTGTAAAGAAAATCGGTTTTTTGCAAGAAAGGATTGTAATTTCCACCGGAAAATTCCGAGTAGGTTTGTTTTTTTTCAAGTTGGCCCAAGGGATCATAATGCATGGAAGCCATCATTACCTTGGGCTGGTTGGGGAGACCTTCCATGGTGTGTTCCAGCATTCTTCCACGGTGGTCATAAATAAAATTTTCGGTATATTCAATGCTTTTCCCAAAAGCAGTATGTTTTGTTTGTTGAATTTCCAGCTTCCCGTCGAACGAATATTTACTGGTAATCGTATCACGGCCATTGATGCCCGGGTTATCGGCAATGGTTTGTATAATACGGTATTTATTATTAAAATAGTTAACACTCAACATCCATTCCTTCATAATTGATTCGCCGCTAATTACTTTCACTTTACTTCCCGTGGATAAATTTTTAACATTTGTCAGTTTTTCCGCAACCGGGACAATGCCGTTATTGGAATAAAAATGAAATTCCGCAGGGGCAAAATCATAGTTATCATAATAGTTAACATTCAATACATCGAAGGTACACCCTGAAATACAAAGATTCTGTGACACATAGCGGGTGTATCCGTGATCGGTATTGTTATAATTCCCACTTATACTCTCATTCAAGGTGGTTACCACGTTATCATAATGATCTTGCATCTGAACCCGGGAAAGGGAGGAAGAGTGCTTATAAATCCCACTCATAACCTGGCGATTGAATTGATCAAAACAGTTTAATATCCATTGCCGTGCATCTGTTGCCCGCATCTTACCATCCTGGCTCATGACCATCCTGTCGCGCTTATCATAGATCATTAAAACGGAATCGGCCCCGGGCATTTTTTTACTTACCAAACGATGCCGGGCATCATACCGATAATAGTAGCAAAGATCCCATACCGGCGGATTATCAACAGGGCCGGACGCTTTTGGCGGGACAACACACCGAAGCAACCCGAAGTCGTCATATATGTAACGGGTTTGGTACCACCCATTTTCATGCTGGTTTTCTATGAGAACCACTTTACCGGTTTTGTCTTTATACTCTTTTGTAATGGATTGGTTCAAACCTTTATTCTCATTTTTAGTAATGTTTACAAACAACTGACCAGCGCTGTAAGTAATTGAAGTAAAAGAATTATTATCAACTTTCCAACCGGAAACGTCGGATTCATTGATAGAATAATCCATTTCCAGCACATGTTCCTGATCAGGAGTCTGTGGTTTGAAAGACCAGTCAAATCCGGGAGCCGATTGTTTCAGTATTCTGTTAAGGGGTGAGTATTCATATAAGGGTAGGGAAAAACCATAATCCTTATTGGAATTGCCAAACACGCTGCCGATAAAATTCTTCTGATTTGAAGCATAGTTTACGTCATATTGTCCATTTTGTCCATCCGATTCATACGAAAGAAATGAGGAATCGGGTCGCCCTGCAAAATCGTAGGAATAAGGTTTTATTATGTCCTTTTGCCCGGGACTGGCCATGACCTGAACATCCTGCAACTGACGCCCAAGACCGTCAAAATAGGTAATATCGGTGTTGACCTGTTTACAAGTATAGGAATTAATTGTTGGATCAAAACTCTCAATTTGAGGAGTAGTGGTAATGATGTAATTCAGATCGAAGGAGGGACTAACTACCAGTGTGCCGGGAATGGCGGGAGGTTCGTAAGCTGTTCCGTTCCCTGCAAAATTCGGATCGATGCAGGCACGATACTCCAACCCGGTTTTTGCCCAGAAACCAGGTTTGTGAACCACCTCCTGTTTGGCAACGATCGTCGCATCACCAATCATCAGATGCGACATTTCAATGATATAGGGGTACTGAGCCTGAAGCTCCTTACCGGAAAAGAAGATAAAACATCCTGTTAGCAGGAGACACAGGGTCCGTTTGATAGCTAGATAATTTCCGGTTTGTATGTTTCGTAACTGGGGTATCATCAAAATAGCATCGTTATTGAAGAATGATTTTTTTCGTTGTTTTGCCTTGTTCCGTTTCAACATTCAGGATATAGAGCCCTTTTGGAAGGGCACCAAGGCTCAGGGAAAGGGAACTGTTTTTTTCATAACCTGAAACAGCATGGGTCATTAAAACTTGCCCCATCTGATCATGAAGCGACAGCACAACAGATTCAAAAGAACGGGTGAAACAAACGGTTACAAAGTCTTTGGTGGGGTTCGGAGAGATTGAACAACTTTCCGAAATCACTTCCGACAATTGATTGGCCAGGGTTCTTTTCATGGTGATCACAATATCGTCATCCCCCTATACATCCCTGATCATTGGTAACGGAAACCTTTACCAGGTTTGGTCCTTCATGCAGTTCAATCCCTTTGATCAGGTTATCAGATTTTATGTTGCCATTATTCCACAGATAGTGTGAATATTTTCCACCGGTATGCAACAGGATGCGGGATGTGTCGGCAATGGTAGTGTCGTTTCCAAGGTTTACAACAGGTTTTAAAACCTCCGAAACTCCGATGGTATCATAAAGAATGCAACCATTGGCAGCAATGAGTTCCAGTGTAACAATACCTCCCTGATCAACCGTAATCGTTTGTTCATGGCTGAACCCATTGTTCCAATCGTAGGATATGAACCCATCTCCGGCATCAAGATCTACCCGGTTATCTTCACAGAAATATACTGGGCGTTTGATATCGGGGGCCAATACCTTGCAATTTTCCAACCGGCCGATGAAAACATCCTCTTCCCCAACCGATTCAAGGGATTTTTCGTTAAGGTTAAATGTTTGACGGTATGATCCCGCCAGATAAATATATCCTTTTGGTCCGGGGACCATACAAGTTGGATAGTCGTTGGCCTTCCCTCCTGCTTTTCGCATCCATTTAAGGTTTCCGGAAAAATCCAGGGCTATGATAAATACATCGCTGCTGTTGCCGGTGGCAGTCAGCTTTTGATGATCAATGGTAATGGAGGAGTTGAAGGATCCGGTGAGAATCACTTCCTTTCCGATGTTGAGAATCTCCGAAATACGATCTTTTTTTTCTCCCCCGATTTGTTTAACCCATGCAATCTGCAGTTTCTGATCGAGACACAGAATAAAAACATCATCCCCTCCCACAGCGTGTAACATCTGATTTCCAAGGCTCATATTATCGCTGAAACTACCGGCAACAATACAACCCTCGCCAAAGGTCATGATCGAGCTGACCTTGATTTTTTTCCCGGTCGCCAGAAGTTTTAATGAATTAAAAACTCCATCATGATTTTGTCTGGCAGCAAACAGCCCCTGGTCACGGTGGTTATTCAACTCCAGTACGCTGGTTTTTCCGAACTGGATTTTTTGTTGGAAGATCCCAGCAAGGATTCTGTTTCCAAGGCTATCTATGGCAACACAAGAAAGCTTATCTTCTGCTTTTCCTCCGATGACCCAGGCATCTTTTAATGTTCCCGTGATATCGAACCATAAGAAAACGCCGTCGGTTGCCCCGCTTGAAATCAATTTCTTTTCCCCGATCCTGAGGGTGTCGTGAAAATACCCGGTAATCAGGATTTCCGATCGTAAAGTATCTACAATAAGAGAGGTAAGATAATCGAGTTTTGAGCCAGTGAAGTTTTGAGTCCAATTCACCATTCCCTGGTCATTCAATGAACTAAGAAAGAAACCCGATTTTCCGGTTTGAATTCCTGTTCTTTGATTGGAAATTTCAACTCCACCGGCAAGTATCAATTGACTGTTGCTCCCTTGTGCGATTAAACTGCCAAAACCCGCTCCGACATTCAGAATGTTTTTATTCCAGATCAATTTTCCGGAGGTGTCAAATTTGGCGACATACATCAATCGGCCTGAATTGGTGGCTCTGCCTGCCGGCCCGGATTTAACAATAGTATCGGTAAAACTTCCTGTTATATAGATATTCCCTGCCACATCGCAGGTCATGTCGTTAACCAGGTCCCATCCGCGGGTTCCGGTACCGGAAAGCCATTCAGAGAATACAACCTGAGTATTACCGGAAAAGTTCAGAAGAAGCGCCAAAACCGGAATGGCTCCCCACTTGATCAGAAATTTTTTATTCATAGCTGGCAAATAGAATTTATCTGGAAGAAACTTTTGTTTTCAATTGGTCCATCTCCTTTTGCAACGCGATAATATATAAGGTAAGTTCTTCCACTTTTTTAACCAGTTTTGCATTCATCTCCCCCACATTTATTCCGGTTTCGGTTACCTCTTTAGCGGAAGGCAGTTCAGGAAGGTGTTTATTGATCTGGATATACTGATCCACTTCCTGGAGTGTACGCAATTTATAATCGGGTTTAAAAACATAATCGGGCCATTGCTCATAAAGTTTCACCTTCATTTCAGTGCAAAGTATCTTCCCGTTGACCGCCAGCTTATAATCGGGATATTCATTAGCTGTTCCGATACGAACGTTTCCACTGGTGATGGAGAAAACAGAAGGATCTGTCCAACTGCCATTTCCAACCAGATCATTACATATAAACAATGATCCAACATGGGGGGTGTTTCTGATTTTCAAGCTATAAGTTGTGAGTACTGAAGTACATTCCAGATAATTTTGCACCTTGGCACCCCATGAATAGAGTGTTAAAGGGGATAAAGTGATATCAGCACCTTCAATGGGTTCAGATTCACCGTCGGATAATTCATCCGGAAGCCCTCCGCCGTTAGACGAGTAATATTGAAAAACAAAAGGTTGGTTCGTGTTGCTGATATGGAAACCTGTTGCCTTATTCCCGGAGCATCCTATTATACCATTAATATCCAGTTTGTACGAAGGATTCAATACATCGAGACCAAGATTGTTCTTCAAATAATTTTTTGGAACTATTATTGTATCAGCTTGAGATTGGTAAATTCCATAATATACACCGCCCTCAAATCTCCAACTTTCGAGTGAACCAACAAAACGGCCAAACATAGTAGTCGTTTCAAATCGTACAATTGAGGTGTCATTTTTGGCATTCCAAAGAACATGTAATTTTGCTTGTGGGGTAACTGTACCGATCCCAATTTTTGATAAATTTCCGTTACCGAATTCATAAATATGGCTTAGAACTGGATTGGCTTTGTTTTTAATAAGATAGCCACTTTGAGAAAAAACAGAAGTAGTTATATAAAACAAAAAAAGAAAAGTAGTTGTTATTTTTTCTATCATTTTCATCAATACTTAATTGTTAATTTATTTGGGAATGAATTCTTGGTATTCTACTTTTTAATTAGTTACAAAAACCAATTACCTCACCACACAAATCTTCCCAGATTTTGAATATGATCCTGCTTTTAAGGTATAGTAATAGGAACCTGCCGGAAGTCCTGATACATCATACGTTACACTATTCTTTCCTGGTTGATAGATTTGGTTTGTAATGGTTGCAACTGATTGTCCGACCAGATTATGGAGCGAAATAACTACTTTTTCCGTTTTTTTCAGGTCAAACGATATCGTTACGGGGGTGTTGCAAGGATTCGGATACGCGCCATACAGATGAACAAGGTCCGGTTGATTTTGCTCCCCAATGCCTGTGGGAGGAAAATAGGAGGCATCAAAGAGGGCTACCCCATTGCCTGAAGGACGGGTTCCGATCCAGCCATTAATGGGTTTTTGAAGAGCCATGTTCAACCTTACTTTTGGATTTGGGTTGGAGAGTTTAAAACTTTCATTGTAACCAGGCGAAACAACATCCCACGATCCGGGGTTAACCAGATTCAAATTGTTTTTCAGTAATGGCAGCTTCTGGTTGGTCGAATCGTAATACGTTACTATAAAAGTGGAATCGAATGGGTTGAATACAATATCAGGCTGAAGTTCATTGTTTGAGGTGGAGGCTACATTCAACCTGGTAAAGGTTTTTCCTGTGGCCCCTTTTTTATTATAAAATCCTGCAATATCATAATCGCCCGAACCCGGATTGAATTTTTCGAACAATACAACTTCGCTCAGGTTTGCGCTGTCATTATCAATATCGTTTACCTGACAGGCAATAACGGGATTTCTGCAAAGATTTGTTAATGATGGATCGAGACCATCCAATTGAATCGGAGTAGTGAACGGGCTATTGAAATCAGGATCGGAATGCGAGGTGTATATATGCCCATGGGCTGCCGAGGTATCGGCATCTTCTTCCCAGGTTGCAAAATATCTGCCGTAATTTTGATATGAAGACCGGCCATACGCAAGGGCAACATTGCGAATTTTCTTGTTTGATACAGCTATCTGTCGATGCTGCGTAATATTCTGCCTACCATCCCCAGATAAAAATAAAACGAGTTCCTCCGTTGTCAAGGTGCCTTCTGAGAGTAACACACCCATACTAAATGGACTTGAAAGTAGAGCAGGAAAGGTATAATCAACTGCAATAGCCATATCATGAAAACCGAAGAAAATACTACTTGAAATGAGTGTTTTTTCAAATGTAAACGGGTCACAGTTAAAACGATACAGTTGCATACACTTCTCACCTGTTGGCACATAATGTAAAATCTCTGCAACAAACAATTTCTGATCTGATGAGTCAATTCCTACGGCTACGGCTTCTAATCTAATACTGCGAACGTCAGGTGCTTCAATCGTATGCTCTCCTAAAAAATTCCATGAATAGCCATTGTCTTTCGATCGCAACACTTTAAACCAGGGATTATTTAAACTATCGATACTATAGATAGCGTATAGCCAACCATTCGGTGCCGAACAAATTGAAAGATTTTTCTGATTTTGATTGGGGATGTCGTTAATCACGATATCTTTCCCAAACAATATCGAGGGGCTTGTTTTATATGGAATAACCGGTGGGTCGTCGACATTATTCCAGGCTTGTACAGATTGAAAGGTAATAATGATAATACAAAATACCGCAAGGATCGATGGTTTTTTAAAGGTGCTCATGATTTGTTTTTATTAGGCTGAAACATTCAAGCGCCAAACATAAGATATTATTTTTAATTTTTAGGGTAATAAATCCTCAAAAATATTGTCCGATTTTCGGAAAACCGGGAAACCCCAATGGGCGATGTAACGACTTGCCCGGAATATGAGGTGCATCAAAAAGGATCATTCTATGGTTTAATTTCTGCATTTTGGTCAATAATACTTTTTTACTCAGCCAAAATAAAAATATTTGTGTGCTTTTGGCTTACTTTAAAATTTTATGTGCAGCCAAAATCAATATTATGGCAAAGGAGAAGATTATCGGTAGAAAAAAAAGTAATATTGACGAAAGCCATTTAATTGCCAGATCCAGCGTTTATTGCGGTATACGGCCGCCGCAGGGTTGGGAAGACTTTACTAATCAGAGAATTCTTTGAGGATACGCTCTGTTTAGAAATTGTTTGGGTACATCAGGCATCGTTGAAAGAACAGCTTAAAAATTTCGCTGCAAAACGATCCTAAAAAAAGAGCGTTTTTTGAATGCCAGAAAGCAAGCTGAAGAAAAAACAAGAAAATATTTACATCCATCAGAGTAAATCATCTGGGTATCTGGGTAAAATTCCTTTATTTATATAGATATTGTGCACATCTTTTCGCATGGATTTACGGTTTATTGCAAACCAGATTCCAATAAGCACAGTAACCGTGCCGCCGATTAAAAACGTATGGGAGATACCGATTCCGGATGCAATGGTGCCGGCAAGAAGGTTTCCAATCGGACTGGTTCCCATGAGTGCCATGGCATAAAAGCTCATCACCCGGCCACGCTTGTCTTCATCGGTGATGGATTGTAGCATGGTGTTTACCGAAGAGAGAAACAGTACCATGGAAAGTCCTCCGAAAAAGAAAATAATCAATGAAAAACACAGCTTATCCGAGAAGGATGCCAGTACGATCGCCAATCCCAATAAAATGGTGTTTACTGCTATGATCTTGCTCAATCCGAGAACCGTTTTTCGGGTTGCCATATACAGCGCTCCTGTCAGCGCTCCTGCTCCCAGCGCCGACATCAGGAATCCCAGGGTGTCGGAACCGCCGAGTAAAATATCTTTGGCATAAGCAGGAAGGAGAACGATAAATGGAAGCCCGACAAGACTCAAGGTGGCCAGCATCAGGATTAAAGTACGGATAGGCATGGATTGGAAGGTATAATGAAAACCTTCGAAAAAGCTCTTTTTAAAGTTGGTTGTCTTTGGAGGTACTTGTTTCCGCGTTATTTTTATCTGTAGCAAAGCTGCAAGAACAGCAATAAAACTGAGAGCATTCAATGAAAAACAAATTCCTTCTCCAACCACTGCAATTATAATCCCTGCAACGGCGGGACCTACCAATCGAGCCGCGTTGAAAATGGCGGAATTCAAGGCGATTGCATTGCCAAGGTTCTCAGGCTTATCAATCAGATCGATGACCAGGGATTGCCTGGCAGGGGCATCGAAAGCGCTGATGATCCCGAAAACAATGCTTAAAACGATGATATGCCATACATCTATCAGGTTGAACAGTACCAAAAACGCCATGATCCCAGCCTGAATCATAAAACACACCTGGGTGATGATCATGATCCTGAGCCGGTTGAACCGGTCGGTTAACACCCCTGAAAAAGGAGCAAGAATAAAAGTCGGAATCTGACTCGTAAAACCAATCAGTCCCAAAAGAAATACTGATCCCGTGATCCGGTAAATAAGCCAGCTTAATGCAATATTTTGCATCCAGGTACCAATCAAAGAAATCCCCTGACCGGTGAAATAAAGCCGGTAATTTCGTGAACGGAGTGATGAAAATATACTTCCGATCGTTCTAAAATCTATCGGAATAAGATCATGTATCATGGTCATCCGGGATGTACAATGCGAAGGTAACAGAAATTACTTTTTCGCTTAGGCTTGAGCAAGCGATTATTGAAGAAAAACTAATTTCCGGATGGTGTCTCTTTCGTTTAATTGAGGTGTATTGGTGTTTTGATCATACACTGGGGATCTTGTATAAAGATCAGCCTATGGGCAGATGATTATTTTTTTGGTTATCTGTATGTTATCATTATTAATGGTAGAGAATATATAAACGCCATTTTGAAAATTGTTGATTTTGATGGATGATTGATTATCCATTTGTTGATGAACCATGGTTTTTCCGCTCAGATCGGTTATCCGGAATTCATTAATATTCATGTTTGGCTCAAAAGAAATAGTGAAGGAACCATGGGATGGGTTAGGAGATATAATTATTTCGCCGGAATTTTTGCTTATGGGGTTTACCGAAGTAATGAGCTGGCAATTGGTTGTGGTGTCGGGATATAGCGATTGGCCGTTTTGCTGAAAGCAGGTGATGGTCATGTCGGGGAGATCGGTTATGCACCCGGGAGTAGCTTCGATCAGTCCATAAGTTGATCCAATCCCCTCTATCAAACTAATGTTATAGCAGGTATTGATAATCCATCTTTTACGAAAGGAATTTCCGACCTGAACAGAATCGATAGACTGAACAATATCGGGTGGAGAGGCAAAGGTTTCAAGATATCCCTGGACCGTATCGCCCACCTGCATTGTAAAATCATACAGTAATTGCTCGGTATTGGTAGTTGGTGGAACGAAATATACTTTTTTATTCATAGCATCGTGTCTGATGGCTCCTTTATAACCAGTTGCTTCACCGTTGCGGGTTTCGGTAAAATTTGATTGAATAAAGGGCGTGTTGAGTTTGTGATAAGATTGGGTGCCAATCACCGTGTCGCCCGAAAATGTGATGGAATAAAAACAATCCTCCGTTCCATACATCCAGGAATACATCCAGTAGTGGATATTCCACACTGCGTTGCTGTCGGGAAAAGGATGATAAACGGTAGTTTGTGCATTTGCCGAAAACACAATGAGTGTGGCGGCAATAAGTAGAAGTTTTTTCATATTTACATATTAAAATAAGATCAAAGTATGTTGTAATCCATCTTTCCAATTTCAAAAATAGAAAATTAATCAGAAGATCCTCAATTTTATTGCCAGCTTCATTACCATTAACCGTACATAAATAATATTATTGGAAGTATTGCAACAGATTCGGGAGTGTATGTCAAATCTCTCGAATATTTTAATACGGCAATTGCCATCGACAAAGAGAACCTGTTTACTTTTTACATCTTACTATTTACGTGGGATTGCAAAGTTTGAACTTGGACTTAACGGATGCGAAGATCTGAATAAGGCATTATCGCCTGAAACCATATTTTTCTACCTTTGCAAAAGGAACTGTTCATCGTATGGAAAATCAGCTGTATATATATAACACCCTCTCCCGGAAAAAAGAAATTTTTGAACCGAT
>JALNWG010000042.1 GCA_023231005.1 Bacteroidales bacterium | reverse complement strand
GCTTCACACCCCAACGTTACCATTGACGCATGTGCCGGTAGGCTACTCATGATGGAACATGAGGTTAATTCTATCTGTAAAAGAACGATTAACAGTTATTTAAGCGACCTCGTGTCGCACTTAAGGTAGCCGCTGGAGTTCTCATCGCATTTGACATATAAAGATTTCATGTCGGAATAATCTTTGTTGAGCTGGTCGATCCGCTTTTCGTAATTCTGTTTCATTTGCGTTATGGTACCAAATAACAGGCTATTGTTCTTCTGTAGTGTCAACCGCATGAGTTCATAATTGTGAAATCGTTCGGAGGTTATGGCATAAACCGAATCGCATTTGACAACCAGGGAGTCACCTTTGAGGAGTTTAAAAACATCTTCGGCAGTGCAGGCATTAAATGTTTTGACCTGGGCCAGCAGGGCATACGAACCTGCCAACAGTATAATCATGATAAAAATCTTTTTCATAGGAAAAGTATTATTAATGAACGATGGGCTCTTTCAGGTTCGCAGTGACTTTATTCATTTCAGCAGCGATAGTATCAATTTTTACCGACAACTTCCGGTTCATTTGTTCGAACACGATCTGGTTTTGCAACCGTGACCGGTCGAGATCAGTAACTTTCCGGCGAATATCCGAGAGGGTACTATCGAAGGAATGAATCGTTTTCTTCGCATCCTGCAGCTCCTGATTGGCCGATTTCAGGTCTTTTGCCAGGCTGGTGAGGGTGGTGTCGGCCCGGTTAAGGTTATTCACGGCATCCCGTAAATTGCTTTTCCCGAACCATACCAGTGCATAAATGATGAAGATTACCACTGCACCGATAAAGGTGAGCACGATGTATTTGAAGGGTTTTTCCATGGCGTTATTTGATTAAATTTATCTTTCTCCCATTGTTTGGGATTATTGGTCATATAATTTATAATGTTGTTGAAGGATTCTTTATTTCTGATAATATGGTCATAAAACCGAGATTGCCATTGAAAAAATTCACGACCATGTTTATTGCACCAACGTTTCACGGATGCTTTGTATTGATTGATGATCACCGAAACCGAACCGGCAATGGGTTTGCCGAATTGGTTGGCCGGCTGCGGAACACCAGGTGGCAGGAACAACCCCGGCGGTGGGGATACGATGTGTTGGGGGGATACATCATGCGGTGGGAATATATCATGCGGTGGGGCCACGCCTTGTGTTGGGGCCACACCATGGTGTGGCCCTACACCACGTGTTATTTCGTTACGCGTCAATTCACTATTATTGATAATTATCTGTTTTATGTTTAACGCCAAAATTAAATGGACATGATTTGGCATGACTGCATGTTCGGCAACCATTGTTTGGTCGAAATGTGTCGATCTTGCCTCTGAAAACAAAGCTGAAATCTTGCCGATTTCGTCGAGGATCATTTGAACATAAGAAATCCTGCCGGAATAATGTTGCCGATTTTTTGTACATTTCGCAATGAAATACAATCCCTCACCTGAATAGTCATAGCCTCTTAAATGTAAGGAACGATGATGATACGACCAATGAGTGTTATTTTTCATTCTTCAATTGTTATTCCTGTTCAATAGGGATTGATCATTTGTTTCCGTTTTTAACAGCTATATGTTCAAAAATATCGTAAAAATTGTTTCATGTTTTAATTGTCCATTATCTTTTCAATATTAAGCAATGATGGTATGCAGAATATTAAAAGAGTACGTTAAGCCAGATCTCACCCCTTAATCTTCTCCAATATCAAATTATTGAGTATCAACCCTAATTGGAAGCTGATTTGCAAATTGAGCGTGCAGTGTAAAACCAAGAATTGTTAAAAACAGGGTAAGAATTATACTTTTTCTCATGTTACGAACATGTTAAAGTGTTCCCTGCAAATATTAATATAAAAAAAAAACCCAACAAAACTTAGTTCTGCAATGTTTTGCCGGTTTTCCGGCAAAATAGGATTGCTATAAAAAGATATCGGACTCTTTATGAGATGCTAAATGAAAATAGAATGGTGACGGAATTGGCACCAGCCTACCCACTTGTGTAAAAAAAGAAAGAGAATTTTCAGGGGTGTTTTAGAAATTTTGGTTGTATTGGCATCAATTATAATAATCCCTGTTCGGTTAAAATATGGATGAGTTGTGGTGTGGAAGAAGCGCCGAATTTTTTTCGAATCCTTTTCACAACTGTTTCAATCGCCACATCATTCATCGTCAGAACTTTTCCGATGTCTTTGTATCTTAGCCCATCAGAAAGCATAGCAAGTATCTCTTTTTCTGTTATCGACAGTGTGTTTTCGCCTATTTCTGGCGAAAGAGAACCCACGTCAGGCGTATTTACCGTACCCATGCACAAGGCAATTTTTCCTTCAAATGCATCTACAATGGCCCTCTTCAATGTATCACGGCTGTCGTTTTTATGCACATAGGCGTGCACTCCCGAGACAAACATTCTTTTACGCCACAGATTGGAATCGATGGAAGTATAGACTACGATGGGCTTACCGGGAAATTGATGTTGTAACATGGAAATGTTCTCACCAGGGCTGCTCCCAGGGATTATCAAATCGAGCAGGATAACGTCAAACCTGCCCGTGTCTATTTGGTTAAGTGCAGCCTCAACACATGAAACCGATTCGGAAACCTGGATCAGATCACGTTCCGGCCGGAAGAAATTCCGCAATCCTGCCAATACCAGTGTGGCATTGTCCTCAATGACCAGCAATCGAATAAGCTTCGTTGTATTTGTGTTCTTCATTTGTTGTATGTGGAATTGCTACAATCCATCTGGTTCCCTGACCCGGTGAAGTTTTCAGGGTGGCTCTTCCACCCAGTAAAACTGCCCGTTCAAAGATATTATTTATTCCCATCCCTTGCTTTTTCCGACTCCCTGATTCAAAGCCAGGTCCTTTATCCTGGTAAAACAGATACAGATTTTTATATTCGACCGTTATTTTAATAGTAATTATGCCATTCTTTACATACTTCATTGCATTATTAAACAATTCCTGTATGATATAGAAAAGGTTGGCCTGTTGATTCGAAGCAATAACGATACCAGGGTCCAAATCAACTTCAATAGTAAGATCACACAGCAAACGATATTCTTCCACAAGGCTTACAATAAGATCATGAAAAGGAAGATCCTTTACCATATTATGATTTAGCTGATATGAAATAGAATGAATTGTGGATGATATTTTTTTCCATTCGAGAATACACTCTTCCCGAACCAACGGGTCAGGAAATGAAAGTTTACTGATCTTTTGGGCCATTTTTTTGTCAAACGGCCCCGTAAGATCATGTAATTGAATGGCGAGTTGCTTTCTTTCATAGTCCTGGATATCAATTTTCCGCTTTGTCAGGTCCAGTTCTTTCCGCTGCGAATTTATTTTAATCCGTTGATAATATCCGAATACGACAACAGCAATTAATAATAAAACTATGACCAATGAAAATACTATTAATTTCAACGACCGTATATCGTTGTTCTGGCTTGTTACACGACGTTGTGCATGGCTGAATAGAACATCTTTTTTCTTTACCTCCAGAAGCAATACTAAAAGTCTTACCTGTTCAGCTGATTTGCGTGATTCAGCCTGTCCCCGGGCTTTCACAGCTTTCTTTTCCAGGTTAAAGGCTCCTTTGAAATCATGTTGATATGCTTTTACGTCCGACCAGGTATCATATAGGGTGGCAAGCCAATCGAAATTTGAATCAGACAGGGCGATTGGAATAGCCATGAACTGAAGAATTTCGTTGGCTTTTGCCGCCAGTCCTTTGTCAATGTAACTATACGCCATATTATTGCAGGCTTGCATAACCACAGTTGGGTCAGATACTTCTTCATCTGGATGGATCGCTTTTTGATAATAATAAATTGCGGAATCTGAATTTGCCATCATATTCCCGATATTTATATAGATCAAAGCCAATTCTTTTTTTTGACCTGGTTCTGTATTTATCAAAGTTATTGCGGTTTTCATCACCCTGACCGAGCTGTCGGGATCATGGATAAACTGTGCAATGTTGCCCAATGCAGCACCAGCCTGTCGGGGCAAATGTTTTTCCATTGCCAATTTATAAGATTCTTCAAACATTGATTTTGCCTGAGGCATTTCGCAAATATCAACGTAAAGGGTTCCCAGCATGTTGAGCACGTTTGAAACAATGGTATCATCACCCATCCTCGATGCCGAATAGCGGGCGGAATCGAACAATTCGACTGCCATTTTGAAATTTCCTGCTTTAATATGAAGCATTCCTGTTTCGAAGAAAATCCGCGGCCGGAATTTTACCAGGCCGAACCTGTCTGCAAGTTTCAGTGCATAGGAATAATTAAGGTAAGCCGAATCAAAATTCTTTTCTTTTTGTACATCCCCAAGCATGATCAGAGACTTAACCATATTATACATTGATCGTTGCTTCAATGCACTCAAATAGGCTCTCCGGGCATCATCCGCTTGAATATTTCGTCCTGGTTCAGCCCGACCTGATTGGTTTAGAAATGTTAGTATGAAAACGAAAAAGAGATGCTTTAAAACTTTCAAAATTAAGAAACGTTAAAACATGAGTTACTGCAAATATATTGAAAAATGGTTTCCAGAGGGCACTATACTGTGGCATATATGCAAGCTCAGAGGTTTTTTGTAGAACACCACATCAAAGAGGCAAAACAAATTTTGGGATTAGATCAGTTTCAAACACGTAAATGGATTGCCTTGCATCACAAATTGGCAATTAGCATTTTGGTGTCTTCTTTTATTTTGAAAGAAAAACCGCGATGCTTTGAGGACTTGCCTCTGCTTTCAGTCAGAGATATTGAAAATTGCACCACGTTACAGTTATTAAAGAGTTGTCAGACGATCAAATGATAAAAAAAAGTTACTGTTCAGGTTTAGCCTTATGCAAAACTCACGGGAGCGCCTTCAATGGCCAGTTGCAATGAGTCGAGGATGTTGTATCCTTGTTCCCTGAGTGTGGAAATATAAGAACGGATTCTAAAAAATATTTCAGCGCCTTTTTTTGTTCGGAAACAACCCGATATTTTTTGTTTTAATTTCACCATCCTAAGGTCGCGTTCGGCCATATTATTATCAAACGGCACTGCCGGGTTTACAAAAAATTCCATTACCTGATGCTTCCTGTTTGAAAAAGTTTCCAACAGGCGCAAGGAGGGTGTTTTTTTCTTTTTCCCCCGTTTTTTGATGTGGTTTTCTTCCGGAAGCGGTTCCATGGCAAGCCCCGCTCTGACAATTTCATCATATTCGGCTAAAACCGTTCCTTTGATTTTCTTTGTCAGTATGACGGTTTCTTTTAGTTCTTTAGCCTTCAGGAGCAAGGCAACCATTTCTGAGGCCCATAGTTTGCCATCCTCCACAAGGCTTTTCAAATCCCTTAACAGATGGGCATTACAAAGGCTATGGCGACAAGATTGATAATTATAAAACGGTCATGTATGCTTACGCCCTGGTAACCTGGTAATATGCCTATATCGTCGATGGCTCCAACACCTCGTTTTTTATGAATGGCGTAATGCGTGTATGCTTCATTGGATCCGCCGTGCCCCCACATCAATGTCTCTTCGCACCGTATGCCTGTTTCGTCATTGTGAAGTACCTCGCCGGCTTTTAAATGTCCTTTGATTTGTTGTTCTGTTTGTTCCAGGTTGTTGTAGCTTGTTTCATTGGCATCTTGCAAGGCACCATCACTTATGTCGGCACCTAAACAATCATGGTAAAACTCCTGGATGCGGTTAAACGGAATGAATTGATAGGTATTCAGGTAAACGGACAGGGACTTTATCCTGTCACCATACTTGACCGGTGTGATGTGGGGTGTTTCCCCGTAATGAATTTGGCCACAACTGCAGATTTTGACCTCATTGCGGTGTTCTGTTATTTCAATGAGCGCCTTTACAAGGTCTTTTACTTGTCGCCGTTGTACATTGGCCACTGGCTGCCGGCCTAAGCCCCTGCCACAAATACACGTACCATCTACTTTATGCAAAATTATTTTGTCCGGGTTGTCAACCATGGTAAGTGTAGAACCTTTATGCCCCGGTTGAGCGCCGGGCTTTTTATCGCTCTTTTGCCGGTTATTGAAAATAGGTTTTTTAAACGCGTCTGTCGAAGGGGGCTTGTGGCTATTTCCACTGTTTTTATGCAACTGCTTTGTGAGTTCTTCTATTTTCTGCTCAAGCGCAGCCTGCCTCTGCTGAAAATCAATTAGATCTTGCTGCATTTTCAGCAAGAGGGCTTCAGGTAAAATAACGTATCCTTTTGGCAGTTGCATCATGAATGCAAGTATCAGAAATAATTATCCGCAAAATCCATTTATCCCCAAATATAATTTTCAATAATTTTCTATTTTCAACGCGAAATTTGCACCTTTACATTGTTAATTTGTTAATAAAATATTCGTTAAACCTGAACAGTAACATCGATTCCTTTTAAATCTGTCATTCAAATAAACTGGTAACATTCTGCCATGTTGTATTGATGTGTCAATAAGGATAACAAGGCTAAAGTCGAAAACAGTTCTTACTCGATTTGTGGGAAATGTAGAGTTTAATGTGTCAACAAGATCATACAGGTTGTTAACCTGGATATTGACCTATTAAGACCAAGACATGATGTAATAATTCATGGGTAAATGCATTGACATCGTTTTTTCGTTTACCCAAATAAATCATAGAATTTGAAGTATTATATCTATCGATACCAATGCTCCAAAAATCATCTTTTCGTGAATCATCCAAGGTAATATTACCACCAGCATTTATAAGGGATTGGTAAGCTGGAAAACTTTTTTTGTTTAGGTAAGTGTTTAGATTTCTATACATGGCATTAGTAGCTAATTAGATCTTTCTTTTGCAATTTACTAATTAGACTGAAACGGAAAATTTAAATCGTTAATTACTGAATATTTTCAAGCACCAAAGTTCCTTCCTCCTTTATTTTTTTATACATTTGACAACCAACTAATCATTGCCGAGTGAATGATTTATTTGTTTCACTCGAGGATGGCAGAGTTGGTCGAATGTAGCGGTCTGATAAACCGTAAATCGGGTACCCGATTCGGGGGTTCGAATCCCTCTCCTACCGCCAAAGAGGGCAGGTACCTTTCTAATTACATAGATTAGGGCCTGCCCATTCGGTTTATATTTTAGTCCTTAAATGTAAATTCTGATTAAAACACAGCGGATTAAATCGATGGTCAGCTCTCAGTAATCCTTATATCAACCATTTAAACCCGAAAGGTCGAAGTCATCTGCTTGCAACTTTGTCCACTAGGGGGAGCAAAGATAAATGCGAAATGTGAAACGCGAGGTCTGAAATACTTCGCACTGCACAGTTCGCATTTTGCGTTTTAGCCTTATTTAAGATTTTGACAAAAAAGTTAAATAAAGCCCTTTCTTATTGAAGTTTTCGACTTTAAGGAATTTAGTAAACCTCCAAAAAGCTCATACCAAATTCGTGTAAAGTAAACGTCCCATTGTAATCAAGAATTACAATATCAATATTTCCCAATTCTTTCTCCTTCTTTGATCCCAGTTTCATAACCCCTGGAAGTATTAATCAATAAATCTTCATCGATGCGAATTTTGTTTTTTTCAAACAGCAGCACTACGGTGGAACCCCCAAATTTGAAGTACCCTTTCTCTTCCCCCTTTTTTACAAAAGTCCCTGTATAAGTCTGCACGATACTTCCTACCATGGTTGCACCTATTTCAGCCATCACAACATCTCCAAACAAGGGGTTTGATATGATGGTGAATTCCCTTTTATTCAGGCAGAAAATTTCAGCTATTTTGCGCAAAGCAAGGGGGTTAACTGAATAATAATCACCGTCAATCCGGGTGATGGGCGATACACTTCCGCTCATGGGGAAATGGAAACGATGGTAATCGAAAGGGGCAAGCCGGATGATTACCAGGGTGCCATCAAGGTAATTTTGAGCAAGGCGGACATTATTCAAAAACGAAAAAATATCGAATCGGTATCCTTTGATGATAAAATTGCTGTTGCTGATATTGGTATATGCCAATATTTTTCCATCGGCAGGCGACACTGTAACGGTTGAGTTGGTATCCAGTGGTCTGGCATTATTCTTTAGTTTCCGGGTAAAGAAATCGTTGAAAGAATTGAAATCCTGTTTTTGGGTGATACTCATGTCGATATCAAATTCATGAATAAAAGGTTGTATTTTTTTGGTCGATGAAGGACGATCCATACTATTGCCATAAACAGACGAAATCATCTTTCTTTTAACCAATGCCCACAATGTTGCTTCGCCAACCGGATTGTTATACAGCCACACCAACCACTTTTCGCCAGCTACTTTTTCCGTTTTTAGCAAGCCACTTTGCCTATCATAATATTGGATGGGAGCTTGTGGCGGCAATGGATATACAGCCAGTATTGCAATCACCGCAAGCAATAACAAAATAAGGCCCCACCTCTTTTTAGTTTTTGAAGTGTTCATCAGTTAGTATTTGTTTTTTATGAGTCGGATGGAATACGTCAGATTGAATCTAATATCATCATAGGCCAGTGATTTATTCCAAACACGACTATTTCATGTTTGCTTTGTTTGCCTTGAATACTGGAGTTTCCTCAAAAACAAGCACACGTTTTAGCTAATTCCTTGATAGATAGTACTCAGAGAGCAACATGAAGTGAAACGTAATAAATTTTTGAGTTTCTATGAGATTCTTCAAAAAGTTGCGTCCACATTGCGACCTTGGCAGCTGACGAAAACTTCCAATCATATATGGACACAAACTCAACGACTATCCATCATTTCAAGATGCAAAGTAATAAATTTTCAGGAACCATCTCCAAAAATTTTTGCAAAACAAAAAAAGGTTGATAAAGAGATAATTTACGGCATACAGGCTTCAAAGGATGTCAAACTTTCAAACATCAGCCGTGCGTTGAAAGAGGACATTCCTCTGATCAAAACAGAAGACCTGACATTTGTAACCTGTTTAAAAACTAACCGATACCTGCACTTTAGAAAGAACACAGCCAGAAATGTTTAAGCCGAACGCATTCACCATCATGTAAAACTTCCTCACCAGGCACATATTTACATTGCACATGATAGTAATGAGGAGTTTCTTCATCTTAACTTTGGCGCAGTGATTGTAGCTTTGCCCGAAAACCCCGATGAAAATAATGGTTCAAAAAATATTCATACTTTCAAAAAGATTCTTTGGAGTTCCTGCATTCTTTAACTATGCAATGGCTGATGGAATCTTTGAATTACTCTGCAATACAAAAACTGGAGTGCTCGATTTTAGAAGCAGAATTGGCCCGGAACACCAAACTTTTCAATTGTCTTTATTCCCGGATTAAATTTTGAGGAAACTTCAGTACTTTTACAAAGAACCTAAATATCCTCTCGTTCTTGTCTTACGTAAATTAATTTCTACGGGGTTGGTCTTTATTATCGAAATACATAAAAATAAAGCTATGAGAAAAATTTGGATTTTCGTGCAGATTTTACTTGTTTTTCTGCTGGGTACGCAAAAATCATTTTCACAACAATTTTATGTTACCACTGGCGATTCTGTTTTTGTTGTCGATGCAGGTTCCTGTAAAGCAAAATGGTTGTGTACCATGTCAGGTCCCACAACAGAGGATTTAGCTTCATATAAAAATACTCTAGGAAACATTCCTTTCAATAGTGGATTTGAACGGACAGGAGATCATTAAACAACAAATATTCGATCAAACAACGACATTGGATATGAGCACTTTTCCCAGTGGGATGTATCTTGTGCGACTTATGACTGCAAGTAGGATTGAAGTGAAAAAAATTATTAAAAAATAATCGGGTCTTTGTCTTTGATACAAGTGGCCTGGTTTGCGCCAGAATGTCAGTTTTTCCCTACTCCAATTTTGTTGAAAACTTTTTGCTTCCAACAGAAATTTTTCCGAAAAACTGGCCTGGTTTGCCCCGGAATCACTGGCCTACTTTACTCCGGAATGAGTGGCCTACTTTAGTCCAGAATAGTCATTATTCGTGACCTAAATGGGAAAAGATACCAGAAAGACTGATGAATAGGTAATCATTTCTGAAAGGTTGGTATCATACCCCTTTTCACCCCATCGCTAATTAAATAATAATCAATTATTTAAACAACCATTCCTTGATTTGTGAGAATATTTCTCATATTTATGATTTTTTGTAATACTTTATGCATATATTTGTCGTTTATTTGAGAATACATCTCACAAAATTGAGCGTCATGTTAATAGAATTTTCTGTCGGTAATTATTTGTCAATTAAAGACAAAAAAACCTTAAGCCTCGAGGCCTCTTCAATAACAGAACATAAAGGGAACCTTTTTAAGGTTGCCAAATATAATTTATTACGAAGTGCGGTCTTGTATGGAGCAAATTCCAGCGGGAAAAGTAATTTCCTAAAAGCGATGTCTACAATGCGTAGAATAGTTCTACGATCTGGTAAACTTGCATCAACGGACACCTTGGATGTTATTCCTTTTTTATTAAACACACAGACGACAAAAGAACCAAGTTTTTTTGAAGTGCTTTTTCTTATTGATGAAAAACGATTCCGATATGGTTTTGAAGTTAATGATACTCAAATAAAAACTGAATGGCTTTTTCAAATGGATGGTACAAAGGAGATACCTCTTTTTATTAGGGAAGGTCAAGCCATAGAAATTATGGCTTGTTTTAGTGAGGCTAAAGGATTAGAAATCAAAACACGGAGTAATGCATTGTTTCTTGCAATTATTGATCAATTTAATGGACCAACGGCTGAGCAAATATTGCGTTGGTTTAATAATTGGGCGACAATCAGTGGATTAATGCATGATAATTATAGAGGGATCACACTTGAAATGCTTGAGACAGAGGAATCAAGGTTGATACTTAAGGATTTTTATGTAAATCTTGATTTGGGATTCCAAGATTTAAATTTAATCCTTACCGACTTAACTACTGATAAATTGGTTTCGAAAAAATTTCCAGAAGAAGTAATTAAACAAATAATTGCTCAATTTAAGGGCGAAGCGATTAAATTTGGCGAAATTGAAACCATTCATAAGGTTTTTGATAATAAGGGGGATGTAATTTCCACTAAAAGATTTGATTTAGATCAACAAGAATCTGCAGGGACTAATAAAATCATTGATATATCTGGCGCTATATTTAGAACATTAAAGAATGGAGGAGTTATCGTAGTTGATGAACTTGATGCTAAGTTACATCCATTGTTAACTTTAGCCATAATTCAATTATTTAATTCAACAGAATCTAACAAGAAGAATGCACAGTTAATCTTTGCAACTCATGATACAAATTTACTTAGTCATGGCTGTTTTCGCAGAGATCAAATATACTTTACAGAGAAGGACAAATTTGAAGCAACGGACTTGTATTCCTTAGTGGAATATAAAGAGAATGGAACAAAAATTCGTAAAGACCGTTCCTTTGAAAAAGACTATATTGATGGACGTTATGGTGCTATACCTTATTTGGGTGATTATTTAACTATGTCCCGATGACAAGAAAACCTAAGATTGATAATGCATTGTTAAAACGTTTGGCAAGGACAGAACAGAAACGTCAGGAAGGGACGAGATCTAAGAGAGTTCGCTTTTTAATTGTAAGTGAGGGGATCAAAACAGAGCCAAATTATTTTATCGCATTAAGAGACAATTTACCATTAGGCACGCTCTCAATAATAGAAGTACAAGGATTAGGGAAAGAAACAATTCGAATTATTGACGAGGCAATAGCAATACGTGATAGGTGTCAAAAAAAATATGATAGGATATGGGCTGTCTTTGATCGAGATAGTTTTCCTGCAAAGAACTTTAATGCTGCTATTAATAAGGCTGAAAGAAACGACATAAAATGTGCTTGGTCAAATGAAGCATTTGAATTATGGTTCCTACTTCACTTTCAATTTGTTAATCATTCAATGGGCCGATCTGACTATAAAGCCTATTTACAACGAGAAGTTAGGAAGGTTATTAAAGGGTATAAATACAAGAAGAATTCGACAGAAACGTATAAATTATTACAAAATGTAGGGAATCAGGGACAAGCGATTAAGTGGGCAAGGCAACTTGAACTAAATTTCATTGATCATAAGTATGACAAGCATAATCCTTGTACGAAAGTACATTTACTTATCGAAGAAATTAATAATCCTGAAAAAATATTAGAAGAAATTGAGTTGATTGAAAATGCTGAATAAACACCATATAATCTGAAAATGAAGTATCATTCAGGGATTCATCTCCTCCCAAGTTAGACAATTCAACACACCACCGCCCATGGCAACATCTTTTGATGGCACAGGAATAACATTTCCTGAACCAAAAATCTCCTCAAATCTTGCCTGAGCAGTATCATCTTCAACTTTGTTGTCAAAAGTCGGCATGAATATCTTCTTATCAACCTGTAAGAAGTTAATATAGCATCCGAGTGCCACCCAGAGTCCGTCCACTCGCTTATTCACAGGATGGTAAGGAACAGGAAGGACATCAAGACCACTATCACCTAGGACACCGTAAAACCTATCTTTAAACCTTTTACTCACTTCAATTCCTGAATAATCATTAGCGACAACAGTGTGTTCATCTACAAACCTGACCATTCCGTCAGCGTGTCCAGTATCATCGCTAGGTTAAACGGAACAAAACGATTCCACCTTTGATTAATGGCTGCCTGGATAAAACGGAGCATACCCACCCACTGATTTCGGTAAAATATCCAGTCAACGGTATCTATTTTTCCGTCTGAAAAATGTGCCATTCCGGCAGATACCCACCCAGTTTTAGGAAGAAAAGG
>JALNWG010000041.1 GCA_023231005.1 Bacteroidales bacterium | reverse complement strand
GGCCATACAGCGGGCGATGGCAACCCTTTGTTTCTGCCCACCTGAAAGTTCATCAGGAAAATTATGCGCTTTTTCGGCTAATCCCACTATTTTAAGCAGCCGTATCCCGATTTCATTGGCTTCGGCTTTTTTCTTCCCAAGGAGTTTAACTGGACCGATGGTCAGATTTTCCAGAACAGAGAGATGTGCATAGAGATTAAATGACTGAAAAACCATTCCCATCCGTTGCCTGAGGGCCGGAACGTTGGTGCGTTTATCGAGCAGCGGGATACCGTCAATATAGATGGAACCGCCATCGGGCGTTTCCAGAAGATTGAGGCATCGGAGCAAAGTACTTTTTCCGGTTCCTGAAGGACCGATTACCGAAATGACTTCTCCTTTTTTGATTTCCACACAAATATCATTCAGGACAACCAGATCGCCAAAATGTTTTGACAGGTTATTTACTTTGATCATCGGGTTTCCTCCTTCATTTTTTTAATCTGTTTTTTTCGGGGATCTACTGAAATTTCAATTCGTCCCAGAGCCCAGGTCATCAGCCAGGCAAGAAAGAGGTACAATACAGCCACCATGATCAGGGGGAAAAATGCATCGAAGGTGCGGCTTCGGATGATATCGCCAGCCTTGGTCAGGTCCACAACCGCGATGTATCCTACAATGGAAGTCATTTTCAGGAGGGAGATGAACTCTCCCTTGTAAACGGGAAGGATGTATCGCAAAGCCTGTGGAAAAATGATGTAAAGGAAAGTCTGGACTTTTGAAAAGCCTCCTGCAATGGCAGCCTCTTTCTGTCCTTTGTCGATACTTTCGATGCCGGTTCTGAACATCTCTGAAACATAGGCACCGAAATTTAGTCCGAATGCAATGATGGCTACGATAACAGGGTTGATGTTTACCGAGGCAAAGGCTACGTAATAAATGATCATCAGCAGGACCAGGACGGGGATTCCTCTCAAAAGAGAAATATATGCCTTGGCTGAGCCAGAAAGCAGCTTTCGTTTCGACATCCTCATGTAGCATACCAACCCGCCGATGAGGGTCCCGAGGATTGCCGCAAGAATTGAAATGAGTACGGTCACTTTTAATCCCTCAACAATATGCAAGTACCTATTTTCCAGTATGATGTTGTTGTAAAAACTGGTTGTAACAACTTGGAAGAACGATTGGTTGCCGGTTCCGGTTTTATTACCGGTTTCTTTTACCTGTGTTCCCTCCATTTCAATGGGATTGACGATGTTTATCGTTTTTGCAACGACGCTAACGCCCGATTCATAATAAGGTTCTGAAAAATCGATCTGTTTTTTTCTTTCGGGTGTAATCATCAATGAACTGGTTATCAGGTCGATCTTGTTGGTAGAAATGGAGGCAAGCAGACTTCCGAACGGAAGGTCAACCGGGACAAACTCCAAACCGGCATACGCTGCAAACCGTGTTGCCAGTTCAATGTCAAAGCCAACCAGTTTACCATCTTTCATGATGGTGAAAGGCATTCCGATATCACTTACTACCCCGACTTTCAGGAGTCCGTTGGTTTTTGCGCTTTTAATTCCGGGCATTTTCGTCAGGCCTTTGTTCATCCACCGGTCAACCATGTCCAGATAGGTGCCATCTGAACGGATTTCTTTAAGAAAAGTGTTGAACCGGGTGCGCAGCTTATCGTTTTCCTTGTTAAACCCGGCAGCGATGGGAACCGTAAATACGTTTTTTGAGAGGATTGCAAGCTTTGGGTTTTTGCTGAGGATGTCTTTCAGGGAAGTATGGTCAAAAAAGGCGACATCCACTTTATCCGAATTCAAACCGAACAACAGATCGGAAATATTGGGATACTGAAAAATCGCAGCTCCTGGGAACTCTTTCGTGGCATAGGCATCGTGAATACTCCCAAGCAACACCCCGATGCGTTTGTTTTTCAGATCATCGAGGGTTTTTATTTTGAGACCGGCCGGTTCGGGACTCTTTTGCCCGTAGTCTTTGACTGCTGCAGCGATGCCACTTGGATAGTAACATTGGGAAAAAAGGACTTTTTTTGCTCTTTCCCCGGTGATGGATAGTCCGGCACCGATCATATCGACTTTGCCTGAAATCAGGGCTGGAAGAAGGGCTCCAAATTCCATGTCGACGACCTCTATCTTTTTTCCTAATTTCTTTGCGATGTAACAGGCGTATTCTACATCGAATCCGGTAACCTGTTTATTGCTATCGACAAACGACATCGGTTCGGTAACGGCAGCCGTCCCGAATTTCAGCACATCGTTTTCGGGGTTGAATTTAAATTCCGGCATGGGACCAACGCGTCCTTTTGAAGGGAACCAGCGTTTGAGCATGTCATCGTAAGTTCCGTCGGATTTTAATTGAACAAGTACATCATCCATGGCTCTTTTCAGAGCGGTATCTCCCATTCTGACAGCAAATCCATACTGATCATCAAAAAGCAGTTCGTCCAGAACGATCAGACCTTCGTTTTTTGCCGCAATGTTTTTCAGGATGGGAAGATCATAAATTACCGCGTCGGCTTTCCCGTCTTTGACTGCCATAGAACAATCAAATACGCTGTTATAATATTCGAGTTTTGCGTCCGGGAATTTTTTTAACACAAACTGATCGGCAACAGTTCCAGTAGGAACGGCAAACGTTTTCCCTCCTTTAAGCATTTCGAGGGATGTAATCTGCATTTCTTTATGTCCGCATCCCCAAAAAACAAGAATGAATGACAGAATCAGCAATTTCTGGTAGTTGTTCATGCTATTGCAACGGATTTAGGATCTGTATCAGCATCCGGGCTTTCAATTCCATTTTTATATCCGGAATCATTGCTTCACAAATTTCACGGTTTTTCGGATATTCTTGTTTTGAATTTCTACCAGATATATTCCCTGGTTCAGGTTGTTTATGTTGACAATGATCTTACCGTTGTGTTCTGTCCAAGTGGTGTTACACGATCTTCCGATCATATCAAGGATGTTGATCCTGATATTGTCGGAAGGATTAATAATGGAAGGATCGACATCAATTGCGATTTCACGATCGGTGACCGAGATTGTAAAGTCATTGGGTTGCTCATGGTGTATATTATTGATACCTACGAACCCTTGGCCATTTGCATCTATCCGGGCCATAAACAATTTGCTTCCTCTTGATCCGCAAAGAATAGTTCCTCCGTCGGTGGCGAGATCCAGCCCATAAATACACTCCTGTGTGAAAATGGTTCCTTCTCCATCAGTTGTGGTCCATAAAGTATCGCCAAGGTTGTTGAATTTGACGACATAGGCAAAATTAATATTGCCTGTATAATCATTTTGTGTATTCCCGGCAGCAATGAAATCGCCATTTCCGTCCATTACCACGGCGTTGAAGCCATCAAAGAATCCGAATTTGTCATATTCTTTTTCCCAGATGATATTACCCTGGGGATCAATTTTCACAACTTTTGCATCCTGATCACCTGCCCCAACAGTGACTGCCTGAATTCCGCAGGCAACATAATTTCCGTCGGCTGTCTCAACAATGTAGTTTCCCATTGAATATGCCCCGGTGTTGTATGTTTTTTTCCATAGCATGTTTCCCTGGCTGTTGAGTTTCATAACACACATTTCTGGCAGCGGAAGGGATGAGAAGCAAATAATGTACCCATTGTCGGTAGTTTGCCGGATATTGCCCATGAAGCATAGCCCCACCCCCCCAAATCCTCCTGTGAGCGGCTTAATATCCGGAAAGGTTCTCATCCAAAGAGAATCGGCCGATGGCCCGGTTTTCATCACATAGAGGATTGAATCCTTGTTCCCGGCAACAATAAATCCCCCGTCGGTGGTTGTGGCGATGCTTCCTCCGCACATTTCCTGGTTTGGATAACCGTAGTTCTGAGCCCAGGCCATCTGACTTGACGCATCATATTTCATCATAAACATTCCACCATAATCTCCTCCAAAGTAAGAGTATCCTGAAATGACACAGTTTCCGGCATTATCTGCCAGGGTTAACGAATTGGCTTGTGAAAAAAAACCTTCATTGAAATTCGTTGCCCAGATAATGGATCCGGAGGGATCAACTTTCATTGTCATGGACCGGGCAACCACAGTCCCGGAATAATCGAAGGTATCCGACCGTCCGGCTACCAGATAATTCCCTTCAAAATCAGTTTTTACCGAGAAGAAAGCTCCACCTCCCAGCTCATATACTTTTTCCCAGGTTGTTGTTCTCTGTTGCGAAAAAAGCTGAACACTGAAAAACAGCAGGAATAATACGGATAAAGCCAGATTTCTCATAATTGTATGGTTTTATTTGTTCTATTACCCAAAAACCGACATTTTATATATTTCAGCGGGACAAATTAGTACATTTTCTGTTTCAAAAAAAATGAAAATTTAAGGTCAAGCGTTTTTCTGATCGCTTTTCTGATCTTCATCCGGTGAATTTCTTACTTTTATGGACTTATTTTCAGCCGACATTAAGAATGGAAACACGCTTTCCACGTTGTAACTCTTTTCTTCATTTTTTCGATGGGGAAAAAGAGTACACTGGATTCCATGGCTCAATACGGATACTCCGAAACCTGAAATTTAAATGAATGATCCTATTATTATCCGGAATGCATCGGAGAACAACCTGAAGTCTGTTTCCGTTGAGATCCCGAAAAACAAGTTGGTGGTTATCACCGGGGTTTCCGGTTCAGGAAAATCCTCTTTGATTTTTGATGTTCTTTACCGGGAAGCGGAGAGCCGCTACCTGGGTTCCTTTTCTACTCATGCCCGTCAATTCTTAGGTAAAATGAAACGCCCGGAGGTTGATCGGATTGAGGGTTTATCGCCGGCCATAGCCGTAAAACAGCAGTCGTCCGTCCACAACCAGCGTTCCACCGTAGGTACCATCACCGGGATTTATGATTATCTACGATTGCTTTATGCCCGCATTGGGAAAGCACACCGCAGCCTTTTTTCTTTCAATTCGCCCGAAGGAGCTTGTCCGCATTGCAAAGGTCTGGGAGTGGAAGATCGTCTCGATCCTAAATTAATGATTGCCGATGCCAGTAAAACGTTGCGCCAGGGTGCTCTGGTTCTCACCGCACCCAATGGTTATATCATGTACTCACAAGTTACTTTGGATGTTCTCGACCAGGTTTGCCGGGCTGAGGGATTTAATGTAGATATTCCCTGGCAGGATCTTACCCCGGAACAGCAGCATATTGTGCTATACGGGAGTGAAAAAATCGAGATACCCTATGGCAAACATCCTCTTGAATCGCGTATGCGTTGGAGCGGGATCACGGCCAAGCCACGGGAGATGGGCTATTATAAAGGAATCCTTCCGGTGATGGAGAACATCCTCCTGCGCGACCGAAATAAAAACATCCTCCGGTTTGTCCGAACCGATAGCTGTTCGGTTTGTCACGGATCCAGACTGAATGAAAAAGCCCGGTCGTTTCAGATCCATGGAATGTCGATCGACAGGCTTTGCGATTTGCAACTCAATGATCTCCGGAAATTATTGGAAGATTGGGATTTTAACGGTCAGGATCTGGAAATTGCTGCCCCGGTTATTGCTCCCATTGTCCGCAGGATCGGGTTAATGGAGCGGCTGGGATTGGGTTATCTTTCTCTTCGACGCGACTCCGGCTCTTTGTCGGGAGGGGAAGCGCAGCGGCTCCGGCTAACTACGCAGGCCAACTCGGACCTCAGCGGGATCCTTTATATTTTTGATGAACCTTCGATTGGGCTTCATCCCCATGAAGTTTCGGGGCTCATTGATATTTTAAAAGATTTGCGTGATAAAGGGAATTCGGTGTTGGTTGTTGAGCATGATGAGGAATTCATCCGCCAGGCCGATTGGTTGATTGATGTTGGCCCGGGTCCTGGAGAACATGGAGGTGAGATCCTGGTGAATTCTGCGGTCAGCGAGTTGAACCGGTTGCCGGAATCTATTCGTTTGAAAAGTAAAACGCTGGAATTTTTATTGGCCGGAGTGCCTTCCGGAATTGCTGCTCCAATTCGAAAAGAGACCGGGACCATTCTAATCAAAGGGGCCAGGGCAAATAACCTGAAAAATATTGACGTTGCCTTTCAACTTGGTTCTTTGAATGTTGTAACCGGCGTATCGGGTGCCGGAAAATCTACACTGGTCAATTTCACCCTTGGAAATTTTCTACGCAATACTTTTCAGGGAGGGCGCGAAAACGTTGGAAAATGTGATGAAATATCGGGATGGGATAAAATCGGGAAGATCATTGCTGTGGACCAGTCGCCCATTGGCCGTACTCCAAGAAGCAATCCCGCCACCTATACAGGATTGTTTGACCGGGTAAGGGAGCTCTTTGCATCGATGCCGGAAGCTGTATCGCGGGGGTTTGATAAAAGCCGGTTTTCTTTTAATACCCCGGGAGGACGGTGTGAAGCATGCGAAGGAGCCGGTTACCAGCAAATCGGAATGCATTTCATGGGCAGCGTAGAGGTGGTTTGCGAAGCTTGTGAGGGGCACCGTTTCGACGAAGCAACCCTGGCCATCCGGTACCGGGATAAAAATATTTTTGAAATCTTAGAGTTGACCATCAATTCGGCCATCGCTTTTTTTAACGGGGAACCGAAAATCCTCCACTATCTGCAAGCTCTTGATGATCTCGGATTGGGGTATCTCACCCTGGGTCAGCGTTCTTCGACCCTCAGCGGGGGCGAAGCACAGCGGGTTAAATTGGCAACTGAGCTGGCGAAGCCCCAGGCTGCCCATACCTTATACCTTTTAGATGAACCCACCACCGGATTGCACGATGCCGATGTGGTGAATCTGCTTACATCGCTGAATACCCTGGTAAGGCAAGGTCATACGGTCATTGTGATTGAACACCATTTGGGACTGATCGCTTCCGCCGGTCACATTATTGATCTGGGCCCGGGCAGTGGCCGTGAAGGGGGGAATCTTGTGTTTTCGGGAAGCCCCACAGAGATCATCCGATGTACAGAATCATTGACCGGCCAGGCGTTGAAGGAATACCGGAAAACAACGAAAATCCAACCTGCTCCTGCACAAAACAGCGTCGAATGGGCAGGAGCCGCATCAAGCATCAAACTTAAAGGGGTAACCACCAACAATCTTAAAAATATTTCGGTTGAGATTCCACATCAAAAAATCACGGTGATCACCGGAGTTTCGGGAAGCGGTAAATCTTCCCTGGCATTTGACACGATTTTTGCCGAGGGACAAAACCGGTTTTTGGAGGGTTTCTCAACCTATTTCCGAAGTCAGGTCGGGATGGAAGAGAAAGCCTCTTTTGAAGAGCTTACGGGGCTTACCGCAACTTTTGCCATTGACCAGCGAATGCCGGGGCACAATCCGCGTTCTACCGTGGGCACCCTCTCGGAAATTTATGATGCCTACCGGTTGCTATATTCCCGAATGGGAATGTCGGTCGTAACTTCATCACTTTACTCCTTCAATCATCAGCATGGTGCTTGTCCGTTGTGCGATGGTCTTGGTTTTATCATTGCCTGTGATCCCGAAAAACTGATCACCCATCCCGAAAGGTCAATTCTTTCAGGTGCCATGGATGGAACCAAAACGGGGAAATTTTATGGAGATCCTTATGGTCAGTATGTAGCCACCCTGAAGACGGTGGGTGAGAAGCTCGGGATTGATTTTGCAAAGCCCTGGCAAATGCTGAATGAAAAGGAAAAAAACATAGTCCTTGATGGTACTGGAGAAGAGTCATATCAGGTTACCTGGGAGTTTCTCCGGAATAACCGGAGGGGGGAATATCAATTTTCCGGACCATGGCAGGGATTGATAAACCTTGTAGGGGAGGAGTATCTTAGAAAACATGCCGATCGCCGGGGAGAAGGGATGATGCCGCTAATGAAGCAAACAACCTGTGCTGCTTGTAATGGATCGCGGTTACAACCCGAAGCGCTGCGGTATCGGGTGAACGGATTAAACATAGCCGAACTTTCAGCCAGATCGGTTAAAGCTGCCATCGTTTTTTTCAATGATTTGAGCCATCTCCCGATCAACGGACCAAATCAAAAGTTGATTCCTGATCTTATTCGTGAAATCCTGCAAAAGCTTGGGTTTCTAGATAAATTGGGGTTGTCGTATCTTACCCTCGACCGGGCTTCTTCAACTTTATCGGGAGGAGAGTCACAGCGGATCAAGTTGGCCAACCAATTGGGATCGGGATTGACAGGGCTCACCTATATTCTGGATGAACCGACCATGGGATTGCATTCCCGGGATATCTGCCAACTGATCGACCTGATCCGGTCGCTGAAAGAGGCCGGAAACACTGTGATCATGGTAGAGCATAACAAAGAGGTCATACTTGCCGCTGATTACATCATTGATATGGGTCCAGGTGCCGGCAAGCAGGGAGGTCAAATCGTGGCCGAAGGAGCTCCGGCTGAAATCATAAAAAATCCGGATTCCATTACCGGGGTTTATCTTTCGATGGAATATCAAGGGTTTACAAAAAGTTCTGTGGATCGAATCAAAAGCAATGCCGCTGGTGTTCGGCCAACCTTGTTTATTCAAAATGCTTATTCAAACAATCTGAAAGGATTTGATCTTGACCTTCCTTTGGGCGGAATCATTGCCATTACCGGTGTTTCGGGCAGCGGAAAATCTACTTTAATGGATTCGGTGATTCTTGCTTCATGGAAAAATAAAAAAGCCACAGGATGTACACTCATCAAAGGGTTGGAGCATTTTCACCAGGTTGTAAGAGTTCATCCTCAAACCGGTTTTACCTCGAATCTCGCAACAATGGCAACCTATACCGGGATCTTTGAAATCATCCGTGATTTATATGCTTCTCTTCCGGAAGCAAAGCAAAAAGGGTTTGGGAAGAATCATTTTTCTTACTTAGGGAAGGAAGGAAGATGTCCGGCCTGTGAAGGGTCAGGAAAAATCCGCGTTTCTATGGATTTTCTGGCAGATGTAAAAATGGAGTGCGAACGATGCGGAGGGAAACGCTACAAGCCGGAAATCTTAACCTGCCGGTATCGTGGATATTCCATTGCAGATATTCTGGAGTTAACCCTGTTGGAAGCGAGGGCTGTTTTTGAAGATCAGAAAAATCTGATGCAGTCATTACAAATACTTGAAACAGTTGGGTTGGGATATCTTCAATTGGGGCAGTCGCTCGACACCCTTTCGGGAGGTGAATCTCAGCGGCTGGTATTGTCGGTGGAATTGATGAAAACCGGGAAGGGAGCGACCTTGTACTTGTTCGAAGAACCATCGACCGGGCTTCATTTTGCCGACATTGAACATCTGATTACATTATTTCATAAACTGGCTGGCAATGGAAATACCCTGATGGTGATTGAGCATGATCCCATGATTCTTGCCGAAGCCGACCGGATTATAGAACTGGGCCCCGGTAGCGGTGAGGAAGGCGGATGGATATAAGGATCTCCCCGGCTATTGCTTTTTACGCTTGTTCATTTTATATATTCCACGGAGGAAGATTGTCATCGTTATGATGGTGATTCCAAGAATGAAATATTCAATATGATCGAGGGAAGCAGGAAATTTTCTCCCGATCAGATAGCCCATCGGAATAAAAGTACCGGACCATAATATTGCTCCACAACAATTAAAGAGGGTAAATTTCCAGAAATTCATATCGATGGCACCGGCTAAAATGGGGACAAAGGTTCGTATTACCGGCAAAAACCGTCCGCCGATTAATGCAAAACCTCCATATTTTTCATAGTACTGGTGTGTTTTTTGAATATGCTCTTGTTTAAAAAACCGGGTGTCTTTCTTTTGAAAAATCCGTTTCCCCAGATATTTTCCCGTGAAAAAACCGGTAATATTTCCTACGATGGCAGCCAGAGCGACACTGATGACCAGCCAATAAATTGAAATTTCCAGTTGGGTATTGCATAGTAATCCGGCAGTAAAAAGGAGGGCATCTCCGGGAAAAATGAAACCGAAAAACACCCCGGTTTCAGCAAAAATTACGATCAGGAGTAAAGTCAATCCACCATATTGGATCAACTTTTCGGAATTGATCAGAATCTCAAAAACTTCTTTAAAATGTTCCATCTCCTGGTACCAGGGTGCAATTCATTCTCATCGATTCGTTATTTTCTTCTTTCACTTTTTCGAAATCTCCCCATATAGCTTGAGGATCTCTTTTTTGAATTCGGGAGGCGCTTCAAGGTATCCCCATCCGATTTCCAATCCCATTATTCCGCCAAGGGCAGAATCTTCGGAAGTGACAATTCCATGCGGAATTTTACGGTCAGTCAGCACTTCTTCCATCAGACCAGCTTCAAACTCATTGCTTAACACAAGAATTTTTTCGAATGTTTTCATGATTCTGTTTTTTTCATCTAAGGTAGTAAAAATATTGGAACCCGGTCGTCATCGAAGCCTAAGTACACCTTAAATTTTCTCCAAAGGGCCGTTTTTTTTGTAGCCACTGCTACAGGAACCCTTGATGTCTCCACCCGTTGCTTTACATCAAATGTTTGTGATTGTGTGTTAGATCCCGTTGCTTTTGTGTTTGTAACTTTTTCGATGTTATCATATAACTTTTCATTTTGTTTTATTTATTACATTTACATAATAACTTTCACTCAGTGACCATACTTGTAATATTTTCCATATTGCTCACGCGATATTCAATTGGGGACTTGCTATGCCATCTACAAGCATATTCAATACCGTTTTTATGGAGGGCAAACACCCTTTTTTCTATTGGGAAGAATAATCTGGATTGTGTTCCCCCACGTGGTCTTTTAAATTGAGTTAGACTATGGGGGGAGATTATTTTATAGGCAAATACTAATTTTCATCTAAAAACATTGAAATTATGAAAAAACAGATTTACTTACTATTATTTTTTGTTCTGGCGATGTGCCTGAGCTCATCGATAAAAGCCCAGACAGTCCCAATTCAATCAGCTGGTTTTAGTTATGTTTTAACTGATCCCGGATTTGTTTCAGGAGATCATTATGATGTAAACATTTTTCTTTATGATCCTTCTTCGGGTTATATTGCGTCTCAAACCCAACTAATAGGCACTTTCTACGTACCTGGAGCTTATAGTTATGTAGGCAATACCATAATGTTTTACATGTTTCAATCCAATGGATATCAGGTAGGGCTTTTTGTCTCGAAAAATGATTTTCCATTGGGATCTCAAAGAAACAGGGTAGGGTTGTCAGGGGTTTTAATTCCTGATGCCAATGGAGTGGTTCATCCTTCAACAATTAATGTAGCTTCTTGGTAGTATAAAAAGAGAGGCGATTCCGGTTATCGGGATCGTCTCTTCTTGCTGTTGCCAAATTCAATTTATGTTTATTTGAGACGACTATTTTAAAAACAGATGTCTTAAATTTGAAGAATTTCGCACTACCAATCGAGAACTATTTGTAATTGATTAATTTTTGAAAGGAGTAACAAAACGGAATTTGAATAAAAAATATTTACTCATTCTATTTAGTCTTTTTTGTGGCATAACGGCGATCGCACAAACCATTACCAATGTTGGTACAGATTTCTGGATTGCATTTCCTCCTAATGGGTCGCCATGGAAAATAAACCTGTTTATTTCTTCCAACTTTTCAACAAGTGGAACGGTGGTTTCTGCTTTTCCGGGAGTTAATCAAAACTTTACCGTCATACCGGGGGTCGTCACCCAACTGTCATTACCTGTTGGCATTTGTCTTCAGGGCGGTATAGAGGACAAAGGAATTCACATCGTGTCGATTGACCCGATCTCCGTGTACGGATTAAACAAAGGTTATGCAACTACTGATGCTTTCCTTGCTTTACCTATCAATGCTGTGGGGCTAGATTACAGAATTGTGACTTATAAAACCACCATGCCCAATTATGGATCGTGCTTCAGTGTGGTTGCAACGCAAAATGCAACAATTCTGAATGTTTTTAATCATCAGACTAATTCGACGATCATTATCAATCTGAATCAAGGACAAACCTACCATGTTGAAGCTTCGAATATCGGGGAGGATGTAACGGGATCAAGAGTACAGTCCAATTTTCCTGTTGCAGTATTCGGTTCGGTTGATATTGTTAATGTCCCGGAAACATGTGGATCTGCTGATCATATTGTTGAGCAAATGTTCCCTTATTATTCATGGGGAAAGAATTTCGTAACTGTGCCGTTAGCAGGCCGCGATGCCAGCGGAGATATCTTCCGGATAGTTTCTGCACAGGATGGGACTGACATCTTAATTAACGGAATCCCGGTGCCAACAATAAACTCCGGTGATTATTATGAATCTAATCTTACTGGATATAATTTAATTACAACATCAAAACCAGTTATTTTGGCACAGTTTGCTAAAGGCATTGGATGTTCGGGAGGTACTACTGGTGATCCTTTTATGATGTTGATCCCGCCGAGGGAGCAGTTTTTAACAAATTATACAGTTTCAACCGTTGCTGGCTTTGTTTCACATTGGGTTAATGTAGTCGCTCCTGACTATGCCCTTGGAACCATTTATCAGGATGGAGTTTTAATCCCCAATGCTGCCTTTATACATATCGGAGCGACAAATTATTACGGAGCGCAAAGACCGGTTTCTGAAGGCTCACATACATTTACCAGCACGTTTCCTTTTGGCGTATTTGTTTATGGCTGGACTTCGTCTGATTCCTATGGTTATCCCGGCGGTTGTTCACTTTCTCCTGTCGGTATGGTTAATAGCGTTACAATCTCTCCGCCCACTGCTACAGGCACCCTTGATGTTTCCACGCTTTGCTTTACTGCACATGTTGAAGATTACTTATTAAATCCTGTTGCCGGTGTACTTGTAACCTTTAACATCAGCGGAATCAGCAACATTACCGGACACGCCTACACAGATCCTTCGGGAAATGCACAATACTGCTATGCCCGAACGGGTACCACCACAGGTATCGACAATATTTATGCAGAATGTTTCGGATATAATTCTACAACCTCAACTGCGAACTGGATTTTGAATTGTTTGAATCCAACCGGAGCCGGTACAATCGGTAACAATCAGTCAGGATGTGGGAGTTTTACCCCATCTCCCATAACCAGTCTCACTTTGCCATCTGGACAATCAGGAACACTGGAATATAAATGGCAGCAATCGACAACCAGCGCTATTTCCGGGTTTACTGATATCGCAATGAGTAATTCAGCCGATTATTCACCAGGGTTAATTACACAAACGACCTGGTATCGAAGGGTGGCCAAGGTAGACTGCATGAGTGACTGGACTGGCGCTGCCATGACTGACGCATTGGAAATGATCGTCTACCCGGTAGTGCTCGTTGGCGTAACCATATCTTCATCGGCAAACACGGTTTGTGCCGGCACTCCGGTAACATTTACTGCTGTTCCGGTAAATGGAGGATCAACACCGGTATATCAATGGAAGGTGAACACATTCGATGAAGGAACCAATACACAAACATATACTTATACTCCGGTTAATGGTGATGTAGTGCAATGTATTTTAACTTCATCAAACACCGTTTGCACTTCCAACAATCCCGCCACATCCAATGCAATTACCCTGATCACCAAACCCGGTCCGGAAGTAAGTT
>JALNWG010000040.1 GCA_023231005.1 Bacteroidales bacterium | reverse complement strand
TACTTTCGGCGCTAACGTTTCAGTGGGGTATCAGTTCCAATAGTCAGTCAAACAGGCGAAACTCTTCTGGAGCGCCTTATTCATGGGTTTCAGTGGGGTATCAGTTCCAATAGTCAGTCAAACCTTTTGGCGGAAGAAATAATCCGCCTGTTCTTTTGTTTCAGTGGGGTATCAGTTCCAATAGTCAGTCAAACAGCTTATCGCATTTCCCTGGGGAAGCCGCTCGAAAGTTTCAGTGGGGTATCAGTTCCAATAGTCAGTCAAACTTTGTTTTTGATCTTGATCAGAAAGACACGAAGAGTTTCAGTGGGGTATCAGTTCCAATAGTCAGTCAAACATAAAAGAAAAAATGCTGGCCTAAACGTATTTTGTTTCAGTGGGGTATCAGTTCCAATAGTCAGTCAAACATCGTGGAAGCATGGGATAACGCTACCGTGAAAGTTTCAGTGGGGTATCAGTTCCAATAGTCAGTCAAACGAAAACGATGCCGGAATCTTGTTTGAACAGAAACGTTTCAGTGGGGTATCAGTTCCAATAGTCAGTCAAACCCTTTATGAGAATAATCGCAGTCAAAAAGAAGTTTCAGTGGGGTATCAGTTCCAATAGTCAGTCAAACCCGTTCAGTCGGACTGGTGGAGTAATCACAGAAGTTTCAGTGGGGTATCAGTTCCAATAGTCAGTCAAACCAATGCTATCGGGTTTCAGAGCAAGGTGAAAAAGTTTCAGTGGGGTATCAGTTCCAATAGTCAGTCAAACTCTGTTGTGAGGTTAACAGACTGGTATTCTATTTGTTTGACGATAATATTCAGCAAGCAATAAGCCCATATTATGCAACCGATGTTAAAATTCATATTGTCAAAGAACGTTTTAATCCAGCAAGATATTCCAGATCAACTTTCTCTTTGCCGATTCCTTGCATACCTACAAATTGCTCCTGGCTGATTGACAATACATACAATTTTGCTTCTGGTTCATCCTTTAATATTCTCACCATTTTTTGCCAAAGATAATCATTTGTTACCGGATTTTCAAGTCCTGTGAAAACGGAAAATTGTAATCTTTCAAACCCTGATCTCTCCAATATTTTGACAATGCGATTTCGGAGCCTGTCTGTGGAAATATCATAAAAGACCAGATATATCATTGCTTTTCTTCATTTATAATTGAATCAATGAATCTTCCCAACGCAAAACTTTCATTGAAAATCATGTCCTTGAATTTCATTACTTTATTTTCTGACTTCATTCGATGGTATAAATATTCATTAAAGGAGGGTATTAATATCCTTTTCCCCTCCTTGCTTACCCAAAATCCGTTGTCTTTTTGTTCAAAATGAGAGGAAGAGAGTTTCCCGGAAAAGATAAGATCTGCAAGAAGACGGTCAATATAAGGACGAATAGGTTCTATAAGATCAAATACCAAAGATGTTTTCAAATAATTGTCAGTATGAAGATATCCTGCAAAAGGATCAAAGCCTTTGGCAAAAACCCCGCTTTCAACAATGGTATAAGTCATACCATATAGGTAATTCAGGGCAGAATTAAAGAAATCAAGCGCAGGTTGTCTACTTCTTTTTTCAAACTGAAACATCGGTGGCATTAGCATAGAAACATTTCTGAAATAAATCCTCGAAATACAACCTTCAAAACCCAAAATTGTACTTCTGCTATCATCCATCAGTTTGTTATCGTTATCTTGAAGATTTTTAATCAGTCCTGCCATCTGTTCAATATCTTTATTTACCTGATCTTTAACCCCTGTCCGGTTTCTGCTCCACTGTTGCAAAGATTGTATTTGCAAGGTTGCTTTTCTTTTCAATAATGAAACCATCCATCTAGTAGCTGCAGTTGTAGCGCCAAACTTGATTTGTTTTTTACGCAACTCAGCCGTATTTACAAAATAGGGGCTCCAAAGACGGGCTTCAGGTTCTCCCAATGAATTGAAAAAATAAATGGGAACCTGGTTTAGCGCAGCAAGCTTAATGGCTGTGGCATTGATCTGACAATTAGTCGTTATGGCAATGCTGGTCAACCGTTTAGGATTAATTATACGCTGAGTGGTTTTGTTTTTTATTAAGAAACTGCTGTTCCTTACGCTTAGGGCTGTATTTGCCGTATCAATGATCAGTTGCATAATGTTATAGATATCCGAAATGGGTCCATCGCATTGAATAAAACTCTTCGTTAGCCTCAAAGGATTGACGATATTTTTTGGTATATTCTTTAAACTGGGGGCTGTGAAAGCCCTCTACCATTCCGATAAAATTTATTTCACCCTGTATCTCCTGTTTATATTTTTTCAAAAGTGAATTTTCCTCGAAAGGCCCGATGAGCAAGGTTGCCTCGAAAACATTTTTTAAACGGTTTAGATCTTTATTCAGGTTTTCATAAAATTCGGCAGGTATATCAATTGTTTCATTCAGGGCAAGACCAGTCACCACCTTTGGATCACCGGGACCAGATATTTTTGTCTTTTTTTTGTTGAGCAAAAGGTGAAAGCCGTTCGTAAGTTCCAGAATTTCATTATAATCATTTTCATTAAAAGGTCTTTCCTTTGAAGAAAAGGTAAGATCATCGACAAATCTTGAAAAAACAACAGATTTACTTGCAGCCCATTCTTCAATTTTCCGATCAAGGCCAATAACATAAATATTTGACAGTACCGGAGATGTAGGCGCACCCATTGGCAACCGGTCGTTGTGTGTACATACTTTAGCAAGGGTACACGAAGCTTTTTCGGAAAAGCAGAAGATAGTTGATTTGAAAATCTCGTAAACATCTTTAATCCCGACCTGATGAAAGAAATCGTCGAAATCAATCTGCATCATATAGGGATTACCCAGATGCAACCTGGCATTCCCGACAATATTCTTGAGCGATTTCTTTTTTTTTGGAGAAATTATGTACCCATAAGAGGATGCGGTCTGATGTTCGTAATACCATGCCTGGAGATAGTAACTCAGCTTTCGCTGTAATTCTTTTAGAGGAGCAATCGGTGTTTCAATTTCCCGGAACCCGCCAGTAGGTTTTCGAAGTGTAAAAGCATAGTATTTCGGATGCAAACTATGAAGCAGGAGTTCGTTTGTATCAATATTTAACCGTTGTTGCATTTCGGCAATTTCCGAACAGCCAGAAAAAAGCCAGGCATCTTTGCGAATATTCTCAATTGATCGTCCTGACATATATATTGGTTTATCAACTATTAACGGTTCCTTTGTTTTACCTATGCCTGATCTCCCCGTAACCAAGTGCGACCGCCTGTCCAAGACGAAGGGTTTGAGGCAGGTAAACATTAGTTGAGAATTCAATGTCATAAGCCGAAAGTTTTCCTCCGTGAAAAGTGTTTTTCAACCCTCTTTTTTCATTGTGGATCACTTTAACCGAAATGAAATCATTCTCTTTTAGATCCATTCCTGCCACACGTATTAGGAATGCCTTGATATTGCCATAAAGATACTTTTCCAGACGGTCACATATCGCAAATGTGCTGTTTTGTTTCTCCATGTCCTCATTAATCTCTTTTTTAACAAGCAGGTTAGTTGCCGTGTATGGAATGTAATCAACGGTGAAGGCCGGGATGTAATATTCCCGAATAACCTGAATATTCCGGAAAACATTTCCGTCATTTTCGCAATAAAGGCCATACCAAATCTCAAGTGCCCTCACTTCCTTTTCACCGATCCCAGTATATTCAACTGCACCTCTGTACCGGGTAAGTTGAATCCCAGAATAGTGAATGTTCTTATCATGGAAGATTTTAAGGGGGATGTCTTCTGCGTCAAATAACTCCTTGTTGTCTTTGATTAACCTTTTCACGTCGTTGAAAAAAATAGTCATCTGCTTCATGTCGGATAGTTTTTTATCAAGAAGGCGGAGAGTGAGGATGGGAATGGGCATAGTAAGTAAAACCGTTTTAGAATTCGTTATTAATATATGTGAGTTTTTTAGTTATAAATTGTTTTAATAATAGATATTTCTTGTGGTGTTTGTAACTGAATTCACGTATATCAAACTTTTTTTTAACATTAACCGGAGTATCATCATAATTGTCAGTGATTAGTAATCCGCAATTGTTATTATGGATGACTTCTGGAATTTTTTCCAAAAACATAAAAAATGAATATTGTCGGGTTATATGAGTGTCCCCTTTACCATCCTCGACCATGACTATCTCTTTATTTTCGCCGAGACTGTAAAAAGGGTAAAACTCAAGTCGGTGATTACAATTAATCTGCTGGCCTAATGATTGTCCCCATGCCCTGATATCTCCTTCATGAGCAAGCGCTGCTTCTTCGAAGATCATAAGACAATAGGGGGTTTTAGGTTTAAGGTGCCTTTTTTTGATGAACTCTACATCTTTTAACCTTTCCGGATTGATACTTGCGTTTATTTCAACATCTTGGATACTTTCGTAATAATAAATATAAATGATGGTCAACCGTTTTTCAAGAGAGTTTTTCCATTCATTAATCCTGTTATAAAAACCAAGCATTAAAGCAGTAAAAAAAGTAAGGAGGGTGATAATAGGATATACAGATTCATGATAAAAATTGGGGAAGTGTAAAAAACAATGATCCAAAATAAAGAAAAGGCTGCACATGACAAGAGATATGGAAATCGGCAACCAGAAGGAGGCAAGTTTTAATTGTGAAATAGTAAAAAGTTTTCTTATCTGCCAGAAATAAAGAACATTTGTTTTCATTTTATAAGGTTTTTGTTAAAATTCCAAATTCATAACCTGCTTGCTCCATTTCTTCAAAGGAGTACTCCTTATTTGCAACACCCCGAATTTTAAGCTTGAATACGATCAGGATATCCTCACCAGTTTGCCGGATTGCAATCCGATTGCAAGGAATGTTTTGGCCAAGCAAGTGCGTGAGGAACAATGCAGTCGTTTCATGCCCGATCGCGGATGTGAATGGTTTCGTGTTTAAAGTTGATTTGACATCCCCGATCCCGACATGCTTATAAACATACGAACCGAAATTTGTAAGGACGGGGGAGTTAATAAGGTAAACCATCTTTTATTTTTTTAAGGATTGAAACAGGGCTGGCTAAGGTTTTTCTGTCACCGAATTCGTTATGGGGTTTTGGACTACCGTACTGATCCTCGTATGATTCACCTGTATCTTTCTTTTCTCTTTGAATTTCCATATAGCGAGTCTGTTCTAACCATTTTGTCGATCCATGGAGTTTTTCATCATATTTGAGCATTGCGCTGTATTGTTTCAAGCGTTCCGTTTCCCAAATAGATTTTATTTCCGGACTGCTGCCAAAGGTGGATAACATGTATTTTTCAAAAATGCATTTAAAATCTTCTAACTCTCTTTCATTTGATGGCAGATTCCATCCACCTTCGTTGCTTAACATTTTTTTATATCTGAGTTTTCTCTCATCCATATGGAGTTTGACAGAAACATTTATTGTTCCAAGACCATATGGTTTTCCCATTCCGATTTTGTGACAATACCCTTCTCCAAGATCAAGTGCAAACAATAATGCTCCCAATTCCTTGTCTGTAAGATTTTCAAACCTGATCCTCCCCTTGAATTTTGAATGTGGTTTCAATGCTTTCAAATAACCTGAGTGGGATTTCGTTTCTTTCTCTTTCTTATCTTCCCATAAATCACTCCCGGTATTTTTATGCCAATATTCTTTTGTACCTGCAATTTTGATTCCCTCGTTTGAACTCCAATTTACAAGAATATCTCCATCTTGTTTTAAATAAAGCTCGCCAGAAGTTGGTTTAGGTTCAGCCAGAATTTTAATGAGTGTTGGATTAATTTGGCTATTTTCATTTTGAATCAACAAATCTTCAAAATATACTCTAGACGCAGGGACATCAAGCTGACCGAAGATCAATTGTTCAAAATCAGGACTTGATTCCTTATAATGCTGAACTACTGCTTCAACAATAGATTTTTTATGCTTAATACGGAATAACGGAGTATGGCCAAACGAAATAATTTGTTCCTGGTTATCAACCAGGTAAAAAACCGGAATGGAATAACTTTTCTTTAACTCATCAAGAACATTGTAATTTTCACTTCTGTTTTTATCTTGCCTATATTCTTCAATTATTTCCTGTTTTAAAGTAATTGGACTTTTAATATCATCCTTAAGATTCATTATCCATTGATCATGCTTTTTTGTCTGGAATCCACCGGTAATAATCAGATATCCTTGCATTGCTCCAGGAAATTCAGTAAAATTGAATTCGTTCACTAAAGCATATTTTAATTTCCCGTGAACACTATTATGAAAATGTTCTTTCTTGGGTTGGGGTATGAAAAAGATCTTCTCTTTGAATGAATAATCTGAAAACGCTTTATTCCCAAATTTAAATATAGCCGTATTTTTTGATCTATCGAAACTTACGGGACTTGTTACTCTGATTTTATAGTATTGCACAGCATAGTTGTCGGTTTTTGCAGGAGTAATTTTGTATTCATTACCGAATCTTTCAAGATAACCTGCTCTTGGTTTATAATCATTGTAATCATCCAAATTTAGAAAAGCATTCTGATAAACCTGTTTGACTTTTCTCCCTGCTACATCACGGAAAAATAGAGGATGGTCTGAATAATGCTCATTTTGGATCAGCCGGGAAGAGGAAATAATACCGACTGTTTTCCTGATTAAACCGCGAAAAGAACTCCCGGGAATAATAATCTTTTGATCTATACCGACTTTTAAGAAATCGTGAATTCTGTTCGGATATTCTTCTTTTGCTCCTCTACTGATCATTAAAAAGGTCATGTTTTCAACCTCCACATCAAGAAATCCGGTATTTCTTTTTTCATCGAACCGGTCAAAGAAAACACTTTGTTCTTCTTTTGGAGGATAAACCACATTTTCATTGAGAGGGACGAAGTTATATGGAGACTGGGCCCCTCTATTTACAGGAACATTGGTAGTATGTCCAGAATCATGGTCTCGTTTCTTATTAGAATTACTCTGAGGATCATTTTTTTTCTGTGATCCCCAATCATTAGATGGTTTCATTGTTGCCATAGCCGGCTTATTAATAATTTTTGTCACATCGTTTTCATTTTTCATGAATTGGACCTGTCCTGACAATCTTTGCACCAAGATCTTTGCGTTATTCCATGATTCTGGAATATTATGCCATGTGATGGTTTGGGCTTTTCCATTGCTTAATGTCAATAACCAGCCTTCGCCATGCCTTTTAATTATTGCCTCTTCCATTTTATTGATTTTTTTCTATGACAAATCCGCAAAACCGGCAATCTTCATAACCGGCAAGCATCTCATTCATGAGGGGTGATGAAGACTGATTAGAGGCATTTGGCTGTTTCCACGTTACTGAAGGATAATAACCTATATAATTCCTGGTAATCAGCCTGAGCCTGTTTTTTTGGTCATCATTAAGTAATTCTTTAAAAGAATCATCATAAGGGATCCTGAAACGTGTTCCTTTATCTTCTTCTGCAAGAATATATTTACCACCAGCTTCAAGAGTGAACCGGGAACCGTTCAGAATAGGATGGGCAGTGATAAAACAAATTTCATTTCCGGGCTGGTCTTCCCGAAGTCTTCCTTTCAAAATGCCATTGTTTTTCCAGAGATGCAACTCCTTATCTGCGTCAAATACTCTCAGGCGAACCAAACATGTCAGTTCCCCCAAATCATCACTCCATTTATCATTTTCAACTTTATAGAACTGGATCCGGTTCTCGAACCAAGCCACAGCCCAGCCATTTTTTATTCGATGAATAAGTTCTTCTGGCTTTCTTTCAGAATCTTCTTTATCCGGATACCATGAAATAGTTGATTTACATTGCCCGGTATGATATGACCACATTTGTTTATTCATTTTCATTTTTTGTTATTGATTCGACCCATCCATTGACCAGCTCAATCTGCTCTTTCCGTCTTTTATCTTTTAATCCGTATTGATCAAACTCTATCAGGATGTCGGATTTTCCATCACTTCCGGAAACAGTAAACTGTTTCCCGGTCAATATTCCTCTTCCGATGGCTTTTTCGCCCCCGATAGGCAAATCTTCATTCATCATATCTTTCATCACGAGTAATAACAAACCGGCTTCCTCGTGAGACCATTTTTCTAATGAAAACTTGAGTTCAATTTCTTCTCCCTTATGCCATACCGGTCTTGATGTCATGAGAGCACCGGGGATAGTTCCACCCGTGAATCGGTCGATTTTCACTCTTGGTTGCACTTGTTCAATATCTGCATTTTCAAATTCACTTTCAAAAGTGGTTACTTTTGAAGGTTTTTGATCAGTACCTTCTGTAAATCCGAAAAGGTTATCTATGAATGTTTTAGTATTCTCTACTTCAAGTGTATTTAAAATTTTCAATGCACGGTGCCTGATGATGCCCTTTAGTGTTTTTCCAGTAATCAGTGCATTTTTATCCCGTAGAATATGTATTTTATCAGGAATGGTTTCTCCCGGTTTCATGGTTTCCAAATTTTCTTCTCGAATAATAAGTGAACTTTTAATTGAAAATCTCCCCAAGAAATTAAGAATCTTGCGGGGTTGTTCACATAAAGTAGTGGAATAGATCTCTTTGTTCTTTTCAACAGGCTCTTTCTGAAGAAATTTAAACCATTTGGCACTATCACGGGGAAATTCGAATTCGTATATTTCGATGTCGTCGGTAAGAAAGATTTTACCCAAACCACTCGACTTGAAAGCTCCCTGGCAACAGGAGCCTGATCGTAACTTTTTAATAATAAAACCGATATACTCTTTAAACATAGAACTGTCAAAACACTTGCGAATCGTTATTTCTGCATAAAAACAGAATTGCGCACCCGGTTCAATCTGCTCATAATCCATTTTCCCAGCATGAACCGCAAGATTTGAAGTTTCATCGATCCGAACACTGTCGCGGATAACTTTTTTAAAGCTGGAATTTTCTTTCAGGTATAGATTATCAATAATAATATGACTCTGACAAAGCTGAGCATTGGTTTGATCTTTTCCCAGATTCTTATCTTCATATTTCTCACTTCCCCAAAAATAGCGCAGTTGTTCGACTTGTTCTCTATCCAATGTAAGGATCTTGGAGGTCATAGAATTTCTCAGCATGCCTGCAACTCCTGATGCAGGAATGTAAGGATTTCCTTTTGAATCGCAGATCACCTCGAAATCAACCACTTCGCCTTCTCCTGTGGAAATCAGGAGGGGAGTTTTGTTAATGACGGTCCCCTGTACGATTATTTTTCCCGTAAGATCGTGATCTTCTTTATTGTTGCTCATGATCAATTTCATTTTTATTGTTCTTCTCTCTCATAGTCGCAAAAACAAAACTCCAGTAATGTTTTTTATTGTCAAAAGAAAGATCTCTGTTGAAATCTTTTTTAAGTTCTTCAGCTTTATCATTCGCTATTTCCAGGCCTGAAACAGGTTTCATCAAAAGGTATTTTTCAAGGGTCTCCTCTGCTTTTTTACCCTTGATGTTGTTCATAAATAGAGTCCAGCTTTCCATGCTTTGGGAGGCAATAAGATTGTTCCTGAGTCTTGAAAGCAACGAATTTGGGATTTTACCGGTATATTTAGAACCGAAATCGACGGCATCCTGATCAAGCCGGGTTATGAAGTCAACAGTGGCCTGTTGTTCAAAAAGGTTAAATAATAATCCTCCCTGTGGGAAAGGATTACTTTTTATCTCCTCAGTATTATAATTATCTTTATCCTTTTCCTCATAGGATCTTATCAATATTTGGGGAAGCGGTAAAATGCTTATCCGGCCATATCCTTCAGCCTTTCTTTCTCCCAAACCATTCTTTTCGAGTTTATCAATATCAAGCAAACCGGAAAATTCAATCCGGATCGTGGATCCCGCTTGAAAAGCAGCTTCCCGTGGCGTTTTTGACTGCCAAACCCGTAGGTAATTTTCCACAAAATCGGCAGATGAGGCAAAATGACAGGTGTTTTCGATTTTAATTCCGCAGATCAATTCTATTTCGTTTAAAATCATATCCAGATCCGGTACCGCAACCCCAAAAGTGTTGTAAGTAATAGTAGGTGAAAGGAAAGTAATGTAGGCGGGAGATACTATCTTATCCCTTGGTACTAACGGAAATATTTTAAAATTAGAAAAAGTAAGTCTCGAGTACTGGGCCGAACGGGCTTTTCCAACCTGGTGTTCACCATTCTTAGAACCCAGTAATTCTTCAAGATATTTTAGGTTATGAAATGAACCAGTTATACAAGACTGAAAAACCTCCCCTTCATCAATAGATTCATAATAGAAAATGGCTCCGTCGTTTTTCGTACTTCGTCCAGCTAAACGATTCTCATTCCTTGAATGATGGAATGAAAAGGAAGTTGATACTTCATTTTTTATCCATATATCTTCCTCAAAATGACCGAATCCTTTTTCAGGTATCAAATGTTTTTCGTTGCCGAAAATGATCTCAAGCGGTGAATCAGGGACAATTTTGGTATAGCCATATGCCCTGGGAACCGGATAATTTACTTTTTCATAATTTGGGTCAGAGACGGGAAAGGCTGGATGATATCCGACGTTGTTGTCAAGGACTAGTTCGCGAAATAGGGGATTTCCGGAGGTCGTTTCTGTGGTTATTTTCTCCTTGTCCATAATCAGACTAGCAACGAGTCCTCGGATCAATTGAGGGGGAATATGGGACAGAGTACTTACGGTGTTTTGCTCACCAAAAATTTTCGCAATGACTACCGGATCTTTTGTTGTGATGGTAAAATAAAGCTTGTAGGGGTAACTGTCTCCAATAGGGGTAATGGATCCATTAACACCCTGAATAGTGGAGAGACTAACCTTGTCACTGTTTGTTAGTTTGACTTTCCCAAAACCCCTGTTTCTCCGTGTGCCGAAATAACGAAGGTTTAGAATGGTGTTTTTAATAAAATCGAAATGCTCTTCAGTGACATTATCAATAGTAGTCTCAAACAGGGTTCCTTCTTTTATCAACCGGTATTTCCGCAGTGATTTATCTTCTGCAACACCCTCATCAATATTTGTCTGACTAATTGTGATGGTGAAATGCGATTTAACGAATGAAGGTCTAAGTACTCCTTTTTGGCGTTCAAGTGAAACCTTTTCGTTGTTATAGCCTTCCGGTAAAAGGTTGTTGAACCTTAGTTCGCCCGGATTTTCTCTTCCTTTAATCCCAAATAAGCGGTCAACAATGGATTTATCCATTTTACATATTTCACAAACCTCCAGGGCACTTTCCCGCATAAGGCCTTTAAATGTTTTTGCCTGAATGTAAGGAAATCCATGACGGTCGTACCGAACATCAGCATCAATCCATGCAGAACTTTCACCTGTAGAACAGAGAAGGGGTGATAGTGTTTTTAATAATATCTCCATGATCACTTATTTAATAATTTCTCCGGATAAAATTCCATTAATTCAATTGGATCAAAATAACTCGTTATACCTTTTTCCCAAATATGAAGATCGAATTCCTCTTTCTCCTTCATTTCTTTTTCAAAAAGCAGATGTTCACCTGCTGTTGCCGGTATTAACTCTCTTAATTGCATTAGCTTATTTTGTGGCCATTTCTCCTTGTTTTTTTTGAATTCTATTATCAGCATTTTTAATTGTTTCACACTATTTATTGCTGTATCGTCAAAAAGGAGGAAGGGACCTGAATAGCAATTGCCATTAGGTGTGAAATGGGTCCTTTTTCTCAGGTTTTTGAGAGTCCCTGAAAATGTCGTTGAAGAATAATAATAGGAAATAAAGCAATTTCTTCTTGTATCTTTAAGCTGTCGAGTCATATTCTTGGCTTCAGTACAAAGCTCTTCAGCAAGTTTGACGGCTTTATAAAACGGGAAATGAGATTTTACGATGGCAACCCCGGCGCATGCACCATTCATTAATTTCTCGGAAGAATCTCTTCCCTTCTCCTGTTCCTCTTTATCATAGAAAAAACCGATGAATTTTTCAGCCAGATGAAATCCGATTCTTCCTTCAGTAATGAAAGTAATATCATCACCACCTAATAAAATTGGTCGTATTGGTAATATTGTTTTCCCATCTTCGCACTTCAGTTGTAATTCATCCAAGTCATTTTTCTTATGACGCTCAATAATATAACCTATCAGCTTCCTCATGGCTGATAAGGCCTTTTGATTAACAGCCTGTGACTTTGCTCTAAGAAGAGGGAGGGTATGAATGGATGAAAATATATTTCCCATTCCATTTCCATCAATATGAATAACAGCAATATAGGAACCTTCTTTTTTTTGTCCAAGTTTTTCAATCTCATTTGAAAAGCAATATTGTTCATCAACTTGAAAATATTGTTCCAGTTTTCCCGAAGCTATATGGTTTGCCACTAATTTGGCTTTTGTGGTTGATGAAATATATAGATCTTCATACGAAAATTCTGCTGTTTCATTGCTCCATGGACAGTCAGCTGTTATTCCATGTTTGGGAATAGTAGTTAAAGGCAAGAAACAAGATTTGTTTTGTTGGAGGTTTTGAGCCAGTTTCTTAAATTCACTTTGATAGTTCATGGTTTCTGTATCAAATTTTTCATTGAAACCATAAACCAACTTTAGCGATGGAAACTGTACAAGACAACGTTTACTGAATTCCGTCATGAACTCTTTGACTTTATGATGATCATCAAAAAAAAGTAATGCATTCCCGCCCCCGATATAACCAACGGAACATTGTTTTGCATCATTATCAATATTCCACTCATCCAGGTTAAAATCCTGGCATTTATATAAATCACAGATCACATCATGCATTATTCCATCCTTGCTAAACAGCATATGCTCAATGATGTATGAAGCACCAACGTTTTCTTTTAGTTTGTTGCTGCTAAAAATATATTGTTGGATGGAAGCAACTTCGATTAATAAGGCACATTTAATCATGTTAATTGATTTTTTTCAGTGATAGATTATTAATTCATTCAGTTCATTATACTTAATGAAATTTATAAAAGATTTTCTTTCTTTTGAACCACCTGTAAAACCTATTATTTCTCTCATTGTTGAAGTGGATATTTTCCAATATATCATTATTATACTTGTATAAAGAGATCTACGATAATCCCCTCAGAACATCTTCATCTGCGTTCCATATTAGTGATGATAGTCCCCTGAACTTATACATAATCTGGTTCCTATATACTTTATGTTATGGAATTGTAAAAATATAAGGATTGAATCAAAAATCCAAGTTTTTAAAACAATTTATTTTGGAGGGTTTTCAAATGCCGCAGGTCTGAAGTGTGAAGTGCAAATTATTATTATTTCCGACCTCGCACTTTACACCTCGCAAATATATTTCAGGTCTGAAGTGTGAACTGTGAACTGTGAAGTGCAAATTATTTTTATTTCGGACTTCGCGCTATGGAAACCGATTTACAAAAAGGAAGCTGATTCTTTAAGATTACAAATTGTGCCAAATTGGACTTGATTGCTCTTTTTTTTCTACTTTTGTCACCCGTATCGCATTTGCGGCCCGTTCGTCTAACGGTTAGGACATCAGGTTCTCAACCTGGTAATAGGAGTTCGATTCTCCTACGGGCTACTTAATACTTTTAGGCAAACCGCCAGATGTTTTTGTAAATCTTCTCATCC
>JALNWG010000039.1 GCA_023231005.1 Bacteroidales bacterium | reverse complement strand
TGAACTAAAAGGAGACACCTTAAGAAAAAAACAGTAATTTTGTCAGGTCTTTAACGGTTTCGTCAAGCCACAAACTGGGTGGGTATGACCGAAATCAGTGGGTGCATATCACCGAAATATCCAGCTGCCATTGTATCCTTATAAGAGGGGGGGTAGAGCCGGCATCAAGGAGCTTTCCGATTTTTTACCGACACACGCGATGATTTGTGGAATGATGCGAGGAGATATTTACTTGCAGATAAACATTTTCCTTGTTTGGACATTGCCTTCAGCAGTTAAACTAAAGAAATAAATGCCGTTGTCAAGGGGGGACACATTAAATGATATTGCATGCTGGCCCGCTTCTTGTTCAGAATCAACAAGAATAGCAACTTCTTTTCCTGACTGATCATAGACTTTTAGAGTAACGAACTCCTTCTGAGTTATTTTGTACAAAATGGTGGTGTTTGAAATTACAGGGTTGGGGAAATTTTGATACAGGATACAGTTCGTCACGGGGTCAGATTGAAACTGTTCCACGCCCAAAACACTTCCTGGAGTCAATACGCCTCCATTAAACAAAGAATATGTTAAACCGCCAAGGTATTGGTTCCCGGCAAGGCTTGAGTCATAATGAACATTGTGACCATTGCCAATGATGTTCGTGACGGTCAGACCTGAAATTCCAGTAGGATCGATCACAGTTGTCATTACTGAATTTGCATTAACAACCCATGAACTGGTAGCATCAATTGTAATGCCCGTATTCTGGGCACTTCCCGTTAAATCTGTACCATTTTTTAATAGAACTGAAAGCGTACTGGTCGCATCAGCATTAAAGTTCCCTGTTATTGTTTCTCCATCGGCGGTGAAGGAGGCTGTGCTTGAAGTTAGAACATTCACAATATTATCAGTTCCGGGATTCACAGTTGCTCCACCGCTCATTGTGAGGGATGCAGACGCACCATTTCCTGTTTCACCCGTGACATAAAAAGCATCACCATTAGTTGCATTCAGTGAGCCGCTGCTGATTGTAACAGTTGCAACACCACTCATTGGTGCAGTCTTCCAAATTTTAATTCCATGTAATGCGCCTGTCAGAGTGGTATTCGTTAAGGATATCGAGTTTGCACCATCAATGACACCTCCACAGTCTCCCGAAGATGAAATAATAGCATTGGATACTGTAATATTCCCAGTTGAATACAATCCTGCAGAATGGCTCCCAGATTCTGTTGCTGAGGCAACGATGGTTCCTCCGGTAACAGTAACGGTTCCGCCTCCGAAATCGGTTGCAAGGGCCGAGGAATTTGATCCAGTGGTTGTGATATCTACATTGTTAAGAATAATTGCCCCTCCATAGGTACAATCCACCCCATGTGCACTTGCCCCTGACGCATTGATTGTGCCGTTTGACATCGTAATAGAAGATCCGGAACCCGTAGCGAAAATGCCATTGGCACCACTCGCATTGGTCGTCACAGAACCACCAGAGATTGTCACCTGACCGGAGGACATTGCAAGTATACCGGCGTTAGTCCCATATTGACTACTGTTATTAACATTCGAGGCATCGCCAGATTTTGTCATAATGCAGTTCGTCATTGTAAGTTTACCTGAATTAAGAACATACACTGCAGATTGATCGGCAAGAGTGGCAGCAAATGTCTGATTTGTCTGGTTTGAAGTGTCTCCGTTCAGAGTATATACCCCGGTTTGTGCATAAGCAGGAAGATGAAGATAAAAAAGTAATAAAACAAGCAAAGAACTAACTGAATATTTGCCCCCTGTTGAATTCAAAATTGATTCCTTTACACTCGCAATATTTCTCATAAGTGATCATTTTTTAATAAAAATATACTGCTTGTGGTTTGTACATATAACAAAATCGGTAAATGAATTGATTTCACCGGAGAATAGGAAATCAGGTGATGAATCAAATATCGATGCAGCCTTCCATTCCCATCAACAAACGGATGAATAAATACGAAACCAAAAGCTATCAAAGCTGCTGTTAGAACTGGGTTGAAAGAGGTGGATTCCATTTGCCTGGCAGATTCCAGCAGTCCCCCCATCAACGTTTCAATATCTTGCCATCGGGCAGAGATATGTTCGGGAATAGGCTCGCCAGTATTACGGTCGTGTTCTCCAATAAAGCCGCCTTCTAAGCGATACCCCATTTGAACAAATCGGTTGTCATCAATTACTATTTGTTGTAACCTGAGCAATTCTTCTTTGCTAAGAGGTTTACTTCCTGCCTGGCCGATGGCTTTACCCCACCGAACATCCCTGTTTTGAGTAGGATTTTCGCCTTCAATCGTAAAGGATGCCTTCGAATCTTTCAGTAACAGAAATGCCGATGTCCGCAATAATATATCTTTATGCACTCCGCTAATGGCAATACTGGTTTTATCGGCAAGGTTTTCTGCAAGATGGCGCTCAAGTTTAACGGTTTTACTAATGAGCGGACAAAAGTTAACATTCCCTGTCAGATTGTTCTTAATTCGGTATCGGCTTGAATTGATGCTTTTTGGACTTGCGTACTGATGCTTTTCGTCTATATTTTTCTCCCGTATTGACTTTGCGGCTCTTTACGAATCCATAAGCTTGTTTATATCCAAATAATTAAGCAACCCATCTGCCTTTTTTACTAATGGATTGTACCAATCAGTCTTATCATTTGCTCACCAGATCCAATTCTGAATTTTCTCCGTTAACCCACCCTATTATAACAACATTCTCATCTTGGAGCTTTTACTCGATACCCCCAGGTCTGGCTTTACCACAAATTCACAACGCCACTATTTCGGTTTAATATACGTTAAATTAGTAGCTGATATAGCCCGATCCTACTGCAGGATCAGTTTGGTGGTCTGTGAAAAATCACCCGACCGGAGTTTGAGCAGGTACATTCCTTTGGGCAATGCCGAGAGATCTAGTTCCCCCGAGGCAGGGAGGGGTTGGCTGAAATGTTCCACCCCGGTGAGGTCTGTCAATTGAATGAACACCGGCAGGGTAGTTATTACAGGGCCAAAGGAGATTTTCCCGGTACTTGGGTTTGGAAAGACCGACAGGCGATTGATCCAGGCAGGATTGGTGATCCCAGCCGCGGGGCTAACCGTTACAACCAGAGGGTTCGAAGTGTTTCCCTCCCCGATGCTGTTGATCCCTTTTACCGTGATGCTGAATGTGCCGAGAAATTCAGGAGTCAGGTTGAGCACGGCCTCGCGTGAAGTTGAATTGATGGTGCCTGCGGTAGCCGGGGTTACCACCCACAGATAGGAGGTGGCGTTGGGAATAACCGGGGTGGTATAGGGGACATCCAGCTGGTTTTTTACCAGCGATTGCGGACCGGTAACAGACTGTGCCGGGTAGGGGCGGGGAGAGGAGGTCACCAATTGGTTGGTATGGGTCCATGTATGGTCAGGGGCGCTTACAACCCACGAATAGGTGGCGATTTTAAGTCCCTCACCGTACCAGGGATTCATGTAATAGAGGTTATCGCCTACCAGTCCGTGTCCAACCAAAAAGTGTCCACCGCCTGTGGTCCATCCCCAACGGATAATGAAGGGACGATTGCTGGTCACCTCATTAGTAACGACAGCTTTACTCAAGGCACTGTCAACTCCGTTGTTCGTGATCGATGCAAAATGGACCAGGATATCCTGTATGCTGCCGGCATATCCCCAGTTGTAATTCCAGTAATTGCAGCCTTGCGTTGCATCAATACAGCAGTCTACCAGTCCGAAATTGTGCCAGGTGGCTACGGTCCGGGTATATTCTGCAACAACACATTGTCCGGTAGTGGCACCGTAATAATCCAGTGCGCAGGCGCTTACGCCTGCCCAGCACCATTGATTTTGTTCCTGTGTGAGTTCCACGACATTCAGAACCTGGGCCTTCGACGTGAAGGCAAGGGTGCAGAAAAGGACTGCTGCAACCAGTTTTATTTTTCCGTTCATGGGTGAAGTTTTTACCGGTTTGATTTATTTGTTGAAAGCGTTTCACGAATCATCCCGGCTACCTCGTCCAGGGTGCGGGTTTTTACGGGGGTTTCATTCAGCCGATCGATGTTGAGGGTGGCCGAATGAAGAGGGAGAAGTGCAATATGGCAAGGAACAGCCAGAGGATCGGCATAAAAGAGGAAATCGGATTGAAGGGGGTATACCCTAAAGAGTTTGATTTCATTGAATTGTGCCGGGGTGAAATGCGCCTGCATAGCAGCCAATTCCTGCGCCAGCAGATGTGCACCGAGATCCACAATTTTCCAGTCGCTGTTGATTTTCACCACAGTGACCAGGGCGCAGTTCTCATGGTCAATCACGACCGGGATTCGCCATTCCCCGGTACTTTTAAGCGAAGGCTGGGTGCCGGGGTGTGTAAAGAAGTCATCATTAAGGGTAAACACTTGCACCGGAACGCCCAGGCTGGCCCGGGAAAAGTCGCTGCGGTTCTGAAATCCATACAACCCTTCACTGCCTGCCGGAATTTTCTCCAGCCATTCTGTGAGGGTGCCAGACACGGCTGCCGGCAGGTTTTGAATAGTACTCTCCTGGGGGTATCCCTGTAAAATCAGGAAAAAGAGGAGGAAAAAGAGACTCGTTTTTTTCATGACAATTTGTGTTTAGATTTTTTTAAGGGCATAAATGCTAACGATATTGATCCGATGATCATATTTTGTGGGCGAATATAATTAAAACTTAGTTTTCCCTATAAAATCTTTCTTTTAAAACAGATTAACCGATGTAGTGACAAACAGTTCGTTTTTTTTCATTCCCCGTCAAGCAGTCGTTCTATTCTGGTATGCAGATGTCAAAATCGAAAATCTTTAATTCCTCAAACTATGAAAACACACGATTCGTTTGCATGTATCATCGCCAACATTTTGGGTATGTCCGAAGCGTGCTTCGCGCGTCGGGATTGACTGCATAATAGCCAATTCAAAAGAAAATTTGGCCCTTGAAGATCCGTATAAGAATGATTTGCATCAATAAAAAGTTTGTACTTTAGTAAAGAATAGTTAAGGGCGCTTTGATAGGGGCCAATTGTTTTGCTTAGCCAATCCCGAAAAAGGGTGAGATAATAGATAAAAATGCTCGTGTATCATTGATAATGACAATGGACCCGCTATTGATCGGTTGGCGAGTTGTTGTGTGCAAGCGGTGAAAAAACAAACCCGTTATTTGATAGATAAATTAATTTAGACAAAAATGAAAAATGTAAAAATCAAATCAGAAGGAATAAATCATGTTGCAATTGATTTGGGACTAATTGACCAATTAATGGATTATTCTTACATGCATCCAAAACGACATCAAGAAGTCAAAGGGAAAGTATTTGTGGGAGAAATCCTAAAATCTACAAGTGCTGAAATTTCGTTTACAGTAATTCCACCAAAGACTGAAATGCCATTTATGCATCAACATAAAAACCATGAAGAAATTTATATATTTTTAAAAGGTTCGGGACAATTCCAAGTTGATGATTCAATTTTCGACGTATCGGAAGGTTCAATAATACGCATTTCACCTAATGGTAAAAGGATATATCGAAATAATTCCGATAATCCTTTAATATTTTTGTGCGTACAAAATCAAGCAGGATCACTTAATAGCTTCAATGTCGAAGATGGATTTTTAGCGGAAGGAGAAATACTATGGAAGAAATAGAATCGATTACCACCTGCATGGCTACTTGAAAGGAACAGTTGATTAACAGCGCGAAACAATCTGAAAAATGATTATCAATTAAATAGCTCTAAGGAAAAGAATAAATATAGCACGAACCACCAACAAGTAATATTCACACTGATGAGATACATTATTTTGACTCTTTTTATAACGCTTAGCGAGTTACTTTACAGTCAGGATTCTATTTTCCCACACTTCAAAGGAGGAGACGCTAAGTTATTTGAATTCCTGGCAAAAAATGTCAAGTATCCGGAGATGGCCATGGAACAGGGAATTCAAGGTCGTGTTTTCCTGGCATTTATTGTTGAAGAAAACGGTTCAATATCCAACATTAAAGTTATCAGTGGTGTGAATGGAGGATGTACTGAAGAGGCAATTAGGGTTGTTAACTTAACGCAAGGCATGTGGCAGCCAGCATGGGTAAACGGCAAACCGCAACGTGCAGAATTTCACTTACCAGTGAAGTTCACCATTCGTGAAGTAAAAAAGGAAGTTGATTATTATGAATTAGGTTTGAAGCTCATGAAAGAAGGTAAGTATAGGCAGGCAATTTCTTTTTTCTCTAACTATAAAAATGGTGACAAGGTTAATGTTGATGCTCTCTATAATCGAGGGTTATGTAGTTTTTTATTAGAAGAATATGAGAATGCAATATGGGATTGGGAAGAAGCAATGAAGCATGGCTGTATAATTTGTCAAACCAAGTTGAATGAAACGTATAAATGTTTAGGGGATAAGTATTCTAAAAAGGAAAAATATAAAAATGCTATTACCTGGTACACCAAATATCTTGTAAACTTGCCAAACGATATTGATGTATTGTTAAATAGAGGAAAGTCATATATAAAAGTAAAAGAAAATACAAGAGCATGTGGAGATTGGCAAAGAGCAAAAGAATTAGGATCTGCGGAGGCACAAAATTTACTTGATAATCATTGCAATAAATAATTAAATGCCCAGAGCAGGCAAAGAGGTTCTCTTTTTATTTGGCTAAGACCTAAAATTAAACCACTGAAATTGACAGGTGTAAAAAGTTTGTAATTTTATCGGATTGTATTTGAATAATCAGTTTAAACCATTTTCAAAAATGAAAAACATTATTTTTATCTTAATCTATTTTCTTCCAGTTTTTGTTTGTGCTCAACAAAAATTGGACAAATCTTCCCCAATTGATTATATGTGGGAGAATGTTGGTAATGCTGGATTTTCAGCATGGGGTGCCAATTATATAAGTATCGCATTCAACCAATCTGGACAACCTTATGTGGCTTACGAAGATTATGCTTATGGCTTTAAAGCTACAGTAATGAAATTTAACGGAAGCAATTGGGTGAATGTTGGAAATCCTGGTTTCTCTATAGGACCAGCATATTATATAAGCCTCGGGGTCAGTCAGGCTGATCAACCTTATATTGCTTTTTCAAATGGTGAAAATTTTAACATGGCGACTGTAATGAAATTTGATGGTACCAACTGGGTTAATGTTGGAAATGCATGTTTTTCTCCAGATGGTGCTGCGTGCCTAAGTCTTGCCTTCAGTCCTATAGGTGAACCTTATGTTGCATATTTAGATTTTGGAAATTCCAACAAAGCTACAGTAATGAAATTTAATGGAACTACTTGGGTAAATATTGGAATCGCTGGTTTCTCTTCTGGAGAAGTGAATTGGACAAGCCTCGCTTTCAACCCATATAATGGACAACCCTATGTGGCTTACAAGGATATTGCCAATGATGGAAAAGCTACAGTAATGAAATTTAACGGAACCAATTGGGAGAATGTTGGAAATGCTGGTTTCACTGTTGGACATGTTGAATATACCGAACTTGCCTTCAGCCCATCTGGTGAACCACATGTAGCATTTGTAGATTTTGGGAATTCTCGTAAAATAACAGTAATGAAATTTAACGGAACTAACTGGGTGGATGTAGGAAACGCTGGTTTTTCAGCAACAACTGCCGATTATACAAACCTTGCTTTCAGTCCCAACGGAGATCCTTATGTTGCATATGAGGATTATGTAAATGCGGGTAAAGTTACCGTTATGAAATTTGATGGAACCAATTGGATAAATGTAGGAAATGATGGTTTCTCGGCTGGAACAGCACAATACATAGACCTTGCTCTTAGTCCGGCTGGTCAACCTTATGTTGCTTATCAAGATTATGAGTATTCAGGTAACGCAACAGTTATGAAATATGATTCTGTCGTCGTCGGAATCAACGATCCACAAGAATCAAGGTTATCTCTTTATCCAAATCCAGTAACCGAAATCTTATCTATTGAATTTAATGGGAATAATAATTATGTTAAATTCATTGAAATTTATGATTTACAAGGAAAAAAGATTTCTAAATTCCAAACATGTGAAACAAAAATTAATATTGACACAAAGAATTATCTTAGGGGTTTATATTTTATTAAAATAAGAACAAGAGAATTAAATTATATTGAGAAGTTTTGTAAAACTGAATAAAGAAAAATGATTATGAAAAAGAGGTCTGCTCCCAACATTCCGGAGCAAGGTGCACCCACTATTCTGGTGATTCTACCCCCCCATGTAAATCACTGATCTCAGGTTTAACTGAACTATTTACTTTGACCGATTATAAGAACTAATAGCACCTGGATCAGATTTTATGTCGGACTTCTTCAGACAGATTATTTTGTCGTTCCCTTTCCGGTCCATCAGATTAAACGCCCTGTTTGCATTATTCCTTGTACTGCTTACAGTTGTAAGCGGTAAATAACGTTCTCCGTTTTTTCGTAAATATGATTCCACAGCCAGGGGCATAATACTGTTGTTGCTTACACGGTTCTCGAAGAAGTCATTCATTTTGGGCGGTTTTTTTATCGGATTGTTTTTGAATCTATAAATAGTATGTAATTTAGTAAGGAAAATTTAAGAGTACTTTGATGGGGGGCCTCTGGATTTAAAAAGGACTTGAGCGAAGGATCTTAAAAATAGCAGGAATTAAGAAATAGCATTTGCGACATGAAAACATTAAAAAATAAAATGGACATTGTAATTGAAAAAACAAAGACTGGTTTTTCTGCTTACTCAGAGGATCATGCAATGTTTACGACCGCACGAACTATTCCGGAATTAATAGAAAATACAGTCGAGGCAGCAAATCTATATTTCGAAGATGAAAAAATCACCATAACACAGGAAAATCTAAACTTCACCATAGACTTTAAGCAGTTCTTCCAGTATTATAAAGTTATAAACGCAAAATTTCTAGCAAAAAAAATTGGGATGAATGAAACATTATTATCTCAATATGTACAAGGGCGAAAAAAACCTTCAGATCAACAAACGAATAAAATATTAGAAGGTATACATCAAATTGGAAGGGAATTATCAGAAATTAATCTCATTCATAGAATATAAAACTGCACCGGCCACACTCAACAATTGGGGAAAAGTTATAATATGACAAATTCTTATGTGCAAAATAGAAGACAACCGAGCATAGAAGATTTATACAAAATTGCAGAAATATTGGAGGTTGATGTGAAAGAACTACTAATATCAAACAAAACAGATAAAACAAATACAAATGTATAAAACAGCAACAATAGATATAGTAAATGCCTTAAAGACAGAGCTTAATAAAAAGCTTCCAATGAAAGCAGAATATGAAAAACGCTTAAAAAAGAAATTACGATTAGAATTTAATTATAATTCTAACCACATTGAAGGCAATACCCTAACATATAGACAAACTCAATTGCTGCTGTTTTATGACAAAAGTTCTGGAAATGTACCAATTAGTGACATTGAAGAAATGAAGGCACATGATATTGCATTATCCCAAATTGAAGAAATGGCAAAAGACGAGGAGCGCCCTTTATCAGAATTATTCATTAAAGAACTTAATAAATTAATTCTTGTAAAATCTTTTTGGAAAGATGCAATATCCTACGATGGAAATCCTACTCGGAAAAAAATCGAAATCGGACAATATAAAACCTCTCCTAATAGTGTTAGACTAAGAAATGGGGAAATTCACGAATATGCATCTCCAGAAGAGACACCTGCTTTAATGAACGACTTATTAAACTGGTACAATGATAATAAGGAGATATTACATCCAGTACAATTAGCTGCCGAATTTCATTATAAATTTGTTTGCATTCATCCTTTTGATGATGGAAATGGAAGAGTTGCCAGATTAATTATGAATTATATCCTTTTAAAGAATAATTATCCACCTGTTATAATAAAATCTGATGAAAAAGAAAGTTATTTAACGCATTTACAAAAAGCAGACACGGGCGATATTACTTCATTAATCGAATATATTGAGCGACAGTCCATTTGGTCTCTTGAACTTAGTATTAAAGCTGCAAATGGTGGAGATATCGATGAGTTAGGAGATATAGAGAAAGAAATCGAACTCCTCAAAAAAGATAAACTTACAAAAACTAAAATTTATAAAACGCCTAAAGTTACTTATGAATTAATAAACCATATAAACGATGATTTATGGACACCAATAAGCAAAGTCTTAAATAAATTTGATGACTTCTTCGCTGAATCGTCAAATGAAAATTATTTAAATAATATCAAGATAGAAAAGACTAAAATTATTCCAGGCCCATTAATGGGTACTGCTCATTTGTTCTCGGACAGAAAAGTGACTGTAAAAAAATATGAAATTTTCGGACACGATTTAGAAGAAAATGATGTAAATAACTTGCAATGGAAAAAGAAGATGTTATCCCTAAAATCCGCCTCCAAAAAAATTGACTATGAAATATTATGTTCGCTTGATTTAAATGACTCCAACTATAAATTACTCATTACAGAATCGAATACTAATTCTGATAGTTACATAAAAAACAGTACAACTCTTTTCGAAATAGAGAATGAATATAAAACACTATTTATGTCAGATACCGTTAATAGTATAATAAGGATTATTTCAAATTATATGATAAAAGAGATTAAAGGGGGAGAATAAAGCACGAAAACACAACACCTTGTATAAGTAATGGCAGGGACAGTGTTGAATATCAAGGTTTGTAACCCGCTCAAACAGCGTAACGGTTTGACAGGAAACTACCGCGCAATCTGCCACTGCTCATACAATTCCCCGTTGTGTGCAAGTTTAGTGTGTTGCCCAACAGATAATTAATGTGATAAAAAAATGGATAGTAAAAAAGTATATCCGAGAACAGGAGATAAAGAGACGGTGTATTTAAAATCGACAATTACAAAACCTAATATTATCGTTGGAGAGTACACAATGTATAACGATTTCGAAAAAGACCCAACTCAATTCGAAAACAACAATGTTTTGTATCATTATCCAATCAATAAAGATAAATTAATAATTGGAAAATTTTGTTCAATTGCTTGCGGTGCAAAATTTATGTTTACATCGGGTAATCATAAAATGTCGTCTTTATCAACATATCCATTTCCACTTTTCTTTGAAGAGTGGAATTTAGATAAAAATAATGTAACAGAAGCTTGGGAGAATGAAGGTGATATAATCATCGGGAACGATGTCTGGATTGGTTATGAGGCTGTTATAATGCAAGGAGTAAAAATTGGAGACGGTGCAATAATAGGCACTAGAGCTGTTGTTACAAAAGACGTTCCTCCATATACGATTGTTGGAGGAATACCTGCAAAAGAAATAAAGAAACGTTATTCAGAAGAAACGATAAAAAAATTCATACAAATCCAATGGTGGAATTGGGATGAAATTAAAATAAAGAGTAATCTTCAAAATATTATGAATGGAGATATTGATAAATTGATAGAAAATTAAAACCCATCCATTCAACAAAATCACAAGAACGTTGGATTCCCCCTTCTCCTTGAGGAGAAGGGTCAGGGGATGAGGTGGATGGCTTGATGCGGGGATTGGATCGGTTAGCGAGTCATTATCGGTCCGTGTAGAAAAGCCGATCTTACAAACAGGCACATTTGGTTTTCCCGACACACAACCCATCGCTGAAAAACCAAAAGAGCCTGTTTTTTGCCAACGCTAGTCTGAAAAAAATCAGGCAGATTGATAAAATAATCATAATTTAAGCTTTGAAATATCTTCAAAATTTTGAAAAAAAATACCTTTGTGAATTAAATAGTTGTATATTGAAAAGATTTTTTTGATTAGATTATAATCAGATGACAGGACATGAAGTAATAGAATTAATTGGCTTAGACAGAGCCAAATCCGTAAATTCTAAGTGTGAAAATCTCTTAGAAAGCGAGTCTATTATTTTTACTCAACTTAAAGAGCAAAACTTTCAAGTTGATTCTGTTTACTTCAATACCGATGAAAATGGGAATAGCTTTCCTGCCGTGTTTTTGAAAAGAGTAAAAACTTTTAATGTAGAAACTCTTCAAGCAATAGCCGAAACTCACAAAAAAACATGGAATTACAAAAAGGTATTGTTTTTATATGTTTATTCCGAAACGGAAATTCGCATTTACAATTGTTCTGAAAAACCACTTATTAAAACCAAAGAAAGTGTTGATTACAAGAAGGAGCTGAAAAATATTGAAATAGGAACTTACATTTTTTCAGACAAAACACAACTTGAAGAACTCATCAATCTTTTTTCAAGGATTGCGATTGATTCGGGAATTGTTTGGACGTTGGAAGAAGCTCAATTTATCAGAGATAAAATAAACCTACAACGTAGAGTTGATAAATATTTAGTAGAGAGTTTAGTAAATACAGCCGAACAACTTGCTGACCAAGGGCTTGAATTAAATTTTATCCATAAAATTATTCTTCGTTCTTTATTTCTATTGTATCTTGAAGACAGAGGAGCTACGGACGAAAAATTATACTCTCAAATAAAAAAAGGAACAAAATCATATTTCGATATTTTAAATGACACGAAAGCTACCTACCAATTGTACGAACGATTGGAAGAATATTTTAATGGTAATGTCTTTACTTTAGAAAAAGGCGAAAAAATATCTGCTGGCCAGCTTCAACTCATAAAAAAATGTTTCATCAGTGGCAATGACAATACGCCACAAGCAAAATTGTTTGTAGGTTGGAAATTGTTTGATTTCAGCATCATACAAATAGAGTTGCTGAGCGAAATTTACGAAAATTTCTTATTTAAAACTGACCTGGATTTAAAGAAAAGAACAGGGACATATTATACTCCTCCTGCATTAGTGGAGTTTATTCTTAATGAAAAACTACCAATCAACAAAACAGAAAAAAACTGCAATATTAAAGTTTTAGATCCAAGTTGTGGTTCCGGTATTTTTTTAGTAGAAAGTTTTAAGCGTTTGGTTAAACGCTACGAGAACCTGCATAAAGAAAAACTAACTGATTTTGACAAGCTAAATAAATTATTAACCGATAATATATTTGGTATTGAAATACACCCACAAGCTATAAAGGTAGCAGCATTTAGTTTGTATTTGGCATTGGTTGATAAATTAGACCCAAAAACTTTATGGCAAAAGAAAAAACATCGTTTGCCCAATCTCATCAATAATCCCAATGATAAATCTTTAAAAACACAAGGCAAAAATCTTTTTTGTAGAGATACAATTACAGATTTATCAGAAGAAACAGAATTAAAGGACTTTCAATTAATCGTTGGGAATCCTCCATTTGGTAAAATCCTTACCAAAGAGAACGATAAAAACGGAGAACACAAAAATTTAAGAGAATACTGTGACAATGAAAAGCTGGCAAAAGAAATGGTTTTGCCATTTCTGCACAAAGCAACAAAATTTGCCCCATACGGCGAAATAGCCTTGATTTTCAATACTAAAGTTTTAACTAATACAGGTGGAACTTACCAAAACTTCAGAGACTGGTTGTTTAATAAATGTTATGTTGAGAAGGTCTTCAACTTTTCGATTCTTCGTAATGCAAATGAAAATTTTGGAGGTCAATTATTTGGCGATGCAACTGGTCCGATTAGTGTTGTATTTTATCAAAAGCAGCAACCTAAAAATCCCTCTGATATAATTGCTTATTACGCTCCAAAAACATTCATTAAATCCAATGTAATAGATGGATTGAGTATTGATTTTACAGATTTAAAGTATCTGCCAAGAGAAGAATGTCAGAAACCCGACACCAAAATTTGGAAAGTTGCAATGTGGAGTGGAATGAATGATTGGGAACTAATAAAAAGAGTTTCAAAAAGATACATCACCTCAATTGGAGATTTTTTAGAAAGCAATAAGGATGAATATCATTTTGGTTCAGGGTTACACTCTCCAACAGAAAAACAGATAAAAGAAAATAAAACGTTTACGCCTAACAAAGTTATTAATCTTAGGAAAGTTCAACGGTTTTACACGCAAAAATCTGCGGAAGAACCTTCTCAAAAAGTTTATAGGAGTATAAACCAAAATATTTTTAAACCACCTTATTTAATAGTAAAAGAAGGGCAGAAAAATAAAGAATTTTGTGCAAGTTGGGTAGATTATGAGTCTTATCATACAGGTGCGTTTAGTATCTCGTCAATAGACCCGCAAAATAATTTCTTATTGAAGTTATGGTGTAGCTTAATCAATTCATCATTTGCTAAATATTATTTATCGTTAACATCTGCATCTTGGGGTATTGAGAGAGAACGAGTTCAATCTAATGAAACATTGACTCTCCCGTTGCCAACAAATATAAATAAGACAGTTGTTTTAAAATTAGAAAAAAAATTTGACGAATTGATAGAATTAATTCAAGATGATTTTGATTTTGTAAAAGCAAAACCCATTGAAACTGCAATTAATAAAATCATTCTCCAAGACCTGTTTTTATTCTCTGATTCAGATAAATGGGCAATTGATGATTTAATTAACTATTCAATCGACCTTTTCGAAAATAAAGAAAAATCAAAAGCTTTATATCCTGTCCTGCCAGCGCAAACATCTGAGTACGGAAAATTAATAAGCAATGAACTCAATGATTTTCTTGACGGTCAGGATTTGTTTGCAAATGCTACAGTTTTTGAAAGCATCAATCGAAATTCCCCTTTAATGATGATTAAACTTTCTTTTGAAAAAGAAAAAAAGGAAATCAAAAAATCTAATGAGTTTCTTGATGATGAACTGAAAGAAATAGATAAATCACTATGGGATAAGAAATCTCTTAATATTTATTTTAGAAAAAAACTGAATTACAAAACAGGAGACGACATTTATATTATTCGTCCGAACCAACGCAGATTTTGGTCACAGTCTATGGCATTGGAAGATGCTCCAGAATTAATTCTTGAAATCTTAAACGGGAATTGATAATGGCATTAAATACGATTGTTAACGAAAAATTCAAAAATGCTTTTGAGCAAAAATGTTGTCAGTTAATCGTTGATGCATATCAAACTACATTGACAGAACAAGTGATACAGTTAAACTGGAACGAAAACGATATTTCTTCAGAATTGCACCGACATATAAAAGATAATCCTTTAAGACTAAAGTGGAAAATTTCAACCAATGTAGAAGCCGACATCCCAAAGGACATTCCCAAGGTTAAAGGTTTTTCCGACACATTTCCAAGAATAGATTTTAGGTTGACTTCGTTTATTTCAACTTATGAATATGAGCATTTCTTTGAAGCTAAAAATCTTAAACAAAACGATTCTGCATTAAAACGCAGATACATTAATACAGGAATTGACAATTTCATTTCCAAAAAATACGAAAAGGGTAGTTTGATTGGTTATCTACTTGAAGGGAAACCAAACGAAACAATAAAGGGCATTAATTTCCTATTGGAAAAAGACCAAAGAAATACGGAAACATTAATTTTTAAATCGAACAATCTGATAAAAAACTATTACGAATCTTATCATTCGGTCATAGGTACATTAAAGCATTTAATATTTGACTTTACAAACAACTCAAATTGACAATGCCAACGCTTTGCAGTCATACACATTTGCAAGCCACACAAACCTACACACAGAGCAAAGCTTGCAAAAGATTATACCAGCCCAACCGCATGACCAAAACAACTGACAAACAAGCGGACGAAAAGAACACCGAACCGATAACAACGTGTATGTGGCAATAGCTGGTGAAGTGATAAATCGAATGTCTGCGCTACTGAGAAACTTTGTGGTAAACGGGAAGGTAAGTGCTTCTAATCTGCTACTGCACAAACACGCAAACCATTACAACATTGATAAAAACAGAACCACACATGAAACACGAATGGAAAAAATCCGAAAAGAATTATTATCTTCCGAAAGATAAACCTGAAAAAATTGATATCCCGGCATTTAAATTCTTTTCAATAAATGGAAAAGGAAATCCAAATGATCC
>JALNWG010000038.1 GCA_023231005.1 Bacteroidales bacterium | reverse complement strand
TTTTGAATCGTATTCAGTGGGATCTCAACATATCAAAGTGAATACTTCTAAATATCCCGATGGTAGTTATATCTATGTAATCAAAACCGAAGGTTATTCAGTTACAGGTAAGTTGTTCATTGTTCACAATTAAAAACTTTGCTCATATAAACACATGGTTGAATCTAAATTTGTTTCTTGTAATTAATTTTTATGCACAAAATTATCTTCATTATGACAGGGCTATTGATTTTAGCCGGTTGTACAAAAAGTCCTCTTGACTATCGTTACAAATATACCGGAGATTATTCCTTTCGGATTCATGTAAATACGTTCATTACTCCTGAACTGTCGTTTGATAACACGTATTTTTCTGATGGGAAAATAGAATTTTCGGGTGATGATCAGGGAATTGGGATTATCCTCTCTTATAATCGATCCTATTATGCTGATCTTTTTGAAGATCGGTCAATTATCGGTCACCAATTTCCAGGAGAATTACGAGGAGAATTTGAATCGTCAAAAAAAATGCATTTTTCGGTTTTTGAATATTCCCCCGGATGTCGTACAACTATTGATGTTACTGGTGAAAAGATAAAATAGCTCATGAAAAAACCACTGTGGCTTACCTGCTTTTTACTGTTGATATTTTCCCCTACATTCAGCCAAAACCAGGAGCCTGAAAGAAAATTTCAAATCACGCTGAAGTCTTGTCTTCAGTACAAAACATTTTTCGCTTCTAAATACATAGAAAAGACGGAAAATGATCCCTCCGACATTATTGCACATCAATACGACAGATTTACAAAAAATCCAACTTTCGGATTTCAAACCGGGGTTCAGATCAACAGGAAAATATTTAAAAACCTTTCCATCGGCTCCGGAATACTGGTAAGTATCCGAAATGATCTTTATGAAGGAAATATTGATACGGTACATCGTTATCATACGCCGACATCAATTCATGATATAATAAAATACGATTATAATTTCTGTACTCTTGGTGTACCGCTCCTTGTCGTATACAGAATAAAGCGGTTTGAGCTTTCAGTGGGTGTAAATATTGAATTTGTGAGCTTTAAAAAAGCAAGATTTACCTACTTGTCGGCTCCTGATAAAATCGTATACAGTACCAACTATTTTACTTCATTTTTACCGGCATTTCAGATCAATTATTTGATACCGATAGATAAAATTTCGTTAGGACCCTTATTAGAAATGGAAATCGGAAAAGAGAAAAGTTTTTATCTTTCCACCGGAATCGTTGTAAAATTCAATCGAAAATAAATTTAAAACCAATATCCCGTCTTATTAGAAGGCAAAGATGTGTATTGTAATATTAAATCTTTATTAATAAATCGTTAACTGCGAATTTGTTTCATTGAAGCCAACGATATTTGTATAAAAATTACGCATGAAGATCAAAACATGTCAATTCAATGATTCCTATTTCCCGATCATGGATGGGGTAGGAATGACCGCACATAATTACGCATACTGGCTAAATGCCAAGTATTGTAAGAGCATGCTTGTTGCGCCAAAAGTGAAGGACTACACAGACAATGTTGATTATAAAGTTCACCGATTCAAGTCAGTTCTTCTGCCTGGCATGAATCCATACAGGGTAGGTCTTCCGTTAATCGATATCAATTTTAAAAAGAAGATTAAGAAGATAAAATTTGATTTGCTTCATGCTCATTGTCCTTTTATCAGCGGGCAGATTGCTGTAAAACTTGCTTCAAAACTCAACGTACCGCTGGTGGCGACATTTCATACAAAGTACCGCGATGATTTCAAAAAGGTGATCAATAATGACCTGTTTGTTGACTTTCTGGTTAAAATGACCCATGATTTTTACAATACAGCCGATCTCGTTTGGGTGCCAAATATAAGCACAGGTCAAACTCTGAGAGATTACGGGTACAAGGGTTCCTATGAAATAATGCCCAATGGTACTGATATGCTCATTCCGGAAAAGTCAAAGCTGCTTAAATACAGGAAAAAAGGTCTTGACCTCATGAATGCCGGGTCAAACGAGTTTGTAATGTTATTTGTGGGGCAGCACCGATGGGAAAAGAACGTGCGGTTGATCATAGATTCATTAAAGATGTTGAAAACCAATGGTGAATCATATAAAATGGTTTTCGTGGGTGAAGGATATGCCGCTAAGGAAATGAAGAAGTTGGTCAATCAGTATAAAATCCAGGACCAGGTGGTTTTTTTGGGGGTTATCACCGACCGTATGGAATTGCAGAACGTGTATGCGGCCTCTGATCTCCTTGTTTTTCCTTCGGTATATGACAACTCTCCGCTTGTTTTGCAGGAGGCGGCTGCTTTTGATATTCCATCAGTAGTGGTTACCAATAGCTCGTCGGCAGAGGGAATTCTCAACGGAGTGAATGGATTTTTAGTGGAAAATGATGTCATTTCCCTGACAAACAGGATCAGTGATTTGATGAAACACCCTGATGCCATTAAAAAAGCCGGTGTGGGTGCCAGGAAATCAATTTATCACTCCTGGGAGGCTATTGTTGATGATGTTTATCAACGTTATGTTGAATTGATCAGGGAGCGCCAACCGGCAGTTTAACAAATTTCCTCATTAGTTCATCATGGTTTCCTGTTATGTAAATCACTTTTGTGTTTTTTGCAATCAAACCTGTAAGGTGCCTGATCACCATCAGATGAGATTTTGGAAAATAACGCTTTCTGAATTGCCATATATCAATTATATCACCGTTCAAAATCAGTGTTTTGGGTTTGATACTCCGCAGGTACTTCAGTAATTCTTTGGCATGGCAACCGAAGGTGCCAAGATGTACATCGGAAATAATGACCAGGTCGACTTCACGTTTATGGATTGAGGGTTGTTTCATAGTTCATAAACAAAGGTAAACTCAATATTTAACCGATATGTTAACAGGAAGTTACGAAAACATTAAATTTCGATTAAGAAATCATTAAGTTTTGTTAACATTAAAAAACAAGATGATTATACAGCGAAATTTGTAGAAAAATATAAGATATATGAAAAGAGAAAAAGTTTTACCTCATGATACGAGATTTTCCCAAATACCTGAAAGGGGCCGAGGCCGTCTTGTTTGGCTAACCGATACGTATGGAGATCACAATGGAGTTTCTACTGTGCTGAAGTCTATTCACGTTGAGATCAAAGCGCGTAACCTCCCTGTAGATATAATGATTTGCAGCAGCACGATCAAACCCGACGAACACCTGATTGTACTTAAACCTGTTTCTCATTTCTCCTTCCCTTTGTATAGGCAACAGCCTATGAGAATACCAAACTTTCTTTCCGTTCAGCATACTTTCCGACGAGGGAAATACGACCGCATTATCTGCTCAACCGAAGGACCGATGGGGCTGGTAGCACTTTGGTTGAAAAATATATTTTCCGTTGATACATACTTCTATCTGCATACCGACTGGCTTAGCTTTGCAAAGGAGGTATTGTTATTGGACCAGATCGGCCTGAATAGATTGCAGAAATTGATGAGAATTTATTATAAAAGATTCGGGAAGATATTTGTCCTAAACACAGATCAACAACAATGGTTAACCGGAAAGACCATGGGGTTTGATCCGGCAAAAGTCTTTCTAACCTCACATTGGGTTGATGGAATTTTCTCAGATCCACTATCTTCGGCAAAGGACATACTTCCGTTTGACAATCAACAACCTGTTGTTTTTTTTGCAGGACGTATCAGTAAAGAAAAAGGAGTCATGGAACTTCCTGCGATAATGCAGATGATACGGTCTGTTTTTCCGGAAATTCAACTGGTAATTGCCGGTACTGGTCCAGCTGAAGAGGAACTGAAAACGATACTCCCAGAAGCCATATATCTGGGATGGGTTGGACGGGAATATCTATCTGCCTTGTTCAGGGCAGCAGATATTCTGCTATTACCATCCCGTTTTGACACGTTCAGTTGTGTTGTACTCGAAGCACTAAGCTGTGGCTTACCTGTAGTGGCATACAATACGAAAGGGCCCAAGGATATTCTGGAAGATTCAGTAAGCGGATACCTTGTAGAAACAAATGAAGAAATGGCGGGAAAAGTTGTTAGGTTCTTCCTTGATCCATACATGCAAACGAAAATGAAGCAGGCAGCTTTTAAAAGAGCAGAGGCCTACGAGGCAGGAAAAATCATGGACCGGTTGCTGCAGAATACCGGATTGATAATTGAAACCTGTCAATCATGAGCAAACAAACGACCGAACCATGGATATGGTGGAAACATGGCGTGATCTATCATATTTATCCAAGAAGTTTCCAAGATTCAGACGGTGACGGAATAGGTGATATTCGTGGAATTATTCGACGTTTGGGATATTTAAAACAACTTGGTATTGATGGTATCTGGATTTCGCCCATGTACAAATCGCCTATGGTTGATTTTGGGTACGATGTATCCGGGTACCGTGAAATCGATTCCACGTTCGGAACTTTAGAAGACTTTATGGAACTTCTCCGAAAAGCCCATGATTCAGGTATTCGTATTATCCTTGATATGATCCTGAACCACACCTCCGACCAGCATCCGTGGTTCATTGAATCATCCTCCTCATTATACAATCCAAAAAGAAACTGGTACATCTGGAAGGATCCGGTACTGGGCAGTCATCCAAATAATTGGAAATCGGCAGTTGGCGGGAGCGCATGGAAATTCCATGAACAATCTGGTCAATATTATCTGCACTCTTTTTTTGAGGAACAACCTGATCTTAACTGGCGGGATGCGGAACTGCCTGGTGTTTTTTTTAAAGAGATGAAATTCTGGCTTGACTTAGGGGTTGATGGTTTCCGCTTTGATGTTATCAATATGATAGCCAAGGATAAGAAGTTCAGGAGTAATCCGATATTATTTGGGATTCAGGCGTTTCAGAAGCAATTATATACACGCAACCGAAAACGATCGGTAGCAGTTGTAAGGAAGATTCGGGAGTTACTGAATCGGTATGAAGATAGGGTCGGCATTGGAGAAATATACGCGCAGCCTCCGGGAGATGCTAAGACCGCAGCAAGATACCTGGCAAGAGGAAAAGACGGTTTGCACCTGGCATTTGATTTTTCCCTGATTTTCAACCGCTGGAATGCACATTCCTATTTCAAAAGTATAAAGACGTGGTACGATAGTATCCCGCAAGATGGATGGCCATGTAATGTGCTGTCGAATCACGATCTGTTTCGGAGTATCGACCGGTTCCCATGGGGAACGAAAAGGGAAGAAAAGGCAAAGGTAGCAGCCGTCTTATTGCTTACCCTCAGAGGTACTCCATTTATCTATTATGGCGAAGAAATTGGCATGCATAATGGCAACATCAGCAAACAAAATATTCGTGATCCGCTTGGGAAAAGATATTGGCCATTATTTTCTGGTAGGGACAAAGCACGAACCCCCATGCAATGGGTTTCTGAACCCAAGGGAGGGTTCACCACAGGCAATCCCTGGTTGCCGCTAAACAAGGATACCAGGTTGCGAAATGTCAGGCAACAAGAGGGTGAACCATCTTCGTTGCTGAACCTGTACAGAAATTTAATTGTGATTAGAAAAACCAGTGAGGCGCTCCAGCAGGGTTCGTGGTTACCAATAAACAATGGAAAAGATGGTATCCTGGCATATTACAGAAATACTGAAAAAGAGCGCATCCTTGTAATCCTGAACTTTATGGGTCGGAAAAAAACACGCTCCTTGCCGGAGCACACATACGGTAAAATTCTTTTTTCGACCCACCAAAGTCAGGGAAATTTCAATTATTTTCAGAACATGCAGATCAGCCCGTTCGAAGCTACAATATACCAGGTGATTGAATGAGTTGTGTCCTGTTTATGGGGGCCAAAGATAATTTTGAATAAACCAGAAGAAAAAAAAAGAGATAGGGGAATTTCTGTGCCTTTTTTACCGAAAAAAGACTACGGCTTTCCTATCACATGTTTACAGAGCCTGTATCACAGGTAATTTAAAGGATATACACCGGGCGAGACTTGATGTGAAAAGGATTTTTGAATTATATAGTCTTTTTGAGATGCTGGATCCAACTGTTTTTAAACACCAGGGAGGTTTCAAATTGTTCAGACCATTGTATCGTCAGGCTGGTAAAATTCGTGAGATACAGGTGAATTATCTTCTGCTTGAAAACCCTCATCCTTTGGATATTGATTATAACACTTTTAATCAGTGGCAAATGAAAGAAGAACAAAAGGCTGTTCAAAAGTTTATTCAAAAGGTGAAACAATTCAAGGAGGCAGAACTAATGAATACGGATAAGATGATAGAAATAATTTGTTATCGCATTTCCATATTCAAACTTCGCTTAAAAACAACTGAATATATTAAAGATAAGGCTGAACAAGTTAAAAATTTACAATTGAATGATCCCGACGAAGACGACATCCATAAAATCAGGAAGATACTGAAAGCCATGGCGACCATTTCTACCCTTGTTTATTCGGTCAAGTCCGGAAAATGGCTTGACGAAGTAATCACTATCTTGAATAAAACCGAAATGATGATTGGTGACTGGCATGACCGGGTGATATTGAAAAAGGCTATTGAGCGATTCATGAAAGAAAACTACAATGTGCCGGAACCGGAATTGAATTCGTTAATTTTATTGAAACAAAACCTTACTGATTATAACCTTAACCTTGTTCAGCATTTCATGCCTGAGGTGAGTGCAATCGTGGATATTGTCCTTAAATAACAATATTGAGTCCAATTTTTTATTGTACACTTTTATTGACTAAATTTGCACTTATTAGTAAACATAAATACGCTAAAGATAATAACCATGAATGCACAACATATTCAGCTGAATGTACCACTCAGTTTTAAGCAGGTAATTGATATTGTTAAACAGTTATCGCCCATTGAAAAGCAGCAGCTTAGCGAGGTGTTATGGACGGAACAAAGTGTTGACGATATCGTAATTTCCGAAGAACATAAACAAATTGTAAGGCAGCGTATAAAGAAATATGAAAATCAGCCAAATAGCTATCTTTCTTGGGATGATATTGAACGCAAAATGGCTGCCCGAAAATGAAATTTACAGTAGAATATAACCCCGATTTTTTTAACGACATTGTAGAAGCCGTTGACTGGTACAATGATAAGCAAACCGGATTAGGTGACAGACTTTATAAATCCATAAAACAACAAACGGCAAAACTTTCTACTTCTGCCCTGCATTGTGCTATAAAATACGATGACATACGTTGCTTGGCTGTGGATAAATTCCCGTACCTGGTACATTTCCGTGTTAATGAGCAAACAAAAACAGTAAAAGTGGAAGCACTATTCCATACAAGTAGAGACCCTGAAATTTGGAATGAGCGAACTGAATATTAAACGAAAAAAAAGATTAATACGGATTTTCTGTTTAATTATCAATTAAGGTTCTTGATGAATATCACAAGTATTTTTGGCCGTTACAGATGCGGGAAGGACGGTCGCCAAAAAAGCCACAATACCATCAGAAATCAGAATGCAAAACTATGACAACAGAATATCAGCCGGGATTCCAAATTCCTGGTGAAACAACCTGGCAAGTTGAAGCGTAAGCGGCTTACGTTTGTTTAGTATTGCCGAAACATATCCTTTGGAGCCCACTTTTCCAACCAGATACTTATCCTTCAGTCCCAAATCAACCATCTTACTCCTTATGGCATCAATGGGATCTGGTTTCGGAACAGGATAGTTTTGATCCTCATATTGCTTGATTAACAAGAGGACTATTTGAAGTTTTTCCCCTTCAGGCGACTCAGGTGTTACATTCTTATCAAACATCTCATCTGCCCATGCAAGGCATTGTTGATATTCTTTGTCCGACGCTATAATTTTCAACTTCATGATTTCTTCTTTTTAAATTCTGTACTTGATACTTCCACCTGATCATATTCTGCATGAGTGCCAAACCATTTTATCTGAATGGCCCTGAATGTAAATACAATTCGTACCACCAGCCGGTACTGGTTTCCCATGATGTTAAACACCACCCGGTCATCGGCAATAAGGCTCGCATTGCCATACACTGCTTTCAACTCGTTAAAATTTTTAAATCTGCACTGTGTCATTTCTTAGTACCATTCCTGCAAGGCAGGCGCTGCCAAGGGATACTTTGTGCAATAATCCAGTAATGTTTTTCGCGCGATGATGTTAAACATGCTGCAAAATTAGACAATAGTTTTCTAATAGAAAACATTTATGGAAATTCATTTTTAATTTATGGTCCGCATTGTCTGTTTAGATAATGCAAGTATGTTATAAAACGCTTTTGGCGTATATTTTCTACATCTCTGCAATTATTTCCCTGATTCCCGGGCGGTATAAAGCGGTATAAATCGGATCAACGGCCATTGGTTTGCTACTTGTTTTGATATTATTGACATTTAATAACATGGGTGCATGGTGCAAAACATTTCAATACATCGACATATACCGGCAGGTGATCGGAAAATCCACCTAAGTATTTTGGGCCGTTATAGGTACGGGAAGGACGGTCGCCAAAAAAGCGGGCATCTTCTTCGAGTAAAAAGCCGGGTTTGAAAATATGGGCTTTCGAAGGTTCGGTTTGCAATCCGTTGCTTCCCCGTAACAAGGAGGATGAAATGATGATTTGATCAAGCAAAGCCCAGTTGCCCTGGTATTTGTGACTTCCTTCGCGGCTCAGTTTCGGCCCCATCAGGTTGAAGAGTCCTCGGTTCCGGCACGGAAAGGAGTCGTAGGCAGCACCCAATACCTGGCACACGCTTTCATCGGTCGGCTCGTCGTTAAAGTCACCCAGGATGAGTATGTTGGATAATTCAATGCCATGGGACGTTTCGGCCTGGAGCAGGGAATCAACGGTTTTTCGGAGAATTGCAGCTACATAATTGCGACGGGGTTGGGATGCCAGAGCGCCACCCCGGCGCGAGGGCCAGTGGTTAATGAACAGGGTCAGGGTGTCGCGGTTAAATACCACCCCTTTTACCATGAGAATTTCCCTGGTTTGTGACAATGTGTCAAAAGGAAACCGGATGAGAATGTTTTTACTGAATATGGGTTTGAAATGCGCCGGACGATACAATAAGGCAACATCAATTCCGCGTATATCGGGAGATTCATGATGAATAAATTTGTATTTCCATGGTTTAAGCGGAGAATCGTATATCAGTTTGTTCAGAACATAGCGATTTTCAACTTCGCAAAATCCGATCAGGGCAGGCGGCTCCCATTTGCCGATGGCCAACAATGTTTTTGCAAGATGATTCAGCTTTATCCTGAATTTCCCGTACGACCAGTGTTTAGCGCCCATGGCAGTATACTCATCATCCAGTTTCGTGGTGTCGTCGTAAGGATCATAGAGGTTTTCGAGGTTCCAGAAAGCAATCCTGACAGATTGACCTGTTATTTTTAAAGAATCTAAATTGGCACGATTTTGGCACGAGGTGTCTGGCCTAAGGAGACGAGTTGGGTACACCCAATTTAATCCGGTGCCGGCGATAAAAATAAAAATGATTAAAAATGGTTTCATAGACTGATTATATACAACTTTTTTTATGCAACGAGTGTCTACTTAATCAGGAAAAAGAGTGAAAAGTAATACGTCGAACCATTTTTTTTAACGTTTATTTAACAGGAGATTAACACTATTTAACAACTACGATAAAAATATAAAACGGTTATCTCCCGTTTGTTGAACGACGCAAAAAAAAGAAATCGAACTATGAAAAGGATTGTTGGAATTTTTTTAATTGCATTGATAGGTGGCGCAGCTGCGCTTGGGATAAACAAGGTTTTTGAGCATAAGCAGTTTTATAATCCCCACCCCGAAGGGGTTCCGATTACCCCTGTCAGTTATAATCCGAGTGCTGCTTTTAATCAGCCTGATTTTGAAGCCGCTGCTGCTATTTCAGTTCATGCTGTTGTGCATATCAAATCAGAATTTCAGAAGAAAAGCATGGTTTATGATGATTTTTTTCAGTTTTTTAATTTTGGGGATCGTCCCCAACCCCGCGAATACATTTCTCCCTATTCGGCCATGGGCTCTGGCGTTATCATATCGCCCGAAGGGTATATCGTTACCAACAACCATGTGGTTCAGGATGCTACGGAAGTCACGGTTACTTTAAATGATAAGCGGGTTTATAAGGCTACGATTGTAGGAACCGATCCCAGTACCGATCTGGCCCTGATCAAGATTGAAGAAAATGGCCTTCCTTTCCTCACCTATGGAAACTCTGATGAAGTGAAGATAGGAGAATGGGTATTGGCAGTGGGTAATCCGTTTAACCTCACTTCCACGGTAACAGCCGGTATTGTAAGTGCAAAAGCAAGGAATATCAATATTCTGGGTTCGCAGGGAGCCATCGAATCATTTATTCAAACCGATGCAGCCATCAATCCCGGAAACAGCGGAGGGGCGTTGGTGAATACCCGTGGGGAGTTGATCGGGATCAATGCGGCCATTGCTTCCGGAACAGGGTATTATACCGGCTATTCGTTTGCAATTCCTGTCAATATCGTGAGGAAAGTTGTTGAAGATTATATGAAATTTGGTAAAATACAGCGGGCATATCTCGGTATTTATTACCACGAAATTGATGATCAATTTGCCAAAGAAAAAGGATTTAGCGATCTTAGGGGCGTTTATGTGGAGGATGTGATTGAAGGTGGTTCTGCTGATAAAGCCGGGGTGAAAAAAGGAGATGTGTTGATCCGGATTGATCAAATGGCGGTTAATGGAACATCAGAGTTGATGGAAGTAATTGGTCAGAAAAATCCCAATGATAAAGTGACCATTGTAGTACACCGCGATGGGAAAGATATTGAATTACCACTTGTGTTGCAAAGTGAAGATTCGAAGAAAGCCATTGCTAATGAAGGTAAAATAAATATTCATGGAGCTGCTTTCCGGGAATTGACAAAGGAAGAAAAAGAAAAATTTAATGTGGACTATGGCTTTAAAATCACCGGGCTGGGTAGCGGGAAACTGAAAACCGCCGGAATTAAGGAAGGGTTTATTTTATTATCTGTCGACCGTAAGCCGATGCGGACTGCTGCTGATTTAAAGGAAGCATTAACCAACCGGCAGGGCGGGACGCTAATAGAGGGGATCTATCCGAATGGTCTTAGGGTCTATTATGGAATCGGGTTATGAGACAATTAAAGATATCAAAATCGATCACGAACCGGGAAACCGCTTCGCTCGACAAATACCTGACCGATATCGGGAAGGAAGAGATGGTTACCGCCGATGAAGAGGTTCAGTTGGCACAGAGAATCAAAATGGGCGACCAGGCTGCACTTGATAAATTATGCAAAGCAAATCTCCGGTTTGTAGTCTCTGTTGCAAAGCAATATCAAAACCAGGGCCTTGGTCTTCAGGATTTGATTAATGAAGGAAATGTAGGACTGATCAAGGCAGCACGCCGTTTTGATGAAACCCGTGGATTTAAATTTATCTCTTATGCTGTCTGGTGGATCCGGCAATCGATTCTTCAGGCTTTGGCGGAACAGGCGCGTATTGTCAGGCTGCCCTTGAACCAGGTCGGATCTTTGAGCAAAATGTCGAAAGCCACGGTTAAGCTGGAACAACAGTTAGAAAGACCTCCTTCGGTAAAGGAACTGGCCACGGAATTGGAAATTTCGGAACATAAAGTAACGGAAACACTGAGGATATCCGGACGTACCATTTCTATGGATGCTCCCATCGATCAGGATGAAGAAATAAAAATGATTGATGTTTTTGTCAATGAAAACGACCCTGAAACGGATGATTTGCTGATCCGTGAATCGTTATCAAAAGAAATTGAGCGTTCGCTCGCTACCCTGGCAGATAAAGAACGGGAAATAATCAATTACTTTTATGGTATTGGCGTTCCGCATAGCTATACCCTTGAAGAGATTGCCTCAATGTTTGATCTTACCCGTGAACGGGTACGTCAGATAAAAGAAAAGGCTTTACGCAGGTTAAAACACTCTTCCCGCAGCAAATTACTTAAATCTTATCTTGGATAAATAAATTTACCCGGAAAAGTAATCCTTATTGTTTCACCACTTTGATGACTTCGGTAAAGTTATTTCCTGATACTTTCAGAAGATAGAGTCCGGAAGTCAACCCTGAAAGATTATCCAGGTAAGTGGTGTTTGCGCCAGGCGATCCGAGGAAGGTTTTAGAAGCCACAATCCTGCCTATCCTGTCATAGAGTTTCAGATTGATTTCCGGATTCGATTTAACATTCAGCCGGACGTTTATACGGTTGGTAAAAGGATTTGGAAAGACAGCCGAAGTGACCTGTTGGATTTCGCCGGTTGAAAGGATGGTAAAGGCATTGGAGAAGTCAGGAATGCCATATCCCAACAGAGAATCGGGTGTGTTATATTGACTTGCCGATTCCTGGATGGCATCGTACAACATGAGTACCGTTGCATTTGATCGTGATTGCCATAAACAAGCGACTACTCCGGCGATTACTGGAGAGGAAAAGGAGGTTCCGCTTCCACGTCCGATGTTTCCGTCGGGGTAAGCAACAACAGTAGATTCTCCCATGGCAGCAATATTTGGTTTTACGCGTCCTGCTGTATTTACCCCTACGGAGCTGAAATTTGCACGGTGGCCAAGGGAATCGACGGCTGCAATGGCCAGTACCAAATCTCCATCTGCCGGAGCGCTCATACATGTCCAGGATGTTCCACCTTCATTTCCCGCACTGCAGATCACGGCGATTCCTTTGCTGGCGGCGAAATTGGCACCACGGGTTGCAGGAGCAGAATGTCCGTCCATATCGGCACAGGTATGATCATATTTCGGATCATCAAATGTGGTATAGCCTAAGGATGAATTAATTACGTCGGCTCCAACACTGTCGGCAAATTCGGCAGCCGAAACCCAATTGTATTCTTCAATGATGTTTTCGGTGGCGGCATCTTCTGATCTCAGCAACCAATAATCAGCTTTGGGCGCGGTTCCAATGAGCAATCCCGGATAATTTCCACCCATGATGGATAAAACTTCCATTCCATGTTGGTATTCGTTATATACGTTATTCCCGGGCAACACAAAATCACGGGTACCAAGGATCTGACCATTAACCCTGAGACTATCAAAAACAGGAAGAAAATCGGCATTCAGAAAACCAGCATCCAGTATGGCAATCACCTTGCCTTGTCCGCGGTATCCCAAATCGTGGAGAAAAGTACCCAGAACCATGCTGATTTGCCGGTACGAATCCCCATAGTTGAAACCCGGAATGGCATCCGAAGTTTTTTCCGGAACCCTTGCAGGAGATGAAGCATAAGATTCTTCAATTTTAAATTTATCGGAATTAACCGGGGTTTTCGGTTCGTTGGCGATGCATTTATAAACCTTTGAAACAAAAGGGAGCGCCCGGATTGAAGCCATCACAGAGGTGTCGGATGCGATGAGGGTGATCCCATTCAACCATTTGGTTGGATTTAGAATGGTGACTCCCATATTTTTGACCTGGGCAATGTAGTTGGGATTTACAGGGAGGTCATTCTCAACAATGGGAATTCCTTGATTATTCCTTCGATCGATGGCACGCTGCGTTAAAAAAGCTTCCGGATTATCAAGGGTATATGGAGTTCCGTTTTTATCGGTAAAAGCCACAAAATACTTATTCGGGGCTATTTGCGCAAAACAAACGCAACTTAAAAATAATAATGCTGAGAGGAAAATCGAATGTTTCATATCGGTAATATTAAAGACATTGAAGTTAAGAAATTCGTAGCTGGTTTATTGTAGTGTGTACCAGATCTTACTGGTAAAAGTTCCATTGGTAATATATACTGAATCCAATCCGTAAACCGGATCCGTATACTTCAATTTTCCCGAGAAAGTTCCTTTTGCCCATCCTGCATGCCCTTCCCATACATCAATGTGGATGTTGAGCGTATCGTAGGCGCTGGAGAAATATTGATGCCCCAGGTTATCGGTATATAAAAGGTGAGTACCCCAGGTTTCCTGAGTAAATGTATCCCCGGTTTTCACTGCTTTTGGGAATCCGAGATTGAGGTAATTGGTAGATATTTCGGAGGGATTAAGGTAAAAAGTATTGCAAACGCCCGACATAATGCAAAAGCGATTGAAACAACCGGTTGTTTTATACAGATTGGCCGAATTTTTTACGGTAAAACTTGTGGTATAATAAACCGGGTCATCATTGTGTGTCTTTTTACACCCCGAAATGCTGATTATCAGGGAAGAGCAGATGCAAATCCAGTAGATTGGTTTCATACGCGATGGTGTTTTAAGGGGTTTATCTATGCAAACATACGACTAATTTAATTTCCTCAGCTTATCATTTACTACAGTGGAAATTCAAAGATAGTATTATCTTTGAATTGTTTAACTTAATAATACTAAGATGATGACTCGATTTATTACGCTGTGCTTGTTGTTAAGCCTGAATTTTATCGGCTATTCCCAGATTGTCACCGTGAAAGACGGAAATAATGATCTCCCTGTTGACCTGGTTACCTTAACCAGCGAAAGTCCGCATGCATTTGTACTTACCAATTCGGAGGGTCAGGCTGATATATCAACACTTAAAGGAGCTGAGAAGATAGAAATCAGGATGATTGGTTACCAGACCATCACGACTAGTTTTGCCAATCTTGAAAAGGCAAATTTCCTGATCACAATGAATCAAACTACGATCAACCTTGACCAGGTAATTATTTCAGCCACCCGATGGAACCAGAATCAACGGGAAATTCCGGCAAAAATTCTGGTAATATCGTCGAATGATGTGAACCTGAGTAATCCACAAACAACGGCCGACTTGTTAAGTTCGACTGGAGAAGTTTTTATCCAGAAAAGTCAGCAAGGTGGGGGAAGCCCCATGATCCGTGGTTTTGCAACCAACCGGTTGCTTTATACGGTGGATGGAGTACGCATGAACACGGCCATTTTCAGGAGCGGGAACCTTCAAAATGTGATTTCTCTCGATCCGTTTTCCTTTGAAAGCGCCGAAGTGATCTTTGGTCCTGCCTCGCTTATTTATGGCAGTGACGCTATTGCCGGTGTGATGAGTTTCCAAACATTAACTCCGCAATATTCGCTTACTTCAAAACCCCTGATCAGTGGTAATGCGCTGGCTCGTTATTCTTCGGCCAACAATGAGGTAACCGGCCACTTCGATGTTAATGTCGGTTGGAAAAAGTGGGCATTTCTAACCAGTTTCTCCAATAATAAATTTGGTGATCTGAAGATGGGGAGTTATGGGCCTGAGGAATATCTGCGTAACTGGTATGTAGAACGTGTCGACAGCGCCGATGTTGTTGTAACCAACGCCGATCCAAAGACGCAGAAAACCACCGGTTATTCGCAAACGAACCTGATGCAGAAAATCAGTTTCAAGCCCAATGAAAAATGGGAATTTCAATATGGATTTCATTATTCCATTACCACCGATTATTCACGATATGACCGGCTGATCATGACTAAAAAAGGGTTACCCAAAAGCGCTGAATGGTACTATGGCCCTCAGGAATGGATGATGAACAACCTTACCGTTACCAACAGTTGCTCTAACGTTATTTATGACCAGTTTACACTTCGCCTGGCCTGGCAACTATTTGGGGAAAGCAGGCACGACCGGGGGTTTCAAAAATCAACCCTGGCAAATCGCGTGGAAAAAGTCAATGCCTACTCCATCAACGCTGATTTTACCAAATCGTTGGGTATGAAGCATCACTTTTACTATGGGGTCGAACTGGTATGGGATGATGTAGCATCCACTGGAACCGATGAAGACATCACAACCGGTAACATTGTTACAGGACCTTCGCGCTATCCGCAATCTACCTGGGCATCTTATGCCGCTTATCTGAACTATCAGTTCAGGATTACTCCGAAATTTTTGTTGCAGGCAGGTGCCCGATACAACTATTTCACGCTGAATGCAGATTTTAGCAGTAACCTTGCGTTTTATCCATTTCCATTTTCCGATGTCAAGATCAATGATGGTGCACTGACCGGAAACCTTGGTTTTGTATACAATCCGGCTGAATCATGGTCGTTAACTACTAATTTATCGACCGGATTCCGGTCGCCAAATGTGGATGATCTTGGCAAGGTTTTTGATTCCGAACCGGGGAGTGTGGTTGTGCCAAACCCCGACCTGAAGGCAGAATATGCTTACAACGCTGAAATAGGGGTAGCAAAAGTTTTTGGAGAAGTGTGTAAAATTGACCTTACCGGTTATTATACCTATCTTCAGAATGCCATGGTACGGAGAGATTTCACACTTAACGGATTGGACAGCATTATGTACGATGGCGAGATGAGCAAAGTTCAGGCCATACAGAATGCGGCTTTTGCTACGGTTTATGGAATTCAGGCCGGGTTGGAAGTGAAACTTCCGGCCGGTTTTGGCTTCACTTCCCAGTTCAATTATCAAAAAGGAGATGAAGAATTGGATGACGGCACCAACAGTCCACTGCGTCATGCAGCTCCCTGGTTTGGCGTTTCGCATCTCACCTTTAATTCGAACAAGCTGGAACTCGATTTTTATGCTGTATATAACGGAAAAGTCAGCTATGAGAATCTTCCAGAAGAAGAACGAGGGAAAGCCTATATGTATGCAATCGACAATGATGGCAACCCCTATTCTCCCTCGTGGTACACCTTAAACATCAAAGCGTTGTATCAATTGACGAATTACCTTTCGGTAAGCGCTGGTATTGAAAACCTGACCGATCAGAGATACCGGCCTTACAGTTCGGGAATTGTTTCTCCAGGCAGAAATTTTGTCATGGCTTTGAGAGCACGTTTCTAGAATAACCGTAATTAAAACCCTTTCGTCACTGTTTTCAACTGCAAAAGGCTGAATACAAGAAATACCTGCCTGCCTGCCTGCCACAGCGGAATCTTTTGTATGTGACTGATATATATGTAAATAATAAAACATGGGTAATTTTTTTTAGAAAAAATAATGCTATACCTTTGTTATATTATTAACCGGGCTGATCCCATTTTTAGCGGTGACCTAAGTTACTGTCCGGTTTTTTGGACTATATCGAATTAAAGAATTATCGGATGGAAATTGCTTTAAATAAAGAAAAACACGGAGTGGTCATCCCTGAAGAAAATTATTTTGAAAAGGCGTTTGAAGGATGTCCTTTTTGCGGTTCAAGCTCCATTAAGTATATTGGAAACATTCATTCATCACCGGATATTAATATCTATACAGACTTCTTAACTATTATCGGAACAACACATTCTGATCGTCCATTGCCGGATATTAAAATTTATACTTGTAATAATTGCTTCATCGGTTTTTTCAACCCTCAGCCGACCGAAAAATCCCTGAAGGAATTCTATGCTAATGATGATAAGGGAGAAAACACGCGAAAAAAGATTGATCCCCGGCGCTTTGCAAATCATATACTAAAATATCTTGGAAATTTAAGTCCCAGGGAGACATTCCGGATTCTCGATTTTGGAGGAGGTGATGGGGCGGTTTCACAATGTCTTGGTCAATCCTTGCTCTCCTCCGGAATTGCTATGAAAATAGACATTTCGGTTGTTGATTATAATACCGTACCCGACCGGAATGAGAATTCGATTTCTCAATGTTCGTATAAAACCCTCGATCAAATTCCTTTATCCGACGAATTTGACATTGTTATAGCAAGTGCAATTCTGGAGCATTTAAAAAATCCAAGGCAGACCATTTCATTGTTATTGCAAAAGATGAAAAAACAGGGAATATTTTATGCCCGAACACCCTATTCATTTCCTTTTTACAAAGGGTTTAAGCGGTTGGGAAAAACATTTGGGATGCCATACCCTGCTCATTTATTTGATATGGGCAGCTATTTTTGGAGCGATTTATTAAAAACAATGAATTTGACTGCGGATTACCGAATGAAGGAATGTCACACTTCACTCGTACACGCTGAATTCAGGGAAAGACCATTACTGAATATTTTATCACATTTCGTCAAATTGCCTTCTTATTTAGTGGGGAAATATTATCCGTTTTCAGGTGGTTGGGAGGTGGTCATTGAACAGATTTAGGTGGTCATGCTTACAGATGGCTATTGAAAACCGATATCAACGGCAATCTTTGCCCACATTCCATCGCCACCGATACCGTAACCTCTCGGCAATTGTACGGTAATCACAACGATCCATTTTTTTTCTGTTAACGAGGATTGTATCCTAAGCTGGTTCTAATTTTTCCATCCACCGCCGAGGCTCTGATACAGGTCAACGACGGATTGCAGCTGTTGCAGTTTGTCGCCGACCCCGCTCAGCTGAGCTGAAAGAAGGTTCATCTCTGCAGTCAACACATCGGTATAGTTGGTGTTGGAGGTATATTTCAGCAGTTCCAATGTATAATCTACCGACTTTTCCAGAGATTCTATCTGTTTTGTACGGATCGTCATTTTCTCGGTGGCCATCTGATAACTGTGCAGGGAATTCACAACTTCATTACTGGCTTGAAGTAGCTTCTGCCTGTAAGTAATAAGATATTCCTCCTCATCGGCCTGGGCACCCCTTAAGCGTTGCTTGTTCTGTCCGTAATTTAAAATGGGCTGGACGAGGCCTCCGGCTATGTTTAACGCCAACATGGGAGCATTGAAAAGGTAGGATAAGTCGGTCACACTGTATCCTCCCGTAGCGCTCAGGGTGAGGGCCGGATAAAAATAAGTCCGGGCC
>JALNWG010000037.1 GCA_023231005.1 Bacteroidales bacterium | reverse complement strand
GATTGGAGAGTCCGAAGATGACAGCCTGCCTCCTACAACTGAGCATATTGTTAATAATTTGAGAGAAATGCTGTTAGGGAAAGGACTAAAACCTCCTTATTTATTGGTATCACATTCTTTTGGCGGAGCCTATATTAGAAGTTTTGCCTCATACTATCCCAATGAAATTGCGGGTCTTATTTTTATTGATCCGATTGATTTCACAAAAAAAAGGGGGATGGGCGACCTGCCTTATCTGGAAATTGGACTTACCCAGCATCAGATTGATTCTATATTTGGGCAACCGTATAAGACTTTTATTGAAAAACTCTATACAGAAATGCCAAGGTATTATATAGAAGAAGTGAAAATATCAAGACAATTGACCAAAACAGATTTTGAAGAGTGCGACCGGAATCCTTTGCCAGATGTACCAGTACATTTTATTAAGGCAGGTGGTTTTTCTGATTCTGAACCACCGACAATTTATGACAGGGAAAAAATGTGGAGGATTAATAGTAACATCCAAATGAAACGATGGATAGAGCTTTTATATCCCCTGAAATACGGGAAGCTCTTTTATTGTTCAAACTCAAGCCATTTTGTTCAAACGGATGAACCCGATCTGGTAATTTCGAGTATAAAATTGGCTTTAACCGATTATGATAAGATTCAAAAGGCAAACAAAACCAGCCGCTAACAGCTTACCACTTTCGCGATTTCCATGAAAGGATTTTAAAATCCCGGACTGTTTGAGACGATGAAAGAGGTTGAACCAGGTGTTTCGGAGCCCGGCCACGAATACTTCCGTAACATAATCGGGATTAATTTCCATGGTGATCTCGGGAGGAGATACGGGGATTCCCCCTTCTGTTTTGGACAAAGTCGTTACAGGTCAAACCCGGGAATAACACTGATGTTACTTACGAAGCTTGAGAAGAAGTCGTTCATTTTGGGCGGCTTCCTTTTTTTTTTCGGATTGTTTTTGAATCTATAAAAGTTTGTAATTTAGTAGGGGAAAGTTTAGGGCGCTTTGATGGAAGTGCCTCTGGATTTGGCTAACCAATCACGAAAAAAGCTGAGATAATAAATTAAAAAAACCGATGAGGACGATTGGGTATGCATATCCTGTTGAGAAAATGAAGAAGTATCTTACGACCTAACCCTTAAATCAAATAATTAGCTTCCTTATTGTCAATTGTCATTATCTGAATAGTCAAAAGATAACTCAGTCATTAACTTGATAGATGATTGATAAATAGCCATATAAAATATTTATTGTCAAATAAATGTGCTATATTTATCAAATGTTTGCAAATTCATACTCAAATGACTGAGCCAAGATTCATACACTTTGATCTATCCTTGGTCGAACCCTCATTTAGTTCCCCACTGACTGATTTGATCATTGAACTGGATCACCTTCGCAAGAAGCGTCTTGGTGGTTCTGTAAACCACCAAGACGTAAAAACGCCTGCGGTATTCTTCTGAACTGAGTTTGTTGTACAAATTTTCCATAATGATGGTTTTTAAGGTTATACCTATAAATAGTTCCATCTTGGCCAAAAGACCAGATTTTTTGTCCCAGAATGAAAATATTTTGAAAATCCCAGTGATATAAGGTACTTCCCGTGGTATCCAAATCGGTTGTTTACAGGTTTTCGTACACCGATGACAGCTCTTTTTCACGGATACCCAGATAGATTTTGGTGGTCTTGATACTGGAGTGGTTGAATACCTCATTGAGAAGCAGCAGTCCACACTCTGACCGGTTATCCTGTTCCCATACACCCTACGACCAAACGACTTCCTGATGGAATGGGACTTCACCTTGGTCGGGTCTTTCACCGTCTGGTACTTTACCACCAGTCGTTTTAGCTTTCCATTGACGAACTGTTGGGAGATTGGTTTTGTTCCCATGTCGTTCAGAAATATAAAGTCATCGAGGTTTTGAGGGTTCATCTTCTTGTGGATTCTGATAATGGTCTCCATCAGATGGTGGTTTATCAGTATTTTTCTGGTCTTACCCGTTTTCTTTTCCTTTAGTTCAAGGTGTTCACGACCCATCAGGTCGTTCCATCGGAGTTGAAGTGTGTCCCCGATTCTTGTTCCCAGATACATCGATGTGGTTATAAGTAAACAGAACTTGTAATCCTTGTCCCGCTCCAGTTGTTGGGTCAGAAGTTGGAGCTTATCCCATTCGATGAAATCACTTTTTGTTTTTTGTCCTTCCATGCTCATATAAAGCAGTTTAAAAATTTATGGGACAAAGATGGGGCTATGCGGTTTCCAAAAAAAGCAGAGGGAACAAAAGTGAATTAGAAAAATGGGTGGAAATCAGGATGGTCAAACGATATGGTTTGTCTATCAACGATTTAAGATATTTTTAGCGGTTACACTTCATGTTTGAAGTGAAACCCCTTTTGGGACTGGAATGGGGTTGGGAAGTTTGTCAGAAATCGGTGGAAGTTAAAAAATGTTGTATGTGGTAATATTTATTCAAGATGTTCTCCCCCGCCTAGCCATAGGCCGGTCATATGCCAAACCTCATAATAATAAAGCCATAATGAAGCCCATGGAATTATTGTATCACATAAAAAATCCGTTCTTTTAAATTCTCCGTACTTAGGTCGATATAGGCAGAGCAGCTCACCGGGATATAAGTGCGGTATTTCTTCAGCCTTAAAATTCTTTCGTAATGCAGGAGAAACTATTCTAATCTTTGGTTTATCAACCAAATTGAATTTCAATTCAAATTCATAAACAGTACTTCTTGATGTAGGTCGAAGATTACCAATTACTTTCATCGAACAATGTGAAGTAAATTTCGCACTAAATTGTGGAAATTTACTTTTCATGGAAGCAATCTGTTCAGCAATAGACCTATCTCTCATTCCACTGTACTTCCATAAAAAGTGTTAGATTTAATGGTCGAAGCACCAATTGAGCCTAAATTGGTAAGCGTACCGGATACCCTGTTTATTCCTAAATCTCTCTGTTTTCGTAAACCTTCAAGGAACAGGGTTTGATTGGTCTGGGCTTTTACAAAGGTTTCATTCCCAAACAAACCTTTCATAATATCTCCCTCTTCCAGAACCCCCAGTTCATTTTTTAATTTCTGCCACTCATTGTAAAGATGGATAGCGAATTTTTTGAACTCGGTATAGTATTCAGGCTCTGTATCCCATTTGTCAGTAAAATCTTCATTTGGATTCACGGGATTTACAATCTTCAATCTAACTATTGGTTCATTGACTTTAGCTCGTATGGTCGTAATAATTTTGTCAATAGTTTCAAAAATGCTTTCCTCACCAGAGTAAAAAACTCCAGCAATTGTGGTGAGAATGATACTTGATGTTTTATAGGTATCATCCTTGATAAAATATATATCTCTATACCGCTTAATCAATTGAACTGCGCGTTGAAGAGGCTTTTTGTTTTTAAAATTATCAATGGGGAGTTTCTCGGCACTAAACGCTTTTTCGAGAAGACTTACCTTAACCATATTTGCCTGCCCAAAGAACCATTCTGCATACCCTCGTGGATTACTACTTACCCAGTTCCCCAACTCTCTGTCAGGCACTTTTATTCTATTTTGGTCATATTCACTCTCTTGGATACCGGGTAATATATCCATGTGAAAGTCTCCTGCGTAATTTAGTCGGATGCAGCGGTTTTTAAGTTCCATCATTCCTCTGTACTTTTCATTTTCCCCAATCCTTCTTTTTAATTCAGCATAAATCCGCTGCGGGGTGTGGGGTGTGGTGCTTTTCAAGTGAATAACGATATCCAAGTCAAATTCATCTTTCCCGATTGGCTTTACAGTGGTTAGAATTCTTACGGAACCATGAGGGTACACATCATACCTGTATGGATGAAAAAAAAGTTCATCGCCTTCAATCCAATTTTTTACAGCTTCATAACTTGTCTTCATGCGTTCATAACGCGTTGAATCCAGTTGAATCTCCTCTGCCATTTTGTCGAGCAGGTCATCAATTTGAGTGTACTTATTTTCTATTGTTAACATAATGGTAAAATTTTAAATGAATGTGATAGGATTACTTTACCATCGTGAGAAGCTTTTTTTCTAATCTCATCCGGAGTGGCAAAAAGTATTTCATCCTGAAATTTTAACAAGTTCATTATTTCTTTCTTTTGTGCGTCATCTTCAGTCCGCAACTCAAATATTTCAGCATACCGAAGCTCATCAATTGGATAAACAGGAGATTTCAACACGCCTTCCAAATGCTTTCCAATGAATATATATTTTATGTGTTTAAAAACATTTTTTGATAAAAAACCCGGTTCGACCAATTCTTCATAGAATTCCCTGTAAGGGTCTAACTCCCTATTTTTTCGACTTTCAAACCATCGCAGTAACTTCACAAGGTTCTTTCTTTTATTTACTATAACCCGTAAATCATGCTCAGTATCCTCATCTCTTGGAACAAAATGACATGGTTCAACCCCAAGCTTATCGAAAAGCTCACGATTTTCCTCTTTTAAATATTTGTAGGCACCACCAATCGGTTGATAGCCGGGGTTATCTTTTTTATGCCTTTTAATGAGGATATATTTCCCATTCATTTCAATTCTGAACAAATATGCTATGGTTACCCGTACAGGCTTATTTCGCATTAGAATCAAAGTTTTCAGTATATTCCACCTGTTCCTGTTTTCAATGATATAGACAATGAATTCTATGATTCCACCGACAACAAACCCCAAAGCGATTTTAAAAATCGTCGCCTTAGGTTCGGCATCAACCAGAAAGAAACATATAATAAGACCTATAAGGCCAATCGAAAAACTAATAATGCCTTTCATTTGGTGTTACTTTTTATCAATTGGGGGACAAGGGTCGTTACCGTAGGAATCTTTATCTCTGATTGTTCCATCAGGCCGATGAATTACTAACTCTGATTTCTGATTTATAGCAATTTCTCTTGCTATTTTAATGGCTTCTGCCTGAGTAGGAACAAGTTTCGTGGCCTTCTCATTACCTGCTCCTTTAACCGCCCATTCATCTCCGTGGGGAACGACATGCTGATTTTTCTTACTCATAGTACTAATTTTTAGAAGTTTATATCTCCAGCTATCTGACAACAAACCGACCCAAAACTGTCGCCAGCCTTCTTGTCAGTCTGGTTCTTAATATAGTATGCTAACTTTTGAGTGTTTTTTGCCATCAGTGGCGAATTTTCTTCGGATATTAGCATTCTATATTAGATAGTTCTCCATGACCTTAGAAGAAGCTCTGAAAATCAACAATATGGACGAATTAATAGACAGTATGACTGCCTATGCTTATACCTATATTAAAACAATCGGGTTGAAAGACCTTCAGGGGAAACAGGCTGAAGATTTTGTAGCAGAAGTATTGATGAAGGTCGCAGAAGGTGACCGAGATTGGAACAAAGCAACCTGTTCATTCAAAGAATTCTTATTTGGATGCCTGAGAAGTCACATGAGTAATTTTGTTAAATCGAAAAGACAATCATTTGTGGATGACCCTAAATATCTGGACAGCGATACAGCAGATTGCGGGAAAAGTGATGAATTAAGGGATAAAGCAATTTTCATTTTAATCGATGAAGGCGCAGATGAAGATGAAATTAATGTTTTTGATTGTTGGGTCGATGGCATAAAGAAGCCTTCAGACATTGCGAATCAGTTAAACAAAGATGTTAAGGAAGTCTACAACATTGCTAAGAGGCTGATTAGGAGAATACCAAAGTTACAGGAACAGATAAAGATATTCATATGAAAAATGATTTGGAAAATAACATCATAGATGCTATTTTCAACTTCTATTTAGAAGCAGATTCCGATACAATTCGTAATTCACTAAATGAAAGTATCGAGAACATTGAAGATTACAATAGAAAGAAGAAGCAGACAATGTTTTTATTTAAAGCAAAGCTCCAAAAGATTCATAATGAGCGGATGTTAGAAATTGCAAAGAAATTTCAAGAGGCAATATTGCTGAACGTTGAGAAACCGATATCCTTTCTAAAACAAATAATTCAACAAAATCCTTCATTTGCTCTATATCGAAACCTTGACAAGTTATCGAAAGAGGACATTGTTGAGATTATCAAGGATAAGAACCTTATTGAACTTTTAGAACAGATGGAAGGAAACAAGCATGAAGACTAATTCATCCCTTCAAGCACAAAATCTCTTAGCCCAGCTTGGTTTCGAAGAGATTACAGATTTAGAGATGGATTTGTTTGTTTCCGGAATAGGTGTGATTTATGTTGAAGAAGAGATGACAAATTGTGATGGGAAAATTATTTTTGGAGAAAGAATGGCAATTATAAAGGTAAACTCTAAAATTCAATTTCCTGAAAGGAAAAGATTTGTGGCAGCACACGAGATTGGACATTTTTTTATGCACAAAGGCATTCAACTCCCTGAGGATACATTCAAAAATTTCAATATAATCTCAGGAATGGAGAGAGAACTAAAAGATGGCAAGCAGGAGCTAGAGGCGAATGAATTTGCAAGTGAACTTTTAATGCCAGAGAACTTATTTTTAAAAGAAGCAAAAGGAAAGAAATTTTCACCATTATTAATTAAACAATTATCTGAAAGATTTAAAACAAGCCTTACGGCAACAGTTTTCCGATACTTCCAGTTTGACCTTCATCCGATTTGCCTTGTTTTTGTTGAAAATGGGAAGGTCAAGTATTGGAAAAAATCTGATTTAATGAATGTTTGGATGGGAGATTTTAATAAATTGTCGCCACCAGTAAACTCGGTTGCGACGGAATACATTGAAAGTAATTACGATTTTGTCTATAAGATGGAGGAGAAAGCGCAGACAATTAATAAGTCAACTTGGTTCTCCCTTAATAAATATGACGATAGAGATACTGTTTTTTATGAGTACTGTATTCCTACAAAGAGATATAAAACATTATTAAGTATTATTTGGGAAGATTGAGACTCAGATTGCAATCAAAGAATTAATATCGGGCATTAGTCTTGGATTAAATATTGAGCAACAGTCCGGTGATGGATATTCACCGCTGTCCCAATCTTCCTCATTGACAGCCCCTGTTGGTTCAGAACTAAGATTTGGTCAATAACTTCCTGAGGTATCCTTGGTCGACCCCCAACCCGACCTTTAGATTTCGCTTTCTCCAACCCTGCACGAACCCTTTCCGATAATCTTATTTGTTCCTGTTTGGCCAGAGTTGCCAAAATAGAGATAATGACATCTTTAAAAATTCCACTGGAATCCAGATATTGTTCACTGTAAGATTTGTAAAGGATTCCGTAATCATCAAGTTGTTGAAGGTAGAATATCGTTTTCCGAGTCCCTTCCCTACTGAATCTATCAAGTGACCAGAAAAGTAAAAGGTCAAACTTCCGTTTCGCAGCATCTGAAAACAACTGAATGAATGCTGGCCGGTCTGATTTTCGACCACTCTCTTGGTCAGTATACTCCTTAGTGACCTCATAGCCCATCTTGATACAGAACTCCCGAAGTATCATCAACTGGTTCTCTACATCCTGACCTTTGGTCTTTGTGCTGACTCTTGCATAGATTGCTACTTTCATGTATCGATGGGTATGGTGATTTAACTACTGTTTATTATCCATTTTATACCGACAAATTGATGAAAATCTCATTAGATTGATATAGTGTGAGTTAAACCAATTTTACACTTGTCCATATACATCCTTTTTGAATAGGGTTTTTTATCCACCCTTGTAGGACAAATTTCAGGAAGCCGCTCGAAGAAAAAAAATGGAAACAACAGAATTGACCGCTCAGAAACACCTTCTCTCGATTTAAGGTTGTCAGAACGCTGACAAACCTATATGTTGGACATTTATATGGTAAGAATTGCTAATTTTACCAATGAAACCCACCAAGATGGATGAATTAATTCAGAAAGCCTCGGTTCTCACACCGATTGAGGAATACGATGGTGTCTTATTCAAACGGGACGACCTTTTCATGCCTTTCCCGAATGAGAAAATCAATGGGGGGAAAATCCGGCAGGCCATTAATCTCATTTATCACAATCTCGACCTGATTCGAAACGAGTATAATTCAAAGGTAGCCACCTCATGTGGTATCCATTCCCCGCAGGGAATGATAGTCAGTCGGGTGGCTAAAGCTTATGGTCTTGGTTGTTTTGTAGGGTATGGCCGGGTTCTTCCAGAGACATTAGCCGAAAACAAGTTCGTTAAAGAGATATTCAGGAATAATGGAACAGCTAAAACCATAGCCACACAAGGCTTTGACAAGGTGGTCACTTTTCATCTGAGGGAACTTTGGGATGAAGGGAAGGGAAAGAACTTTTATATTATCAAATTCGGAATCGACATCGATAGGAATCCCGTTGTGATTGATTGTATCGCCAATCAAGCTGAAAATTTACCAGACAATTTGGACAATCTCGTAATTCCCTGCGGTAGCGGTATCACTTCGGGAGCCATCCTTCGAGGTACTAAAAAGTATGGGAAGAAGGTAAAAACTATCTATATTGTACATGTCTCAGGAGAGGAAAGAAGGAATGATATTCGAAAAATAGAAAATTCAGTGCCCTATATTTATGTTAAAGGAACGGGATATCCTTATTGTAAGAATGTTAAGATGACTGTTGCTGAGAAACTGAACTTGGACGGTATTTATGAGGCCAAGGCTTATGATTGGATGACCAAACACATTGATTATAAAAATGAAAGGACTCTTTTCTGGTGTGTTGGGAATGCTAATTTTTACCGTTAATGGTTTCGAGATAAAAACGGTAGTCTTGTGCTTACTTTATAAAGATGGTATTAATCAACAATCTGCTGAATGAAAATAGATAGAATCACGATAAAAAATTTCAAAAGTATAAAGATAATTGACATGGAATGTTCACCAAAGCTTAATGCTTTTATTGGTGAAAACAGTGTTGGGAAGAGCAATATATTTGATGCTATAAATTGGTCTCTTGGGCCGGTCTACCCTTCATTCAATTCGACTTTAGCTCAAGACCACTACATGGGTGATTCTGACAATGAAATTTCAATAACACTTCATTTTGATAATGGGCAAAGATTACAATTAGCTGAAAACTGGACTGACAGCAGAGGGAATACAAAATCAGGATTGAATTTATCAGGTGGATACATTACAGATGTTGAAAGACAGCGTTATTGTTCTGGATACTTAGGAGTGGACAGGGCAATACTTGATTATTTGCCTTCAAATCGTTGGTCTCTCTTAGGTAGAATTCTACTTGACATAAACGAGATGTTCAAGAATGACGAAGTAGTAAATGAAGAAACAGGAGAAGTAACCAAAAAGACCGACCTATTTAAACAAGGCATCGAACAGATAAGGGATGAAATTCTATTTTCCGTTCGTAACCAACAGGGAGTTGAGGTTATGAAGCAATTTATTCAGACACTTCAACGAGAAAGTGCTAAACAACTCAATAAACCGGAATCAGATTTTAAAATTGACTTGAATTTATATGACCCTTGGAATTTCTTCAGAACACTCCAGTTAATCGTTCATGAGAGTGACTTAAATCTTTCTTTTCAGGCCAGTCATTTGGGGATGGGAGTTCAAGCCTCTATTTCCATAGCTGTATTAAAAGCATATTCACAAATAAAGCTTAACAATAGTACACCTCTTTTTATTGACGAGCCTGAGTTGTTCCTGCACCCTCAAGCACAACGAAATTTCTATAAGGTTTTACAAGAATTGGCTGACGGTGGAACACAAGTTTTTTATACGACACATTCTCCAGACTTTCTAACGGTGGGGAGATTCCATGAAATCTTCATAGTTCGAAAAAACGCTACTGATGGAACTTATGTTCGTTCCGCCAAACCAAGTGATTTTCTAACAGACCTTAATCTGAGGACAGGAATACAAACTAATGAGGCTGACCTGATGCTTCAATACAAGAATGCATATGAAGAAACGGGTGACACACAAAAAGCTAATGAAGCATTCTTCGCTAAAAAAGTGATTTTAGTTGAGGGTCAAAGTGAATCGCTTTGTCTTCCTTACCTTTTCAATTTATTGGATTATGATTACATAGCTAAAGGGGTCAGTATTGTGCGATGTGGAGATAAAAATGATATTGACCGCTTTTACCGCTTATATTCTGAATTTGGAATCCCTTGTTATATCATATTTGATGGGGACAAGCAACATCAGGGTACGGCAGATGAAACCGATACAATAAACAAGAATAAAGTGCTGACAGGCTTCTTTGGTACTGAATCAGAGTTTCCAAATGGCACAGTTAATGAAAAATATTTAGGATTCGAAAGGACTTTCAATGAGAATTTGAATTTTGCAACTGTAAAAAAGGGACTTTCACTTTTTAAAGAGGTAAGAAGACAAATTACTACTCAGGCTCAAGTACCAACATGGGTACAACAAATAATTGAAAAGATTGAAGCCCTACAAGACAATGTCCCAAGTATTTTACGAAGAAACTAAATATGAAATATAGCAATAATGGCTAAACAAAATGGAAGCGGAGAAAAAGTAAAATCCATGGAATCGTGGATTTGGGATGCAGCGTGTTGTATCAGAGGTGCTGCTGATGCAGCGAAATACAAGGACTATATTTTACCACTCATATTTGTTAAAAGACTTTGTGATGTTTTCGATGACGAGATTGACCGTATTGCCGAGAAAGTGAAATCACGGACAAAGGCATTACAATTGGTGGAGAGAGATAAATCATTGGTTCGGTTTTATATGCCACTGAAACCCAAAAATCCTGAACTGGAATCAACTTGGGATGTAATCAGGAAGTTGAGCGATAAGATTGGACGGCAACTGACCGACATACTTCGTTCGGTTTCAAAAGAGAATACAAATCTACAAGGTATAATCGACCGCATTGATTTTAACGCAACAACTCACGGACAAAGAGATATCGATGATGACCGGTTGAGTAAACTGATTGAGAAGATAGCCGAAAAACGCTTGGGATTGAAGGATGTTGAAGCAGATATCATTGGGAGAAGTTACGAGTACCTTATAAGAAAATTCGCTGAAGGAAGTGGACAGAGTGCCGGTGAATTCTATACTCCTGCTGAGGTTGGATTCATCATGGCAAGGATGATGGATGCTGAACCCGGAATGGAAATCTATGACCCATGCTGTGGTAGTGGTGGTTTGCTTGTAAAATGTGAGTTGGTTCTGGAAGAAAAAATGAGACTGAAAAGTAAGGACAAGTATGCACCCCTAAAACTCTATGGACAAGAATTTACACCTGCTACATGGGCAATGAGTAAAATGAACATGGTGATTCATGACATGGAAGGTGAAATCGAGATTGGGGACACTTTGAAATCACCCAAGTTCAGAAGCAAAAGTAAACTGAGAACCTTTGACCGTGTTGTGGCAAATCCGATGTGGAATCAGGGGAGGGACAGTCTTTCGTACATCAATGATGACTTTTTCATCAATGATGAAATGGAACGCTTTCCTGCTGGAAGCTGTGGTGGAAAAATAGACTGGGGATGGGTGCAGCATATCTATACAAGTTTAAATGACACCGGTAGAGCTGCCATCGTTTTAGATACAGGGGCTGCCAGTCGTGGGAGTGGTAATCAGGGGAAAAATAAAGAGAAGGATTGTCGTAAATGGTTTATCGACAATGACCTGATAGAAGGTGTGATATACTTACCAGACAACCTGTTTTACAATACTTCTGCTCCGGGAATTGTCATATTCCTTAACACATCTAAAAAGCACAAGAACAAAATCTATCTACTTCATGCTGGAAAGGATTTTGAGAAGGGTGACCCGAAGAACTTTATAACATCGGATGGGATTGAACGAATCTCCGGCTACTACAAGGAATTCAAGGAAGAAGAAAAATTCGCACGACTGGTCAGCAAGGAAGAAATTGTAAAAAACGATTACAACATTTCTCCCAGTCGTTATATTCAAATTACCGATGCTGAAGTATATAGACCCATTGCTGAGATAGTAGATGAATTGAATGTACTTGAAGAAGAAACTGCGGTTTACAATTCTGAATTGAAAACCATTTTTGAAAAGCTGGGGATATGATGTTGGAGTGGGGAAAATATGAGTTTTCGGACTGTCTGGTTGATAATAATGTAGGCAGGTCAAGTCAAATAAATGCTTCTGAAATACATAAAACTGGAAAATTCCCTGTTATTGACCAAGGTCAAGATTACATTGCTGGTTATTCCGATGAAGAAGATAAATTAGTTAAAGATGGTTTGCCATATGTTATATTTGGAGACCACACAAGATGTTTTAAGTTTGTCGATTTCCCTTTCATTGTTGGTGCAGATGGCACAAAGGTTTTATCTCCCAATACAGAGCTATTTGAACCAACCTTTTTCTATTATCAATTATTAAGTTTTGATATACCGAGTAGAGGGTATAACCGGCACTTTAAGTTGCTTAAGGAAAAAACTGTCTATAGACCAGAATTCCTAGAACAATGCAAAATCTCCTATGTACTAAGTACGATTCAAAAATACATCGAACAACAGTACAAAATAATTCAAACCACATCCGAACTCAAAAAAGCTCTGATGCAAAAGCTCTTTACCGAGGGAACGAAGGGCGAAAAACAAAAACAGACTGAAATCGGATTGGTGCCGGAGAGTTGGGAAGTAAGTAAAATTGGACGCATGTACGATTTTACAAGTAAACCAAGGGGGCTTGAGATAGAATTTCCAGTCCCATTTATTCCAATGGAGATTGTCCCCATTACAGAACGGTATATCAAATCTTATGAACTTCGACCTACCATATCAAGCGGTACATATGTTGAAAATGGTGATTTGCTATTGGCAAAAATCACACCTTCCTTTGAGAACGGTAAGCAAGGCTTTGTGAATATAAGTAAACCTTTTTCGTTTGCCACAACCGAAGTAATTCCATTGAAATCAAAAAAGAATCAAAGTGATTTGAATTTTCTGTATTATTATTTATTGAAAGATGATATTAGAAAACAGTTGACAGATAAAATGGAGGGTTCAACAGGAAGACAGCGTTTAAGTAAAACTATCTTAGAAGAAACCCATATTCCTATGCCAACATTGGATGAACAGAAAGAAATTGCAGAATTGTTCATCAAACTTGATAATCAGATTTCGTTCGATAAAAAGAAAAAACAAACACTCTCCGACCTTTTCAAATCCCTGCTGCATGAGTTAATGACCGGGCAAAGAAGGGTGAATGCAATTGATTTTGAGGTATCAGTAAATGAATATGAAATTCAAAACCAGCCGGTAAGTATGGCGGCAGAAAGATGAAATATTATGGCAGACACACCTGAATTATTACCAAAGTCCCGTGAGCATTTCAGAAATTATCTTAAGGCAAAAAAGCGAGATATTTTTGATGCCATGAGAGAATATAATGTCGGATATGGAAGACCATATGCTGAGTTTTATCGCTCGAATGAGGTTGTAGACTGTATCAGGAGTATTTATCATAATCTTGATGAAAAATTTGGTTATTTGAGGATTCCTGAGGATTTTGCATCACCGAAACGATTGGTGCAAACATGGAAAGGGTTTTATGATTATTTAGTGTCATTAGATGAATTGTTCTCAGATATTTCTACTGCACTTGAAACACAATTCAAAACAGAACATCCAGATGATTATGAGCAATTGATTAAAGCGGGCTTTATGTATCCCCCTCCATTAACAGCCATCGATGAAATCCGACAAGATTTGAAAACCTTACTTGAACATATTCTTGAAATGGAAGAAGTTACAGAAATATTAGATAAAATTTATGGCAATACAAACGGAGTCAAAGGACTGCATTTAGAAAAAGGTAAAAAAGAAGAAATCGTAGATTTCAATTGGAGAAAGGATTCTTTTGATATTGTAATAATTACCGCCCTGCATGATACCGAATTTGAAGCGATTCTTAATCTTCCCATTGAATTTGAAGATTACCATATTGATAATGATGGCACCGATTACAGGAAATGCAATATTGGGAATACGACAGTTTTAGTTGCAACTGATGATGTTATGGGAATGGCAGCAGCGGCTTCATTAACAACAAAACTAATAGCTAAATTTTCACCGAAATACATAATAATGGCCGGTATCGCTGGAGGGGTCAAGGATAAAGATAAATCTTATGGAGATATTTTAGTTGCTCGATGGTCATTTAATTATGACTCTGGAAAATATAAATATAATTTGAAGAAAAAACAATCAATTTTTGAACCGAACCCTGAACAAATTGAACTTTCTGCCAATCTTGTAACCAAAGTTAATCATCTTAAAACGAACCAAGAACTTCTTAAAGAAATTCACGACTCTTTCCCAGTCGACAGGAATAATAAACAACCCAATGCTAATCTGAAAGTTTTCGTAGGGCCTGTCTCATCAGGGTCTGCTGTAATTGCAGATGAAAAGAAAATTGATACAATCAGGGCTGGAAATCGAAAGTTAATTGGACTCGATATGGAAACCTATGGAGTGATGTATTCAGCAAAGAGTTTTTCGAATGAACAATTAACAAAGGCAATATCCATAAAATCAATTTCCGACTTTGCAGACCAAAGAAAAAGTGATAAATATAGAAGGTATGCTGCATACACAAGCTCTAATTTTATTTATCAATTGATATTGAATGAGCTTCAGAATGCCTAGCCCTAACGAATATAAAACAGTCCAATCCCGTATCCTGAAATATGCGGATGATATCGGGTGGTCAGTCGTTTCCAGAACCGAAGCGGAAACACGGAGAGGATTTGATAATTCACAACAGTCACCCAGAGAAAGGGCATTGAACGCTAGTCGTTTTTTTACAGATGCACTGTTTGTTAAGGTTAAACAGTTTAATCCAAAATTCAAGGATACTAAAGAAGAACTTCTTCGGAAATTGGATTTACCCCTACCCACTGTTCTTGGAAACCGTGATTTCCTTTACTACATGCAGGGGAGCAAAACCTTTTTCAGTAAAGAAGAAAACCGGGAGTTTAACCTAATCCTGATTGATTACGAGAACCCTGATAACAATATCTATGAAGTAACCGAGGAATACTATCTCTTCAATGGTCAGTATGCAAACCGAGAGGATGTGGTCTTTCTTATTAATGGTATTCCTGTGGTGGTAATTGAATGCAAGAATGCCACCAAGGAAGAAGCCATCGCCATTGGTATCGACCAGTTAAGAAGATACCATCGGGAAACTCCGGAAATGGTGATACCCCAACAGTTGTTTACAGCTACGGAAAGTATCGGATTCTCCTATGGTGTCACATGGAATACCATCAAAAGGAACATATTCAATTGGAAAAACGAGGAAATCGGTAATCTGGAAGCCAAGATAAAGTCGTTCTGTGATAAACAACACATCCTTGACCTGTTAAAGAAGTTCATTTTATTTGTTGAACAGAATGAAGAATTGACCAAAATCATCTTACGGCAACACCAGAAAACAGCCGTTGACAAGGTAGTTGAGAGGGCTTTGGACGGTGTTAAAACCAGAGGTTTGGTTTGGCATACTCAGGGAAGTGGGAAGACTTACACCATGATTAAAGCGGCTGAACTCTTGTTCAAGGCACCAGTGGCAGAGAAACCCACTATTCTTCTGCTCATTGACAGGAATGAGTTGGAAGACCAGATGATGAAGAACCTTAACTCAGTCGGGGTGAATAATGTCGAACAAGCTATGAGTATTCAGGATTTACAGAGTTTATTGAAAAGAGATTTCCGTGGGATTATCCTGAGTATGGTACATAAGTTTCGGGACATGCCTGCCGATGTGAATCTGAGAAAGAACATTTATGTTCTCATAGATGAAGCCCATCGAACCACCGGGGGTGATTTGGGTAATTTTCTGATGGCTGCCGTTCCAAATGCAACTTTCATTGGTTTCACTGGAACACCCATTGACAAGACCGTTTATGGTCGTGGGACATTCAAGACTTTTGGAATCGATGACCAACAGGGGTATCTCCACAAATACTCCATTTCTGACAGCATCGAGGACGGTACAACCTTACCTCTTTTCTACGGGATGGCTCCCAATGAGTTATTAGTTCCCAAAGAGATATTGGAAAAGGAATTTCTCTATTTGGCTGAAGCCTATGGAGTCAATGATATTGAGGAACTGAACAAGATACTTGAGAGGGCTGTAAACACGAAGAATTTTCTGAAAGGTCAGGAAAGAGTAGATAAAGTTGCCCGTTATGTCGCTGAACACTATAAGGAAAATGTGGAGCCATTGGGTTACAAGGCTTTTCTGGTCGGTGTTGACCGTCCAGCCTGTGCGATGTATAAAAAAGCATTGGACAAGTATTTGCCTACTGAATACTCTAAGGTTGTTTATACAAGAGACAATAATGACACAGAAGAACTGAAGGCCTACCATATAGACGAAAAGAAGGAGAAGGAAATAAGAAGAAACTTTACCAAGATAGATTCATTACCTAAAATCCTCATTGTTACTGAAAAACTGCTGACGGGGTTCGATGCTCCCATTCTCTATGCCATGTATCTTGATAAACCGATGCGTGACCACACCCTGCTTCAAGCCATTGCACGAGTGAACCGTCCATACGAGAACGAAGAAAAGGAGATGGTGAAACCTCATGGTTTCGTTTTGGATTTCGTTGGCATATTTGAAAACCTTGAAAAAGCATTGGCGTTTGATAGTGATGAAATCAATGCTATTGTAAAAGACATCCAACTGCTAAAGTATCTGTACCAGTCAAGGATGGAAAAAGATGTTCCACCTTACCTTGCCTTGATTGAACATGGATTCAATGATAAGGACACGGACAATCTTATTGAGTACTTCAGGGATAAATCAAAGCGTAAGGAGTTTTTCAAACTCTACAAAGAGGTAGAAATGCTCTATGAAATCATCTCACCAGACAAGTTTTTAAGACCATACATTGATGATTACACTTCATTCTCTGCTGTTTATCAGGTAGTCAGAAATGCCTATGCAAAGAGAATACAGGTGGACAGAGAATTTCAAAGAAAGACCAATGAATTGGTTCAAAGCAAAATCTCTGGGACTGCCCCAGTTTTTAATAACGAATTCTTTGAAATCAACGAGGAAACCATACAAAAGATTAAGGACACCCAAAAGAATGACAACACCAGAGTAATCAACCTAATCAAGAGCATTGAGAAGATTGCGGAAGAAGAATCTGACGACCCATTCCTTCTTGGTATCAAAGAACGAGCGGAACAGGTAGAAGAAAACTACGAAGACCGTCAAATAAGCACGCAGGAAGCCCTTGACGAAATCCGAAAATTATTCGAGGAAGATGTCAAACGCAAGAAGGAACAGAGTGAGAAGGGCTTTGATGGTCTGACTTTCTTCATCTACCGACTGTTGATTGAAAAAGAAATCAAGAATTCTGACAAAGTTACCAAACAGATAAAGGAAGAATTCGTAAATCATCCGAACTGGAAAACCAGTGAGAAGGAACTTAGAGAACTTCGGCAATCGGTTTATTTCGCCCTTCTTTCCGAAGAAGATGACATTGATAAGGCTGCGAATTTCGTGGACGAATTATTTCACCACCTATTCATTGTTTACAAACTATAATTATGAAAAGGTGGAAAGATAAAACGGATTTCAAGGCTTGTGTTCTGGACTATGCCCGCAAGATGGATATCAAGGTCAAGTCATTAGCACTTCGACCCATGACCAACAAATGGGCTTCATGTTCAACAGACGGGAACTTGAATTTCAATAAGACGCTTTTGGATGTTGATAGAGAGTTGGGAGTATATGTGATTGTTCATGAGCTACTTCATTTCAATGTTCCTAATCACGGAAAGCTTTGGAAAAGCTTGATGAAGGCTTATCTGGGAGATTATGAGAAGTTGGAGCTAAGATTAAAGAAAATAGCAACCTCTAACCAACTCGATTTTTAAGGACTTAGTAATTTCTTTCTTGATGAAATGTAAAATTCTGTCTTTGTTCTGTTTTCGATAATGATAAGCGGGATTTACAAAAGATGGGAGAACCATTGGAAACGCAGGGAGAACCATTGGAAACACAGGGAGAACCATTGGAGAAGATGGGAGAAAGATGGGAGGACCATTGGAAAAGATGGGAGGGACATTGGAGCCGCAGGGTCCTTAATGGGTCTTTAATGGGTCTTTAATTGGAGGACCATGGGAGGGCGCGGGTCGAAAATGTTGATAAACCAGGTCAATTTGTTGAAAAACACCCGGGGTAAGGAATATTACCTTAACGATGTTTTCCAGACCTACAATAAAGCCGAACACTGCCGGCAGGTGGCCGACCTGATCAGCACACCCAACCAGCCGGAAGTGAGCACGAAGAGTTTTAAGAACCTTTTCGACAGACCCGACCCCCAAACCTTGTTGCGATCAGAGACAGAATTTGGAAAATGGATGAAAATATCCGAAAAATTAAGGGAATATAAATAAATTAAATACTTTTAATACAGAGTTTTAAGTCAGGGTTGTACAACCCCCTGCAACTACCGCCGGCCTTTTGGGTAGATTATTTTTGTGACGAAAACTTTAAACCACTTCGTCATGAAAACAAAATTATCACACCATCAAATGTTCTCCCAAATCAGGGAGGATATTGAATCCATCAAACAGGCGCTCTTCTCCCCTCAGTTCGTCGTAAGGAACTGGACCGACCAGGATGTGATCTGCGACATCCTGAAAGTCACCCCCCGTACCCTTTCCACGTACCGTGAAAAAGGGCCCATCCCTTTATATCATATTCAATTATTTAAAATTTTACGCCTTAGCGACTTGGCGGTGAAAAGTAGTTTTCGGAGTGGACTCAAGAATAACCATTGACTATTGACTATTGACTATTGACTATTGACCATTGACCATTGACCATTAAAATTATTAACAGATGAAAACAAGGATAATAAAAAACTGGAGGAATTCATTGTTAGGGTTGGCATTGCTGGTCATGAGTTCAGCATTGTTATGCCTGAGGGCCATCACCTTTACTGAGTATGCCATTTTCTTCCCCACCATCCTCGGGTTGCTATACGTTCAGGACAGCGTTTTCAAAGTGAACTCAGAAAAGCAGGAAAACAACAATTGACCATTTATTTAACACTTAATTCCTCATTCTTAATTCCTCATTCCTAATTTAAT
>JALNWG010000036.1 GCA_023231005.1 Bacteroidales bacterium | reverse complement strand
GGTATTCAGTTTACTGAACGCACCAACTCCATTTGAATCTGTACGATATACATTATACCCAATCAACTGGCTGCTATCGGCATTATTCATCGGGATGGTCATGATAGAATAATCATGGCTATCGGTAAAACGATCAGTTTTCGAGAACATGCTTGGTGAAGCCTTTGCTTTGCCTGTGGCAACTGAACCAGGAATCAGTTCAACTGATTTTTTGTCGCCACCAACCAACGCAGTAGCACGGATCATAAACACCGCAGGTCCAAACTGACCACCACCAACAGCAGGATCAGACAATTTTGCCCAAGCAGTACCATCATAGTACCATTCAAGATCCTGAGCTGCATAAGGTCCACTTTCATCATAACCCAAATAGTTGGTTAATGAAGGAGGATTATCCCATTTCACCATGACTATAAAGGCACCACCGAAAGGAATGTCAGGAGCGGTAACAGTTAACCATTCGTCACTCGGAGGTGTGAATGGTCCAACGGATCCAATCAGAACCTTAGCTGCGTCATAAACCTCAATGGTTGGCTGGTAAGAGCCTACAGATGGATTTGCCTGAAAATAAAGTTTAAAGGATTGAAGAACTCCAGAGGTAGTAGCTGCAAGCGGGAATTCCGTTCCCAAATAACCTAAATAACCAGCACTGATACAAACACCGTTTTCGGCTGTTCCATCGTCAAAGATGTATTCAACCACGGTACCGCCGCCGCCACCGCAACTTGGAGCTGCCCAGGTGAGGGTTGTGGTGAAATGAGATTGGCTTGCTGCAAGGTCAACAGGGGCATTGCAAACACCATAAAGATGAATATTATCAACATACCAATGAAGGATATCTTCCGATTTTTCGCCAGATGCAACAAAGCGTACGCGGAAAGCTTTACCCTTTACAGAGGTGATTTCAACATGTTTAGGTATCCAATTGGTAGAACCGTTGTTAACGTATTCTGCTTTTTGATGCCAGGTTCCATTATAGAAGATATCAACCGTAAGTTTTTCCTTACCGGTATTGTTGCGGTCAATTAACTTAACATCGAAATCGGCCCAAATGGTAGCACAAGTCCATGCAGAAGCATTAATTACAGGACTGATCAGTGCCTGGCTGTAATTGGTAATGGCCTGATCCCAATGGAAATCAGCAGAAGGTGCAGGGTTACCAATACCCGTGTTCATAGACCAATGATCCTGTGCAGGTGCAAAGGTCCAGGCATTGTATGCGAAACTACCATTATCCCAAGGTTCGTAGAACGGAAGAGGATAACCGCATTCAAGTGATGCAATTTGAACACCGGCAGTATTACCCAATGATTCGGCAAACAAACCGGGGAACCCATAATCAGTAAGGTCATATTTTGCCATTACATCATATTTGTAATTTCCAGGGTTCAGACCATAATCATACCAGGAAAGAGTATCAGGGCCAAACACTTCATGAACGAAAGCGCCATCGCGATAGATCGTATAACCTATCAAACCCTTCGGTGTTCCGCCACCACCACTTGTGGTAACAGGAAGCGTTGCACCACCAATCTGGTCTCCTGATGAACTTAAGAGAACAGAACCACCAGTGGTAACATCAACGACTCTGATTTGAGCTTCACCAGCAGTTGCATTATAAGCGGCCATAGTAACAGCGTTTGTAGTTTCGTCGAAGAACATAGCCTGACCATAGTTAGCATTGAAACCAATTGGTCCAACAACGGTAGCAAGACCGGTAGTCTTATTGACAGAATAGAAATTATCATTAACCAAATCATATCCCCAGAGATTTCCAGCTTTATCGCCAGCTAAACCAATCATACCAGCTGAGTTAACGCAAGGTCCAATCAGGGTGGCGCTTGGAACTGATGGATTAATTTTCCATAATTTATCAGTTGTCAAACTGCCATCGGAAGTAACTCCATAAATATCACCGTTGCTACCATCAATTGCAAGGTCAAGGAAACCATCGCTTGAACCATTACCCATACTGCCAAGATCGGTAAAAACACCAGTTGCTCTAATAACTTTATAGAGGTGGTCGCTACCATCTTTAACAGCATAAGCATATTCTGTTTGGTTGGCCGGCATTTCAAGATCACACCAGAAATCAGCACTAGAAGTTGGAGCAATGTTTGTCATACCATTAAGGTTGTCAACATCAAAGTTGATGGTATAGCTTGACGAGGCATCAGTTCCAAATGCGATGGAACCAAGAGGGCTGTCGGTTGGAGGGGTAACAGGAACCTTAGAAGCATTTTTAGGCGCTAATCCTGTAAATGAAGGTGTATGTTCAACAATTCCATCAAAAGGAGGAACCATAACATCAGCCATGGTAACCGGTTTCTTCCAGGTTAAATAAGCGTTACAATCAATTCCCGTAGCCGTAAGATCACGTGCAGGATAGAGGAAATGAGCAACGAAAGTGGTGCAAACAGGTGTACTATAACCACTTCCGAATACAGATTTAACACAGGCAGTATAAGTTTGTCCATATTCAACCTGATTCGGTGGAATGTTATACGTGGTATCCGTTGTGAAAGCGCTAAGTACGTTGTTCAGATAGAAGTTGTAACCAATAACGCAAGGATTCGGTCCTGAGGTCCCATCGGTACTTAAAATCTTCACATTGTCAATATCCCACCAGTTGATATCATTACAATCGCCACCATGAGCATGGAAACGAATTTTGAAAGCAGGATTGTGAGTTTGTGAAGTAATATTGATGGTTTCAGAAGTCCATGGAATATCATCATTTTGGTTTGTGTAGGTTTTCAACACCGACCATGCAGTTCCGTTCCAAAGTTCAACGGCCATGGTGTTTTCAGTAGTTGTTCCACTGTTATCAAGTAAAATGTCATATTTCAGTTGCATAACAGGTGCATGCAAACCGGCAAATGATTTACTGGTCAGATACATATCATAATCAACAACTGAGGAATAATAAAACTCAGCACAAGGTGCAGGATTCCCCCTGGTAGTTCTCAAAACCCAGTTGGCTCCATTAACAACCCATCCGTTGGTGGTAAAATTGGTAAATGGCTCATCCAATTGATATTCAGTAGCTCTCGGGGGGCTCCAGGAAGCATGCAAACTTTGTGAATTCACCAAGAAATTGGTCACAGGTTTTGGAGTCTGTAACAAGTTAATAGTGAGTGATTGCGGTCCGAGAACAGTGAGTGTTTGAGTAGTTACCGGATAGGAAAAGCGGATTGCCTGAACCTGGTAATTGCCTTTCCATACGTTGGTAAAATGTACACAACCTGTAGTGTCGGTATTTTGAGTATAGAGTGTATCGGGATAATCCACGTTGATTAATTTAACGATGGTACCGGCTTTTGCGTTGGCAGCACAAGTCAGATTGACACAAACGTCAACGGTGGTAGTCCAGCCTTTACCCAAAACATTGGAGAAAGTAGGAGGAGAAAAACGAGCTGGTAACGGGGGAGAATAAATGGCTTTAACTGCCCAGCGGTAAGGACCGTTTGGTAAGCTTGGCCAAGAATTATCCACAGTGGAGTTGGTTGTTATCGTAGCGATGGAATTCCAGAGTGCCTGGTTGCCTTCCTGGCCTTGTAACAGTCTCCATACCTGATAGCTCAGATTGCTAACAATCGGTGTAACTGTACCAAAAAGTTTGAAAGGAGCACCCTGTTGATAAGCAGCAATTTCATAATTTTCATAGGTACTGGTAGACTCAATATAAACCAGTGCATTTCCGGTAGTCGTTTGGTTGTTGATGGTAATTGGAGGACACCAAGGGCCGGAAGCAAGGCTGCCGGTAGCTGAGAACTCAATCCAGTAACTACCCGGTTGTAAGGTTAAACCAGGAGTGTTCACCACGATCTTCATGATCGGACGTGAAGTATTTCCGGTAACACTTACGCGGTAAATATTGCTAAAGGTAGTAGAACTCAAACGGTTGGTGGTATTATCACCCCAAACAGTTGTAACTGTTCCACCAGGAGTACCCTGGAAGATACGTACATAAGCTCCGGTAAATGAGGAAGTGGTTGGAGAACCAGATTGATATCCATAGAATTCCAGAGAACTTACATTCCAGATACCACCGCTTACTGCGAAATCATCGGCAATACGATAGGTACCATTTATAAAGTTCATTCCAAAACTGTTGAGTGGAGATTGAATCATACTTTCGTCAGCGCCACCAGCACCAGTACCAGGACTGTTTACCATTGGGCCATTGTCGTATAATGTAGCTTCAGTAGCATCGGGAACAGCAACAACACCACCTACAAAAGTAGTAGAACCTTCGCCGATATCTGATTTCGGTGAAGCAGGTCCACTATAGGTAGTAAGTCCTGTTTCCATTGGAACTGTGTTTACATTCAGGCTTGACCATTCGATTGGTTCAGTTTTTGCAACACCTTCGGTACCTGAAACAGGAGCAATTGGTTTTGCATAGGTGAGACCAGGGACAGAAACAGCGTTGATAATATCGGGGTTAACTGAATTGTCGGCCAACATTGGGCCACCAGTTCCCTGAACAATAGCGCGGATCATAAAGTTTCCGGAAGCCGGGATCCAGGGTGAGCCACCTGATACGAATTTTGAATAACTCCGGAGTTGCGGATTGGTTTCATCAACACCCAAACCAGCAGCGTGAGGAGGAATTCCGCCTTGTCTCATCACAAGGTAGAAATCACCCATTGTAAAAGTAATAGGGGTAGCTAAAGCAAAATCAACCCAACCAAAACCGGTAGGATTAACTTCAACGCTATCCATGATAGTACCCGGAACACCACCGGTTCCATCTGCCTTGTACACGAACATCATGAATTTGTTCAAAGGAAGTGCATTGGATGGATAATTGGCTGCGGTGCCGAGATAAACTTTACCGCCAACTAATTTCACAGGATAACCGGCACCAGTAAATTTCATGGCATTCAGGTTATTGGCTGTGGCCCAGATAGCGAAGTTATCCTGGATACCATCGTCATAAATAAGCTGGTACATCCCTGCGGGAAGGCCCCAGTTCAGGTTAACAGCAGTTGGGGTTGTAGGATTATTCAACGCTGCCGTGAAAGGTCCTGGAGCAACGGCTGTTGGAAGCAATTGGGCATCCTTCACAGCGGTTGTATTGGAAACGAGGACTACGTTATCAGTGAACAGATCATAACCGGTTTTATTGATGGTTATTGGGTATGTTCCGTCGGCAAGATCAAGACCGATAGATTTATAATAACCACCGGCAACAGTGATGGCTGCATTTGTGATACTACCAACATTGACGAGTGCACCAACAATAGGATTCCCGTTAGAGGCATCATATACATGACCTTCAACCTTGGGCCCTGGGAGCATTTGAATATCCTTGGTAGTGGCAACGCCACCGACAATGGTAGCTGAACCGGTATTTGTGGTATAGCCGGCTACGGAAACGGAATAGTTAACAGTTCCGGGAGTCAGGTTATAAATGATGTAAAAACCATTGGCTCTTGCAGTATCTGCTTTGGTTCCAACTTGAATAATAGCGCCTGGAAGAGGTAAACCAGTATTTACATCAGAAATAATTCCCATTAACACACCGGGAGTAACCGGAGGAACGCCTAACCGGATATTCGGACGATTGGGTGTAATAGTATATGAGGTTGTTGAACAAGCAGTTTGGACATCAGCATAATAATAAGCAGTAGAATTGGAAACCGCTGTGCCATAAACCGAAGAATTGGAAGTATACGAAGTATTGGCGTAACAAATTTCAAAAATTACATTGGAAGTACCGTTCCAAACAAACGGAGTGGTCAGGGTAATATCCTGCCAACCGGTTCCCGGAACTGCATAAGGTGTATTATAATAAGTGGCTAATCCATTGACCCAGGAAGTAAGTGAGGTGGATGTTGTTTGACCGGCTTTTACGTAAAAACCGTTCATCGTTTGGGTGGAATTGGAGATCACGTTTAATCCAATGGAAGAGATATTTCCAGGAGTAACTCCGGCGGCTGTTAATTCAGCAGCCGTATAGAGCATCTGTGTTCTTCCGCCCATCCATAAAGTGATATAGGGCCAACTGCAAGAAATAGTGCCTGTTCCGATCGTTGCAAAAGCGGGAGGAGCAGGAGGGCCTGCGGTAACATGAACAAGGTCCATGTCGCAGTTGTTTCCATAATCAGAAGTAAACAGGAAAGCAACATATAACGCAGGTTGATTGCTGGCTCCTGTAGGAAGCACCACATTTTTAACTTTCCATCCTGCAGTGGCATTAAAGCGGAGGAAGGTTCCGGCTGTATTCCAGGTCGTACCATCGGTAGACCATTGCACGTCAACTTTATCATTAGAAGAAGAGTAAGCAGGATCTTCATACCAAGCAAAGTCAACCATGATGAAGGACTTGTTGGTGGTGACGAGAGGAGCCGTCTTCTTCAAACGCGTTGAACCGCTGGAGATGCTGAAAGAGTTGTACTTAACGAACACACTTCCATCATACGCAGCTGAGATCGTCGGATAGGTACTGGTAGAAACGAAAGAGACACCCATGGTGCTCCCCGTTACTTGTTCCAATGCCCAACCCGTCGGAGGAGTTGTACCGCTACCTGTCTCGAAACTTTCGGTCAACAACATTGTTTGTTGTGCGAAACCAAAAGAAACGAAGACAAATGTTGCTATCACAAATGACAACAACATTTTCAGCGTTCTGGTAACATTTCTCATAGTGTTGAAATTTAGGTTAATAATGATTGTTTATAAAAATATGAGGGTATCAATAACATTATTGATATATATAGGGAAAAAAGTTCCAACTTTAACATTCTTATATTATTACTAAATAATAATAGCACAACTTTCCATTGTGTTGATTATTAGCATTTTGATCAATTACAGTTTACTTCATTCATGGCAAAGATATAAACAATTTCAATTATCCTGTAAAAAAAAACACTTTTTTTAAAATATTCCCATTCTCTTAGGCTTAATTGTTTGTGATACAAATCTTAAAATTTTGCACATTTTTTGAAAACCGGATCTGTAAAATATAGATACCGGGATCAAACCGGGTTACATTAAACATAATTCGTTGTTTTTCATCGGGTTTAACAGTCAACAATTCGATCCCTGAAGCGGAAAACAAGGTAATTTCGTTCATCTTTTCTTCGGAAGAAATTGTGAGAAGGGAAGAAACAGGGTTCGGAAAAATTGAAACCCTGGTTTGTGAGCGGCTCTCTACCTGGGTTATGATATCCACCAGCACCGTGTCGGAAGGAGCGGCATCCTCACATTCAATAAACTGGCTCTTAATATAATACCAAAATTGCTTATAGGGCAATCCGGGATCATAGTAAAAGGTATCGGTAACCAGTTCATCATTGATTTTGATAAAATCTCTGGTTTTCATGGAACTACGGTAAACATCATATCCGATCAGTCCTCCGGAAGCAATATTTCGAGAAGATACTCCTCCTCCCTCCGATGTCCATTTAAGTTTATCGGTTCCAACGGAACAATCGTCGATGGCCCAGGGATACCACAATCCATTTCCATCCCCATCTACCGCATTCCAGGCAATTTCGATGGTTTGACCCAGATAATAGCTGAGGTCCACCAAATAGGGAGCGACCCAGTCATTGAGTCCGTTGAGGGAGGAAAATGTCGGGAGCGTCGATAAATCAAGGAGTATCTCCCAGGTTAATCCCTGATCGGTAGAGGCTTTAACATAATAGTGATCTCCATGGAGAGACCCCTGGAAGGCATAGCTCCAGAACCGGAGATCGCCAGATATATAAATATGGTGTGCGATGAGCCATTCATCCTGGTGATAATAATCCCATGCCAGTCCAGCAGAATATTCACCGGAATGGACCCCGGTTTTTGATCCGGCTACCGTATGGACCCAGGTAGCGGCTGTGTTGGTTGTTTGCCGGGTCCAGTTAACGGGTGGAAAATCAGCTTCTTCAAAACCTTCATTGAGCATTGTTCCTTCATAACAAACCGGGGCTTTCCAGGTTAGCAAAGCAGTATTATCAAAAGCGGTACCTTCGAGATTGGAAGCCGGATAACAAATGGCAGATATCTTAATATTATCTAGTGCCCATTGTTCGATATCAGCCGAATTCTGCCCTTCAGCCCGGAAGCGAATACGGAAGCCCTTCCCTTTTACAACACTCAGATCAAGATGGTAGTATGCCCATGTTCCCCCATTTGTATTCACAATCTCAGTTCCTTTGTGCCAGGAGTTGTTATAGTAGGTCTCTACGATCATTTTTTCGTTGCCGGTGGGATTCTGGTTAATCAATTTCAACTGAAAATCGAGCCAGATCCCGGCACATCCAAATGGGACAGCATTGAGTACAGGGCTTTCAAGAGAGAACGAATAATCCATTTGGACAGGCAACCCGGAAAAAACAGCGCTGGGCGCAGGATTACCATCAGCGGGAAAGATGGACCAATTCGCTTGAGCAGGAGTAAATCTCCATTCATTAAAGGAGAAAGACCCTTCATCCCAGGGTTCATAGAAAGGAATTCCGCGCCCAAAATTAACGGTAAGGTGCAATGGACCAGCTGGAATAGCTTCCCCCGTTTGACCTGCAAAACCATAAGGAGTGAGATCATACCGTGCAGCTACTCCATAATGGTAAACACCAGGTTCCAGTCCCGCATCATAATAAAATAAGGTGTCGGGGTTGTTGATGACAGCAATTAAAGAATCATCACGATATACCGAATAGCCCAGAAGTCCGGGTGGAATTATCGGAACACTATCTCCTGCCATTTTAGGTTTATTCCAGGTAATATAAGCCGTATTTTCAATCGGTTGCCCCTGAATATTGGTAGCCGGCCAAAGAAAATAGGAGGTGAAAGTAGTACAAGTTAACGCAGAATAACCGTTGGCATATAATGCTCTTACACAAGCATCATAGGTCGTTCCATATTGAACCTGATTCCCCGGAATCTGGTATCCGTTTTTTGTGGTATAACCGCTGATGGCATTTCCCAGATAAAAGTAGTAACCCAGGATACATTGGGCTTGCTGCTGGGCTGGTTCTGATGCCGTTACGGAAATATTATCCAAATTCCAGTTGTTAATGTCATACGATTCTGTTCCATAAGCCCGAAACCTAAGGTTGAAAGGAGTTCCGGAAAAAGCCGAAATATCTATTTCTTCCGTAGTCCAGGTAAAATCGCCTCCACTATTGGTGTAATTTTTCAGTATGGTCCATGTCGTTCCGTTCCAGATTTCTACTGCCATTTGGTTTATGTTGGTAGTAGCATAATTATCGAGATAAATGTCATACTTAAATATAAGCGCTGTGGCAAATTCGCCATCAATCGATTTGCTCAATAAGGAGACATTGTAATTTGAAAGCGAAGGAGCGGCATTAAATTGGGCAGATGGGGCAGGATTTCCAAGCGTGGCGCTGATTGTCCAATTGGTACCTCCCTGCTGTGTCCAACCATTGGCAGTAAAATTTCCATTAGTCCAGTTTTCAGTAAATACGGTTTTTTGATAAAAGGGCATTTCCCAACGAGCCATCAAGCTGCTGTCGTTAACAACCAGGTTGGTGGGGGGTGTTTTGATCTGCATCAATTGAAGATAAATGGTGGTAGGAACCATCAAGGTCAAAGTTTGAATATTTGATTCATATCCAAATCGTTGAATCGTAAGTTGATAGGTTCCTTTCCAAACTTTTTGGAAAGGAACAAGACCTGTGGTATCTGGATAGGAAGTGTAGACCGTATCTGGATAGGTAAGATTTACAAGTTTCACAGAAGTCCTGTCCAGAGCGGCTCCTTCACATGACAAAGATATTTGAAGTGATACCGAGACAGTCCAGCATTTACCAACAACATTGGAAAAAGTGTTGGCAGATACACGGTCGCCAGCATAAAAAGCTTTCACACCCCAGCGGTAGGGTCCGCAAGGAAGATCCGCCCAACTGTTGTCGTCACAGGTATTGTAGGTAGTACTCATAACATTTACCCAGGCGGCAGGGTTTAATTCTTCCCCCTGATGAAGCCGAAAAATCTGATAATACAGTGCCGATTGTTGGGCATCCATTAAGGGGGGGCCACCAGGGCCTTCCATCCTGGCGCGCATCATCAGGTTCCCGCTGGCAGGGAACCACGTACTGCCACCTGAAACAAAATGGGAGTAACTCCGTAACTGGGGATTGGTTTCATCAATGGCAATCCCGGCTGCATTCGGAACATTTCCACCCTGAATCATCACCAGATAGAAATCACCACCCTGAATGATTACCGGTTGAGGGAAAGTAAATTCAACCCAGCCCAAAGAAGCAGGAAGCACATTAAAAGGTCCGGCGATCATGTTTCCGGGAACTCCTCCGTTACCGGTAGCATCAAATATCCCAACCTGAAAAGCAACCAGCGGATTACTTCCAGCCGGATAGTTGGCTGAAGTACCAATGTTTATAACGCCACCAGTGACTTTTGAAGGAAACCCTACAGAACTGAATTTCACAGCATTCATATTTCCGGCCGTTGCCCAGACCGAAAAATTTTCCTGGATTCCATCGTCATACAACAATTCATAAGGCCCAACGGGGGTTGGCCAGGAAACATGAACAACAAGATTTGCGCTATCCAAAACTGCATCGACCTCCTGAACCGGGTTCGGTGTTTCGAGCAGGGAGATGTTCTGTATTATTACGCCACCCGATGGAACAGTAATGATGGTGTCGTATTGATCAAAGCCGGATTTAACACAGACCAGGTTATTTACTCCGGACGAATCGATGGTAAGAAAATAAATTCCGCCTCCGGTAGAAAAAGTAGTTTTTGTGCCCACAGAAATTTTCGCACCGATAACCGGATTTCCGTTGACGGTGTTGGTAACTATTCCCTGAATAATTCCCTGAGAAGGCGGTGATTGTTGAGAATACCCGGGAAATACCGCCAAACACAAGAAAACAGACAAATACATTCCTGCCATGTATCTGAAAGGAAACCGACCAAAAATGTTAATTAATAATTTCATTCCCTTGTTTAACGGTAAACGTATCGAATTAGTTACAAATTTAATCATTTTCACCATTTTTTTTCTTTCAATCGTTTGAAGATTGGAAATTATTAATAACTTTGCACTCCCAATTTTACGAACATCAATATATTAAACATGTACGCAATCGTTGAAATAGCTGGTCAGCAGTTTAAAGTGGAAAAGAATGACGAGATCTTCGTGCACCAGCTCGAAGGTGAACCCGGCACAGTAGTTGAATTTGACAAGGTATTACTGATTGACAATAACGGTAAGATCAACGTTGGGAAACCGCTGGTTGACGGCTCAAAAATCTCTGGTAAAATCCTGGAACACGTAAGGGGTGACAAAGTGGTTATTTTTAAAAAGATACGCCGTAAAGGTTATCAGAAGGAATCGGGTCATCGTCAGAATTTCAGCAAAATATTAATTGAAAACATCACCGTAAAAGGTGGAACAAGAGCAAAAAAAGTTAAGGAAGCAGAAGTAGCTGAAGAAGAAACTCTCAATTCTTAATTTTCAATTTATAATTTTTAATTTTAATTGGTATGGCACACAAGAAAGGGGCAGGTAGTTCAAGCAACGGCCGTGAATCACACAGCAAGCGCCTGGGAGTTAAAATATATGGCGGTCAGTTCGCCAAATCTGGCAATATTATTGTTCGTCAACGAGGAACCTTACACAATCCGGGCCTGAATGTCGGCATTGGTAAAGATCATACTCTTTTTGCTCTCGTGGATGGCATTGTGGAATTTAAAAAACGAAGAAAAGAACGTTCTTACGTTTCAGTTGCCCCACTCGAAGAAACAACAAATTAGGATTTTCGATATAAGGGATTCCGGTCATAACCGGATTCTGAATCAATCGGCATGGATGGACCCTTGCCGATTTTTTTTTCTATTTTTGTCAAAAATATCCCCATTATGTTACAGTTGAATTATATCCGTGACCATGAGGCCGAGGTGATTGAACGCCTGGGAATCAAAAATTTTAACGGTATGGAGATCATTCACCGGATCACTCTTTTGGATGACAAACGCCGTGAAACTCAGAAACGCCTTGATGACATTCAATCTCAGAGCAATATTCTCGCTAAAGAGATTGGCATATTATTCAAATCCGGAAAAACTGTCGAAGCCAACCATCTGAAAGAACAAACTTCAGAGTTAAAGAATCAGGGGAAGGAATTGGATTTGGAATTCGAACAAATTAAAAAAGAGTTGGACGAGCTTCTGGTTCGCGTTCCCAACCTCCCCCACCCTTCTGTTCCGTCCGGAAAAACCGCTGAAGATAATCTCCAGGTACATCAGGAAGGAGAACTTCTTCCGGCTGATCCATTTCTTCCTCATTGGGATCTTACAACAAAATATGATCTGATTGATTTCACTACCGGGAATAAAATCACCGGAGCGGGTTTCCCGGTATATAAAGGGAAAGGTGCCCGGCTCCAGCGTGCCCTGATCAACTTTTTTCTTGAGGAAGCCATTAAGGCGGGCTACCAGGAGGTACAACCTCCATACATGGTCAATGCCGCGTCGGCTTTTGCTACCGGTCAGTTGCCCGACAAAGATGCCCAAATGTATCATGTTGGGCTTGATGATCTTTATCTGATCCCAACAGCGGAGGTTCCGGTTACAAATATCTACCGCGACACAATTCTCAAATCTCAGGAACTTCCTGTAAAGAACGTTGCCTATTCTGCATGCTTCCGCCGTGAAGCCGGTTCTTATGGCAAGGATGTAAGGGGATTGAACCGATTACACCAGTTCGACAAAGTGGAGATTGTTCAGATCGCCCACCCTGATAAATCGTATGAAATCCTTGAAGAGATGCGGGAATATGTGGCAGGTTTATTACGCAAACTGGAACTTCCTTTCCGCATACTTAAATTGTGTGGCGGGGATATGAGTTTCACCTCCGCGCTAACTTATGATATGGAGGTTTGGTCCTCGGGACAAAGCCGCTGGCTTGAGGTGAGTTCAATCTCAAATTTCGAAACATTTCAATCAAACCGGTTGAAATTACGATTCAAGGATGAAGCAGGAAAAATTCATCTTGCCCATACTTTAAATGGAAGCGCTCTTGCATTGCCCCGGATCATGGCAGCATTGTTAGAGAAAAACCAAACCCCGGAAGGAATCAGGATACCTCATGCTTTAATTCCTTATACCGGGTTCGGGGTAATCAATTAAAATTGAAGAATTACGAATTGTGAATGAAAATTTGTTGATTTTGAAAGCATAATTCTTACTTTTGTTTCACTTAAAACCAACCAATATGAAAAAACTATTCTTCTTCGTGCTTGTTTTTCTAACGGCGGAAATGACATTTGGCCAGTTTACCGTAGGTATAAAAGTGGGATATGATGCAGCAAAACTATCTACCAATATCGATTCCATCAAAACAAATTTTCAATCCGGGTTTCAAATAGGAGCTTTTGTAAGAATTGGAAAAAGAGTGTATCTTCAACCGGAGTTATATTATACTACCACCGGGGGCGTATTTACAAGCAATATGACCAACTGGAAACAAAATGTCAAAATCGGTTCAATGGATGTTCCTCTTTTAATTGGATGTAAAATTATCAACAGCGACTTTCTGAACCTCCGTATCCTGGCCGGGCCCATGGCTTCGTTTGTAGTAAATAAAAGTGTTTCAGATGCCGGTGGCGTTTCCGGGCCCATCACTTCTTCCGATCTCAATACAGTGAACTGGGCCATACAGGCGGGTGCCGGAATGGACATCTGGAAACTGACTTTAGATGTCCGTTACCAGGTGGGGCTGAATCAGCTGATAAAATCGGTGCAGAATTACACCTTTAACTCTTACAATAATATCTGGGTTGTTAGTTTGGGCTTTAAAATTTTGTAAGGATTTTTCGACATTTTAAAACAGGGCTGTATGATCCGAAAACAAATTACAGGTCTTTTCGTCCTTGTCTTGCTCATTTCTTTTTCAACCTCTTGTCATAAAATCAGCGATAATAACCCGCTCCCATCCTGGGAAGATACAAGCGCTGATTCTGTAACACTTACCGTAACCGTCATGACTCAGGATGGGTTTTTGATAAACGGATGTTACATTTATTTGGCATTGAGCAAAGACAGTCTGAAAAACAATCTCTTAGTTCGTTCACAATATTCAGATGGGGCAGGCAGGGTCAAGTTCAGCCGTTTGTATCCCCGAATTCTATATGCCAATTGTTTTGCCAATTATGGCGAAAAATCTCTTTATGGAAGTTTCCATATAAAGTTATTGCCCGGTACAGTCCGGGATACCACGTTAACACTTTATTGATCGGTTATGTTAGTTGATGGACAAAATTACCGGACTGTATGGATGGATGGAACTTCGGTTTTTTTCATTGATCAGAACCTGCTCCCTTTTCAGTTTATAATAAAGAAATCGGCCTCTTATGGAGAGAGCTGTGCCGTAATTTGTAAGATGCAAGTCCGGGGTGCCGGGGCCATTGGTGCTCTGGCAGGATTTGCCATGGCCCAGGCAGCAATGGAAGCACCGGAAACCGGGAACTCCGGTTTTCTTGATGAGGCCCGCAAAATTATCGAATCGACCCGCCCAACTGCCCGGAACTTGTTTTATGCAGTTGAAAAAGTTTTTGCCGCCGCACAGATTTCAAAATCGGCAGCTATTGAATCGGCCTTAGAAATCGCCGACTGTGATGTAGCTGATTCCAAAAAAATCGGGGAATATGGGAATACACTCCTTTGTTCTGGGATGAATGTTGAAACTCATTGTAATGCCGGCTGGCTGGCATTTGTTGATTATGGCACTGCATTATCTCCCATCTATCTGGCCCATCAGGAAGGAAAAAATATTTTTGTTTATGCAGATGAAACGCGCCCCCGTAGCCAGGGAGCCCGTCTTACAGCCTGGGAATTGCACCATGCCGGGATACCCCATTCCATCATTCCCGATAATGCCGGTGCCTGGCTGATGTCGCAAGGAAAAATCGATCTGATGATCGTAGGTGCCGACCGGATTGCAGCCAATGGGGATGTAGCCAATAAAATCGGGACCCTTGAAAAAGCCATTGTGGCTAACGAATTTGGGGTTCCATTCTATGTTGCAGCACCCGTATCTACCTTTGATTTTTCTTGTCCTTCGGGGGCCTCTATCCCCATCGAAGAAAGGAATGAGGAAGAGGTTCTATATCAGGATGGGATGACCCAGGATGGCCGCCACGAGCGGGTGCTTGTTTGCTCTCCGGGTTCTTCCGCTTTAAATCCAGCCTTCGACGTTACCCCAGCCAAATATATTACCGGTATCATCACCGAGAAAGGGATTATCAAACCAGATTTGATATCGATAAAAAATCTCCAATAACCTTGGTGGTCCATTTTGATAGAAATATGCTGAACCTGACGGCTCAAATCAATTGATGGGTTGGTCCATTTTGATAGAAATGTATTGAGCCTGACGGCTCAAAAAAATCCCGTCAGGGATTTGAGATTTTTAGCTCGACGATCCCAATGCAAAACCCTTTGTCCCGTCAGGGACAACATACCATCATGAATACCTATGCCAAGAAATGTATTGAGCCTGACGGCTCAAAAATCATGGTAGGAAAAACATGCCATCATGAATACCTATGCCAAGAAATATATTGAGCCTAACGGCTCAAATCAATTGATGGGTTGGTCCATTTTGATAGAAATATGTTGAGCCTGACGGCTCAAAAATCATGGTAGGAAAAACATGCCATCATAAATATCTGTGCCAAGAAACATGTTGAACCTGACGGCTCAAAAAAATCCCGGTAGGGATTTGAGATTTTTAGCTCGACGATCCCAATGCAAAACCCTTTGTCCCGTCAGGGACAACATACCATCATGAATATCTGTACCAAGAAACATGTTGAACCTGACGGTTCAAAAAAATCCCGTCAGGGATTTGAGATTTTTAGCCCGACAATCCCAATGCAAAACCCTTTGTCCCGTCAGGGACAACATGTTCATATAATCTTACAGATCAATATTATATAGGTTTAAAAACATATCGTTTATCAAAAGGAATATCGAATTTTTCCAAAAAATCAGTATATTCTTCTATGAAAGTCCTGACCTTGTGATGTTGGGCTTGATTGTTAATATATTTAACAACATGATCGATCTGAGAAATTGAATATGAAAATCCTCCAAATCCTTGTTGCCATGAAAATCTTCCCTTGATGAAACCATTCTGATTAATCCATTTGGAAGAATCTCCTTTGACATCCTGCATCAAATCTGACAAGGATTGATGGGGTTTCATCCCAATGAAAATATGCACATGGTCTGATACCCCATTTATGGCAATTAATTTATGTCCGTTTTTCTGAATAATGCCAGTGATATATTTATATAAATCCGTTTGCCATAACGTATTTATTAATGACCTTCTGTTTTGAACCGCAAAAACAGATTGTATGAAAATCTGGGTATATGTGTTTGCCATAATTGTAATTTTTATGTTTATGTTTTTTCTTGTTTAATCCGATTCAAAGGGAAAAGGTAATACATCAAGATCAAAAATATTTTCAAGCAAACTTGAATGTAATTCAGATGAAATGCAACATATTTATATATGTTGAGCCTGACGGCTCAAAAATCATGGTAGGAAAAACATACCATCATGAATGCCCGTACCAAGAAACATGTTGAACCTGACGGCTCAAATCAATTGATGGGTTGGTCCATTTTGATAGAAATATGTTGAACCTAACGGCTCAAAAATCATGGTAGGAAAAACATGCCATCATGAATACCTATGCCAAGAAATATGCTGAACCTGACGGCTCAATAAAATCCCGTCAGGGATTTGAGATTTTTAGCTCGATGATCCCAATGCAAAACCCTTTGTCCCGTCAGGGACAACATACCATCATGAATACCTGTGCCAAGAAATATGTTGAGCCTAACGGCTCAAATCAATTGATGGGTTGGTCCATTTTGCTAGAAATATGTTGAGCCTGACGGCTCAAAAATCATGGTAGGAAAAACATGCCATCATGAATACCTATGCCAAGAAATATGTTGAACCTGACGGCTCAAAAATCATGGTAGGGATTTGAGATTTACAAGGTATGAATTATCGGGTCAGAAAAAAATCGTTGATCTTGTTTACGACAAATTTCATCTGTCGGTTTCTGAGAGAATAAAAAAACGGTAATCTGATGATGCAATTGCTGAACCGATTGGTATTGGGGAGATCCGGACCGGTATATTTGTTTTTGAAAAAAGCGCTGGAATGAAGAGGCAAATAATGGAATACGGCTTGAATTCCATTATTTTTTAAATGCTTTAACAAACAGTCTCGCACTTCAAGGGATGAGACCGTAAAATAAAATAAGTTCCCATTTACGGTAGCATAATCGGGAATAACCGGACATTTTAAATAGCCCTGATCTTCCAGTGGCCGGAGCAGTTCATAATAGAGCCACCAGATTTTTTTTCGACGATTCTGGATCCGGTTAAAATGGTTTAATTGGGTCCATAAAAATGCCGCAATGGTATCGGATGGAAGATATGATGAACCAAGATCCACCCATCCATATTTATCAATCTCGCCCCGGTAAAACGAAGCCCGGTTTGTTCCTTTTTCCCAGATTATTTCAGCTCGTTGTCGTTGATTTTCATCATTGATGATCAACAATCCTCCTTCTCCGGAAATAATATTTTTTGTTTCATGAAAAGAAAAAGCGCCAAAGTTGCCGATACTTCCCAGGGGCTTTCCCCGATAATAAGAATCAACTGCATGAGCAGCATCTTCCACAACCCATAAATGATGGCGCTGTGCGATCTCCATGATCCGGTCCATATCGCAGGCAAATCCTCCATAATGAACAACCACAATTACTTTTGAACGTGGAGTGACCAGTTTCTCAATTTCTTCCGGATCAATATTGGGAACATCGGGAAGCGTATCGGCAAACACAAGGTTGGCACCCCGGAGTAAAAATGGGTTGGCCGTCGACATAAAGGTGAACGAAGGCAAAATGACTTCATCGCCAGGTTCGATCCGGCATAACAAAGAAGCCATTTCCAAAGCATCGGTGCAAGAGGTAGTCAGTAATACTTTCCCAAACCCAAACCGATCTTCGAAAAACCGGTGACATTTTTTGGTAAACCTTCCGTTCCCTGCGATGGTCCCCGATAGAGCAGATGCCATGATGGTTTTCATGGATGAGAGGGGAAGATAGGGTTTATTGAAAGGAATGAACATAATAAATAGTGAATTAGCGAAATTATAAATTTCACCAGTAATTATTTTATTTTTGTGTCGGAATTTGTTGTTTATTTTTTCTTTTTTCTTATCCATTGGCCAAAAGAACCTTTTTCCGCGATATTCTTAGTATTCTTAGCAGTAACCTGACCGTTGCATTTTGCAATCTGGCTATCGGGATTTTGCTTTCACGCCTTTTAGGTGCCGCGGGCTATGGATTGTATTCTGCTTTAATTGTTGTCCCTATGATCGTGATCGGGTTCACCCAGTTGGGAATCCGGCGTTCGGCCATTTACCATATCGGAAACAAAGTATCATCAGAAGAAAATATTATCTCGGCTCTTTTCCTTCTCCTGCTTTGGACCAGCGCTCTAAGCATTATCATTTGCGGTTTTGTCTATTTTTTTTCAATAAACCAGCCCTTTGATCCTCTGATCATCGTCATTATTTTACTGACCATCCCCTTGCTGTTATCCAATGTTTTTGCCGGTGGAATTTTCCTTGGAAAAGAAGACATCCGTCGTGCCAGTTTTATCAATGCAGGGCCCACTATTATTACCTTGTTCCTTACAATTTTATTTGTTTGGGTGTTGAAGATGTCGGTATTGGGATCTTTTATTGCCATCTCGCTGGCCAACCTGGTGACCTTCCTTTTTACTTACCGGGTCATCACCGGGACTTATCAATATAAGATTACCTGGAAGTATCATGAGCGCATCATGAAAAGCATGATCAAACTTGGCCTTCTCAACGCAATTGCAGTTTTTATCATGCAGCTCAATTATCGCCTCGATATTTTAATGTTAAAAAAACTCACATCCTTAGAAGAAGTTGGCTTTTATTCGCTGGCCATGCAAATTGCAGAACAGTTATGGCATATCCCATACGCAATTGAAGCAATCATACTTAGTCGCAGCGCCAATACAAACGACAATGCATACGTAGACAAAGTGGTAGCTTCGATGTTTCGCGTATCATTACTGATCGGATTAATTGTCGGAATTCTTATTTTCTTTGTGGCTCCATTTCTCATTCCATTGATCTTCGGACATGAGTTCGTTCATAGTGTGCGAATGATCCAGGTCGTTTTACCGGGGATTCTCCTGCTCATCGGGTTTCGAATTTTAAATAGCCGCCTTACCGGAATGGGCAAGCCACAGATTGCTATTTTTACGTTTTTACCAGCGTTGATCATTAATTTTATACTCAACCTGTTCCTGATTCCCCGTTATGGAGGTATTGGAGCCGCCTGGGCCACCAATGCCAGTTACGCTGTCGGTTCAATAACCTTTATTTTGGTCTATTCCCGGACAATCGGAACGCCATTGTCAGAGATTTTCAGGTTAAGAAAAAGTGATTTCTATTTTATCCGTGATTTTAAAAAGATCTTCAATGAAAACAGAAGATCTAAGTAAGGCCATAATGAAAAATCCCTGTATAATCAGCTTCTGAATCTCTAATCCTGAATATCCACTTTCAGAGAAAATCCAATACCCCTCATGGTTTCAATTTTGATGTGTGGGTCAGATAAAAGGAGCTTTCTCAAGCGGCTGATGAATACATCGAGGCTGCGTCCGAGAAAATAGTCGTTTCTCCCCCAGATAGCCAATAAAAGATCTTTTCGGGAAACCACCTTG
>JALNWG010000035.1 GCA_023231005.1 Bacteroidales bacterium | reverse complement strand
CACACACAATTGGAAATGAATTTAGAGGGGGGCTTACTTTTTTAATTGATAAATATAGGAGCTGATAATCTGTTGTTTAACTCGAAACAGCAAACATTTTTAAGTTTTACCGGACAACAATGAATTAAAATTATTATATGAAAACGTTTTTTTTAAGCATCGGGTTACTGTTAGTCCTTTTTTTAAGTTGTAAAAAAGATGAAAATGTAAAAGTAAACCTGGAAATTATTTCAAGTGAATGGTATGCTAAATCACAAATAAGCGATAGCAATAATTTCTGCGAAATTCATTTGAAAATAAGTGGTATGGCAAAATCAGAGTTACTATCCATTGAAACATTTGGTGATGGATTACCCGGATGTAGTGAAATTAAATGTAATTCAGAAAATAAATTCAGTACAGATATGGTAATTTACTTTTTCCCATCTCGTGATACTACAAAAAGAAAATTTGCAACAACAATTACTGCATATTCAAGTAAGATAAAACCAAATATTGTATTTTGTGATGCAGTTGGATCAGGCGAAGTTAAAAGGATAACTTTAGAAAGTCCTTTCTTGAATTGTAAATGAAAACAAAGAAACTATGAATTATATTTGATTAGGACAACATGGAGGTTTTGAGAGAATGGGAGGTCGGGAGGAGGCTGTGTTGTTATTTTGACAAATGATCCCAAACCCCACTAATCCGGGTATTGCAATACTTACAGTTGGATCCACGGATGTGATTTTCCCGGATTTGAAATCCCTGCCGCTTTACCAGCAATCTCTTACAGGAAGGGCAATAGGTGTTTTCCGAGTCGTTTCCTTGCAGGTTCCCGACATAAACATACTGTAACCCTGCTTCAACGGCGATATCATGAGCTTCTTCCAATGTTTTAACTGAAGTAATGGAAAAACCAGTGAGTTTATGGAGCGGAAAAAACCGGCTGAAATGTAACGGGGTTTCCGAAAACCCATTGCTTGCCAGCCAATTGCACATCTCCCTTATTTTCTGCATATCATCATTCCAGCCGGGGATGAGGAGGTTGGTGATTTCTACCCATACCCCGCAGCGTTTCAAGAGTTTCAGGGTATTCAAAACAGGCTGCAAACTGCCTCTATTCAATTTCCTATATGTTTCTTCCGAAAATGACTTCAGATCAATATTGGCGGCATCAAGATATCCGGCCAAATCTTCCAATGGCTTTTCGTTGATATAACCATTGGAGATGAAAAGATTTTTTATTCCCCGTGCTTTTGACAACCTGGCTGTATCGCGTACATATTCGTAAAAAGCAATCGGCTCCGAATAGGTAAAGGCTATGGAGGAACAGTTATTTTTCACTGCTTCTTCCACAACCTGGTCGGGGAAAAGTTCCACATTCCGGGTCAACAGGGGGCCCTGCTGTGATATTTCCCAGTTCTGACAGTTAAGACAAGCCATATTACAACCTGCAACAGATATGGAAAAGCTGAAAGATCCCGGTAAAAAATGGAACAGCGGCTTCTTTTCAATGGGATCGACATGTACGGCACAAGGATTCCCATAACCCAGCGTGTATAGTTTCTGATCTTTGACAAAATGGGTATGACAACAACTCTCCATCTCCTCGTTCAGAAGGCAATTATTGGGACAAATCTGGCAGCGGACACCTTTTGGCGTAACAAGGTAATATGGTGATTCGCGGTGATATTTTTCAGCATTCATTCGTATCTTTACATAACCTTTATCAAAGTTAATAAAAACCATGCATTATTTTCTTAAAATCGTTGTTTTTATGAGTCTCACATTTAATTTTCACCAAGGATGTAATGGGGAGGGCACTGCTCCTCCTCACGACAGAAAACCGGTGGCGGCAGGACGGTTTTATCCGGGCGATTACGAAACGCTTCAAACCACCCTGAAAGAACTTTTTTCGAAAGCCAGAACCATGCCCCGACAATCTGTTCCCGCAATCATTGTTCCCCATGCAGGATATGTTTTTTCCGGTCAGGTAGCTGCCAGCGGGTTCAATCAGATTGATCCCGACAAAGAATATGAAAATGTGTTCGTTATCGGTTCCAGCCACCAGGTATCTTTCAACGGCGCTTCCATTTACAATCAGGGCGATTATGTTACCCCACTGGGAACAGTAAATGTGAATGTTACCCTTGCCAACCAACTCATACATGATTTCCCGGTATTCAGTTATCATCCTGAAGCCGAGCAATCAGAGCATTGCCTCGAAGTGGAGGTTCCGTTTCTTCAGTATCATCTGAAAAAACCTTTTAAACTGGTACCCGTGATCATCGGAACCCAGCATAAGGAGACCTGTAAAATAATAGCAGAAGCCCTCAAGCCGTTTTTCAACGACAAAAACCTCTTTGTTTTCAGCACCGATTTTTCGCATTACCCCGCCTATAACGATGCCATTAAGACCGATCAGGCAACCTGTGATGCGATTCTGACCAAATCTCCGGAAAAACTGGTTCAATTTCTTCACGATTACGAACAAAAAAAAATCCCGAATCTCGCTACCAACCTCTGCGGATGGACCTCCATACTCGTTTTGCTGAACATGATCAGCAATAACCCAAACATCGCCATCACACCGGTTCAGTATATGAATTCAGGCGATTCGAAATATGGCGACACCATGAAGGTTGTCGGTTATTGGTCGTTGGCTCTGGTAAAAAAACCCGCCAAGGTTCCACCCGTTGAAGATTTCACTTTTACCACAGACGAACAGCAGATCTTGTTAAAAATCGCAAGAAATACATTGGAAAAATACATGGGAACGCAGCGTATCCTGGAAATCGACTCCGTGGGCTTTTCCAAACATCTCACCCAACAAGCCGGAGCCTTTGTAACATTAAAGAAAAAAGGGGAACTCAGAGGTTGCATTGGACGCTTCACCGCCAATACTCCACTTTTCCGCGTTATCCAAGAAATGGTCATCGCATCGGCTACCGAAGATACCCGATTTCCCCTTGTTACCCTTTCGGAAGTGGATGATCTGGTAATCGAAATTTCAGTCCTCTCCCCAATGAAAAAGATCAAATCGCCGGAGGATATTATCTTAGGTAAACACGGAATCTATATCAAACAAGGATATCATTCAGGTACCTTTTTGCCCCAGGTAGCTGCGGAAACCGGTTGGTCGAAAGAGGAATTTTTAGGCCATTGCGCCCGCGATAAAGCCGGCCTCGGATGGGAAGGATGGAAAACCGCTGATATTTTTGTGTATGAGGCGTTTGTATTTTCAGAACCGGAACATCACCGCTGACAAATATTCAGATAGGGACAATTGGAGCATATTGTGAGATCTTCTGTCTGACTGAATGGAAGATCCGGGTTAAATATTTCACTAAGCAGGTCTCTTAATATGGTCGCGAATTCAGCGTATGTATCCTTTCCTTCCGGTACCTTAACCGATAAAAACCCAGCGCCCGGCTTTTTCAAAGAGACGATGCCGGTATGGATGATGGTTTTTTCGGCAGGATTATACAACAGCCAGCCATAAGTTAAAAGCTGGAATGTTTTATCAAGGTGGGGGGCATGCAGCAAATCCTCCCACAATTCAACCGTCAACTCTTTTTTCAGGACCGAACCTGTTTTATAATCGATCACATGAACTTCATTCCCAACCCGATCCATCCGATCGATAAATCCTTTGATGCGAACCTCCAGCTCCGAATCCTTGAACGGAACAGAAAGAACCTTCCACAATGGCTGTTCCAACAAAGCAACGTTTACCCGATTTTGTGCTTCATCAAACCTGATGATTTGTGTATGGAGATAATTAATCACCATATTTTCAGCCACTTTTACCAATAATAGATTTTTACCAAAATGGAGGGAAGATCCTGAAAATTTGTCGGCAAAAGCTTTCTTTACTGTAACTCCGGCCAGATCTGCCATTTTTTTAATATGTCCGGCTGTTAACGGGGTATTTTTGTATGGTAAAAAAAGTTCATAAAGGGCCTGATGAACCGCATTCCCCAGTGCTTTTGGATTAATGGTCTCTTCCATCTCTTCCGGTTCACGAAGTCCGGCAACTGCCGAAAAATAGAATTGCAGAGAACATTTTCTGAAAGCGTTCAATACCGTGGGAGCAAAACCGGCTGCTGCTTTTTCTTTTAACTGGTGTAAAATTGCATCCTCTTTCGGAATGGTAATTGCCGGACAGAACGAAGCCGGTGGCATGGGCGTGTGAAGGAACCGTTCCCGGATTGAAATTGCAGGATTGTAAACCGGAAGTTCCCGGGTGATCTGCTGAAGGTAGCGGCTCTTCTCCCCGCTTCCCAATTGATCGGTTACGGTAACATACAACAGCCATACTTTTTTTGCCCGTTGCAGCAACCGGTAAAAGTGGTAAGCATATACCGCGTCTTTGTGCTGATACGAAGGCAATCCGAATTCCTTTTTGATATCAAACGGAATGAAAGATGGAGCCAGCCGTCCTGCCGGGAGCATCCCCTCGTTACAGGAAAGGAGGATCACCTGGTCGAAATCGAGGGTTCGGGTTTCAAGCATCCCCATAATCTGTATCCCGCTAACCGGTTCTCCATAAAATGGAAGCGAAGTACGCTCCAGCATCTGCCGGAAAAACTGGTAAAAGGTAGGCCAGGTAAATATTCCCGGGCGTTCCTGAATGAGTTCATTGAGCTGATGCAAAATACGGGCAAATGCAAAAGCATATTCCGATTCCACCGGATTGGTCTGCGAAGAGAGCGCAACGATTTTTTGCAAGTCGCGAATGGCATCGGCTGGAACATTCCAGGGTTCTATAAAAGGATGAAGGAAATCAAGACCTGCATCAAACAACCCAGCTCCTTCCAGATCATCGTGCGAGAGAAAAACCCGGTGGCCCGATTGAGCTTTCACAATCAGTTCATTCACGGCAAACTGGTTCCCCTGCATCCTGGCAACAGCCATCCTTCTAACCATGGGATGTTGCAAAATCCTGACGACATCGCGGAAGTAGAATTGATTACCTCCGGTACTGCCATTTTTCATTTGCAGAGCATGGAGATGCATCTGAAAAACAAGATCGAGAAGGTCGGCTAACGGAGTATGCCGGAGGGGCAGCCCCATGGTCACATTCAATTCGCTCACTTCTTCCGGAAGCGAATTGAGCAAGGGCAGCAACAGCTTTTCGTCGGGAAGTATAATGGCCGTATGTTCATCCAGTTCCTTCCCGTTTTGACGGAGTATTTCAGCACACAGTTTTACTTGTCCGGTTACATTCGGAACCCCGATCACCTCAATGTTTTTCCCCTCCGTTAAAAAATCGTCGCCAATCCAATTCTTCTGCTTTAATGGCCAGGAAGAAAGCCATTTTCGTAAAAAACTCCCCGCTTCGTGATCTCCTTTATCAAAATAATAATGATCGGCATCCCATAAAAATTCAGCTTTACCCGACTTCTGCAAAAAAAGCATCACCTTTTCTTCGGCTGCCGTAAGGGCGTTAAAACCGGCAAAAACAATATGCTTCCAGGGAACTCTGGCTATTCCCGCTTCAAGATTTTCCGCAGCTTTTCTGAATGACAACCCTTGATATGCTTCTCCCCTACCCATCAAATTTACGGTAAGCTGCTGATAATAATCGTACAGGGAATGATAAAACCGGAGATAATTGAGCTGGAACTCTGTAAGTGGCGATTTATCAAGGTTCCAGAGGTTGATGGCCCGGGCTTCGCTCAGATAGCCAAACAGATATTCCGGATCGGCCAGATAGCGGTCAATTTCGTTGAAATCGGCCAATAGCTGAGGCCCCCAGGTAAGAAATTCCTCGAACGACTGGGCTTTTTCTTTATCTTTTTTCCGGTGTAATTCAAACAGATCGAGAAGTAAATTCATCGGATCTGCCTCGTTCAACTCCGACAGGATAGCCATAAAATCTTCGATCGAATAAATGACCGGCGACCAGGCAGGATGCTTGAGATGAGCGCTGAGATATTTCCTGAAAAAAAGCCCTGCCCGGCGGTTGGGCATGACCAAGCAAACCTCCGACAGGTCTGTTCCGCATGTATCAAAAAGATGTTGGGCAATTTTTGAAAGAAAAGAGGTCATATTTCAACGTTTGAGTTTACCGGCATCACGCCATAATGAAGTGTTGTCGACCCACCCGGAAATGGCATGTCGGGCTGAAAGACGAAGATAAAGATCGATGAGCGAAAACCGTCCCTGTTCTGTGATCAATGGAAAAATTGAAGGACTGATGATCTGAATGCCGCTGAAAGCAAAAGATTGATATTCGGCACAGGAACGGGTTATTTTTTTTTCGCCGGAGGACTGGTTTTCCCATCCCGACAGGCGAAGGTCCCGATCAAAAAGCAAATACCGTGAAGTAGGTCGCTCTTTCACTACTAAGGTCGCCAGGACTCCGGAATCAAGATGCGACTGGAACAAGCAAGTCAGGTTCAGATCCGATAAAATATCCACATTCCGAACTAAAAATGGCGATCCGTCATCAAAAAACCAAGCTGCTTTTTTCAATCCTCCACCTGTTTCAAGCAACTCGCCGGATTCGTCGGAAAAGGAAATTTTTAATCCGAAATTGTGATGATTATGAAGAAAATCACGGATCATTCCTGAGAAATGATGGACATTGATGATCACCTCATTAAACCCGTAAGATTTCAAATGGATCAGGGCATGTTCCAGCAAAGTGGCACCTTCCACTTCAATCAGCGCTTTTGGACAATGATCGGTGAGCGGTCGTAGCCGGGTTCCAAGTCCTGCCGCCAGAATTAACGCTTTTCCCATAATCCCGTTCCGGCTTGATTTTCCATTTCCCGATGATGCAATTCGATTTGAACAGGATACCTTTCGGCAAGATATCTGGCCAGCGCTTCAGCACAATATACCGACCGATGCTGGCCCCCGGTACATCCGAAACTAACCATCAGATGGGTAAAATTACGTTTCAAATAGATCCTGACACTCCGTTCTATCAGTGAATACACGTCGTTCAGGAACATTCCCATTTCAGGTTCCTTTCTCAAAAAATCAATAACCTCCTGATCTTTCCCGGTAACCTGCTGAAACCTTTCATAACGTCCCGGATTGGGAAGCGCCCGGCAGTCAAACACAAAGCCGCCACCATGAGGTGTTGTGTCAACCGGAACTCCATTTTTATAAGAGAAACTGGTGATCAGAACATGCAATCCGGGGGCCACTGCAACAGCATCTTTGACAACAAAATATTTCTCCACCATCTGACCAATCACCCGTTTCAATTCCGGAAAGCTGGTCAAAAAAGGCTGATCCATTATGGTGGAAAGATTTTTGAGCGCATAGGGAATGCTTTGAAGAAAATGGGACTTCTTTTCATAATATCCTCTGAAACCATAAGTGCCCATGGCTTGCAATATCCTGATCAGGATAAATCCCGGATAATGGCGAAGAAAAAGTTCACGGTCGACCGGGATCAGCGAAGATAGCGCATCGAGATAAAACTCCAGAAGCTCTTTACGGATAACATCGGGAAGATCAGCTTTGGCATCATAAAGCAGAGAGGCTACATCGTATTGCAGAGGCCCTCTTCGCCCTCCCTGATAATCGATAAACCAGGTTTCCCCTTTGTAGATCATGATGTTCCTCGATTGAAAATCACGATAGAGAAAATAACCGGAAGGAGCTTCCAGTAAAAAAGAAGTGAGGGCTTGAAAATCGTTCTCCAGATGTTGTTCATCAAAGGAAATACCCGCCAGCTTGAGATAATAATATTTAAAATAATTCAGATCCCACATCATTGATTGCAAGTCGAACGATGGACGCGGATAACAAACCCTATAATCGGGTTCTGCCCGGATCTGAAACTGAGGAAGCCACGACAATGCCTGTTTGTAATACGAAATCACTTCGGCGGGGAAAGCGGAGTCGTTGTTTTTCCTTTTTTCTTGTAAAAAACTAAAAAGGGTGGTATCACCGAGATCCTGCAACAGGTATCCAAACCCTTCCGAACATTCACCAAATATTTCCGGAACCGGCAGCTCCTGTCGCAAAAAAGTCCGGGTGAATGATAAAAATGCCTTGTTTTCCTTTTTATCTTCGTGATATACTCCAATCATTACGATATTATCCAAACCCAGCCTGAAGTATTGTCGGGCAGAACCGGATCCGGCAATCGGGACGACATATCCGGGATAATAACCGGAAATATTATGGTAAAGTTTGGCAACAAAATCCCGTCCTTTTAGCTCATGCTCCATAGTAGAATCGTTTTGTTCAGATTTTTTCTATTTCAATTTTTTCATGTAAATATACCAGGTATTTGGTTACCTGGTCATATCCCATTTCCAGCAAAAAATCACCATACTGATTAAGTTGTTCAATATGGCGGGGGTCCTTTTTCCCGGTTTTATATTCAATAACAACCGGATGACCATTATCAAAAACCACCCGATCGGGACGTGCCACCTTGCCATCGGGGAGAAGGATTTCGGGTTCCGTTTTAACCTTCACGGCATCGGAATAGTACCTCCCGAGTTCCGCATGAAATATCACCTGATCCAACATCCGGCGTACCGGTTCAATTTTTTCACGGGCAATCACCCCCATAACAATGGCCTGATGCAAGGCAGGCTCAACATCCCGCTGGGTGTTGATTTTTTCCAGCAAGGCGTGAACTAAAGTACCGAACTGGATATTGCCCAAAGGTTGTTCCACATCCCAGAATTCCGGTGCCCTCAACCGGATCTTCAACTTATCCCTCCATTCTTCAGAAATAAAGGAGGTAAGCGGCAAAGCATCTGCAGGAGAAGAAGTTTTCACCAACGGTTTTGATTTCTTACCCGATTCATAAATGGTTTGGTCGGGATTCCATACCCCTTCCGCTTTGAGGAATGATTCGAAAAATGCCGGGATGGATTGAGCTTTTACTGACTTTTCCTGCGAACCGGATGTCAGAACATAAAGGCGTTCTTCGGGGCGTGTCATTACGACATAAAGTAAATTGATAAGGTCGAGCAACGATTTCCGATCCTCCTCCTGATACAGATCTCTGAAAATGGTGTTTTCCAGATCTTTTTCCACTTTCACAAGCGAAGTCCTCAATTCAGGAAACTCCTCTTCATGAAGATCCACCCACAAATAATCCCGGGTTTGCCGTTTGGCCTCTGTTGCAAACGGAAAGATGACAACCGGGAACTGTAAACCTTTAGCTTTATGCACGGTCATGATCTTTACAGCATCCAATGCTTCCGGTACAACTAAGGAGAGTTTGTCTTTATGAGCCTCCCACCAGTCTAAAAAATCGCCTGCATTGGCCAGATCAAGATTCATAAAACCAAATACCGAATCCAGGAAAAACTGAAGGTAGGGATCCACCGGGGTATTGAGGTTGAATTGCCGGATCAATGTCTCACACAAATCAAAGAGTGGCAACGACAGCAGGTCATCTTTTTGCAGCCTCCATCCCTGGTTGTTTAACCAGGTGAAAAAGCCATCTCCGGATCCGGATATAGGAAGACAATTTTTTAAAGTCTCCGGCCAGGAAGACTCTTTTAAGCGTTTTGTCTGAAACAGGTATCCTGCTATTTCCGCATGGGTAACCGGGTTTTCAGCAGTATAAAGCAACCGGAGAAACGAGATCAGAAACCTTACCTCCGGAGACTCCTTGAGCAGCAGCGATTCGGCTGAAACAACCTTGATCCCCTCTCCCATCAGCCGGCGGGCAATCATATTTGCCTGATCGTTTTTCCGGCACAGGATGGCAATATCACGCAATGCATATCCCTCTTCACAGAGCGCTCTGATAAGGAGGAGAACTGCGCCCAGATTCGTTTCCTCAAAATTTCTCCGGTTCTTTCCATCTAAAAATTGAATCCGGATATAACCACCGGTCTTTTCAGGGTCAACCTCCTGCCTGAGGTCCTGGTACACCCGCTTTCCGTTGTCATCCAGAAGATCCGAAAGAAATCCGAAGAACCGGTTGTTGAATGTTACAATCTCTTGTTTCGACCGGAAGTTGCGCTGAAGGTTTTTTTCAAGAAAATTATTTTTCAGGGCTTGCTCACGTTGCCTGATCAGGGGGTTTTTATCACTATCCTGAAGAGCCGGAAGTTGCGAAAACTGGTTAACATCGCCGTTTCGCCAACGGTATATGGCTTGTTTTCCATCCCCGACAACTAAGTTAAAATATCCCGATGCCAGGGCATTTTCCATCAAGGGAACAAAATTCTGCCATTGTAAACGGGAAGTATCCTGGAATTCATCGATCATCAGATGATGGTATTTTTCGCCCAACCGCTCATAAATAAAAGGAACCGGTTCACGCATCACAATGGAGGAGATCCGCTTGTTAAATTCCGATATATGAACCAGCTTTTTTTGCTTTTTCAACTCGGTCAAAATTCTTTCAATCTCATTTAAAACGGCAAGTGGAAAAATAGTTTTGGTGAGCAATTTCTGAAGTGCAAAACTTTCGCGTCCGCCATCCAGTAAGGCGATGATCTTTTGGTAGAGCAACAGCAAATCCGGCTTGATCTGTTCAACCTGGGCAATGTCGGCCGGTGTGGCTTTTCCGCTGGTCCATCTATCCGACTCCACCATCTTTCGCACAAAAGAATTCGGCTCCATCTTGTCGAACTTTCCGGAAGCGAGATAATCAAAATATTTCGAAATACCTTTTTCTCCCTGAAAGAAAACATCCGGCGAAATACCCGATTTTCGGATCATCTCCGCTCCTTCCTTCCCGAGAAGCTGAATTTTCTTTTCAAATCCGGAGATCAGGGTATATAGCTTGGCAGTGATCTTTGAAAAATCGGTTAACGTAAGCGACCTAAGGGCAACAATGTGTTCCTGTCCCTCTTCATCCATCAGAACAGAAGCGAAATTAGTCAGAATCCGATCGATGTTCCAGCTTTTATCTTCGTCCATTCTGATTTCAATGAATTTCACCAGGAAACAGGTGAGCTCTTCATCATTTCCGGCCTTCTCCAGAAGAAGATCCACGGCCATGGTCAATAACTCCTCCGAATCGAGACCGACATTGAACTGAGCAGGCAATCCAAAATCGTGGGCAAAGGAACGGATGATCCGATGTGAAAAACCATCGATGGTGCCGATGGCAAAATCGGAATAGTTATGCAGGATCATCGCCAGCACTTGTGATGCCCGTTTAACCAGAACGGGAGGGGTTAATCCAGTTTCGGTAGCCAATATCGCCATCAAAGCGGAACCGTGGCCGGTTTCTGCATTCGAACTTATTTCACGGAGCGCTGACAATACGCGCTCCTTCATCTCCGCGGCTGCTTTGTTGGTAAAGGTAATGGCCAGAATGTGCCGGAAATCATGGGGCTCTGAAAGAATTATTTTCAAATATTCCTTAACCAGCGTAAATGTTTTACCTGAACCTGCAGATGAACGATAAACCGTGAAGGACATGAAACAATTAGGAGTTAGGAATTAGGAATTAGGAATTACAAATTAAAAATTACAAATTAAAAATTACAAATTATTTGATTATTAGTTTGCCGTTATATTTGTGAATGGAATTTTTGAGTTTCAGGAGGTAAATTCCTTTGGGAAGATCAGAAAAATCGAAGGTATTGGGTTGGCCGGGCAGGATTGTCAAGTCCGATTTTACCAACTTACCCGAAGTGGAAACGACATCCATGACCATTTTTTGATCTGTATCAGGTACCATCACGGTTACTTTATCATCAGCCGGATTTGGAGATATTTGCACGGCTGACTGATTTTTCTCGTCGATTCCCGGCGAATACCTGATGATGATCACTTTTTGGTCGGAAGCAATGTTTTGGAGGGCATCCAGCACCAGAACAGTAAAGGCGCTGCTGTCCTGTATCGTAACGGGTAAGGTGGATCCGGTATCCAGGGTATTCCAGAAAATCTGATAGGGAGGAGCTCCCCCACTCACATCGGCATGAAGGGTAAGGGTGGTTCCTTTATAAACTGCTGTATCCGGCCCCAGGTCCACGCTCAAAGGTTGGGCCGACATGCGGCAAATATCGCGGTATGTAGCAGTTACCAGGCCGGATTCTTCATTGATCTGGAGAAGGGGAATCCCCTTTCCGTTAGTGAGCCATTTGTATTCCGTTATGGCCCTGTTTATCGGAAAGCCTAAGCCCAGCGAATCGATATAAACGCTGTCGTGCTGAATGAGGGTTGATTTCACTCTTAATGTTTGGAAAACTCCAAAAGGAGTGGTCAGGGTGCCCCAACCATCCACAATGCTGGACCTTTCAAGATGGATGCTCAAAAAGGCAACATTGGGAACCTGAAGGGTGAAAACAGAGTTGGAATTCCAGGTTTTACCCGGCGTTAATGGGAATTCGTAGATTTTATCGGGATTATCATATTTGGCGGGTAAGGGAACACCCTGAATGGTATATGCCGATCCAAGTTCGCCATAAGAAGAGGCGCTGTTTTTAAAAAAGGTATAACCATTGGTCAACGGTAATCCGGGGATGATGGTGGTATTGAGCGGAGAAGCCAGATTGGCCCCGCCCAATAATACGAAAAACAACTGATAGGATGAAGGAGTGGCAGTAGCGCTTACAAAGGTATCTACCCGCTGGCTCATGGCTTCCAGCATACTGAAATTCCATGAAGTATCCATAGCGGTAGCTGAAAATCCGGAAGGCACCACATTGGTCAGACTGACCCGCAAAGTATCCCCGGCGGAAGGCATATCGGAAGATCCGACTACGATTTGGGAATAGCCCGTTTTCACTGAAAAAGAAGTGGCCAGGATGAAAACAATGACAAATAAAAAACGCTTTGATTTTTTCATAATGCTTATTTTATTTTCTTTTTTGAAGGTTTAAACAGATCGCCAAAGTTCGAAAAATCACGTTGATATGTTAACCCCACACCCTGCGTGTATGGCGCATTGTTGTTGAGAATATTCAGCGTATTCGTACGGTTAAATGTATGTACTCTCCATCGCCGGTTTGCTGTCAAAACATATTGGATGTTGATATCGCCCACAATCGTACTCGACTGCTGGATGGTGGCATTATTATATGAATTCATTCCAAAAGTGCCATCAATGAGCAAGCGGTCGTTGAAGAGTTGTGTGGATATACCCACATCGAATTCCTGCGACGTGGTAGCCGTAGCCATTTTATAGTTAACATCAACATTCACATGCTGGTTAATTCCCGACAACCAACTGCTGAGTTGATTGGTAATCAGCGACATTCCGGCAGAACCGACATCCACAGTACCGGAAGCACCTACAATCGGTTTGAATTGGTTCAGCATCATGAGGTAGATGGTTTGTTCACTCATGATGGTCGCATTGGTGGTATCGATACAGGAATAAACAATGTTTCGTATGTCTTCCGGAGCATTGGGGAGGTTGATCCCAAAAGATATTTCGGGATTTAAAAGTTTTCCGCTTAACCGGATGATACATTCCACCGGGACGCGGATTCCTTCTTCCTCCACACTGGTTGTAAGGCCCTTTAGGGGAGCCCTGGTCTTATAGGTTGCTGTTACAGAAATATTTGCATCTGCCGGATCGCCAGTCCAACTGATGATGCTGCCTTCATTAATTTGCATAGGTTTACGCAATACGTTCTTAAAGGTAAATAAAAATGACCCTTTCGACAAGGTGTATGTTCCGGAAAGCATAAACGGTGTTGTAGGGGTCATCCCCATGAACAGGTTTCCCGTTCCATTGGCTTTCAGGCTGCCCAATTGATTGGGAAGAAATACTTCGACCTGCGCATCCTGGTTAACGCGCAACCCGAGATTGAGGGTCAATCCGTTTCCGGTCGGCTGCTTTTGGATGGCATGAATTCCGGATGAATCAGAATCCGGTTTTAGAAAGATGATGTAATCGCTCTGACCAACTGACTGGGTGAGATCAATGGGGATGACAACATGGGTATTTCCGGCAGTATTTGCTTTTACTTCAACGGAAATATTATCGAACGGGCCTGTTATGTTGACATTTCCCGACCCGCGAGCTTTTCCAAAGAAGATACTGTTCTGGGCACGGGTGTTGTTAAAGGCAGAAAAATCGGTCATTTTCACGTTTAATCCCACCCTGAAATCCCCAAAATTATGATGGCTGATCTGTCCATTCAAAATAGATTTATGACCCAGCGAATCAAAAATTGTGATGTTGTCGAAATGAAAAGCAGTGCTGTCGATGTTTACCACATCAGCAAACGAATATGGGACATTGAGATAGTTGATTTTGAATTCCGTACGGGCCAGCCTGAGCTGCCCCGCCAAATTCGGTTTTTCCGGGGTTCCGGTAATTTTTACATGACCCGAAGCCAACCCGTTCAACCCCGTCATAAAACTTTTTACAAAAGGACCCACCATTCTCAAATTCAGATTTTTTAACGTCAGGTCAAAATCAAAATGAGGGTTCGGCTTTGCCAGGAAATAACTCCCTTTCAACGAAAAGGGAATGTTGGTCCCCACATTTCCATGGTAAATGATTTCCGATAGCACATCGAAACGTGAAGCCAGATCATTATAGGTAATATTCAGATTCGCATCACCCAGCGCTTCATGGTTAAAAACTAATTTTTTAATATGGAGATCGGAGCATACTGAAATATGCTTTCCCGGGTTGGTCAATTTAACCTGGCCACTCAAAATTCCGTCAAAATCAATCTGATCATTATTTAACAGTTTATCAATTTGCGAGATATCCACTTTATTAAAATTCACTTCAAGTGTGTCACCCGCTTTCGACGAATAATTTCCGTTCAGGGTTAAATACTGATCCTCAGAAAAGAAACCCAGATTCGACAAATGGACAGAACCGGAAGTGTCAATAGTCATCCGGTTTTTGGAATCAACCGACCAGAATTTCTGGTTCATAAAAACATTGAAATGGGTCAACTGTATTTCTACAGCCGGGCTTTTTATGAAACTCAGGAACCCGTTAACTTCACTTTTTACAGCACGATCGGACCAGGAAAGTTGATTGAGTATGCTGTCGTGGCGAACAACCGACACCAAATGTACTGAATCCAGTTTCACTTCTAAGGAATCTTTGTTATCAGACTTTTTTAAAAACAAACCGGAACATCCTGTCTGAATCAACAAATTGTTCCTTTTATTTTCCGCATCCAGGAACCAATCGTTAAGCTCTATTCCTGACACAATGAGTGCCGGGGATTTGCCCATCATGATCAGGGATCCTTTTTCTTCGTTATAGGAACCATAGAGAGAAGAATTTGGTGCCACCTCAAGAATGGGAAGAAAAACAGCAGTAAGTTCACCGGATTGCTTAAACAGGATATGGTAATTCATCACCTGGTTGGTCAGGTTTTCCTTTTCGATCAGGGAATCTCTGAGGGTAAACGAAGCCAGATAATTTTTTATGAAGGTGGTGAGAGAGGGAATCAGGGCTTTAAATGAAAAAGAACCGGTAACATCGGCATCCACAAAATCCGACCGGAGGTAATAACTTTTTCCTGTCGCAGTATCTTGTTTGGTATTTAATGAAAAATGATCCATGCTGATTACCTGGTTTCCCTCCCGATAGACCAACGAATCAATATTGATGGTGCCATCAATGTTATCAAGGCTATTCCCAGTAAAATCGACCTTGATCCGCGTCAGGAGATTTAGCGACGAATCCCTGTCTAACAAGTGTAACCGGAATAACTGCGCCTTGTGAATCATAGCAGAAAAATCAAAATTTGGCAAGGTATCCCCCAAATCGATCAATCCCTCGAAATCGAGGTTTAAATTTGGATCCCGAACGGCAAGTTTGCCATTGAATTTTTGATCTGCTAAAGAACCCGTAAGGTCTAAATTCCGATAATTATACTTATTCAAAAAAATCGAGTCGATATGAACATTCATCACCAGGTTAGCATCTTTTAAATTCAAACCCTGTCCGTTAATATCCGTCCTCATGGTCACAGTGCCCAGGATGCCCTGTTTCCCGATTAACTTCCCAAGATCAAAAGTACCTGCATCCAACTGCCCTTTATATCCAAGTAAACGACTTCCCTTTTGACGTTTCAAAGTCAGGTCGGTGGTGATGTTTCCCAGATTGGTATTCAGGTGTACACTGGCTACAAAATCATTATAAAACCCTGTAAAATTGCCCTTCACATTTACAACTCCGATGTTTGACAGTATGCCGGGTAATTCGAGATTTCGAATATCACCGGGGATAAGGAGTGATTCAATATCGGTTTTTGTGGTATTCATCGCCTTGATATTCAGATCGATGAAAGTTTCTTCCACATCCGGGAGTCCCAATGCGCTTACATTTCCCCAGAAAAATGTATTATTTCCAAAAGCAAAACGAAGGTTTCTGGCTTTAAAATTGGCGACGGTTCCCTTGATATCGCCCGATAAGCGGATACGGTCCTTCATAACCAGCAATTCCGGGGCAAAATAGCCGATATCCTGCAAGTCGAGATAACTGGGTTCGATTTTTGTCTGAATAGTCACTTCGTTAAGGAAATCGTTATAGGCCCCCCAATGGTCATAGAGAAAGTCGAAGGTCAGTGCCAGATCCGAATGGTCGGTTAGTATTTTCAGGTTGTGTGCTTTGAGAAATGCGGGGCTTACCTGGAATTCCCCGCTGAGGTTATGAAGCACAAAACCGCTCCTTTCCCGTGCTGATAGCTGCTTTATGTTGGCATAGATTGTGTCGCCGGCAAAAGCAATATCGGTCAGATCCAAGTCAATTGCGGAGACATCGATATTGGAATAATCCATTCCAAGGGAAACCAGCGGTTTATTTTTATCCTGAAAATGGAACCGGGTACTCCGCAAACTCACATTGGATATCGACAAATCCCAAGGCTTTGAGGGAAGGGTGTCTTTTTTTTTCGTCGTATCGGCAGAAGCGAAATAATCGAGGATGAACTGAAGATTCAAGGTACTGTCGCCTTTTTGGGTCATCAACTGGAAGATTCCTTTATCAACAAATACCTGACTGAGGTTGACCTGATGATTTTTCAGACTGATTTTTCCGGGTTTCACACTGAGGGCCGCTGCGGAAAACAGAATATCATGATAGCGATCTCTGACCAGAATATCTTCGATAACCAAACCATGCAATACCGAGAAATCGATCCCCCGGATGGTCACTTCGGTTTTAAGTTCTTTGGAAAGATAGTGAGCTCCCAGGTGGATTAATAGCGATTGCATTCCCTCGCTGCGAAACACGGCATAAAGGGTGAAGAGGAATGAAAAAATCACCACAAGAATGTAAAGCAATATTTTCGATAGTGTTTTTATGGTACTTTTGCGTTTTCTTATGGAAACCTATATTCTTGGCATCGAATCTTCCTGTGACGATACGGCAGCAGCCATTATCTGCAATGATGTTATCTGTTCCAATGTTACTGCAGGACAGGAGGTTCACAAAAATTTCGGAGGGGTTGTCCCCGAATTAGCCTCCCGTGCGCATCAGCAAAACATCATTCCGGTTGTTGACACCGCCATACAAAAAGCAAATATAAGTAAAAAACAACTTTCCGCCATCGCTTTTACCCGTGGGCCGGGGTTACTCGGATCGCTGCTGGTAGGAACCTCTTTTGCCAAAGCCATGGCCCTCGGACTGAACATTCCACTCATTGAAGTAAATCATCTGCATGCCCACATCATGGCCCATTTCATCAGAAACGATGCCCATACCAACCCGATTCCGAAATTTCCATTTCTTTGTCTCACAGTTTCGGGAGGCCATACCCAGATCGTACTGGTTCATGAACCATTCAACATGGAAGTGATCGGGCAAACCATTGATGATGCGGCAGGGGAAACCTTCGACAAAGCGGCTAAAATTATGGGGTTGCCCTATCCCGGCGGCCCCGTGATCGATGAGCTGGCAAAGCAGGGAGATGGCCAGCGATTTGGCTTTGCAAAGCCGGTTATATCCGGACTTAATTTCAGTTTCAGCGGACTCAAGACCGCCATCCTCTATTTTCTGCGTGATCAGTTGAAAATAGATCCGGAATTCATTTTGAAAAACAAAGCCGATCTGGCTGCCTCCATTCAACAAACCATTATCGACATCCTTCTTCAAAAATTGGTTACAGCATCAAACAGTACCGGAATTCGTGAAATCGCCATTGCCGGCGGAGTTTCAGCCAATTCCGGATTGCGTACAGCACTCCTCGCCGGGCAGCTACACCACCAATGGAACGTTTTCATCCCCTCCCTCTCCTACTCCACCGACAATGCGGCCATGATCGCTATTGCAGGATATTACAAATTTCTGAAAGGGGAGTTTTCCAACCAGCAAGTGGCACCGTATGCCAGAAGCAGCTAAGTAACAAGGAAGCGAAATTATTTGGTTCCGAGAATTTCGAACATTTCGTCTTCTTCAACCGGAATAATTCGTTTTTCCCGGAGGTCATAGTGATAATAGTATTGGATAATTTCGCCCTGCGGAAGATTTTTAGCTACGTACTGGTTTAAGAAATAATCATAAAGGTATCCTGCATGTTTTTCACCCAGATAGTTAGCCATTTCGTAAATATCTTTGACCTTCAGCGAATCAATTGAATACTTATAGTGAACGGTGTTGACCCAGGGATCAAGATAAAATCTTCCGTCAAAGCTGTCATAAGCCGTATGAGCTGAAAACAGCACTGTTTTTTTGGGTTTTTGGGTATGGGCTTTACAAAGGTCGAACCAACAACTGAAATCAACGGCGTTCAAGTCAAACACTTTGGAATACACCGTATCTTCATAAGGTTGCTCATCCCTGAGTGGATAAAGATATTCATCCAATTGTATCTGGGAAACTTCCAGTTGATAGGATTGTGGCCCGGCCACCAGAAATGAATCGATGGCATCCGAGAGGTATACATTAAATCCAAGGGCTCTTAATTGGTCGATAAAATGGTTCATGTAGGATTCCAACAAAATGCTATCACTGAGGAATTGTATATACTTGCTGTCGACCCACAGGGCGCTGTCCTGCTGCTTGTCGGAAAGCGAATCAAATCCTTTTACCATCTCTCCTTTATGATTGTATTTGTACACCATTTCAGGAGGAAAAACGAGTAAGTTGATAGAATGAGGCATTTGAATAAAAGTCTGTGCCACTTTTCGTTCCGGAAGGCAGGATGTCAGCAAAAAGCACCCGCATATCATTGCGGTCAACGCCAGTATAGAAAAATATCTTCGTTTCATGGAAAAATCACTTCCTTATTATAAAACTTCAAAGATACAAAACTTAGTATTATTCCGATAGAGCTTCGGGGGATTCTTAGACCTTCCAGGTTTTTAAAACACAGAAGGTCTAAGATGACAAAACGGTAAAATAGAATGTACTACCTTCCCCCACGTTGCTTTCGACCCATATTTTTCCACCCATTTTTTCGATGAAGTCTTTGCAGATGATTAGCCCTAATCCCGTACTGCTTTCTCCGTCGGTACCCCGTCGGCTCGTATTTTCAGAGAAAAGAAAAATCTTTTCAACCATATTTTTCTCCATTCCGATTCCGGTATCAGAAACAGAAATCAGGGTAAAATGGTCATCGGTTTGCTTTGCTGAAACTGTAACCTGGCCTCCTTTGCAGGTAAACTTGATGGCATTTGAAACCAAATTCCGGATAATCGAACCAAGCATTTTCTGATCGGCACAAACCATCAGGTTTTCGGAAATTACAGGTTTAATCAGGATTCCTTTTTTTGTTGCCGACTCCATAAACAACTGAAGGTTTTGATCAATCATCGGAGCGAGAAGGAAGGACTGAAGATCGCATCCAACCAGATTTCGTTGAATCCGTGACCAATCGAGCAGGTTTTCAAGAAGTCGGTAAACAGTTTCGGCCGATTTTTTTATGTTGACAGCAAGGTTGAGCAATTCATCCTTTCCAAGTTGATTGATGCCATTGACCATTATTTCTGTCAGTCCAAGCAAGGGGCTGAAAGGGCTACGCAAGTCATGGGCTATGATGGAGAAGAGTTTATCTTTTTCTGCATTCAGTTTTTGAAGTTGTTCGTTTTTGATTTTGATTTCTGCTTCGGCCAGTTTACGCTCTGTAATATCGCTGGCAATACCATAAAACCCTACAATATTATCGGCATTATCTTTCAACGGGGCCCCACTTGTTGTATGCCAGCGCCATGTTCCATCAACATGAAGAACCCGGTATTCAACTCCCTCTTGTAGCTTTTTCGTTTCAATCACTTTCTGAAGGAATGCAAAGCAAACACCTACGTCTTCGGGATGGACAAAGGGAGCGAAAGGTTTTCCAATCACATTTTCCAAATCATGCCCTAACAGGTTGATCCAAGCACGCGAAACAAATGTAAATATGCCTTCGGGATTCAGGGTATAAATGATGTCGTGGGTGTTTTCAACCAATAACCGGTATTTTTCTTCACTTTTCCGCAAAGCCTCTTCTGCCTGTTTCCGTTTGGTTACATCGCGTACAACAAAAAGCAGACTTGAAGGATTACCTTGTTTATCGCGCATTAATGCCCCATCTGCTTCCGCGAAGAACTTAGTACCATCTTTGTGGACCATCAGATATTCGGAAAGCGTTGTTTTTTCGCCTCTCAGCAATTTCTCCATTTGAAAAGCGCCCATTTCATGGCAGGATTCATCAACAAACCCGAAAATATTTCTGCCTATGATCTCTTTTTCGGAATCATATCCCCACATCGTTATGGCTGCCTGTGAGGTAGTTGTTATAGTTCCTTCGAGGGTAGCCATGGTAATCCCGTTGGGCGAAGCATTGATGATGGAACGCCATAATTCGTTATTAGTGTGAATGATTTGTTCCGATTTGATCCGCTCCGTGGTTTTCCATACATCGTTCATGAGCAAGGTCATTTGAACAACATCGGATTGGTCGTATTCCTCTTCCTTATTGGCCACACCGGCAACTGCTACAATTTTATCCAGAAAAAAAACAGGGATGGTAAGGAACCGTTTCAAATGAACATGTCCTTCGGGGTAGCCTTTCTTCAGCGGATGGTCTTCTCCATAATTGTTGATCATGATGGGTTTCCGTTGTCTTACAGCCTCTCCCCATACTCCGGTTTTATCAAGGTAATAAATTGTTTGGGGTTCAACTATTGCGCATTCTTTCATCACGTCCTTTGACCAGGAATTCAGAACAAACTCCTTCCGCTCCTCGCTGTAAAAATAGATGTATCCATATTTACTGCTGGTTGTTTTCACCAATTCATCCAAGGCAAAATCGAGAAAAGCCTGGATATCGATCGTTTTATACCCTAAGATCTTCACGAGACTTTTTAAGCGGTCGTTGTGCTTTTTCAGTTTTTCATTCGCAAGGTTTACTTCCGTAATATCCCGCGAAGAAATATAAATCTGATTGGCTTGGAGGCAAGCCCGCCATTCAATATGGTGATAGACCCCATCTTTACTTAAAAAACGGGTTATCGCCCCGGTCGTATCACCTTGTTTTGCCATCTTCCCGATAGCATCCACAGTCGACTGAAAATCGTTTGGATGGATGAAATCCAAGAATTTTTTATGGCTCAATTCTTCTGTAGTATAACCAAGAATTTCCGACCATGTAGCATTGGCTTTAACGAAATTCCCTTCAAAATCGGCAATACAAAACAGATCGAAATTGATTGAAAAAAAGTTTTCCAAATCTTCGATCTTCTGCTTCTCCGTAGTGATATCAATAATAATGACGGTATAGGTATTTTCGTCACACAAATAAAATTGAATCCTTAACCACCGGTGCAGCAACTCAGAATAGACTTCAAGTTCTGTTGTATGGTTATTGTTTGAAAGGACAATATAAAATTCATCCCAATTAACAGGATTGCCTACAAGCGGTTGAAAAACCGCGTACAGGCCTTTGTTGAGAACCTCAACAGATTTTAGCCCGGTTATGGTTTCGAAAGCCGGGTTTACCATTGAAAAGGACAAGGTAACAGGTTTCGCGGAACCAATGTTTTTCATTTGAAGCGTTGCCCATCCAAAGGGAGCATTTTCAAATTGTTTATTGCAGGGATCGATGTTCATTTATTCCGGTTTTGACCATAAAGGTACAGAATCAGATGTTGATAACAAAGTCTTCCTGGTTTTAAAAATCCGGAAGGTTGAGGAACCAAAATTTTTTTTTGTTCAGATTGATCTTTGATCATCAAAAGCAAACTGGTGAAAATTTGACAGGATTTAGTTGTAAATTTGCATAATTAAATTCTTTGTTTGACTTTACATGTTGAATTTATATATTATCGGTGGATGTAATGGCGCTGGAAAAACTACTGCATCTTTTACAATATTCCCTGAAATTCTTCAATGCAGGGAATATGTAAATGCTGATGAGATTGCTAAAATTCATAATCCGGACACATGGGATCGATTGAAAAAAATGAATTAAAATACAAACTATCAATATATTCCAAAAATATTAAGGACATGGAACCCGAGAATAAATCACAGGAACATAATTTTCCAGAGCTCATCATGAAAGGCCTTACTATTTCATTTAAAAAGCTGGTTCTTGAAAAACAAAAAGATAATGAAGAATTAATTTTCTTCAAAGATGGGAAAATCGAGCACATAAAAGCGCGTGATCTGACCGTGATTTAGATCATTTCTTAAAAAAAGAGTATCCCTTCCCCAATAATTTTCCCCAATCGTCCGCCCATTTTAGACTGACACTGCTGGACACAGTTAGGGTACAGCAATAAATCATGAATACCCTGCTTTACCTTGTGTAAAAAGCAGGGTTCAATGGAGAATGTTACCTAAAGGATACGCTCCATGGGAAGGTGAAATAATTTTATCAATGTATAGCGATTTATGATGAAAATGAATTTATTATAGCTAATTTAGTACAACCCCAAAAAACAAGTATAGCCAATTCAGT
>JALNWG010000034.1 GCA_023231005.1 Bacteroidales bacterium | reverse complement strand
GTACAACCCACGAAACAACAGCCCCAGCAGCCTCAGCAACGGACTGTACAACCCACGAAACAACAGCCCCAGCAGCCTCAGCAACGGACTGTACAACCCACGAAACAACAGCCCCAGCAGCCTAAGCCAACCAGGGATAAGGGAGATGAAAAGCCCTCTAAATAATAATTGGATCCAAATAAATGTGAATTAGATTTTTAATTCGTTACGTTTGCAGGAGTTACAAACCGACTACACAATATTAAGATGAATATGCGGACGTTTTTTGTAATTTCTATTTTTATATTGCATACGTTTCATGTCAATGCCCAGGAAAAGGTTGATACCATATTGAATCAACAGTATGACACTGTCAATAAATCGGATACTTTAATAATTACGAAGCAACCACAAAACATTGCTCCAACATGTTCTTTCGCGAAGGCCTATGCCATTTCATACTGGACAGATACGAAGTCGGTTTTTACAAATCCATTCCGATGGAAGACAGGTCAGATTATAACCGCCGCAGCAGTAGTAGTTGGAACAATAGGATTAGTAACATGGGGAGATAAGCCAATTCAGCAATTTTTTTATCGTAATCAATCCCCCTTCTTAAATAATAGCTCATATTATTTTTTTAGTCCATTGGGAAATGGATTAATCAGTGTTCCGGCGTTGGGAGTTTTTTACGCCTGCGGGGTGATATGGAAAAATAAAAAAGCAAAGGAAACGGGCTTAAAGGGTTTGGAGGCCTATGTCATCACAGCGGTTTTAACCCAGGTCATTAAACAGGTTACACACAGGCATCGCCCTTATCAGGATGATCCTCCCGATCCTCTTGCCTGGGATGGACCATTAAGCTGGGGAGGCGATTACGGTACTTTTGGATATAATTCCTTTCCCTCAGGTCATTCTTCAGCGGTTTTTGCAATTGCCACGGTAATCGGTCTGGAGTATTGGGATACAAAATGGGTTCCCATTGTTACTTTTGGATTGGCCGGATTCACAGCGCTATACAGGCTTGCGGTAAATGACCACTGGGCATCGGATGTTTTATTCGGTTCAGCCATGGGGTTTGCTGTTGGCAGTATGGTCTATTTTAATACCAATAAAAAACTGCAGATTGTCCCGGTTAGTTCAACCGGAATCGGAGTTACTCTGATCTATCGTCTTTAATTATAATAACCCCTTCGTTGCTTATCTTCAAGAAAAATCAGAAGGAATATTTTTTGTTCAGTTTGAATTGAATGAATGCCAGGCATACCCCGTTGGTATAAATCATTGTAATATAGCTGGACTTCAGCTCCAATACTCAGGTTTTTATATAGGCTCACAGTTATTCTGGGTTTTACAATGTGAATGAAATTATTCCCGTTTTTACCTATATATGTGCGCATCCAGTAAAAATAATACCTTAACGTTGCGGTCGCATATTTACTAATGTTAAAGGTGCTTTCGAATTTTGCTTCCAATCCACCAACAAAGTTATAATCCCTTACTTGAGTAGTGTCAATAACGAACTTTGTACTGTTTCCACCAAATGGCACTAAGACCAGATGGATACTTGTATATAGATTACTCGCCTTGCTTAACGGGTATTTTGAGATCACTCCGCCTCCGAAACCAATGGTACCTAACTCAAATTTACTATTATCATAATAATCATAATATTGATATCCCCCGATGAGGAATGCCATTTTCCCAAGTTGCTTATTTTTACCAAAAAGAATTCCATAGCCAAGAATATTATCAAGGTATTTTCTTCCCACTCCAATATTTACATCGGCACGAAGTTTGAAAAAATCAAAAGGCTTTCTTTTCCGGAGTTCGAACGGATTTCCATAATCGAACTGTGCGTTGAATATGGCACTGTAAGTTCCTTTCCCAAATATATCGTAGGATATATTGTTTATTTGGCGAAATCCCGAATACAATGAGATATTAATCGGTTCTTTCTCATATATTTCTTTATTGGTCATTCTGAAAGATTCGCCATGTATCAATCTGTTAATACCTCTCATGGGATTAATTAATCCGGCTGCAATTTCACGAAAAACCCTTTCACCGCCTCGTGTACGGTCATCGAGTATAGTAGAGCTTAACCGGTAGAAAATTTCTCCGAAAAATGTTCCGTTCACTGGGGTATAGATAATGTCGTTATACGACGGACGTGTGTTTTCTCCGAAATATTCCCATATCAAACTACCCCCGAATGCAAAACAAAACGATTGACAATAATTATAACCATTCGCACGCCCGGCATTATAGGATAGTGTTCCTGAATATGGGTGACCGATAAAATTAACTCCGAACCGATCATTATCCCATTCCCATCCATTAGCAATATTATATTTCCACGATTGGAATCCAATACGTGCATAATCAACATTTAAAACATATCTGTCCAGAGCCCACGTAAAAGACACAGCCCCAAGCACCTCCGCAATCGGGACCCAAATGGGCGACCTTTTGTTATATACTGGATCATCCTCAAGCAGGTCACCGTATTTATTTTGTAGGGTAGTGTCGACCATCGCGCTTTTTTTTGGTTCATTTCCAGCTGAATCAGAGAGCATTTTTACTTTCACTAAATCGATCTTCTTTATTTGATCTTCCCTTGTTACTTTACCTGAGACTATCGTATCGTTTGGAGCCACTTTTTGGGGATTCTGAGGAGCCACTTCCTGCCCACACAGAAATATTGAAAATAAAAGTGCAAAAGCTAAAATAATTGTGGTTTTCACATTCGTAAAGCGTCAAAAAATGGGGTATTCTTTTCTTCCACACATTTTACAGCATAGAGGTAAAGTGCTGCGCTCCAGGTTTGCCAGTCCTGACCCATGACTTTTCCATTCTGAGCTTTAACCCATTCGTTAAACCCGAAATCAACAGATCTGGTATTGGGAATTTTTATAAGACATGTTAGTGCAAATAGTTTTTCTCTGGCAAGCGCGTACCTTTTCGTAGCAACTAAAGCAGCTACATAAAATCCGCAAATAAATGGCCATATCCCTCCATTATGGTATTCGCCTGAATTATTCCCTAATAGATCGAACCGCTCGTTACTATGAATTTTATAAGACCAGAAGGCATAGTAAGGCTTATGCTTCACCACAAGTCCTTCGTGAACATTTTGATCTGGCCCATCATCGAGGCTACCCATGATCCCTTCTGATTTAAGAGCTTTTATGGCATTAAAAAACTTAGGTGCGCGTTCCGTATCATCACCACGGCATATACAAACAATATAAACATTCCATAAAGGATGGCTAAAAATTGTACCTCCGGTCCATAATGTTTCATCATCGGGGTGAGCCACAACAATGACTACCGACTTTGGAATTTTATGATTCATTTTGAGTTCCTGAGTTTTTTCCTTTTCCGGCGATGGAATGTGGTTTGAGCATACCAAGATACTCTTGTGCCAATGAAAATACATTACATAACTTTTTAAAAATGTTACATCATTCACACATTATGGAAATCACCATATATGCCATTTGACAAGTTGCATATTATGTTATGAAAATTTTAATTTGCTCTTTGGTTGGAACGCAATTGGGATTATTTTTCCTGACTTTTTACACAGAAAAGGCCAAATAAGTTAAAAGCGCCTCTGGAAATAGGATGGAGCGAGATTGTGTTATTGAATAGGATAATGGTTCTATTTTTTGAAGTTCGATATGTCAACGACCGACAAAAGGCATTTTCGGTTATCACCTGTAACAATGCCTTCAATATATACCTGAATAAAAGAATTATTGTCATACCCCAGTATTATTTCACACGATTCTTTCTCATCACTGGTATAAACATTACTAAAAAAGGTGTTAAATACTGGCTTTGAATCTTCAGAAATGAATAACCTAAAGTTGCTATTTATCAGGCTAAAGCGTTTTTCACCAAGCATTTCTGCCCCTGTAAAATTCAGGTCTTCAATACTGGCATTACCATCAAGTGTAAAATATCCCATAGGGGCAAAATCGTACAACATGGTGTATTTTTTTAGTGCAGTTTCTGCGATTTCATTTGCCTCACGCAGCTCTTCGTTCTGCATTTCGAGTTCAATCTGATGCACTTGTAATTCATGAAGGAGCTTTTTTACGTCAGTTTCTAAAATTGGCTCCTCTTTTGTTTGCTTCTCTTTCAGTTGTTCTTCTGCTTTTAAGCGCAATATTTTGGCATCTGTAATATTCAACTCTTTATTACTCATAGTTACTTATTCTTTTATGGTTATAATCATCTCTGTTGCAATTTTCAAACTATTTAGTATTATATTCACTGAACATTCAACAACCTGAATCTTTCCTCCGGCTGTTATTACCCGCATTTTGAATTTTCCATCCGACACTTTGTTTAATAGTTTAAGCATTTCGTTTGCAGTCTTTTTTTGAACTGCTTCAGGGATAAACATCTTGAAAAAATTATTGTTTATTGTATCCTCGCGTTTTTTATTGAAAAAGAGTTCAGCGGCAGGATTAAATTCTAAAATATTACCGTCGCTTGATAATTTAATGATCATATATGGGGATAAATTTAACAACAATTGGTTCATCTGACTTGTTTCCTGTAGTTTTACCTCCACCTGCTTGAGATTTGAATAGTTAATAAAGGTGATAACCAGTCCGTCTATTCTGTCGTCGAATGTCCGGTAGGGCATGATGCGGATGATGAACCATCGTCCATCCTTGGTTGGAATTTGTTTTTCGATAAAAACGAGTGTTCTTAGCACTTCGAGCGCATCGGAAGCCAATTCGGGGTATATCAGGTCGGAAACCTGGTCGGTAAAAGGTCGACCGATGTCGGTTTTTATCAGTTTAAAAATTTTGGTCGCTTGATTGGTGAAGCGGCGGATATTTAATTCTTTATCGAGGAATAAGGTGGCAATATCGGTGCTGTTGAGCAGATTTTTCATGTCATTGTTAATCCTTGAATAATCATCTACCTTCGACTGCAATTCAGCGTTTACCGTTTGAAGTTCTTCATTCAGGCTTTGCATTTCTTCTTTTGACGTTGTCAGTTCTTCATTGGTAGATTGCAACTCTTCGTTGGTGGATTGTAATTCCTCATTTGTCGATTTCAGCTCTTCCTGCGCAGTCTGCATTTCTTCAAGTGTGTTCTGCATTTCTGTACGTGATTCCTGTAGCTCTTTTTCCAACTGGGAGTGCCTGATATGTATAGTTTCCTTTTCATTAGTATTCGGCCGTTTGATTTCAGTTGTTTCCGGAACATCAGTAAAAATAATCATGATAGTTCCGTTTAATGGCTCTGGTTTATGAATCCATCGAATAGTGACATTTACAGCTTGTGTATTCCCATTTATATTTATTTTGATATTGGGTAAAACAATGACATCTTTCTTTACGATGGCTTTTCGGAATGCTCCAGGGAAATCGTTGCGCAAGCCTTCACGCAACATGGCAAAGATGTTAAGGTTTGCCTTGCCTACTGCCGGCTCAAGATATTTTCCTGTATGTCCACTGATGTATAAGATATCGCCATTTTCGTTTACTAAAACACCAGCAGGGGAAAACTGCTGTAAAAGCAACTGATCAGCAAGTGTTTGAATATTTGTAATGGTTGTTTGGGGTATTTGTTTTTCGATATTGATCAGGTTGGAACGGGAAAATGAGGACGGAAAGTCGAATAATTCAGGTATAATTGTCGTATTTGACCGTTTGTAAATTTTCAATTTTGAGTCAATTACTGTAAAAAGAGGGCTTTGCACTCCCAGTGTTTCGGAACTACCCAGCAATAAAATTCCTTCGGGGTTAAGACTATAGAAAACCAGCCCAAGTATTTTTTTTTGTAACTCAGTATCCATATATATAAGCAGGTTGCGACATGATAGTAGATTGACCTTAGTGAAAGGAGGATGCATGATGATGTTATGTTGTGCAAATACAACCATTTCCCTGATTTCAGTATTGATACGATATCCGTCATCGGTTTTAACAAAAAAACGATTCAGGCGATTAAGAGATACATCGCCGGCAATATTTGCAGAAAAAACGCCCTTTCTGGCTATTTCAATAGCTTCGAGTGAAAGATCGGTTGCAAATATTTGTAACGAAAATCCTCCGTGCGGTGTTATTTTTTCTACTGCTTCTTTGAATACAATGGCCAATGAATAAGCCTCTTCTCCGGTGGAACACCCGGGGATCCATGCCCGTAATACCGAACCATCCTGCTGCTTGGTGAGAATATTCGGGATGACCGTTGTTTTCAACTTCTCCCATACAAGAGAATCGCGAAAAAAATTGGTTACACCGATCAGTAATTCTTTGAATAAAATATCGACTTCTTTCGGATTTTCATTTAAAAAACTGACGTATGAAGTGATCTTGTCAATTTTATGAATGCCCATGCGACGTTCAATACGGCGATACACGGTATTTTTTTTATACATTGAAAAGTCATTGCCCGTATGGATTCGTAACAGGATAATAATTTTTTCGAGTGCGCTCTGGTCTTTAAACTCTTTATTCAGGTCTGATTTGATGGTCGGAACATGTTTAAGCAAGTCAATTAGCTTTGATGGCAGTTCATTAGCCGGTGCTACAATGTCAACCATAACCGAATCGATGGCATTGCGGGGCATGCTGTCAAATTTTGCTGTGGCAGGGTCCTGAACCATTACTATTCCGTTTTTTTCTTTTAGTGCACAGATTCCAACACTGCCGTCGGAACCCATACCTGAAAGAATGACACCAACAGCTTGTTCGTGCCGGTCGTCGGCAAGTGAGCGTAAAAAGAAATCAATTGGGAGGCGAAGACCTCTTGCCTCTAATGGTACAAATAAGTGAAGTACGCCTTTTAAAATTGACATCGTTGTATTAGGAGGAATGACATATACACAGTTTTGCTTTATCGTCATACGATCCTTTACCTGGAAAACCTTCATCGTAGAGACTCTCTGGAGCAACTCCGGCAACATTCCTTTCTGAGTGGGATCCAGATGCTGGATCACAATATATGCCATCCCGCTGTTTTCAGGTACATTGCCTAAAAATTGTTCCAGAGCTTCCAATCCACCTGCCGATGCTCCGAGACAGACTATTGGGAACTGCATGGTTTCCATTTCATGGTTTTTATCTTTTAAAGATAAGAAAGGTTTTGGGCTTTCTGATTTCAAATGTTTTTAATTTGCAATTTTCAAAGCTACGTAATTAATCAAATGCATGGTTTGTCAATTTTTTTGTAATTCTAATGGTTACATTTTCCCCATGTACCAATTCAATTCTTTTTCCATTTTTTTGTAACGGAAAATGGTCGTGATGATTTTTTGTAAGCGTATAAAGGCAGTTTCGCTTTTTACAACATAATCCAGAGCTTTGTGATGCATACAATCAATCGCTACATCGATTTTATCCTGTGCTGATAGCATTACGACTGGAATATCATGATTGTACGCTTTTATTTTATCCAGTGTTTCTATTCCGTTCATTGCACTTTTATCAATGCCATCAAGGAGGTAGTCTAAAATGATTATATCAGGGTTTTGCGATATAGCCGACAGACAATGTTCTCCTGTTGCAAAAGTTTTAATAGAGAAATCGGCATGTTGGAGGAATTCAATTTCCAGTGATTTTAAATACACGGCATCGTCATCAACCAGAAAAATCTTTATTTTTTTTGTGTTCACGGATTGGCGCTTTTAATTCTTTTAAACTCTTCTTCCAATTCACAACAAGCCTGTGTGCAGATGTTCCCAAGTTGCTGGACCAGGTCATGTATCCCATCACCCTGTTTTTGTGTGCTTGCATATTCCTGAACTTTTTTTGCCATGTTTTCAAAATCTATGCTAATTCCCATTATAGCAAAAGAAGGAATCATTTTATGAACAGCTGAATACAATGAATTCCAATCTTTACTCTGAAAACTCTTGTTCATCGCTTTGATTAAGGGAGGTGTTTGCTCAAGATACAGTGCAATCATCTCCATCATCAAGGTGGGATTGGATTTTGTACGGTGGATTAGATAATCGAGGTCGGTACATTTTAATTTTTTACTTTCATTGTGCGTATTTTCTTCAATAGCAATAGCATTTGCTGGGAAGGGCTTCTTTACAAGCCCAATTATTTTACTATATAATAATCTTTCATCAACCGGCTTTGCGATGTAATCGTTCATGCCAACCACTTTACATTTTTCCAGATCAACCGTGGTTACATCGGCAGTTAATGCGATGATTGGGATTTCCGAATGCATTATACGGCGGATGTAATCGGTTGCTTCAAACCCATTCATTTCGGGCATCTGCAAATCCATTAAAATGATATCGTAAGATTTGGAATGTATTTTTTCTACTGCTATTTTCCCGTTTGCAGCAATATCGCATTCAAATCCAAAATCATCTAACAGGGTTTTCATAAGTAATTGATTGAGTGCAATATCTTCAACTACCAAGACTTTCATGTCTTTAATTTCTGCATCCAATTCTGCAATTTCAGCCTCCATTTCTGCTTTAGCATTTGTTTTTTGAAAACTTAAAGTAAAACTAAAAGTTGAACCTTTATCTAATTTACTTGTTACATGAATGTTTCCTCCCTGTGATTCTACCAGTTGTTTAACGATAGCAAGGCCTAAACCTGTTCCCCCATATAACCTGGAAGTGCCACTGGATGCCTGCTGAAAATTTTTAAAAATATCTCCAGTTTTATTTTCCGGAATTCCGATTCCGGTATCTTTAACGGCAAACTCAATGGTAGCTTTCTTCTCATCTTCATTCAGCAAACGGACACTAACAGTGATCGTGCCTTCTGCAGTAAACTTAACCGCATTACTCACAAGGTTTAAAATAATTTGATGCAAGCGTACCGGGTCGCCAACCAATACTTCGGGGATTTTTTTGTCGTATTCTTTTACCAATACTATGTTTTTTTCTCGGATTTTTGTCTCAAATAAATGGAGCATAGCTGATAGTGATAACGCCATTTTAAATGGAATTTCTTCAAATATCATTTTGCCTGCATCTACTTTAGCCAGATCGAGTATGTCGTTGATGAGTACGATCAAAGCATCGCCACTCATTTTAATGGCAGTTAAATATTCTTTTTGCTTAGCCGACAGATCGGTTTTTAGCATCACTTTTGTAAAGCCAATAATCGCATTCATGGGCGTTCGAATTTCATGGCTCATATTGGATAAGAACTGCTGTTTTGCTTTTACGGCATCTTCTGCGATTCCTGTAGCGCTTTCTGCTTTTCTTTTTGCTTCTTCAGCAATTCCAGTGGCCAATTCGGCAAATACAATCGCTTCATTTAATTTTGTTGCATTGCATTTTTGGTCGGTTATATCTCTGGCCACTACTACCACACCCAATACATTTGCTTTATCATCTTTATAAACAGAACCGTTGAATAATACATCAGTCAACTTTCCTTTTTTATGGCGAAGCGTAAGTGGAGAATCGGCAACTGAACCTTGTGCAAACACTTCCTGGTATACCTCACGAGCCTTTTGCGGTTCGGTGAAATAATCAAAGAAGTGGGTTCCTATTAATTTTTTTCGTGTCATTCCTGTGCTGTTTACGAATGCCTCGTTCATATCTGTGATCTTCCCTTTCGTGCTTATGGTAACCAAGGGATCAAGGCTTGCTTCAATGAGACTACGAGCATAGTTAGCAATCCTTAACTCAGCAGCCAATTTTTCTGTCTCTGCTTTTTGAAAAACAAGAGCTTTACGAGCAATAATTAAATCATCAGATTCTTTTATTAAAGCCATATTATGTGATTTTAATTACCAATTTCTTCAACCGGACATCGCCTTTTAATTTTTAGTTGTTTAAAATGAGAAGGAGAGAGTCCAGTGGCTTTTTTAAATTGATTAGATAGATGTGCTACACTGCTGTAATTCATCTTCCAGGCAATTTCGGTAATGGTTGATTCATCATATATAATCAGTTCTTTTATCCGTTCAATTTTATGGAAGATGATGAATTGTTCGATGGTAGTTCCCTGGACTTCTGAGAATAGATTGGCCAGGTAAGTATAATCGTAGTTTAATTTTTTACTTAGAAAATCAGAAAAATTTATCTTGATTATTTCTGAGTTTTGATGAACCATTTCAATAATGATATTTTTAATTTTTTCGATTAAAATAGCTTTTTTATCGTCCATTAATTCAAGTCCTGAACATCGCAAACCAATCGTCAATTGCTCCCGTTGATCTGCAGAAATATTTTCCATGACCTCAACCTCACCCAAATCGACCATAATGAAATGAAGCCCAAGTTTATTCAATGCTTCTTTCACCGCCATTTTGCAGCGGGTACTTACCATATACTTGATAAATAGTTTCAAACATGTATTTTTAAAAGCCGGAAGGACATTGCTCTACAGGACCAATCATGTTGCAAAGTTGAACGCCTTCTCAATTAAAATTTTATATAATTCTTAAAATAATTTGTATAATTCACACATTCTTATCCTGGGTTGAATAAACCCGTTTTCTTTGTTTTGTATGCACAATAATATGGTTTCGTGCCAGACTACAGAGCGTGTTGTCTAAATTCTGATACTTTTCCATGGTTAATCTTGCCATGAGATAGCTTATGGTTGATTCTGCTCCCTGGTTGAGGTTCACATGTGTCTCCTCGAGCCCGTCGTAACAACCACCGGTACAAGGATTGTAAATTATCTGGTGCAAACGGTTATTTCCTAAGAACCAATTGAATGCCGTTTCCATCTTCAGTCGATAGTCATTGTCCATAAACACATCATAAAATTTGCTTAATGTCATTATGGTATATGCAACATCAATGGGCTGTTCCCCGAAATGTCCAGCGATCTGTCCTTTATGCAGCCAGTTTCTATTTGAAATTACTTCTATTCCATTTTCATTAAACGTTTGTAACAAAAGGAAATGAAAAGATGATAAAGCAATCTCTTTATAAACATTTTCCCTGGTTAGCAGCCAGGCATATAACATGGCCTCCGGCAAAATACTGTTTGCATAAGTGAGATAACTCTCAACCCATTCCCATTTGGGATTTGATTCATGTTTGTACATTTGAACCAGGCGATCAGCGAATGTTCTCAAAAGAATGAGATCATTGGGTGACTTGCTGGCTCCATGATGGTAATATAGTCCCTTTATTACGAATGCCATGGCTCGTGTGGAATGTACTGAGCTAATGCTTAACAGTGATTTTTTAAGGATTGTTTCAGTCATAGATATGATTTCACCGGGTAACAAACCAGTTAATGAAGAAAGATACCCTAAGGCCCAAATAGCCCTTCCATTGGCATCATCTAAATTGACAGAATGGTTTTGGTCGGTGAATTTGTTATCAAGATCCACATAATTTAAAAAAGTACCGGAGGGTTGCTGGCAATGTTTTATAAAACCGAGATATTTTTGAATGTAATTAATATGCTCTTCTTCACCTGTCAATTTAAAGTTCATACCGGAAGCTATCAGTGCCCGGGCATTATCATCAAGGGTATAGCCGGAACAAAGGTCGGGTTGGTTGATTTTTGAAAACTGGATAATCCCAATACTGGTTGTCATTTTTTTCAGATGGTTCAGATTGATGGCGGGTAAATTATACGCTATTACAATTTCATCATCGGCAATTTTTTCGAACAACAGAGCATGAGCAACTGCAGAATTTTCCCAGGCGGTGGAAACTATTTTCTCCAGGGTATTTGAACTGATATGCCTTCTTAAAGGTGCGTTATTGAGCAAGCGAATAACTCCATCGGCCAATTGTTTTGAATTGCCAAAATCAAAAACAATTCCGGTATCTTTTGTCAACACTTCTTTTGCATGGGGAATTGGGGTGGAAATAATAGGACAGGCGCAACTTGCAGCATAAGCAAAAGTGCCACTTACGGCCTGGTTGGGATCGTTTGTGGTAAATAAATAAATATCTGTAAGCTGCAAATATTCGAGCAGTTCAGGTAATGCCAGATAGGCATTTATAAACGTCACATTGCTTTCTAATGAATATTTTTTTACTTTTTCTTCAAGGCTTTCCCGGTATTTTTCTCCTTCTGCTTTTCTAACTTCCGGATGTGTTTTTCCAATTATCAGAAACATCACTTCAGGATTTTTCTCTACTATGGACGGCAAGGCTTCAATAGTTGTTTCTATACTCTTTCCGGAACTCAGCAAACCAAATGTTGTGAGTACTTTCTTACCGTTAAGTCCATATTTTGTCTTCAGAAATTTCTTACTTAAATGAGGGACTAAATGAGTGCCATGGGCAATCACGGAGATCTTATGCTCCGGTAAACCATATTCATTTATTAAAATATCTGCAGCGTTATGGGTCATTACAATAACCGATTCGCAGGCAGCTGCAATTCTGTTGATTTTTGATTTCAGCAGTTCATCAGGGTGAGGAAGCACCGTATGAAAAACAATAATCACTGGCTTGTTAAGACCGGATAAAAAATTGTAAAATGCTTTTTCCTGAAATTTATAGAATCCAAACTCATGTTGGATCAAAATTATTTTAATGCTTTTGTCATCATTAATGTTTGATAAAAGTTTTTCATAATCATCGGCCAATGATGTTTTAAGGATGTATTTTACTTCATCTGGATAAGGATAGGTCGTACCATTTGATTCCAGGGCGCAAACCTTAATCGATAATGAATTGCTGAATTTGTTATTCAGTGCTTTGATCAGATCCTCAGAATAGGTAGCGATGCCGCATTCTCTTGGTGGATATGAAGTTATTACGAGGATTTCTGCCGGTTCGCCGGAAACCATTTTATTTTTCATTATTCATTTTTGAAGTATTGGTTAATAATTCATCCACCAAATCCGGTAAATTCACCGAAGCGCAGGCAATCAGACTATCTGCAGCGCCATAATAAATAAATAGTGTGTTTCCAAACAAGGCAGTTCCTGTTGGAAAACATACATTATTTACTTCTCCGATTAGTTCCCATTCGTATTCGGGCGAGAACAAAGGATACGGTAACCGGGCAATTTCTTTTGAAGGATCATTTAGATCCAGCAAGGCTGCACATGCAGAATATACGCGCCCCCGAATAGTTTCTTCCACGCCATGATAAATTAGCAACCATCCATGTTCCGTTTCAATGGGAGGGCAGCCACCGCCAATGTAGCTCGATTCATGAGGGAATATGGGATCCATGACAATATTTTCCTGCATATTGAGAAAATAATTTTCCCAAAATTCCCGTGTGATTTCCTTTAAATTATGTACCGATACGATCTGGATTCCAGGTCTGATCCGGTGGAGAAATACCAATTTGTCATTAATTTTTCGGGGAAAGAAAATCACATTTTTATCCCACAACATCATTTTTTTTTCTGGATCTGCATCCTGATAATAAAATTTATGATTGCGGTAATAATTTTCATTTACTTTACCAGTCGATTCAGCCAGGTAAACAAATTCTGAATAGGTGATGGGAGGGACGATGATTCCCTGCTTTTCAAGATGCCAAAGATTTTTTGAAGTAGCTAAAGCTCCGCGGGCATTTGTACCATCATATCCGGTATAGGTCATATAAAACAAGTCATCGATCTTAACTATTCGTGCGTCTTCAATACCCTGCGATTCATAGTCGAATTCAGGAACCATGAACGGCTTGTCCCAGCGTTCTGCAACGGTTAATGGGCCATCCAATTTACAGTAGCCAATACTAGAAAAATTACCGTTCCGAACTGCCCGGTAAAAAATATGAACACAGTCGCCATCGCGCAAGATGCCAGGGTTTAATACGCCTTCGTTTTCAAATTCCAATCCGGAAGGCGCTAATAATACACCTGTTTTTTTAACCTCTATCATGTAGTTTTCTTTTTACTTCTGGTTATTATAAGTGGCTTAATGTTCAATAATGAAGGCATGGTATCGCCTAATAAAAATCCCCACGGTTTTAAAGGTTCGATATGGTCGAAAATAACTTTTACAATGGCAAGCAGCGGAATGGATAAGAACATACCGGGTATTCCCCATAAAGCATTTCCGGCGAGGACCACAATAATAGAGAAAAGCGCATTGATCCTTACTTTTGAGGCAACGATCTTGGGAACGATATAGTTATTGTCAATCAATTGGATGAAATAATAGGCTGCCAGAACATAAATGGCATACCATGGTGTTGATTTTGTGACCAGGGCAATCATCATGGGCAATGCTACGGCCACGATTCCCCCTATGTATGGAATGACATTGAGGAATGCACCAATGATGCCGATCAGGATAGCGTATTGAATTCCAAGTAACAAAAGAGCAACAGAATTCATTGTTGCCACCATTGCCCCTTCAATAAGCAGCCCGATAAGATAGCGTTGAATAACGGATTTTGTCTGGGTCACTATTTCGTTTACCTGGTTTGGATTACTGGTGGCGAATACTTTACGAATAAAGTCAAGTAATAGAGGTTGGTAAAATAATAGCATAAAAATGTAAACAGGGATCAGAAACAATATCACCACTCCACTCCCAACGTTGAGAATTGTCTTCCCGATTGAAGCTCCGCTGGTATTGATAAGTTCACCTTTGGTTTTCAGAAGCCATTCATCAATCTTTTTAGGATTTATATCGAAATACCCAGAAGCCCAGGTTGTTATTTCGTTAAGCACAACGGTGAATTTGTCGACCAATAGAGGCCATGATTCGCTGAACCGATTGGCTTGCGAAAAGAAAAAAGCGCCAAATCCTGCGATAATTAAAATAGTAAGGAATAAAGTAATGATAATAGCTATCACCCTGTGTATATGTATGCGTACAAAAAAATTCACGACTGGATGAAGCACAATGGCAATAATGATTGAGAAAATGAGCGGAATAATAATGGCCTGAGCGATATTTAATATCGTGAAAAAGGCAAATAAACCAACGATAAACAAAATTGCCTTTATGTAAAACGGTAATTTTAATTCTTTATCAATCACGGCAAATTGGCTTTGAAAAAAATTCATCACTTGGTTACTTTTACATTCCTCTTCGTTTTTTTAGTTGGTTCCGTAACTTCTTCTGCCAGTTCGGAAATTTCTTCTTTTACATTCTCAAATTGTTCAGTGATGTTGTTGCGAAACTCTTTTACTTTTTTCTTTAATGCATCGGTATAGTCATTTCTTTTTTTAGTTATTTTTTTTCGTGTATCCGAACCCTTTTCCGGGGCTAACAAAATTCCTAACAATGTACCGGCGACAATCCCCGCCAGCACCCCTAATAATACTATTCCTGATTTCATGATAGTATTTATATTGATCAATAATAAATTACAGGATTTTTCTTCCCTGAATGACTCTGAAGATGATTGCAATAATTGCAATGACCAGAAGAATATGAATGAGGCCTCCGACACTGTATGCAAAGAATCCGATTGCCCATGCAATAACGAGGATTACCGCTATGATATAAAGAAGATTTCCCATGACTTTTTTAAATTGTTCATTTATTGGTTTAAATTTTTGGTTTGTGATCACTTTTCCTGATAACAAAGTTAGGTCTCTCCATTTCGCGAAGCGTTACATAATTCCGTGAATAAGTTACATCATTCACACATTTTATTTTCCGGGGAATGGAATGGAGCAAATGAAAGTGGGGGCTCACTAAACGAGTGTTTATGTTTTCTTGTTCTTAATTATGTTTTTCAATAGAATCATCAATGAGGATTTATTGAAAGGCTTTGCAATATATTCATTACATCCTGCCTTTATTGCCATTGCCCTGTCTCCTTTTAACCCAAACGCTGTTTGTGCAATAATAATCACCTCTTTGTTGAATTGCCGGATTTGTTTGGTTGCTGTCAGTCCGTCCATCTCTGGCATTTTTATATCCATCAGAATCAAATCGATATCAGGGTTATTTCGACATGTTTCAATAGCCTCGACTCCGGTTCTGACTGTAAGAATTTCTTTGCCCAATACTTTAACAGCCATTGTTATCAGTATTTCGGATGTTTCATCGTCTTCGGCAATCAGTATTTTCAGTTTTTTAATACTATTCTCTTCTAAATCAGACAGAATATGATTATTAATGGCACTTTTTTTATCAGACTGATTATTAACTGGTATGGTGAAATAAAAAGTTGAACCATTTCCTGGTTCACTTTCTGCCCATATTTTCCCACCCAGCATTTCTGCATAAGCTTTTGAGATAGACAATCCTAAACCTGCTCCTTCATAATTGCGTGTAAGAGATTCACTGCCCTGCATGAATCTTTCAAAAATGATTTTCTGTTTTTCAAGGGTGATGCCCTCCCCAGTATCTTTGACAAAAAATTCAAGGGTGTCCCCCTTTTTCTCACATCCGATTTCAATACTTCCTTTTTGGGTGAATTTTATTGCATTTTTCACAAGGTTGGTAAGAATGCTATATATTTTTTCACAGTCGGTCATAATGATGGACACATCAGCCGGAAATATATATTTGCAGGAAATATATATTCCTTTTTGTTCAGCTTCTGGTTTGAAGAAAGTATAAATGAATTCGATTTGCTCATTGATATTCGTCTCAGAAATGGAAATTTCCATTTGTCCCGACTCTATCTTTGATATACTGATAATGTCATTGATAATATTGAGCATACGGGCTCCACTTTTCTCAATGATACCAATATATTTTTTCTGCTCCTCCCCGGTTAACTCGGGTTCTCTGAGTAGCCCGGCAAAACCCAGAATGCCATTCATAGGTGTTCTGATTTCGTGGCTCATATTAGCTAAAAAAGCTGATTTCAGGCGGTCGCTTTCTTCTGCTTTCTCTTTGGCCCTCTTAAGATGTTCTTCGTTGTTTTTTTGCTCAGTAATATCGAAGCAATGGCCAATGTATCCAAGGAAATTTCCGATGCTGTCATAATTCGGTGTTCCAAGATCACGGATCCAGCGATACTCGCCATTTGCATTGCGTAACCTGCATTCCATATCAAAGGCTTCCTTTTTATTAAATGCCGAGATATACGTTTGAAAATAGCTGGCATTATCATCGGGATGAATACCTTGTGTCCATCCATCTCCGATTTCCTGTTCCATCGTTCGTCCAGTAAAATTCAACCAGGGCTTATTGAAATAATTGAATAATTTATCCGTCCCTGATCTCCAGATCAAAGCGAAACCAGAGTCGGCCAGGTTACGATATTGTGCTTCACTTTCATGTAATTCCTTCTCAATCTTTACGCGATTACTGATGTCGCGGATATTACATTGGATTACTTTTTGTGAACCTTCTGAATATACATTGCTTACAAATTCTACATTGATCTTTCGTCCATCAGCCGTTTCAAGCGGTAAATTTTCATAACGCACATATTCTTTCTGCTTTAGTTCCAAATATTTTCCGCGATTTTCAATGATGTCTTTAAAGAATCCAATTTCCCAGATTGCTTTATCCATGAACTGGTTTTTAGAGTATCCAAGCAACTCAATCAAAAATGGATTCACATCGATAATCATTCCGGTTTCCACATTGAGAATAAGAACTCCATCTTTGGCAGTTTCAAAAAGGCGACGATAGCGGATTTCTGAGGTGCTTAACGTTATTCCTGATTCTTTATTGGTTTTATATTGAGCTCTCATATTTTCAGAATTTTCAAACAAAAAGTATGGTCGGAACTGTTCATTCCCTTTGTGTTTATGTGTTTGTTAATATTAAATAAAGATATTGCTCAATTATATGGAAATTGTTACATTACTTTGTAAATAATTTGCATAATTCCCACATTTTTGTTGTATTGTTTTCCAATCATAAATCCCTACTACCTGGAAATTTATGACATCATCAGAAACGATGCGTCGGAAATTGAGTTGATCTCAACCCAATCAACACAAACCAGCTCGATCAAAATAAAATGTGTGAATGATGTAATTCTTTTTTATCAATGTGTAAGGTTACCTGGAATTATTAATTGCAACTTTGTATCATGAAAATTCAAAGTATGACGAAAATACCCTTGTCTTTTTTTGGTGTTATATTGGTTCTGACGCTTGCCCTTGAGGCATGCTCATCAAAAGAGAAAAAGAACGCGAAAACGGCTGGCGACAATCATCTTCGCGGCGCTATTAACCAGCATAGCAACCTCCCGTTCGATAGCAATTTGTTGATTACATTTTACCAGTCCTATCCTGCATTGAACAAATATCGAAAGAATGTGATGGGCGTGTACCGGCAACATCATTATAATCACATCTGGTATGATAAGCGGGGGGTGGTGGAATTTGGGCAAACCCTCTATAACAAGGTCAACGGGCTTATGGTGGAGGGGGTATCTTCAAAATTCCCCTATCAGGAAAAAATTGATGGTGTCTTTGATAATGAAAAAGAGAATACGCTATCCCGGACGGAGACTGAACTAATGCTCACCAACATGTACCTGTTCTATGCCGAAAAAGTATACAAAGGAATAAGCGAGGATTCAACGAAAGCCATTGGGTGGTTACTTCCCCGCAAGCAGGTTTCGTATATTGCATTGCTGGATTCGGTCATGTCTGATCCTGAATTGCTCGGGCGTAACGATAGTGTGTTATTTGGTCAGTATTATAAGTTAAAGGATGTACTGCATCGATACCGTGAAATTGAAAAAAAAGGCGGCTGGAATAGTATCGTTATAGACCCAAAGGTAAAATCCTATAAACCAGGTGATACAGCCATAGCGATACGGCAAATAAGGCAGCGCCTTTTTATTTCAGGAGATATCAAACATAATAACAAAAGCAACAAATATGACCCTGAATTGGTTGAGGCAATGCAGAAATATCAGATGCATAACGGCTATAATCCAGTACCATTAATTTTGCCAAAGCATATCCGGGAGATGAACATACCCATTGGTGAACGGATCAAGAAGATCATTGTGAATATGGAACGTTGCCGATGGATTTCGCCTGAATTTGCCAATGCAAAAGAATATATCGATGTAAATATTCCTTCCTTTAAGCTGAACCTGATCCGAAACGGAAAAAGCGAATTCGAATCCTCTGTAATTGTAGGGAAAAATGTAACGAAAACGGTTATTTTCAGCGGGATGTTGAGCTATATTGTATTTAGCCCGTATTGGAATCTGCCGGTGAGTATCATCAAAAAAGAGGTTAAACCGGGAATGGCGAAAAATAAACATTATCTGGAGTCTCACAACATGGAATGGAACAATGGCCAGGTACGCCAAAAACCGGGGAAAAATAACTCACTGGGTCTGATCAAATTTATCTTTCCTAACTCTGATGATATTTATATGCATGATACACCTGCTAAAAGCCTTTTTGCAAAAGAGAGCAGGGCCTTTAGCCATGGGTGCATCCGTGTAGAAAAGCCAAGAGATCTGGCGGTTGAAGTTCTTAAGGATGATCCAAACTGGACCCCAGAAAAAATAGACGCTGCGATGCATGCCGGGAAAGAGAGTACCTATTCGTTGAAAAACAAAATACCTGTTTATATCGGATATTTAACAGCTTGGGTGGATCCGCAAGGTGAGATTAATTTTTATGAAGATGTATATGAAATGGATGAACGATTGGCTGAATTGCTGATTGGTAAATAATAAAGTTGTTCCTTTTTGTTAGTTTAGTACATTGATGCATTTATAAAAACGTCGATGGTATCCTTTTGAATCCAGATTGCTGATGGTTACACCATAATCTTTACCTGAAGAAGAATGAATAAATCTGGATTTCATTCCATTCGCTTCACAAATAATACCAACGTGGCCAATAACTGAACTATCGTTGTAGCCATAAAAAACTAATATGTCGCCCACTTTAAACTCATTCGGTTTTAATGTTTTGCCGATTGATTTATATTCCATTGAACTCCGGGGAAGTGTAACATTGAAATTTTTAAACACATAATATACGAACCCGGAACAATCAAACCCTTTTTGTGGATCATTACTACATTTGTGGTATGGGGTGCCAAGATATTGTTTCGCAAAGGTAACCAGGTCTGTTCTGTTGACTCCCGGAGCCGATTTTACCGGATTTGCCGATGCTTTTATTGATGTGATCTTCTGTGCATGTATTGAAATGAAAGGAAGCAAAATGAAAGGAAAGATCAGAAGGTGTTTCCGCATTTTGTGTGGGAATTTTCAAGCTAAGGTACGAAATCTTTGATTCGGACGTTTGAATGATACATTACAAGGTCACGGGTATTTTAAATAGGTAGATTTGTACTTGTATGTGTACCTTCACGACATGAAAAAACATTTTCTGTATTTCTTATTTCTTCTTATTCCCGTTATAAACAAGGCTGATTCCGAAAAACCGATTTCAGCTATTGAAGGGATGAGTAGCCTCTATACTGTTTTGAATCTATCGGAAAAAGGATTATCAAACGAGGTGTTTCAGCTTGCCATTAAAGGGTACAGGAAACTTGAAACCATTGGCAAATTGCAGAATGCAGATATTTTAACCATCGTTGACTTTTCACAATCGAGCAAAAACAAACGACTGTATGTTATTGATTTGAAAAATAAAAAAATATTATTCAACACCTACGTTGCCCATGGCCGAAACACGGGAGATGAGTATGCGAAATATTTCTCAAACAAAGCGGGTTCCTGCAAGAGTAGCCTGGGTTTTTATATCACAAAGAATCATATTCTGGGAAAGAATGTAGGATTGTCGCTGATTATAGAAGGCGTTGAAAAAGGATTCAACGACAATGCACTGAAACGTGAAATCATTATGCATGGGGCTGCTTATGCTACGGAGCGTTTTATAAAGAAAACCGGAAGATTGGGCCGAAGTTTTGGATGCCCTTCACTGCCCCCAGATTTAATCAAACCAGTTATTAAAATCATTGAACAAGGAACCTGTTTGTTTATTTATCATCCGGACGACTATTACATCCGACACTCTTCCCTGCTTAATTAACCATCACACCCTTGTGATTTAATATCGTCAACTTCACCTGTCAAAATGAATCCCTTCGCTCAAGAGTATTTTGATCAACCTGTGATATACTTTTGGAAAACTTGATATTGCACTCAACAATGCGGGTATTGGAGGTGAATCTAATAGGGTAGGCAACATGACTGAGTCAGACTGGTTTAATGAAATTGAGATAATCGTCCGGTGTATTTAAATTCAAAAGTATCCGTTTGTCGGGGAAAAACACCTCGAACCTTTCGAATTCCAATAATGCTTTTCTCAGATCCGGGATGTTACTGTTTTTTCGCAATTTATCAACAATCTCGCATCCAAGCAGGATGGGATGTCCTCCCTTGCCATCGCACATTGGCACAATGTATCGTTTCGGACTGAGGGCTTTATACAAAAGCAGGAGTAAAGCAGAATCTGTATATGGATTATCGACATTCTGGATGTAACAAGAGTGTCCTTCGGGAGTTTTCTGCAACCCGAGCCAGATGGACCAGGATCGTCCTTTTTCCACGTGTTTGTTGACAACGAGTTGTACCTCTCCGGAAGAGGGAATGGTGAGCCTCGATCGTTCATTCATAACGATTGTTATTGGGCTACACCCTGATTGAGCATAAGTGGAAATGAGCTGCCCAGCGAATGTTAAACCGTTCCCGTAAGGAAGAGATGCTTTATCACGACCCATACGCATAGAATTGCCGGCAGCAAGGATAAGCGCAGAAATTGATTTGTGTTCGAGCAAGGAAAGTCTTTTTAAAATCAAATGTAATTCCTTTTTTTTGACATCATTTAGAAAATTAATAGTGATTTTTGGTTTCGTGCCTCGATTTATGTCCTTATTTTCGCATACCATATTGAAAAGCAATTACGGATGTTCAATCAGCAAGGTTTAAAGTCAAATTATTAATGGGAATCAGGCAAGTTGAAAAACAGAACACCTTCCGGCAGGAAAAAAATCCAAAGAATCTATGATTATTCAAGAGACGTACGACTTTATCCGCACTTCAAACAATGAAATACTTCATGATTCGACCATAGAAAAAGTTGTAATCGGCGTTCATTTCACGGCAACGAAGTTATCAAGTGGTTTTGCCGGTGTTTCCAAAACAGAAATTACGCACAGATGTTGCAATTCCGACAGACAAAAAAGAAATTTTGGTGCATTCACGCCTGGAAATATCCAGGGACGGAAAATACATGATCTTTTCGAATACCGTGAGGATTCTGATATTATTAACAACGTAAGACTTGCAGTGTTAAATGCCGTTTCAGCTGAAATTATTGCTCGTTCCGGCTATTCCGTAATGGAAGGTAAAGATCCGATTGAATTAGTCAACCTGAACCAGCATAAAACAATATGTATAGTCGGGGCTTTTCATTCTTATATCAGGAAAATTTCCGGCACTTCAAATAAATTATATGTTTTGGAACTGGATGAAAATGCATTTGATGAAGATCAGAAACGCTATTTTGTTCCAGCAAACAGGTATGCTGAAATATTGGCCAAATCGGATATCATTATCATTACTGGGTCGACCATTGCAAATAATACGATAGACTCATTGCTGGATTACATTCCTCCACAAGCAGTCACAATTCTTGTGGGCCCCAGTAGCAGTCTTGTCCCGGATGTCCTCTTTAAGCATAAGGTTGATATTATCGGCTCAACGAGAATTCTTGATGCCGATAAAATGTTTTCAATAATTTCGGAAGGGGGGGCTGGCTATCATCTTTTCAACTATTGTGCACAAAAAATCTGCATTCTTAATGATTCAGGAAAAACATCTTAATCCGATCTGGTTAAAAGCCTCTGTACTGGGATGCCTTTGGGCTTCTTCCGAAATTGTCATCGGGAGTTTTCTGCACAATTTGCATGTGCCTTTTTGTGGAAATATTCTTACTGCAATTGGCATCATCATCATGGTTTCTGTTGGGCAGGTTTGGACGGAGCGGGGATTGTTCTGGAGGGCAGGGCTCGTGTGTGCTTTAATGAAGTCGATATCCCCCAGCGCGATTATTTTCGGACCGATGCTCGCGATTTTTTCCGAAGCATTGCTTATGGAGCTAAGCACATTTGCTTTCAGGAAAAACATGGTCGCTTCCCTTATAGGCGGGGCCCTGGCCATGTCATGGAATATTGTTCAGTTGCTACTCGTCTTTGTCATTAAGTATGGAACCAATATTATCAGGCTATATGAAGAACTGATTGCATTATTTCAACGCCAGTTGGGAATTGTTTCAAACAATTACTGGTGGCCGATAGAGATCATTTTGTCTTTTTATCTGATCGGAGGAATGTTATCGGCTGCCATTGGCCTG
>JALNWG010000033.1 GCA_023231005.1 Bacteroidales bacterium | reverse complement strand
AGCATTTGAATATCTTTTGTCAGTAATTCCTTTACCAAACCTTCAAGCACACGAAATCTGTATTTTGGAGTCCATACAATATGATACGTACACCGATAAATAACGTGACTTATTTTTTTATACCCGCTCATGCCACGAAATTAATAATTTTCAGGCAAAGCCGTTTAGACATCACCACCGCCTAAGGAGGTGGATTTAAAGTTATGTTAAAAATAGTGGTTGTTATGGGATAGATATATCCAGACGTGAAAAACACCGTCCTATATAGCATTGATATTCAGCTATATGTAAAATCGTGTAAGATAAAATTAGGTTTTTAGAAAACCATAGTATATATTTGTGTTGAAACTGTCATCAAAAAAAAGTAGTTTTTAGAGGTGTCCTATTGTAATAATAATATATAGAAAATATTTGCAATAAGTGCAAAAATTACTTCCTTAACGATAAACTAACAATAAAACATAAACGAGGTTAAAATGTTAAATATCATATTGTTTACTTATCTTCTAACCTGACATAAATGAATAGTAAATCTTTGCTCATAATCGTTTCGATTGTCATTCTATTGACACTTCGAAGCATTTCTCAAACCTATTTCCCATTGGTGGAAACGAATAAATCGTGGAGTATTTCCTATTATTATGCATCACCTCCTGCTCATATGAAATATATCAAATTTTCTACGGATACTCTTATAGGGGCCTTAAATTATAAGGTAGTACAGGAAACAACTGACAGTATTACGCATCCGTGGCAAATTTCCGGATATATAAGGGAAACAGCCAATCACAGGGTTTATTTTTCAACGAATCCGTCTGTTTCTGAATTTTTATTGTATGATTTTGCGCTAAGCCTGAATGATACTGTTTATTTGCGAGGATTTACATTCCCATTTACAGTAGATACGTTAGATCTAATACAATTGGAAGATGGCAGCATGCGCCAGAGATATGTTCTCTCAAACAGCCAATGTCAAGGTACCGATGTCTGGATACAGGGAGTTGGTAGTATGAATGGTGTTTTAAACAGTGTTGGGAATTGTTTTACTGGTGAAACCGATGATCTGGTCTGCATGAAACAAAATACTGCTATAATTTACCATAACTATAATTATGCGACCTGCGATTTCCAGGTTAATACAGAGTCTCTTGAAAGTAAGAGTGTTGTTACAATGTATCCAAATCCTGTACAATCACTTTTACTTATCACTTTCAGGGAAAATAATACTGCCCCATTCGGTCTTTTTAATATTTATGGAAAAAAATGTAAAGATGGCATTTTGATCCCAGGAGATAATTTAATACCTATGAATGATATGCAAAATGGCCTGTATGTTTTTAGAATCAGTCATGATAACGCAAATATGCAAACTTCAATGATAATAGTAAAAACGAATTGAAAATTAATAGTTCAAACTTTAACGAAATACCCCCTGACGAATTAAAAACCTTGAAACGCGAATTCCATTAATTTTTAACCGAAAGGAAGTATTCCGGAGGCAAAAATAGTCATTCCTTTTCGATTAACGAACCTTGGGTTTGTTCAATATGAGTTATGCTTTTCTCAAAATAAAGCAACTAAAGTCATATTCAGCTATTTAACTTATCTATTTATGAAAAATATTTTTACTATTTTTATAGTGGTTGTTTTGTTTTGCCTAAATGGCATAGTATGTGCGCAGGAAATCACTATGCATGTTAGCAAAACTTCATATAACGAGGATTTTTCGCTTTCACCATTTATACAAAACGAGCATATTTACAGTTTAGGTGTATCGGGATCATTCAACTTGAAATCTGATTCTAGTCTTTGCAGAATAATTCTGGTTGATGCCGATAACAAGGAGTACATGGTTTTTGAATCATACTCGATTTTATCAGGGCTGGGGTACCAAACCTTTACCAGGATTTATGAAGAAGCAAAGTATTTGGATGGAATTATACCGTCTCAAATTGTAATTCAGCTAATTGATGCAACCTGTACGTTGGATTCCGTAACTATTGGTAAAACAGCGACAACTAACAGTCGTGTTTTTCAAAAAACCTATATGAACGAAATAAATCTCGATAAAGTTAGAAAGATTAACAAGCAGATTAAACTTAATGGTATGATCTGGAGTGCATGGTTAACCCCGACTGGATCTCTTTCTTATGAACAAAAGAAGGCAACTTTTGGGGACCGGTATAATATAAGAGGATTTGAGTATTATAAAGATGGTTTTTTTCAATCATCACTGCATAAAACCCCACTAAATCCAACCACATCGGTGATTGTTTCCAGATGGGACTGGAGAAGCCGGCATAATGCAAATAACTCTCGAAAACCTGATGGGACACTAAATACTTGTTACTATGATAATGATCCCGATGGTTCCGGATGGATGACACCACCTCGGTATCAGAATGGATGCTGGTTAAACAACCAACTTCAGGTTATTCTTGATCCTGAATGTACAAACCAGGGAGGTGTATTCCTGGGTGTACCAACTTGCTGGTCCTTTAGTCCCTGTAATGCCACGGAGGGTGTTGAAAATCTATACTTTAACAAGCATATCGACACACGTCTTTCTGAGCAAGATGTAATTATGTGCGGCGGGTACGGATATAATGGTGGTTTGGAATATTATACATTAGAATACCTAAAGAATCCTGGTGTTGTTGATTGGGATTGTTATCCATATCCTGCGGCCCCAACTCCTTGTAATACTAAATGTTCCAATCCGACTGATATCACAAAAATTACAAATTATGTCACCGTTTACGATACTTTAACTTCTGACCAGATTAAAGAAATGTTGATTTCAAGTGGACCAATAACCTGTAGGCCACCTTGGTCGCATACCTATTGTTTGGTTGGTTATGATATAATACAGGAAGGTGATTATATTGATCAACTTGGGAATATCCCTGTACCATCAGGCTCTCCTTACATAGGACAGACTTACTGGATCTGTAAAAACTCGGTAGTTGAGGTGGGATATGGAACAAATCACCAGGCGTATTCATATACCATGGACTTGCCCTTACCACGATTTTGTTCTATCGTTCTTCCAATTATTTCACAAGCGCATCCTGAATCGGAAAAAAGGATACTCGATTGTGATGGTGACGGCTTTTATAATTGGGGGATTGGCAGTAAACCCGCAAATTGTCCACCAGGAACACCTGACGAAGAAGATTGTGATGACAGTGATCCCAGACTCCGAGGACAAGATCCAATTACCCATAAATGTATGATTAATTGCTCAAATTTCATATATGTTAATGTTCCTGAAATTATTCCCGTGAGTACAACCTGGAATTATGATCAGATTAAAGATCATGATGTTATTATTCCGTCAGGGTGTACATTAACAATTAAAAGTGAAATCCAGTTTGTGTCACAAGCCCGACTGATCGTTCAGATTGGAGGAAGGCTGTTGCTTGATGGTGGCCATCTGACTTCTGCCTGTTCTAATTTCTGGAAAGGAGTAGAGGTTTGGGGAAATTCATCATTATCACAAACGTTAATAAATCAAGGGTCCCTGAATGTTTACAATAACGGGACAATAGAGAATGCCGAGATTGGAATTTTAAGTGGCAAAAGGTCTGGTTCGGGATTTGACGATAATTGCTCGGGAGGGATTGTAAATGCAAATCATGGAATTTTCCGTAACAATGGATTTGGCATTTATGTTCGACCTTATACCCAATTTTCAAGTAATCCATCATTTACTGCATGCAATTTTTCAACTACACCTGACATCATTGATATAAATCAATTCGATTCCTTTATCAAAGTTTCTGATATTAGTTCAGTGATAGCCACTGGATCTTCGTTTATAAATTCATATTCTTCGGATCCAAGTGGAACTGGAATCTATGCAACCGGAGCAGGAATTACAGTGGGGGCATGGTGCAGTGTTACCTCTATCTCCCCATGTCCAGAACAGGATTTGGTACATTGCACATTTTCAAATCTTAGAATAGGAATCTATGCGATAAATACACCAGGTTCACATTCTGTGAATGTATCAAGATCTGATTTTTATGCTGTACAAAAAGGAATATACCTTAGTGCATATTCATCATCTACATTAGTATTGAATACTATTAATATTCCAGAACCGGCTGGAGGAATTCAATCCTACCCCGGGCCGTATGGCATGTATCTCGATAATTGCACCTTGTATCATATTGAAGGAAACACATTCCAGTCAACGGTAGCAGTACCTACAACTATTGGTTTGGTCGTAAATAATTCAGGTACTGATGCAAATGTAATTTATAGAAACACATTCCTTGACCTGAAATACAATACTGTTGCACAGGATGTTAACAGAAATTCATCATCTACCACTGGTCTTTGTTATGTTTGTAATAGTTTTAAAACTCCGTTGGCTACTCCTTCCTATAATACTGTTGCCATAGTTGTAACACATACAGGAAACTACAGTCCATCATATGGTATTGCACGATATCAGAATGCAGTTTTTGGCGGAATTACTGTACCTGCATTTAACAGATTTTATAACGCCAGTGTTCCTGCAATTCCGCAATATTATGACATCTTTAATAATTGTTATTCAATTGATAGTTATCTATATCCATTAATTTATAATCTTAATAATGGTTACACCTTCAGACCATTAAATCATTCTGCTAATGTTACACTTATCCAATCTTCAATTAGCTTTTCTAATCAATGTCCGGACTTGATTGATTATGGAGGGACTCAAAGTAAAGATAGCCTCATTTTGAATGGGGGCTCAGAGGGGAAATGGAATATAAATGGTCTCGATAGTTTGGTTGACATTTTAATATCAAGAAACACAATTGATTCTTACTATGATTTGGCCTTTCTTTACTTGCAGAACAGAAAGATTGAGATGGCACAAGATATATTGCTGAAAATACCCAGTCAGTTTTCTTTTACATCGGATGATCAAAAAAATTATGAAGCATTCATTAGTTTGTTCAATATCATTAAAGTTCGAATGACATCTTCTGTAAATCAACTGGATCTTGATGAACAACAGACCATAGCGTTAATCCAAATCAGTGAAAAATGTCATAACCGTTTGGGCTCGTATGCCAGAAATATGTTGATAGCTTCAAAAAAAATAAACTATATTGAACCAATCATTCTTCCTGCATTCGATCGAACAATGATGAACCAGGAACAGGATGATAATGGAACTCAAGTTATCAACGGCTGTTTAAAAGCTCATCCTAATCCAGCCAATAAGTATATTATTGTTGATTATGACTTGTCTTCTAAATCGTATTCTAAGGCAGGGATCAAGGTTTTTAGTTCTGTTGGCAAATTATTGGTTGATGAACATTTAATAATGAATAAAACTCAAATTACCATAAATACCGAAGAATGGTCATCAGGGCTCTATTTGTTAAAACTTGAATTAGATGGCAATGTTATAGAAACCACTAAAATTAGTATAATAAAATAAGAATCTTGTTTTTTTGTATTTTTAGAGGGTGTTAATTGCATACCATTGGGGGAAAATAATTTCCCCAATGGTCTTTTTTTAAAGGTATTTTGTGCGTAAACTAATTTGGTAATGAACTTTAGTACAAAATTCCGGTATTGGTTGTTAATAATCTTAACTCTTAATTTTGGAGTAGGGTACTCCCAAACCGATTATGAATTCTGGTTTGCAGCACCAGAAATATCTTATGCCGTCACGGCACCTCCTGCTGTTGATACTGTTGGTATTGATCGTCCGATCGTTTTGGTCATATCAACATGCGAAGGTCCAGCCATTGTCAGGATCAGTCAGCCTGCAAATCCAGCGTTCCAGGTTATCATTGACACCCTACAGACCGGTGATTTTCATCAAATTAATGTCAGCTCTTTTATTGATTTGATTGAATGTAAGCCTGCGAATACTATCCTCAATTGTGGGCTTCTGATCTCATCAACCAAACCAATAAATACAGTTTATGAAATCCAGAATAGGGTTAACACTGAAACATACACTCTAAAAGGAAACAATGCTCTGGGTAATGAGTTTATTATTCCAGCTCAAAATCAATACTCAAATTATCCTTATTGTGATCCACCTGCAAGGAATTCAATTTCATTTGTGGCGACAGAAAATGAAACTACTGTAATAATCGTTCCAACTCATCTCATGGAAGGTCAGCCAGGGTTAGACACCATTTATGTGTCTTTAAACAGGGGTCAGGCTTGGAGCTGCAGGGCTTTTTCAGCAGATTCCAATTTACATCTTGGAGGCACCTTTATATTAGCAAACAAACCTATAGCTGTGACTGTGACAGATGATGCTGTCAGACCAAATATTGCAACAGGATTATCTATCGATATTGCCGGTGACCAGCTACTCCCCCGACATCTTATGGGAACTGAATTTCTTGCCTTTCCCGTTGACTTCTTTCCCGGATACGTTTCTATGCTATATATTTATGCTATAGATGATGGAACATCCATTTCAATTGATGGTTCTGTAATTGGTAATTTAAACCGTGGCGAGGTTATCAAACACATGATAACTTCTTATTTGCCCTCTTTTATTCAGAGTAGTAATCCCGTTGAAGTATATCTCTTTTATAAAGATTTTAAAGGTTCTTCAGAAGTTGCCGGAGAAATAATTGCTCCTTTGTCATGTACAGGATCTTACCATGTAACATTTGCACGCACAGGACCGTATGGAATTGGAGATGCATATACGATTACTGCACTTTGTAAAACAGTAGATTGCGCAAATTTCACCTGTTCCAATCCTATAATTCAAGCTCAGATGATCCCTTCTAACTTTATATTAATTCCCTCAACGGGGAATCAATGGGGTTATTATGGATTTGAAAATCCTTCAGTGGGACAATTAACATATAGTAATTCCACTGGAAATTTTCAGATTTCAGCCATCAACGAATTACAATGGGGTGGTTTACGGACAAGTACCTACACAAATTACTCAGGTTTAAATCTTGGTCCGGACCGCATGCTTTGTTTAGGAGATACAATTCTCCTTGATGCCGGTTTTGGCACCCTCCAATACCTTTGGAATACCGGTGCTACTTCACGCACAATTAATGTTACCTCTGCTGGCACTTACTGGGTGCAAAAAATTTCGGCATCATGCACGTTAAGTGACACCATTGTGATTACGAATATAAATTACACTCCGATTTATCTTGGTGGTCAAGTTTCAATATGTGCTGGCGACAGCACTTTATTGGATGCCGGTCCAGGGAAGTCATGGTATCAATGGAATACGGGTCAAATAACATCATCGATTTATGTACACGACACCGGTACTTATTGGGTTACAGTTCCTGTTTCACCATGCAACTTCAATGATTCCGATACTGTTCATGTGTCAGTTTATTCTGCAACCGGTTTAGGACCAGATAGAGGAGTATGTTCCGGCGATAGCGTAAGTTTGGATGCAGGTGCAGGTATGACTGCTTACCTTTGGAATACTGGTGCAACAAGTCAAACCATTGAGGCGAAGGTTTCCGGGAGTTACTCGGTGATCATGCACTATAAAAACTGTACTTTTTATGACACGGTGAATGTAACTGCTTTCCCAACACCGGTTGTCAACCTGGGAACCGATGATTCGATATGTGCAGGGGAGACACATACTTTTAATGCCGGTTTTTGCTCCGGCTGTACCTATTCATGGGATAATCTTACGCTCGGGCAAACAAACATCGGAACCGGACAGACATATACAACAGCGCAACCCGGAACATATGTGGCTAATGTAACTGGGAATAATGGATGCATTGGCCGCGATACCATTAGGTTATTAACAAAATCAGGTTTGCCAGTCAATATTTCCATTCTCTCGTCAGCAAATTCAATCTGTTCAGGAATCCCGGTAACCTATACAGCGACGCCTGTAAATGGGGGTACTTTGCCTACCTATCAATGGAAAGTTAATGACTCTAATGCAGGGACGAATAGTTCGGTTTTTACATTTAGTCCGACTAACGGCGATATCGTAACATGTTTACTTACTTCTAGTATCTCCGTTTGTATTTCCAACAATCCTGCTACTTCTAATTCAATCACAATGGTGGTCAATCCACTCCAACCTGTAAGTGTTGCAGTTTCAACTTCGGCCAATCCAGTTTGTGCCGGAACATCTGTTACGTTTAATGCTATGCCGACCAATGGTGGTACCATTCCGATTTACCAGTGGAAAGTCAACGGAATAGATACCGGTAGTAATTTGCCAGTATTCAATTTTACACCAATAAATGGTGATGCCCTATCCTGCGCTTTGACATCTAATGCGAACTGTCCGATCGGAAATCCTGCTTTTTCAATTCCGATTAACATGGTTGTAAATCCTCTTTTACCGGTTAGCATCTCCATTTCCCCTTCGGCAAACCCATTCTGCCTAGGAAACCCGGTAACTTACACAGCAATTCCTGTTAATGGAGGACCCTCACCTACTTATCAATGGAAAGTAAAAGGAACCAACGTAGGCGGCAATTCACCAACCTATACCTATTCGCCTGTCAACGGCGATAGCGTTCGTTGTGTCATGATTTCAAACCTGAACTGTGTAATCGAGAATCCGGCAAGTTCTGCAAAGATTATCATGCTCGGGACATTAGCCCCGACTGTTGTTTTTACCTCTTGTTTTGATACGCTTACCACAGTCAATGCAAAGCCATATAAACTCAGGGGGGGTATTCCTTTGGGCGGAACCTATTCAGGACCGGGTGTCAATTCCGTAACCGGAATTTTCACACCTTCCATTGCGGGGACAGGATTGAAAAGCATGGTTTATACTTACACGAATGTATCTTTATGCAGTGCAAACAAAACGAATACAATCATTGTTCAATCCACAGCATCTTTTACCTGTGGAAATAACCTGACAGACATCCGGGATTCCAAGACCTACCCGACTGTTCAGATCGGCACTCAGTGCTGGATGGCAGCAAATCTGAATTATGGAAACCAGATCACACCCAGTCATGTTCAATTTGACAACTGCATCGCCGAAAAATATTGTTACAATGACAACCCGCTCAATTGTACAAATAACGGTGGACTTTACCAATGGGATGAGATGATGAAATATGACGACACCCCGGCAGGACAAGGGTTATGTCCACCTGGTTGGCATGTTCCGACTGAGAATGATTGGACGACCCTGTTTAACTTTTACTTGGGCAAGGCTTTTGCAGGTAAACCATTACAGGATTCAATTATTACAGGATTCAAAGCGCTGACCAGCGGAGTATTTTATCTGAATTCAAGTTGGAGTTTTAATGGGTTTGCCACCCTTTTCTGGTCATCCACACCGTGGAATGCCACAAAAGGGATATCACATGGGTTGAATGTATATGATTATTCGGTATCAATGTACCCTTCGAGTAGGGCAAATGCATTTCCGGTGAGGTGTTTGTGTGATTGATTTTTAATGCTATCAACATAAATACAACACAAACGACAAAATAATCTTAATTTCACTGGAGTTAATTGGTCAAGAGAATTAATTGAACCAAGAAATTCCTTGATTGAATATTCAAATCACCATTAATTATACCAAAAAAATCCTTCATTTAACAACATTAGTTTTTCCCATGCACCAAAAGTGCACGTTTTTATTAGAACGAGTCCATAGAGTCCGTTCTTTTTCTGCTTGTTAGACCATAATATCCCCTCCGTTTTACAGATTTCTGTAATTGAAGGTCACAGAAAATAAAACTCTCCTTAATACACTCTTTATCTGAATTTTACGCTTATCTATCAACAAACTTTCTATATGAAAACTATGCAATACTAGGAATCAAATTTCAATGATTATAAATTTTTCAATACATTTTCAATACAATAATTAACTATTATCGTATGTTAAAGAAATTTCTATTATGATTTTCAATATGCAAGGTACCCTTCTTAAAACTTATAATGCTTTGGGGGCAAATGGTCAAATCACCATTTACGGTTATGAATTCAAACCGGGCATGTATCTTTACACCCTCCTTGTTGATAGCAGGGAAATTGACACCAAAAGAATGATTCTCACGGAATAAACATACATATCATGAAAACATTAATGATAATAACAACATTCGTTTTTGGTTTTGTGCTGGCAAACGCCCAATCGTTTACCTGTGGAACCAGCACGGTGACCGATATAGATGGCAATGTGTACCATACGGTGCAGATTGGTTCACAGTGCTGGATGAAGGAGAATATGAGAACAACGCGGTATGCCACCTTTCTGTGGGTACCCGCGAAATTATCCCTTCTAAATTCCGTGAATCAGTCAACATGCCCGGGAAACTCCAGGTTCAGGTTTCCCTTCCGGCGACTGATTTTCTTCATATCAATGTCTATGATATCATGGGCAAAATAATCTATCATGCCAACATGAAATGTGCTGATGTGAACAATATTCTTGATTTCTCTATTGGCCCGGCGGGGATGTATGTTGTTGGAATAAACGGATCGACATTCAAAGTGATGGGCAGTGACCAGAATATTACTTGTGTACGGTTACTCCAGGATGTTTCAATATCAAGGCTTAAATCAGATACCGTCATCATAACAAAAAACTCAAAAAATTATTTTGATTATAATAACGATCCTGCATTGGGCGCTCAATATGGCAAACTATACACTGCCCGGTCTGCGCTGGATGTTGATTCTCCTCCCTATCCAGATATTATACAGGGGATATGTCCGAATGGCTGGCACGTTCCTAATGATTCGGATTGGTTAAAACTTGAAATAGCGGCCGGAATGACCAAAAGCACAGCAAGTGGTTGGTTCAGATACAGAGGTACGATCAGCAACAAATTAAAAGTTGTTGGTCCGGAATGGTATTTCGGTGAAGGGAAAGATATTTATGGTTTTTCAGCCAAAGGGAGTGGGTTCTATGGATGTAGGTATCAGGGTTGTTATTTTTACTTATTGAGGGAATATTGTACATGGTGGACTTACAATATAAACGATCTGATGATCCGGCAACTATCTGATTGGGATGCCGGAGTTTGGCGAGGTTATTTCACTTCTGATAATGGAGCTCAATCTGTAAGGTGCGTTAAAGACCAGTGAGGGGATAAAGAGCGATGAATTTAAATCTTTTTCATAAGGATTTTTATTGATCTGGGAAAAAGGAATTGACGCTGCCACACGGATTGTAGGATTTTTGTTGCCACACAATATTGGACACCGCTTCCCTACGTCAGTAAAAAAATTAATTTTGCTGTATTGAATTACAGAAAATCATGGGAAGGCAAACACTATATGTGGGGCGCTCTCGTACGCTCAAACTGATCAATGCACTGGGTAAAACATGTAAAACAATAGGGCTGGACCCCTTCCGGCTGAATGCTGATGATATGATCAGGAAAGCCCAGCAAAAAGCAGGGTTTTCACAAAACCTTCCGCAGGTTGAAGAGGGTCTTAGGATCATGGTGAAATCGATCAATGATGAAGCTATGATGAACTCCTTTGGCTCAATGGCAATTAAAAATCTCCTGGAACGGACGCTTTACGGACGGTATAAAATCGAACAGGTGCTGGCTGATGATCCTTCGATTGAGAAAACCCCGGTTGAAAACCCGGTGTTTATCGTGGGACTGCCGCGTACTGGCACTACCATACTGCACAATATGCTGCATGAAGATCCGGCTCACCGCTCACCCTTAGCCTGGGAATGTCTTTTACCCTATCCTCCAGCTACTCCCGAAACATTCCACGACAATCCCCAGATTCGGACGATCAGGAAAGAATTCGATCAACTGTTCAAACTGGTACCTGACTTCCAGAAAAAACATCACATGGAAGCCTTGCTTCCACAGGAATGTATCAGTATCGATGCGTTTGATTTCAATACGATACAAATTGTGGCTCAACTATATATTCCTACTTACGCTGACTGGATCTCCAATCATGCCGACCGCCTGGCAACCATGCGTTTTCACAAACGTTTCCTGCAATATCTTCAAAGCGGAGGAGTGAAAAGCGAGCGCTGGTTGCTGAAAACCCCCATGCACCTGATGCGGCTTCCCGAACTGTTTGCGGTTTATCCTGATGCCAAACTGATCATTACCCACCGTGATCCCTCGGTAGCAATCGTTTCTACAGCGAGTACGCTCTCTTCTACACGCAGTTTATATACCGATCATGAAGATCCCCACCGGACTGGCAGAGACCAGATGGAAATCTGGAGTATTTACTTCAAACGCTTCCTCCACAACCGCAAATCACTGAATCGTGAAAACCAAATCCTTGATCTGAAATTCGAAAACTTTTCAACCAACTTCATTCAAACTGCTCAAATGATTTATGATCATTTCGGATGGGATCTCCCCGCTACAACAGTAGACAGGTTCAAATCATTCCTCGAAAAATATCCCAGAAACAAGTTTGGAATTCATGAATATACGGCTGAAGATTTCGGGCTTAGCCGTGACCTGATCAACTCGAAATTCACTGAATACAACGAATTTTTATCTACCTTAAACTAAAACAACATGGAATTTAAAAGCAAGCAAGCCATCGACACTCTTTTAGAAGTAATCAGAACCGCAGATGGCACCTTCCTGGATCCCGCCAAGAACCTCGATATACAGGGCAAAGTAGATGGTTACCAGCATCTGCTACAACTCACAAAAAGCGCGCTGGAACTCTATCTTTTCAACGACCCGCTCCGCCCGGTATTCATGCCCATGACCTCGCGCTATCATAAGCTCCTGGGCGACAATGTCGATTCGGCCTACTATTTTACCCAAATCAGAAGCGATCAGGCATACCGTATCCACGGAAAACGATACGACAGTTGCTATCTCTCCTTCACTGTTTACGGAGGAAAACCCGACGGGGAGATGGCCGAAAGAATATGCAATAACATCAATCATACGCAAATTGAATTCGAAGCCGACGGAAGTTTCGAGATCCTGTTCACCCCTGAACCTGCCGGGAAAAACCAGTTCAAACTTGATCCCGATGCCGTAAACCTGATCACCCGCGAATACTTCTTCGACCGCTTCAACAGCCGCGAAAGTGATCTGCATATCGAAAACCTCAAACCAGTAGAACCTCCCTTACCTCTTGATGATGATGAACTTGCGCGCCGCATCCGAATCATGACCACCTTCATCCAACATACCACATGGACTTCTCCGATGGCAGCACCATTCCCGGTTAACGGTTTTTTCCCTCCTTTCCCTTTTATGCCTAACCAGAAAGGCTGGGGCACTCCCGATAACATCTATTGCCTGGGCCGTTTCAAACTTGCCCCCAACCAATATCTGAAAATCTCTTTCTCCTCCCCCGAATGCTGCTACTGGGGAATACAAACCTGGAACTTCCTGATGCAGAGTATGGATTATATGAATTACAAGGTTTGTGTAAACAAAGGCAACGCAAAACCCAATCCCGATGGCAGCTACACCATTTATCTCGGACATAAACCCGTTGATGCCCACAACAGCATGCTCACCGCCGGCTATAACGAAGGTATCATCTTCTGCCGCTGGCTCCTCGCCAAAGAAATGCCCAAACCTCCTGTGATGGAGCTGATGGAATTTTAAATATCAAATCGGAAAAACCGATTACAGCAATTACCTCATTTGACCGATTTCTCTAAATCATTCTTCTATGAATTCCGAATACTTCTCGTCAATATGCTGGTTAAACCATTTATCAATGACCGACTTTCTAAACCTCCACTCTTTCCCAAGTTTAGCTGCCGGAATTTTTCCATTCTGAGCCCATGTGTAGATTGTCTGAGGTTTCAGTTTCAAATACTTTGCGACCTCTTCCAGCGTCATAATCTCCTCCATAATTTATTTCTTAAGCAATTTTAGGATTTCAGTAGTGTCTTTCCTCTGTTGATTTGCTGAGTCCGTATTTGAGTATGCTTTATTGATTTTTTCTTTTTCAGGATTCCCGGTCGGAGATACTAATTGCTCAACTGAGTATACGATGGCTGTATAAAAATTACCTTCATATTTTCTGAAAATCTTAAACTCCTCATTTTTTTCACAAAGAAACGGCCTGAGGTTCCAAGCTAATTGAATTCCAACAAACGCAAAGATGATGATCCATATTCTAAATACATTAACTCCAATCTTGGGATATATGTCTTTATTCTCACATGCATACTTTAGTGCATCAACCATAAGTCGCATTCCAAAAATACCAGCAAATATGAAAATAGCCACATGAAGTAGTTGCAAAAAATGATAATTCCCCCCGGTGATTTGAAACACAATCACAATAGGGGTAAACGAAATTGCAATAGTTGATGTTAAAACCAACCCACTTAACACAATAATCATCATCTGTCTTACACTCATTTTTGAACCAAGAACCTGCTGGATAATAAAAAAGGATGGAAAACAGATAATCACTGTGGAAAGAAATAGAACAATGATTTTTATCCCTGCAACAATGGACTGAATCAAACTATGGGAGCTGCCCATCACAGCACCATAGAGAAAAGCGAATAGACTGATGATCAAAATCTGATTTAGAATCAGCCTGTTTGATTGTTTGATGTTGATCTCACTGAAAAATGATTCCTTATTCTGGAAGATTTTAAAGACTTCCTTAATTTCATTTGTCTTTTTCATGGTGATTGGTTTTAGCACAACAAATATAACATTATTTTAATGTATATTATGTTTTGTTATTGTTTTTTGTTGTTTTACCAGATATTTTTTCTCATCACCATTCTTACAATTCATATTTTAAGATCAGAATATCTTTCAATAAATCGGGATTAATGATCTTATTGTTTATTTTATCAATGTTCTTTAATTGGCTGTTTGCCAGACAATAGAAAAAATATTATCAGGAGAGAAGGAAACTGTATCTATAGATAATTAATGGTTTTCGCATCGATTTGATGGGGAAATCAGCATATAAACACAAATCTTTCTGAATGAACAGAAAAAATGAAACAGGGAAAGAAAACAGGAATACTGCTTTTTTCCTGCAACCATTTACAGGAAATGAATAGTTAGAAAAAAGATTGTCAGATCCCTCTGAATTTAAAAGGCTGGGCTATTTTAAAATCTTTCACGGCATTTTTGGAATAAATATCTCCGTTGACCAGGTCGAGTTTCTTTACAGGAGCTTTCTCGGAAAAGTCTACATCCTTGAAATCGATCCAGAATATTTCGGGAGACAAGACCGATTCAAAGTAAAACACCTTATCTCTCTGGTCATAAACAGTTCTCCAACGGGTACTTGAAATGTTTGGTTGATTCGAAGTGGAGATGCCATAAGGAGCCGAACAGTTCCTGATTACACTGAAAACACTTGCAAGTGCAACTCTGGTATTATCGGTTTTAGGAATGGCATTGATATAAAATGAAGCCCTTACAAACCGGTCTGCAGCCCGGTTTGTACCCGGCAGCATTGTGGTCCCTCCAACCTCTTTCCAGTATTCATCCAATGCAAGCTGTTTTTCAAATATCGGAGAATTCGTCATAACATGATAGGACTTGTCATGATGAATGACAAGCTTTCCATGAAGGTATTCGAAGATGGCATTATCTCCACTAGGGTCGGACACTGAAAGATGGAGTGTGGCAAGCCCTTCAGTACTGCCCGGGATATCGGTTGTGCCAACGGTAAAAGTTTCTTTTTGCAATTCCCGAACCACCTCGTCGACCGTGGCGAAATTATCCAGCACATATTGAACCCATGCAGCAATCGAAAGACCGGGCCTCTTCCCGTCATGTTTAGGATAATCTGATTCTGCAAGCCAAAGGATGTTGGCTACAAGCCCTTTTTCGTTCATCCCGTCACAGGTCGAAATCTCAAATGCAGAAGCAACAACACTCCCATATTTGGAAATCCACCGTATGGAATTCGCACCTGCTTCTCCATTGCGTACCATCCCTCTTGGAAAAATCCATAAATTGGTTCCAACATCGGTTTTCCAATCCATGGAACGGGCGGTAATGACCATCCCGTTGGTACCTTCATACATCACCCTGGAACAAGCCAGAATGGTATTTGTAAAACTCCAATTCATGATGATCATCCCGGTGATCACAATGCACATTTTTGCTGTTGTTTTCATGTTAGATCTATTTTAAGATCATAGTTGTATTCATTTTTCTTTTAGCCTTTATAACGTGTTTTTTTGTTAAAAATCCATAGTCATGTCATATAATTATAGAATTCTCATCCTGTTTTTGTTCATTCCTGTGATTTCTTCTTGCAAAAAAACGGATAACACTTCTGTCCCCGGAACGCAGGAGATGAAGGATTTGAAGATTTCTCCCAATTTCAATTGGGAAACATCCCGTAACAATTTCAGAGCGTATAATTCCGGACAATCTGACCATCTCTTTTTATTGATTGAAAATCAGTTTTTCAGGAATCATTTCCCCTTGAATAATATATTTTTGGACAGAATTCCTGATTTCGTCTTCAGGTATATACTTGGATGCTGTTGAAATGAAATCATCAACGGTAAGTAGCTTTTTCTTTTCTTCAGCCAAGGTTTTAAGGCTTCGCATAAAATCACGAAAAGTAGCTGTTCCGTTGCTTAATTCAGTAATTCTCTTGTCAATATATGCAGCAAATAACGCGCCTCTGTTATAAGGCAATTTCTCATAATTATGATTTTCCCAGAAGTGTTTCATGATCTCATCATTCGGGGTATTTCTTACCGGATTTACCGATAACTGTTCAAACGTTTCCTTAACCAACTGATTAAATCTATCAGCCGTTATATCCCCACATTGTGAAAGTAAATACCATGTTGTATAATCGGTAAAACCTTCGTTAAACCATTGATTGTTGTCGTCAATCGCAACGCATCCTGTTCCAATATAACGATGCATAATTTCGTGCGAAATGGTAATCAATACCGTTTCATTTACCAGAATGGTATCGCCCGAAAACTTTACATGAAAACCGCTATTGAACGCCGTTCCTGATATATCATGATACTTTATATCCAGAAACGACGAGGCAACCAGGGTGTAATAGGAACCATTTAGATTTCCCCAGAAGTTTGTCATGGCAGGAAGAAACGTATCAAAATAATCCATAAAGCGTTTCAGATTATAACTATTATTCTTATTAATGCGCAGAACAATATAATTTTTAATGCCCGCCATCTCCCGCTTTTCAATATGAAGATCGGTGGCTCCGGTAATCAATGCATCAAGACCATCCGACAATTTTAAAGTGACCGTCTGCCCTGGCTTCATTTCAGGTGCAAAACTAAAATACATGGGAAATGCAGGCTTTTTTTGCAATGTCACCGACATCAAAAGACGACCGTTCAGTTTTTCATCAATATCAGGGGTAAGAAAAAGGGTATGGGATAAAGAAAAAAAGTAATCATTTGTAATGATTGGACGAAACATTTCACCTACAACTTTATGTTCAGGTTTATGGGTATCAACAATATCATAACTGATCTTTACCGGCGTTTTTTCATGATAATAAAAGGTTATCCTGCTACCAGCCGAATCAATTTTAAATTGCGCTGAAGAATGAATATTTACCATACTGTTCAGTAAATCTTTCATCCCACCATAAAAAACATTTCCATATTTAAATGTCGTACTATCCGATAATATGGGTGTATATTCAAGATTTACATGCATGATACCCGGTTCAATTTTCAGCTTATATAAAAAAGAAACAGGAATTCCCGATATCGACTGATTAAAAATAAATACAATCAAAAATACACCATACAATAATTTTTTCATAATCCATTTTTAAAGAAATCAACTAAAAAACGAGCATTTACTTGCTTTTCGTTTACTTCGCAAGGAAGATTAATAACCAGTTTTATCCTGACAGGGTGACAAATTATGGCATTTTATTTTCCGAAAAACAATTGCACCATGATTTTAAACTCCCAAAAGTATGATATTAAAATCTTGGAGAACTTTTTTATGTTAAAAATAAGATTATCTTTACATTCATCAAAAAACCCCATGCTATGAAAAAAATGTATGTTCTTTTTATTCTGTCTTTTGTGACATTCTTCATGGTGAGCGCCAAACCTGTCGATGAAAATACAGCGAAAACGATTGGCTTTAATTTTATCACAAAACTATCCGCTCGGTTTCAGGGTAAAACGCCAGGAGATCTCAAACTAATATACGCTCCCGGTAGTACCGGATCGGATAACTTCCGGGGAGGTAGTACATTGCCTGCTTATTATGTCTTCAGTTTCACGGAAATACCTGGATTCATCATCATTTCAGGCGACGATGCCGTCACCCCGATCCTGGGTTATTCCACGACATCTTATTTTTCAAAAGCCAATCTGCCCCCGGCATTATCGGCCTGGTTGAACAATTATGAGGAACAAATAAAATTTGCTGTCACCAGAAAACTGGAAGCCACTCCGGAAACAGAATCTGAATGGGAAAAATATCTTACCCCGGCCACAAAAACCCCGGTTCAGTCAAAGGGGGTTGCTGGCGTTGAACCGCTGATTCGGTTAACATGGTCGCAGTCTCCGTATTATAACACCCTTTGTCCCATGAACAAAGACTCCGCTAAACTCACCGTAACGGGTTGTGTGGCAACGGCGATGGCCATGGTTATGAAATATTATAACTATCCCAAAACAGGTACGGGGTTCTATTCGTACGATACCAAAAAATATGGCACCTTGTCGGCAAATTTCGGCGACACCCGGTACAACTGGGCTGCAATGCCTGATACCGGATCGTTGACTTCTGAAAACAAGGCAGTAGCCACATTGATGTATCATTGTGGCATTTCAGCAAAAATGGAATACGGATTGGCATCGGTGGGAGGAAGTGGTGCCTGGATGATCTCTGCCGGTGATACCTCCATGTCGTGCAGTGAAAAAGCGCTCGTGACCTATTTCGGATATGCCGCTACTTTGCATGGTCTTAACCGCAACAATTATCCCGACTATCAATGGATCGACTTTCTTAAAGAGGATCTGGATGCGAGCCGGCCTGTTATGTATACGGCTTATGATCCGGGTCCCAAGGGGGGAGGTCATTGTTTTATTTGCGACGGTTATGACAACAACAACAAATTCCACTTCAATTGGGGATGGGGCGGAATCGCCAACGGCTATTTTGAGATCAACGCACTGACCCCGTACGGCGACAATTACGTTTGCAGCCATTCGGCGTTGTTAGGAATCAAGCCCGGAGCAGCCCAGAACCTGTATTTCAAGCTCAACCTGAATGCTCCGGTTACCTCAGTTGCATCGACCATTAAGTATGAAGACTCCCTTTCGTTCCATACCGATATCTACAACAACGACCTGAAAGCCTTTAATGGTGACATCGCTGCTGCCATCTTCGATACCAATGAGGTGTTTATCGATATGGTTGAGATCAAAAACGGGATCACCCTCAATTCCGGAGAACATTTTACAGATGGCATTACCTTTAAAAACAGTGGCCTGCCGGTCATGCTACCGGGAGAATACAACATCGTGATCATGTATAAGTCCGGCAATACAGGCTGGGTTGAAGTGGGAGATACCTTGTCGTATATAAATAACACTGAAGTAAAAGTAATCAATCCGGATAACATCGGAATGGCTTCCGGGATGACGATATCTCCAGGGGTTGTTCTCACCCAGGGCCAACCTGTTAATGTGAAACTTGAGATCAGAAACAATGGAAGTACCGATTTTTCAGGGAGCCTCAATCTGGCCATTCATGATATTGATGGGATTTATATGAATACCATTGAACAAAAGGCCAATTTCAATCTCCCGGCCGGAGCCTCCTCCGGAGAGTTATCTTTCAGTTCGAGCAGGATCAACAACGGCGCGGGAAGTTATATGATCGCCTTATGGTATATCCCTGCAGGAAGCCAGGAATGGAAATTAATAGGCTCCACCGGCTATCCGAACCCGGTCAGAGTACAGGTCAATGCCCAACCGCTTTCTCCAGATAAATATGAACCCAACGACAGCATTCAAATAGCAACAGTGCTACCGGTTTCATTTTCTGGTAACCAAACTCAGATTAAACTCCAGAATGCTAATTGTCATACTGGCAAAGATTTTGACTTTTATACCGTGGCACTACCCGCTGGAAACTCCTATGTTGTCAATGTAAGTCTCGCCGAGTCGGAGTATGATTCTACCCATTCAAACCCGCTTAATGGAGATCTGAACTACAGGTTACTTCAGGATACCGTATGGAAATCCCCGTGCAACAACAACAAACCATCCAAAATAGAAGTAATGAACGGCGGCACCGTAGTTTTACTTGTATCGCCCAATTTTATTGCCAAAACAGGATTGTATCAGTTATACATCGATATCAGCAAAAATCCATTGGGTATGCAGGAACCAGATAATGCCAACGAATTGTTGGTCTATCCCAATCCGGCCCGTGACGAAATTTTCATGAAAGATCTGACCGGGAGTTTAAAAATATCAGCGTGTGTCGTTCTATCTACCGACGGAAGAATTGTACTGAGAACTACACCTTCACAGCAAGGTGCAATCAGCAGGATCTCCGTATCAACCCTTTCTCAAGGCCTTTACATATTGCAGGCCATGACCACCTCCGGAACGGTTTCCAGGAAGATTTCGATCATAAAATGATCTGCGTATAAACGCAAGAATCACTAAAAATAAAAGCCCTCAGCCATCATTGGATTGAGGGCTTTTTTGATTACTTTTTTCCGCTAACCAAGTACAACATTTTCGTATATTCACGTTATCTTGAAATACCAAATCAATGCTGTTGCATCAGATTCTGTTTTATGATTATTCTGGTATGAAACTATAAATACCAACTATTATGAAGCCTCTCAGTAAATTCAATCATGAAGCCTTATACCAGGTTTTATTTGAAAGCGCTAACGATGCGATCGTGATCATGGACGATAGACTCTTTATCAAGTGCAACCAGATGGCACTTAAAATATATGGTTGTAACAGAGAAGATATTATCGGTCACTCCCCCTGGGAATTCAGCCCCGATATTCAGCCTGACGGACTGGAGTCGAGAATAATAGCTCAGGATCATATTCAGCTTGCTTTGAAAGGAACACCCCAGCGCTTTTACTGGAGACACAGAAAGAAAGACGGAAGCGAAATTGACACAACAGTTACCCTGAACCGTATTGATTGGGGGGGTGATACCCGAATCCAATCGATTGTCAAAGATATCACCGAACGAAAAAAAAACGAGAAAGCGCTCAGGGAAAGCGAAGAATTGTTCAGGAACCTGGTCGAAAACATGCCCGTGGGAGTGTATAAAAGCACCGCTGAAGGGAGATTTGTGGAAGTCAATCCAGCCCTGGTGAAAATGCTTGGCTTTGAGAGCCGCGAAGAACTGCTTGCAGTCGATATCAAAAACCAGGTTTATTTTGAACCCGCCGACAGGGTCAGAATCATTGCCGACCATAAAGAAAAAGAACTCGTCGTGGTGCGTGTGAAAAAAAAGAACGGGGCTGAGATCTGGGTAGAAGATTTCAGATGGTTCTACCATGACGACAAGGGAAATATTCTGTATCACGAAGGATTGGTGCATGATATAACGGCTCAGATCAAGGCAGAATGGGCACTGAAAAAAACGGAACAGGAATTCAAAAACCTGTTCGAAATGGCGAATGATTCCATTCTGATTTTCAGACCTGACGATGAAGTCATCCTGGAAGCCAATACGAAAGCCTGCCTGACGTATGGATTCCCGAAAGAGGAGCTGATCGGGATGAGTCTGAAAAAACTCACGAAAGATGTTCAGAGAGAAGAACGTACGATCAAACAAATACTCGAGCAGAAAACGCTGGAATCTTATGAATCGGTCCATTTTAATAAAGCCGGAATTCCCATTGAATTCCTGATTAATTTTTCGCTGATCAATTACCGGGAGGAACAGATGATACTTTCTATTGAAAGAGACATCACCGAGTGGAAAAACATCCAGCAAAAACTCATGGAATCAGAAGAGAAATTCCGTTCCCTCGCGGAATATTCTCCCAATATGATTTTCATCAATATCAAAGGAAAGATTGTCTATGCAAATTCGCTGTGTGAATCTGTCATGGGATACACAAAAGAAGAGCTTTATTTACCCGATTTCGATTTCATGGAACTGATTAATCCTGAAAACCATACACAAATCAGGGAAGCGTTCAGACATCATCTGAAGGGGGAAGAAGTTCCTCCTTATGAATATGCCATAAGAACCAAACAGGGGAAAAAATTGCACACCGTATTAAGTACAAAACTGATCCGCTATGGTGATGAAAGTGCAATTCTTGGAGTTGTTACCGATATTACCGACCGGAAGACCGTGGAATTGATGCTGATAAAACAAGCCGAAGAGCTGAAAGATCTGAATGCCACAAAAGACAAATTCTTTTCCATTATAGCCCATGATCTGAAAAATCCGTTTAATACGATTTTGGGGTTCATCGGAGTTCTCAAAAACGAATATCAGGAGTTGGACGATACAGAGATTCAAAAGTATATCAACACCATCAGCATATCGGCCGAACGGGCTTACAACTTGTTAGAAAATTTGTTGTTATGGGCCCGTACCCAGACAGGAACCATCGAATTTCTTCCAGAAGTGTTCAACTTGCAGAACAATTTATGGGATACCATCCAACTGCTGGAAGACATGGCAAAAAAGAAGTCAATCTCCATTACCTATACCATTCCCGATCACTGTTTTGTTTTTGCCGATAAAAATATGATCGATACCATTATCCGTAACTTGCTGAGCAATGCGATCAAATTTACACCGAAAGACGGGAATATACATATATCCGTGGTGGTACGGAATGATCTTATGGAAATTTCGGTGAAAGATTCGGGTGTGGGGATTCCATCTGTGACAATAGATTCCATTTTCAAAATGGATCAAAAAATCTCAACATTAGGAACGGAGAAAGAAAAAGGCAGCGGACTGGGTTTGCTGTTATGCAAAGAATTTGTGGAAAGACATGGCGGGAAGATATGGGTTAAAAGCAAATCGGGAAAAGGAAGCGTGTTTACCTTCACAATCCCTGTTGGAAAATAACAAATGAATAACACATGAAAACGAAAATTGGCTGGATAGGACTTGGAAACATGGGAACTCCCATGTCGATGCGGATTATTGAGGCAGGATATCCTGTAACCGTTTACAATCGCACAAAAGGAAAAGAAGAAAAACTGATATCGAAAGGAGCATCGGTGGCCTCTTCCCCGTTGGATTTAATGAAACAAAGCGATGTGGTCGTGATCATGGTTTCCGATGATCAGGCGGTAAGGGAAATATTCCTTGGCGACGAAGGGTTGTTAAACCCCGGCGGAATCAACGGGAAGATCATCATCAACATGAGTACTGTTTCTGCCGGAATAAGTGTTGAGATGGCGGCTTTATGCCGACAGGGCAACCATCATTATCTTGATGCCCCCGTATCAGGAAGCGTGAAACAGGCTGAAACCGGAACATTGGTCGTAATGGCTGGCGGTGAAGAAGCTGTTTTCAACCAGGTAAAACCCATTCTT
>JALNWG010000032.1 GCA_023231005.1 Bacteroidales bacterium | reverse complement strand
AATTTTTGTAAATTGCCGGGTGGTTTACTCCGCCTTATGAGAGCCTGAGCCGGATGAATCGAAAGGTTCAAGTCCGGTTCTTAGGGGACAAAGGCGGGGCAACCCGCCTGCGTTACCCGACAAAATTAGATGCAAATATCACGGGAACACTGTCTTCTCTCGAATCCGCCAATAGTAAACTCGAAACCACCCAGGACCTTATTAAAAAATCGAGGGAAGAAATAAAGGCAGATATGAAGAAGCAGTTGGGAAGTAAATTGCTCTGGGGTGCCGGAGGTGTCGTTGTTGGCCTGAGTGTTTCATCAGCGATAATTCTTTTAGTATCGAAATAAGGTGAATTTTTTAAATAGAACATTCAAAAAATAATGCTTATGAAACCTATCACCCAATACCCGTTTCCAACCACGCAGTATGTGGCAGAAGAAAAAGCCAAGGTTCAGATTTATCTGCATCATACGGCAGGAAGCGCCGATCCCCTGCAAACCTATAAATGGTGGGAAAGCAACCCCGAACGAATTGCCACCTGCGTGGTAATTGGCGGAATGCCCGGTAATGACACTACCTGGAAGGATGGTGAAATCGTTCAGGGCTATTCCTCCAAATTCTGGGCATGGCATCTCGGATTAAAGGAATCGACTTTTGCCAAATTCGGACTCCCATACGTGTCGCTCGACCAGATCAGCATCGGGGTCGAAATATGCAACTGGGGCCAGTTAACTTTAAAAGAGGGGAAATTCTATAACTATGTAAACAGGGTGATTCCCAATGATCAGGTTTGTACATTGGAAGCTCCTTTCAGAGGGTTTACCTTCTATCACGCCTATACCGATGCCCAGATTGAATCGGTGCAACAGCTTTTACTACTGTGGAAGACAAAATACAACATTCCGCTCACGTACCACGAGGATATCTGGGACGTTACCCCCAGGGCATTGAAAGGCGAACCCGGCATTTTCACCCACAATTCTGTACGTTTTGACAAAAACGACATCTCCCCGCAGCCCAAGATGATGGCCATGTTGACATCACTACAATAGGTCAACCACACTATGAAGGATACTTCAGGAAACATTCCTTCACAAAAGAATAATCATCCTGCCAATAATCATTAACTGATAAAACAACCCATATGAAAAAAATCTTTTTAAGCCTTTTTATCTTTTTACCAACCTTGTGCATTATGGCCCAGGATATTCCCACCAACAAGGAATCGGGAGAATATGAATATTCCGGTATTATTGTCATTCCCGGTGCGACCAATGATAAATTATACAATGAGGCAAGAACCTGGTTATTGGTTAATCTAACCAGTGACGACAATATGGTGCAGTTAACCGATCCCGAAAAAAAAATGTTGCTTGGGTCGGGTTACCTGAGCCTCGATCCCCGTCCCGAAATGGCCAACTGTTCCGTCAATTTCAAGGTTATCCTTGAATTCAAAGATGGCAAATGCAGGTATATTGTTACAAACCTGTGGCATAAGTATTACCAGGCAGGGATGGCCGAGATAAGATCATCATTGAAGATCATCAGAACCAACAATTGGGACGGGGTACCGGTAAAACCGGCTATCCAGGAAAAGATCCGGGCGGAGATCAACACAAAAGTTACGGCATTGATAAATAACCTGGAATCATTTCTTAAAAATTCCGGAAATAAAAGTACTGATTGGTAACATCTGACATTACATGGATAACCCTTTGAAACCGAATACGCCTTATCCCGGGCAATTTTATCATAGTGGAGGTAAAACATCTTCCGAAAGCCAAGCAGGCAAAGGAGCAACCAATAACCAGAGTTCATCCTCTTCCCCCGAAGGAAGTAAAAACACCAAAGGATCCGACCCGATCCTCAGCCTTCCCAAAGGCGGAGGCGCCATCAAGGGTATCGGAGAAAAATTTCAGGCAAATCCTGTTACCGGAACCGGTTCGTTGAGCATACCTCTTCCGATCAGCCCCGGACGAGGTGAATTCACTCCTCAACTGGCTTTAAGTTACGACTCGGGCATTGGAAACGGTCCGTTCGGACTGGGCTGGTCCATCGGACTTCCCTCCATTTCGCGTAAAACGGATAAAGGTTTGCCAAAATACCAGGACAGCGGAACTCAGAATGATGATGCAGCAGGAGGCGAATCGGATGTGTTTATCCTGTCGGGTGCCGAAGATTTGGTGCCTGTACTAGATGAGGTTGGAGGAGTATGGGTGCGTAAGCAGTCGGAAGATGCCACGCAAACTTACCTGATCTATCCTTACCGGCCCAGAATTGAAGGACTATTTGCAAAAATCGAACGGTGGGAGGATAAAACCACTCATATAAGCCACTGGCGGGCTACAACGAAAGACAATGTAACCACCATCTATGGTTATTCTCAGCAATCAACAATTGTTGATCCGGAAAAACCAACCCATGTTTTTCAATGGATGATCGAGCGTACGCTCGATCATAAAGGGAACTCCATCCACTACACCTATAAGCGTGAGAATAACGAAAATGTTGCCGGTTCTATTTATGAAACACCACGGCTCGCAGCCGGAACAGCCTTTACAAATCTATACCTGAAGATGGTTCAGTATGGTACGGCCTCACCGGTAACTTCGCTCACAGATCAATACCCTGCTGATAATCATTTTACCCTGGTTTTCGATTATGGCGAACATACTGGTGAACCGCCCTCATTCACGGGATCAGCAATGTGGTCTGCACGCATGGACCCGTTTTCAAACCATCGTGGAGGCTTTGAAATAAGAACCTACCGTTTGTGTAATAGAATACTGATGTTTCACCAATTTACCGAACTTGGGAATGATCCGTGTTTGGTGAAAATGGCCAAACTGACCTATGAAAACCGGCCGGAACTGACCCTTCTAAAAAGCATTAAGGTAAGCGGGTATGACGATACCCAAACCAAAAAGAGTTATCCTTCTGTTGAATTTTCCTATACCGAAGCCATCGTCGGGGAACAAGTTTATAAAATGGATCCCACCGGTCTTCAGAATTTCACCAATGGGGGCAATGGAGAATCTTTCCAGTGGATGGACCTGCATGGCGAAGGATTAAGCGGGATTTTGATTCAGAATTCGCAGGCCTGGTATTACAAGCCGAACCTGGGAGATAAGCGTTATTATGAACCTCCTCAAAGCCCGGCCCTCAATACTGGCCCTAAGTCTTCCCTGGGGGGAATGATGATGACCCACGACAAGCCCTCTTTGGCCGTAACCGGCGATAACCGCCAGCAACTGGGCGATATCGACGGAAACGGCCAGGTCGATCTGCGGATTTTATCACCCGGCGTTTCGGGTTATTATGAAATTGAAAAAGATAATTGCTGGCAAACCTTTCACCCATTTAAAAGCATTCCAAACATTGATCTGAATGACCCCAATCTCCGTATGATTGATCTCACCGGCGATGGTCATGCCGACATCCTCATTACGGGCGACCGGTGTTTCACCAGCTATTATTCTCTTGCAAAGCAGGGGTTTGCTCCTGCGCTGAGGCTTTCAAAGGCCATTGACGAAGAGCAGGGCCCGGCGGTCGTCTTTTCCGATACCACGCAAAGCATTTACCTGGCCGACATGAGCGGTGATGGTCTCACCGATATTGTCCGCATCCGCAACGGTTCTGTCGACTACTGGCCAAACCTGGGTTATGGTAATTTCGCAAGCAAGGTAAGTATGTCCAATGCCCCGCGATATGAAAGCAACGACCGGTTTGAACAATCGCGTATCCGCCTGGCCGATGTGGATGGTACCGGCACAACGGATATCATCTACCTGGCAACAGAGGGTATTAAGTACTGGAAAAACCAAGCCGGCAACTCTTGGAGCGATGTTTGCCAGATCAATCATTTTCCGGCATACAATAAACTGCTCAATATTTCGGTGATGGACCTGATGGGCAATGGGACTTCGTGCCTTGTTGCGGCATCTACCTCCCCGGCTTCCGGACCATCCAGGGTTCAATACCTTGAACTGACCGGCGGGAAGAAGCCCTTTTTGCTGAATGAAATGAAAAACAACTTCGGAGCCATAACACGTTTGGGATATGCACCGTCGACCAAGTTTTACCTTCGCGACAAAATGGCCGGAAAACCGTGGATCACCAAGTTGCCCTTCCCTGTACATGTGGTTGAGCGGGTTGAAACCTATGATGCGCCCACCGATTCACGTTTCGTAACCCGGTATGCCTATCATCACGGTTATTTCGACGGCATTGAACGTGAATTCAGGGGCTTCGGGATGGTGGAGCAATGGGATACCGAAAATTATGACACTTACATCAACGGGGTTCTTTTCCATACCGCTTCCAACGAAGAAGACGAAGAATCAAACACGCCACCACTCTACACAAAAACCTGGTTTCACACAGGGTTTTATACCGAGGGGCAAAAGATCTCCGCGCACTTTGCCTCCGAATACTTCCAGGGCGACAACCAGGCCTGGCTTCTCGACGACACCCTCCTTCCGGCAGGCCTTGCCTCAAAAGAGATCAAAGAAGCGTGCCGTGCCCTGAAAGGCAGCATCCTGCGCCAGGAAATCTATGCCAATGACGGAACAGCTTCTGCAGGTATTCCTTACACCGTTTCCGAAAGAAGCTATTCGATACGGAAAATCCAGCCCTTCGAAATGAACCGCCATGCGGTATTTCATGTGATCGAATCGGAAACCCTCACCTATAATTACGAACGCATTGTAAACGATCCGCGCATCGCCCACAAGCTGGTGCTGGATACCGATCCGTTCGGCAATCCCACCGATGTGGCTACCGTTGCCTATGCCCGCAGATCATATCCCTCCTCCTATTCCGAACAACAGGGCAAGTGCGTGATCCGGTTCGATCATTTTGAATATATCGATTCCTCTTCCGCTACCGCCTTTTACCGGCATGGTGATAAAAAGCGCGATACTTCATGGGAACTGCATAACTATTCCTTCAGCGGAAAATGCACAAAAAATGATTTGCTTACAGCCATTTCAGGTGCAACCCGTATCGCTAACCTCGCAAATCCGGGTGTGATCCTGTCTCTCAGGCTTCTTGCAGATATCAAATATTTCTACACGGCCGAAAACGGTACAGGATCTCTTTCCTACGGACAGATGCCTTCCCATGGTTTGATTTCACATACCCAAACCCTCACTTTCACCGCCGAGGCCATCGCAGCCATGATCCATGAAAATACCGACGGACTGGAAAATACGCTGCTACCAACAGACTTCTCTGCGATCTTGGCATCAAACCATTATGTTTCGGAAACCTATGCCGGTTTCAATACTCCCGCCACGGGCTACTGGAAAAATTCGGAGAAGAAAAACTACGACGGAAACCATTTCTGGCTGCTGAATGAAATCCTGAACCCCGTCAATTTCTCTGCAGGTTCAACCGGTAAAACAACCATCACTTACGACTCCTTTTATGTTTTGCCTGTTACCGTAACCAACGAGCTTGGCGAAACCGTAACAGCCTTGAATGATTACATCCAGGTTAAGCCGAAAAGAATTACCGACGAAAACGGAAATTCCCGCGAGGTGTTTTACGACGGACTGGGAATGATCCTCACCCTGTCGGTTTTCGGTAAAAACGGCGAAGGCGATACAGGCAGCTATTCTTCACTGTATTTCAACTACTTTGTAAATAATTGGCATACCAACTCCCTGCCTGTTTATGTCCATATCATGGCCATTAAAGAACACCGGGGCAGCGAGTATCTCCATAGCTATACATACAGCGACGGCCTTGGCAGAGAAATCCAGACAAAAGTTCAGGCCGAAGACGGCAAAGCCTGGCGTTTAAACGGAACCACCCCCGAAGAGATCGACTCAACCGACCGATGGGTTTCCACCGGAAGAAAGATCTATAACAACAAAGGACTGGTTGTAAAACAATACGAACCCTGGTTCAGTACAACGTATGCCTATGAAAACGAAGACGAGCTGACCACCCTGAACAGGGTAAAAATCGTCATGCGATACGATCCTCCCGGAAGACTCATCCGTACCGATTTTCCCGACGGGACCTTCTCCAAAGTCGTATTTGATGCCTGGCAGCAGGAAAACTGGGATCGCAACGATACGGTTTTGGACAGCCATTGGTACACCGGTAACGGCTCTCCCGATCCAACCGATCCCGAACCCACGCTCGATATCATGGAGCGCGCCGCATGGCTTGCCGCGCAACACTCCGGCACTCCGCAGGTCATCGATCTGGATCAACTGGGGCGGCCGTTCTGCATCACGGACGACAACTCGAACTACCATACCAATACCATTGTAAAGTACACCACGCTGAAACAGCTCGATATGGCCGGCAACGAACTCCGCGTAACCGATGCCAAGTCGAGAGTGATGACCCGCAATATCTTCGACATGACGGGCCTATTGCTGTTTACCGTCAATATCGACTCGGGCCGCAGGTGGGCCTTTTACGACGTCGCCTCAAAGCCGGTTCTGCGCTGGGATAATCTCAGCAATGAGATACAGAACAACTACGACACGATGCAGCGGCCAACGGAAACCCGGCTGAAGGAAAACGGATCGGCCACCCAGCAGCTGGTGGAGATCGTCGAGTACGGCTCGGGAACCGGCGATTACAACAACAACCTTCTCGGCAAACCTAAAAGCATTTCCGACCAATGCGGGATAACCGAATATACCTTGTTTGATTTCAAGGGTAATGTATTATCTTTGAACAAACAACTTTGCGAAACATTTTCTGCTACCATCAACTGGTCGGTTCCCCAAACGATGGAAGCGGATATTTTCGCCGAAACCATGTCGTACGACGCCCTGAACCGGCTTACTCAACATACCAAGCCCGACACAACTGTCGAAACCTACGGGTACAACAAGGCCGGTTTACCTGAAACCGTCTCGGCCAGGATCAGAGGCAGCGTTACCACCACCAACTTCGTCACCAACATCGATTATAACGAAAAAGGGCAGCGCACCGCCGTGCTCTTCGGAAATAATTCCAAAACCGGCTATACTTACGATATCGATACCTTCAGGCTCACGCGGCTGCTTACCACCCGCAATACCGGTGCCGATATTTTACAGGACATTCATTATTATTACGACCCCGAGGGAAACATCGTGCAGCAGGTTGATAATGCGGTGCAGACCATCTATTTCAACAACGCCGTGATCGCCCCGGTGGGGAAATATACGTACGACGCCCTTTACCGCCTCACCAAAACAACCGGGAGAGAGCTTACCAGCCTCGGCATGGCCACCGATGCTGATTTTGTCAACAATATACCGGTTCCGAAAGGCGGAAACAATGCCATGCAGAACTATACCCAGTTATACTCCTATGATGAATTGGGAAACATCCTTGCCATGCAAAGCATCAGCAACACACCCTGGACACGGAATTACTATTACACCACGGGCAATACCAACAACTATCTCGTTACGCACGACAACCTCAACTATTACACCTACGACAAGCATGGCAACATGCTGTCGATGCCCTCTCTTACCGCTATGGCCTGGGATTTTGCAGACCGGATGAAAAGCAGCGTAAAAGGAGGCTTTACAACCTGGTACTGTTATGATATGAACGGCAACCGCACCCGGAAGATCACCGACAAAGGCACATTTGTGGAAGAACGGATATACCTGAACGGCTATGAAGTGTACCGGAAGATAACGTCGGGAACGATCACTTTTGAGCGGCAAACCTTGCATATTGACGATGACAAAAAGCGGGTTGCCTTGGTGGAGACCAAAACAATAGACACTCCTCCGCCAACCATAACAAGTGTTATCCGCTACCAGTACGACAACCATTTAGGCTCAGCATGCCTGGAACTGGATGCCACTGCATTAGCAAATATTATTTCTTATGAAGAGTACCATCCTTTCGGCACCACTTCCTATCGCAGTGGCAGTTCCGAAGCCGAAGTATCTCTGAAACGCTACAAATACGTAGGTAAAGAACGTGACGAAGAAACCGGTCTGTACTACTACGGGGCACGATACTATGCAGCGTGGATTGCCCGGTTTGTGAGCGTGGATCCGTTGCAGGACAAGTATCCGCATTATACGCCTTACCAGTATGCGGGGAATAAGCCGATTAGTTATTTTGATTTGGATGGGATGGAAGAAAAAAAGCAGAATGAGAATATCATTGATGTTAAAGACAATGCAAAAAGTGATTACAATGATGCAATGAAAAATAAGAAATTTTCTGGAATAATTGATACTATTAAAACAACAAAATTTAAAGATGAACAAGGGGAACAGCATGATGTAATAATTCACTTTACAACAAATCTAAAAGATATAAAGGATCTACTGGGTGACAAAAAGCTAGATCCGGGTGGTACAATCACCGCATCAGGATTGAATAAAGAGGGGAAATTTGACGCTTGGGTATTTTGGGAAAAACCGATTGAAAATGAGTTGGGGACCAGTGGAATTTATGAGGAAACATATCACCTTAAAGATGCCCTTGAAGCAAAAGAAATGAAATTCGCCAAAAGTACAGGTATAGATGGAAAATGGGGTTTGAAAGGAAGGGATATTTATGAGGAAACAAGAGCAAAACTCTGGGTCATTGAAAATATTAAAGACGTAAAACGAACATATAAATGCGGGGATGATGTTTACAAATTAACGCATTATGGACAAGTGATGGAATATAAAGGTAATGAAAATTTACTTGCTGACAATTTACGGAAAGGTATAGATCCCAAACCACCAATAGATAGATTCACAGGCGACAAAATCAACAGACCAAACCCTTTGCCGTATATACCGATGGGTTTTACAGGCAAAGGCTACAATGAATTTTCACCTATAAAACAATACCCATAACTATGCGTCTCATTTTAACCTTTTTGTATTTTTTTTCGATTTGTATTTTATTTGGACAAAACAGATCGGAAGGAATAAATAGCATGTGTTGCTGTTCATATTTCAAAAATGATACTACAAGTAATTTCTGTTATTGGACTAGTACATTTTCTTTACGTATAAATGGCAAACTAAAAAAAGTCTATGAATCAACATTGGAATTTGGATTATATTCGTTGAATAAGAGAGAAGGCATCTGTAATGAATTTGATGAAAAAAATAATTTAATTGGGCAAAACCTTTATATTAATGGTATCAAAAGAGAACAGCATCATTATTTAAATGGGAAATTGAGAACAATAATTAAATACCGTGCAGAAACAATGGATAAAGATTCTATTATTGATTCAATTTTTATATTTCCTATTGAATTTTTATACTTCAATAAAAAAGGGAAAATTGTTAAACATGTTTATTAGATAAATTTATAATGCTCTGAACAAACCTGATCCATGGAAAACCATGCAAGAGGGGCACGGTCTCATTTCAATACTACTGGTAATCTGAAGAGTCATCTTACTTCTCATCAGAATCAAAACACTCCTAATTACACTTACGACAAGCATGGCAACATGCTTGCCATGCCATCACTTACTTCCATGGCCCGGGACTGCAACGACCGCCTGAAAAGCAGTGTAAAAGGGAGCTATACCACCTGGTACTGTTACGACCTTGAGGGTAACCGCACGAGAAAGATCACCGATAAAGGCACATTTGTGGAAGAACGGATATACCTGAACGGCTATGAAGTGTACCGGAAGATAACATCGGGTACGGTCACTTTCGAGCGGCAGTCCCTGCATATTGATGATGACAAAAAGCGGGTTGCATTGGTTGAAACCAAAACGATAGACAGCCCTCCTCCCACAATAACTAGCATTATACGCTATCAGTATGATAACCACCTTGGTTCTGCATGTCTGGAACTGGACACATCGGCAGAAATTATTACTTACGAAGAGTACCATCCCTTCGGCACCACTTCCTATCGCAGTGGCAGTTCCGAAGCCGAAGTGTCATTGAAACGATACAAATACGTAGGCAAAGAGCGCGACGAAGAGAGCGGGTTGTACTATTATGGCGCCAGGTACTATGCCGCGTGGATTGCCAGGTTTGTGAGTGTGGATCCTTCAGCTATTCATTCTCTCTCTAAATCACCATTCATATATGTTTCGGATAATCCTGTAAGTAAAATTGACCCAAGTGGTAGAACAGATTTCTATAGTAATAAAGGAAATTGGATCGGAACGGATGGTAATAGGAATGATAATAGAATGGTCTTTGTTTATGATAAAAAACAAGAACTTTCGATTATACAAGCTTCAGAACAAGGAAAGGATTTTACTACCAAATTGTCTGGGAAAACATTTGAGATTAATAGAGATATTGTTTCTGAATCAGTTAGAGTTCACACTGAGGCCATATCACATAATAATGAAATACAATCAGTAATGCATCAAACATCTAACTTTCACTATACCGGACCAGATGCATTAACTGAGGGCCCTGAAATTAATTATGATAATATTAGTGCAAACACTGGGAAACAGCCTGACCCTGGTGATGTCTTTATACATTCCCATCCGTTGGGTTTTAAATGGGACCCGACATACTCTATACGCTCTGCACCAGTAGGTAAGGTCAACCCTGCTGATCAAGGTTTTTTTGTTCAATACAAAATTAATGTAATAATTGAAAAAAGCAAGCAGATTAACTCGTTACCTGACGGATATGATAGAACAAAACGCATCACAGAGACCTATGATTCCTCAGTTCCAGATGTTATGAGAGTTTTTGACGAAAATTCAAACATGTTGGGGGAATTAGACATGAATGCTGCGAGACAAGCATTGGATAATAATAATCATTTACACAGAAAATATGACAAGAAAAATAAGGAATAAATGGAATTATTTCAAGTTAATATCAATTTTCTGCATATTATTTACAACCAAAATTGTAATATGTCAAGATACAATAAAATTTGAAATAATTTATAATAGTAAAAGAATGCAACTTACAGATATTGATACAATATTTTTATGGCAAGAAAAGAAATTCATCAGTATTGAAGTAATTAACGACTCTGAAATTATTAAACCATTAATAGAAAACCATTTTTTCTTTATTACTATTGCATTTAATGGATATTGTTATAAAATTCCATATATGAGTTTTGATGATTGGTATTTAAGTAAGAATGACTGGAACCTTGAAATTGTTGATAGGAAAAGATATCGCTGCGATAGATTTTTTAAATATATAATAACAGGAGAATGGACGAATGAAGTTGGTATTGGCACTTGTGCGCCATATTACCCAAATAAAAGATGCAAATGTGTACGTTCACCAATACAATGGAAATAATAATAAGCGTGATAAAATTTAAAACTATGTCATGGCAAAATTGTACTTGATATTTAGAAGCGTAGCAAAAGCTAAAATCGTGCACGACTTCTTTTAAACAATACACTTTACATATCGATGATGACAAAAAGCGGGTTGCATTGGTTGAAACAAAAACCATTAATGATCATAATGTGATTAACAATCCTGCCAGCGTGATACGGTTTCCATACGACAACCATCTTGGTTCGGCCTGCCTGGAACTTGATACGGCAGGCTATGTCATTTCGTATGAAGAGTATCATCCTTTTGGCACTAGCTCCTTCAGGGAGAAAAACTCATCCATCGAGGTCTCATTGAAACGCTACAAATACGTAGGCAAAGAGCGCGACGAAGAGAGCGGGTTGTACTATTACGGTGCACGATACTATGCTGCATGGTTGGGGAGGTTTGTGAGTGTGGATCCGTTGCAGCATAAGTACCCTCATTATACGCCATACCAGTATGCGGGGAATAAGCCGATTAGTTATATTGATTTGGATGGGAGGGAAGAAAAGAAAGAAGAAAATGGTTCAACTCCATCCTCTAATGCTAACTATTGGAAATATGATAAAGATAATAATGAAATTAAATATATTGGATCCAATTCTTCTAAAAATGAAGAGAATACTAAAAATTATATCTTAAAAGAAGGAGGAACTGTAACATCCGTCACTCCAGAAAATTATCAAGACGTTCAATCTCAATTTTCTTTATTCCCAGATCAATCAACTGTAAAATTAATTAATGATCAATTCAATGAAATGAAGAAATCACAGAAATTCAATCAACAAGTGTATGATAATAATATACCAATAGGAAGGTACAGTGGAACATTTTTTGAAAAAGGTGGTTTTATGGCATCAAAAGGAGATGAAATACTGCCAATCAGGGCTATTGATGGGAAGGTATCATTCGACATTGCAAACCCACCGGGAGTTAACTCAACAATCTCAAAAGATCCAAAATATAATGCATCAACATTGAAGGGAAAAGGTTATAGCATAAACGTCATATGGCATCTCCATGCAAGCGCTAAGCCAGCAGAAAATAATATCAGTGGTGAAATATTGGGTGGTACGTCACGGACTCAATTGTGGGGCCAATTCCCCAGCCAAGGCAATAACAGTGATTTATCAACTGCAACAGAGTATAAACAAGCTGGGTATAACGCTACCTTAATTCAAATATCTACACAAGGCAAAGGTGAAGTTCACTTTTATGATGAAAAAGGCACATATTTAACTTTACCCATGAATACTTTTATTCGACCTTTACCTAAGAAAAAATAAAGCGGATGCAAATGAAAATACACCACATATTATTATATGTTTTATTATTCTCTGGTAATTTATTAAATGCACAGAAAGCATTTTTAAATGATGGTCCGGGTTATGATACTGTGTTATTCAAGGTTCTATTTTATATTAATGACACTTTACAGCTTAGCAAATCAGAGATTTATTTCATTGATAGTGTAAGGAATAGAATGATAAGGCCTGATGAATATATTTGCGATACTTCAAAATCAACTTTATATTATAAAGATGAGTTTGAGAAACGAAAGGTTTCAGTTGTTTTTATAAATGGTAATACAAAAATTATAATTCCAAATTTTCAAATGTATTCGACAACAACGGAAATAGAGTTTGGTGTAATTACTGAACCGCAAAAATTGATAAAAGTTTATTCACAAGTGGAACTTGATGAAATGGATGCTATTGAGAAATTTTGGGAAGAAAGTTCATTTTATAGTCCTAAGAAACGAAATCGTCTATATTTTCCATATTTATCTGAAAAAGTAAAATATATTCAGTATGCTTACATTGAAAGCAATTCCATTGTTGGTCCATTGCAATTCCGTAAATATATAATTAAAGATGACAACAAATAGCTAAACCTTTTGATAACTTTATCTTATGAATGTTAATTCAGTTAAGTTTTCGGAACTTTTATTGGGGTAAAGAGATACTCAATGGCTATGAAGTGTACCGGAAGATAACGTCGGGAACGATCACTTTCGAGCGGCAGTCCCTGCATATTGATGATGACAAAAAGCGGGTTGCACTGGTGGAGACTAAAACAATAGACACTCCTCCACCTGCAATAACAAACGTTATCCGGTACCAGTATGACAACCACCTTGGTTCTGCCTGCCTGGAACTTGATACCTTGGCCAATGTTATTTCGTACGAAGAGTACCATCCCTTCGGCACCACTTCATACCGCAGCGGCAGCTCCGAATCCGAAGTCTCATTGAAACGCTACAAATACGTTGGCAAAGAGCGCGATGAGGAAACAGGACTGTACTATTACGGAGCACGATACTATTCCGCGTGGGTGGGGAGGTTTGTGAGCGTGGATCCGTTGCAGGACAAGTATCCGCATTATACGCCTTACCAATATGCGGGGAATAAACCGATTAGTTATATTGATTTGGATGGGTTGGAGGAAAAGAAAAACGATGAAGTTGATAAGAATAGTTCAGGATTAACTCTCGGGGGAAATATTTCATCTGCATTACAGGATATTAAATCATTAGTGCCAAAGGAATATCAGGGGAGTATAACAGTTGATGAAAAAACTAATAGAATCTCACTCGAAGGATATGAAAAAATGTCAACTGCAATAAAAGAATCAGAAGGAATGAAACTTATCCATGACCTTACAACTTCAACTAATTCATATTTATATACAGTCGGAGATTCTGTTTCTTCTATCAATAGAGAATCATTAAACAAGGAAAGATTACAGACTAACCCTTTAATGACAGATAAAAATGTGCTTAATTCCCTTGACAACCTATCAATAACGCAAAGATCTGATATTCCAAATAGTTTTCCTGAAAATAATTTACCACAGTCGGGTTTTCAAGGATCTGTTAGAATTAGCGAAGGCCTATTTTGGAGAAATAATCCAATTACGAACACTGGCAAATTTCTTTATCCTAGAGAAAAAGTAGTTTTTCATGAATTAAAAGAAAATTTCTTCAGAACAGAAAAGAAAATGGATTATTTAGAAGCACATAAAAATGCGGCCGAATTAGCACATAAATTTTCAAAAGAAACATCTGGCACACGAGATTCTTTTGGGGGATATGCAAATCATTTTCATCATAAATTCTCAACTAAAATAATTGAATTAATCAAATAATAATCAAGACAATGTCATTTGTTAAATATATAATGATTTTAATTTTGGCATTTATCGGAACAATGGTTCAATGTCAAAAACATTTTAATAATGATTTATTATATTCAGATAGATTTGGCGATTCAATACAAATTCTCAATTGGGAAAAAATAAAGATTCTCATTGATTCAAATTCTGTTGTGAGCAAAATTATTGGAAAATATCTTTATCAGGGTATTTCTGATAGCGTATGTCTCAATAGAAAATATATATGTGAACTTATTAATGCAACACATGCTTTTAAAATTAGAAAAAAACGATTATACTTTAGGGTGCTTAATCAGCCACTTAATAAATCTTGTAATGACCGATTTGGTTATTCAATATTTGAATTTCTTATTCATAAAAGAAAGATAATACACATACAATATATTACAACAGAAATATAAGATAAGACTGACAAAACACGACGAGACACAGTCCGACTAAATTTATAACGGCTACGGCAATATGATTCACACGACACTCCTTCGAAAATTGGTTTGGTATGACGATAAAAAAAGAATCGTTTATAATGAAACGGAAACTGTTGGCATATATATCCCGGATTCCGTATTCCGCATCCGTTACCAGTACGATAATCATTTGGGCTCGGCCTGCCTGGAGCTGGATACCTCTGCAAATGTTATTTCTTACGAAGAATACCACCCCTTCGGCACCACCTCCTATCGTTCGGGCCGTTCAGTAGCCGAAGTGTCACTAAAACGGTACAAATACGTGGGCAAAGAGCGCGACGAAGAAACCGGTTTGTACTATTTCGGAGCCAGGTACTATGCCACGTGGGTGGGGAGGTTTGTGAGTGTGGTGGACAGGCCGATGGAGTTGACCCTTTCAGGCCGATTTTCATTTACCCATATTATACCTTGATTTTTAAAGGGATAAGATGGTCAAACAAGTTCGGCGCAATGTGGTCAGGATAACTGGCCTTTCCATTTGTAGAGCAAAAATCCATTTTTCAATTCAAATCGCCACGCATCAAAAAACCTCTTCAAGTGCGATCATCAAAGAATTTCAAAGAACGTTTATTAATATTTAGTACCCACTAGTGCAACAAATTAAAAAATAAATTGACAAAGATGAACTAATTTCAATTTTAATAATTGTATGAGTACCTCGATGAAACCCATAGATAAACTTGATACCTTAATTAACCAAGTAAATCTAGTATATGAGCAACTTGAGGCATTATCCTTTTCTGATTTTGTTTTTAAATTTTTTGATTTGGGTAAATTATTATTTGCTGCCTTCTTAAAGAGTCATACACATCTAGGATTTCCCGTTCACGGATTCCAAGATAGCGGCGCGTAATAGCAGGTGACGAATGGGAAAACAGATCCATCAGCAGGATTACCGATTCGCCAGAATAGTTATTCAACCTGAGAACCCGATTGCCAAGGGTCTTGCGGAAGATATGGCTACTGATGTTCCCTTCTACCGTAATACCATATTTCTTGAATATACATTTCCAAGGTTATTATAAAAGTTTTCAGCCCACAACCATTAATCCTGCAATTTTAACCACGAACCTGCTGCTTGCATGATGTTTGATTTTGCAGGGGATAAAATCTCACTTACAACTTCGAAGTGTGCTGGAAAAGAAGAAAGATTTTACCAACATCAGTAAGTACCATACTCATGTGCAAGGCCCGTCTGAAGTGTAAAGTCTAAAACGCAAAATGCGAACTGTGCAGTGCGAAGTATTTCAGACCTCGCGTTTTACATTTCGCATTTATCTTTGCTCCCCCTGCAAGACTTGAACTTGCGACCCTCTGATTAACAGTCAGATGCTCTAACCAACTGAGCTAAGGAGGAATTTGAGGGTGCAAAAATACAAAAAATCCGGAAAATATTTACATCCGATAAAAATTCCTTCAAAATCTTGTTTTAAAGTACATTTTTGACACAAGCATTAACTCCTGCCAATGGTGTCGGTATCCGTTTTCTTTTCCAATGTAAAATTTTAACACCATTGATAATCTTAATCATGAGAATTATATTAATTTCACATGGTAAAATGAACCATAAAATTCACTTTAATCGTATTTGAAACATGAAACTACTTACTCGGTTTACAGTTATTATCTGTTTGATGATACTGATCGGATCTTCCGATGTTTTTTCCTGTACTGTTTTCAGGCTTCAAGCCAAAGACGGTTCTTTGATGGTAGCGCGCTCAATGGAATTTGGCGTGGATTTACATTATGATCTCCTGGTTGTTCCCCGGAACAAGCAGTATGCAAGCCCGTTTGCAACCGGAATCAACGGGTTGAAATGGACCACCCGTTACGGGTATATCGGAGTGACCAGCTTTGGACTTGATCATGGTATCTCAGACGGGATGAATGAAAAAGGGCTGGCAATTGCATTGCTCTGGTACGAATCGGATATGAAATGGCAGGATGTAACAAAAGCCGACAGCAGTGTTGCGTTGGCACAATTGGTCTTCGGTGATTGGGTCTTGGGATCGTTTGCAACCGTAGACGAATTACGCAATGCCATTGCCAAAGTAAAAGTATTTAACTACACCGATCCCACAACAGGCCTCGCCCTTACTGCTCATTTTATTGTATACGATGCTTTGGGAGAATGTGTGGTGGTTGAATACGACAAGGGAATGTGCAACATTTACGACAATTCCTTAGGAATCATGACCAATGCCCCTTCCTTTCCCTGGCAGGTAACCAATCTTCGCCAGTATATCGGAATGAACCCTGTGAGCCCCGTGCCGTTGAAGAGTGCCGGCCTCACCCTTACGGCCACCGGCCATGGTGCCGGAATGATTGGCCTTCCCGGCGATTACTCACCCCCCAGCCGCTTTGTCCGGTTAGGCATGTTGACACGGTTCGTTGATCAACAACCCGACGCTACCCACAATCTCAACCTTTGCAATCATGTAATCAATACCTTTACCATCCCTTTCGGAATTATTTACGATGTCACTCCCGCAGGAAAACCGGTTAACAAAGAGTCAACTCAGTGGGTTACATTTCGCGACCTTACCAACCAGATTCTGTATTTCAAAACATACGACAATCAAACACTGCGTAAAATTGATTTGAAAAAGCTCGATTTTGGCGGGAAAGAACTCAAACGAATATCCATGTACGGGACTCCGGAATCTATCGTCGAGATAACAAAGTAAATTGAGAAACTTTTCATGAAAACAACCGGAATTCAAAATATTTATCTACCTTTGACATGTTTGTCAAACGCAAGTGTAAAATTTGATGGTTACTGAAAAGATTGACATATCGGAAACTGAATTAAAGATCATTGAAGCGGCCAATAAAGTATTTCTTCAATACGGTATTGAAAATGCTACGATGGGGCAGATAGCTGATGAAGCAGGAATAAGCAGAACCTCCTTAAACTACTATTTCAGAGATAAAAGGAACCTGTTGCAAAAGGTTTTGACAAATGTAGAAACCATGATTATCCCTACGATTTCCCGCTATTTAGCTGCCGATGAAATGACCCTTGTTACAAAAATTGAGTCATTCATTGATGATTATCTCGATCTCGTAACAAAATATCCGATGGTTCCTTCCTTCATTCTTTCAGAATTGACACGTGATCCCGATTGGGTTATCCAGGTAATTAAAATGCGTAACCTGAATTTCGGGATGTTATCGGCTCAAATTGCCGATGAAGTAGCCATGGGGAAGGTCAGACCTTTCAATTTGGAAGATCTGTTCGTTAATGTTCTTGGATTATGTGTTATCCCGGTTCTCAGCAGGCCCTTGTTGCTGGAATTCCTTTTTGAACACAACGAAGAGAAATTAAATCAATTTATGGTTTCCCGTAAAATCGAAGTAAAACGAATCATCCGTAATTGGGTGAAGCCCGAATAAGATGAATGCCTATAAATTAGGAATTGACATAGGCTCTACAACAGCTAAAGTAGTTCTAACGGACGTAACCGACACGGTGATTTTTTCGGATTATGTGCGGCACAATACCCGTATTCTTGAAACCTTGCTGCTTTTATTGGATAAAATTCGCGATAAATTTGGGAATATTCAGTTGCAGGCAGCTTTTTCGGGATCTACGGCGATGGGTATTGCCGAAAGTACAAATTCAGCATTTATCCAGGAAATAATCGCGGCGGCTTCGCTGGTCACCAAACGTTATCCGGGTGTTAAAAGTTTGATTGACATTGGCGGAGAAGATGCAAAGCTGGTGTTGTTCAATGATTTTAAAAATCCGGATATCCGTATGAATGGCAACTGTGCCGGCGGTACAGGGGCTTATATTGATCAGATGGCTGCTTTATTGAATGTATCCATCGCCAAATTGAATGATTTGGCCTGGCAATCATCAAAAACGTATCCGATTGCTTCCCGTTGCGGCGTATTTGCCAAGACCGATGTTCAGAATCTTGTAAGCCGGAAAATCAGCACTGCCGATATTGCTGCTTCAATTTTCGAGGCAGTGGCCGGACAGCTTATTAATTCACTTGCCCGGGGAAGAGTTATTGAACCTTCCATCTTATTTTGCGGAGGTCCACTCACCTATATCAGTTTTTTGCGCGAATCATTTTCCAGAATTCTAAAAATCACCAATCAGAATATCATTGTTCCTGAACACGCCGAATTGTTTACTGCCCTTGGAACTGCTTTATCTATTCCCGCCACACAGGAACCCAGTAAAATTTCCGAATTTATCCACACGGTAAGATCAGCTAAACCGGTTACCTCTGAGGGAAATACGCTTCAGGCTCTATTCCGCAATAAAGAAGAAGCAACAAATTGGGAAAACACCCGGTATATCATTAAAATTCCCGAAAGAGAAGTTCTCGATAAAGGAACCTGCTTTTTAGGTGTTGATTCGGGTTCTACAACTACGAAAATTGTAATCCTCGATTCCAGAGGAAATATACTGTATCATTACTATAAAAATAACGACGGCAAGCCTTTGGAAGCAGTCATGGAGGGGTTGAAAGAATTTGCCGCACAGCTTAAAAAAAACAACACAACAATTCGTATTGGCAAATCGGCAGTGACCGGCTATGGCGAAGAGCTGATTAAGTCGGCTTTGGGTTTGGATTATGGCGTAGTTGAAACCGTAGCACATTTTATTGCAGCACAAAAAATCGAACCGGAAGTCTCTTTTATTCTCGACATCGGGGGACAAGATATCAAGGCGATATTTGTTCAGAATGGTACCATTACCAACATCGAAATCAATGAAGCCTGTTCTTCGGGCTGTGGTTCTTTTATCGAAGGTTTTGCCAATACATTGGGGTATTCCCCTGGCGATTTTGCTGCCCTTGCCACCCAATCAAAGGCTCCTTATGATTTGGGTTCCCGTTGTACCGTTTTCATGAATTCAAAGGTAAAGCAAGCCTTGCGTGATGGAGCTACCATTCCCGATTTGTCGGCAGGATTATCCTATTCGGTTGTAAAAAATTGTCTGAATAAGGTACTGCGAATTAAAAACTATTCCGATATTGGCGACAACATTGTTGTACAGGGCGGTACTTTCAAGAATATAGCTGTTTTTAGAAGTCTCGAAGTTCTGTCGGGTAAAAAAATTGTGATATCTGACAAACCGGAGCTGATGGGCGCTTATGGAGCAGCTTTATATGCATCGAATAAAAGCAATTCCGAGGGGCTTAACAGCAGCTTTATTGGTTTTGGAAACCTGGAAAATGCCATTGATTATACCCTCAAACTCTCTAATTGCAAAGGTTGTACGAATAAATGCCAGATCACTACCTATAAATTTCCCAATGGTGGTATTTGCTTCTCCGGTAATAAATGCGAGAAAATATTTACCAACAATACAACTCCTCATTCCCGTGGGCTGAACATTTTTGAATACAAAAATAAGATCCTGTTCGACCGTGAACCAGCGGTACAACCAACCAGCAAAATCAGGATTGGTATTCCAAGGGTTTTGAATATATATGAGAACTATCCTTTTTGGCAATCGCTGTTTTTGAATTGTGGCTTTCAGGTGGTTTTATCCGACGAAAGCGGCCATCAGCTCTATAAAAAGGGAACAGGGGCGCTGATGTCTGACAATATTTGTTTCCCGGCAAAACTTGCACACGGACATATTGTCAACTTGCTCGATAAAAAGGTCGATCGCATTTTTTTACCCCTGGTGATTTACGAAAAAAGCGAGTTTGAGAAATCGTCCAATAGCTACAATTGCCCGATTGTTACCGGCTATTCCGAAGTGCTTAAAAACACAACCTATTTAGCCGAATCGGCGGAGACTCCTTTCGATTCACCTGCCATCAATTTTAACGATCCCGGCTTGCTGAAAAAAGCATTATGGAAATATTGTAAAACGTTGGGCGTAAGCAGCATCACATTTAATAAAGCGTTTAAAACTGCTTTATCGGCTCAGGAAGAATTCAAAGCTCAGGTAAAACTAAAAAATGAAGAAATTCTTGAGGATGCAATTCAGAACAACAAACAGGTAGTATTGGTAGGCAGTCATCCATACCATATCGATCATTTTGTTCACCAGCAGGTTTCTCAAATACTTTCCGATTTCGGTGTCAATGTGATCAATGAAGAAATAGCATCCGGAAATAAAAATGAAGGATTTGATTCCTTTTTTTCCATCTCGCAATGGGAATATCCCAACCGTATTCTGCAGGCTGCATGGTGGGCTTCAAAGCAAAAGTTCCCCATCGGATTTATCCAGTTAAATTCTTTCGGCTGTGGCCCCGATTCATTTATCATGGATGAAATCGGTGATTTGACAAAGCGTTCCGGCTTATCTTATGCCTTGGTACGAATTGATGAAATTTCAAGTCCCGGTTCAATCAAATTAAGATTGCGTTCGTTAGTGGAATCGCTAAAATTAAAAACACAAAAAGACCCTGCTAAAATAGAGTTACAAAGTACAATTGGCGAAATTGCGGTATTCCATGCTTACGATAAACACAGAACCATCCTTGTTCCCTGGTTCTCCGATTTTTATTCACCCATCATTCCTCCTTTGGGGAAAATTGCCGGATATAAATTTGTAAATCTTCCTCCATCTGATAAGCAATCGGTGGATCTAGGACTGGAATATGCCAACAACGAAATATGTTATCCTGCCACATTGGTTGTTGGCGACGTTATCCGGGCTTTGAGAAGTCATCAATATGATCCCAATGAGATTGCTGTCGGGATCACACAAACAGGAGGTCAATGCAGGGCTACCAATTATCTGGCATTGATAAAAAGAGCGATGGCAAATGAAGGTTTTGCCAATATCCCCATTGTTGCCATCGCACCATCAAGTGCATTATTTAACAATCAACCCGGATTTAAACTCGAATGGCATAAATTTATTAAACCTGCTTTTGCGGCGCTTCTTTTTTGCGATAGTTTATCACGCTTATATTATGCAACAGCTTCGCGTGAACCGGGAGCTACTGCTTCAAACAGATTAAAAGTAAAGTATTTGAATAAAGCTAAAGAATTGCTCGAACGTAATTCTTATGATGAATTTATCCCGCTTTTACAGCAAACTGTTGCAGATTTTAATGCCATCCCGGTGGAAGAATCAAAGGTCCCATCGGTTGGAATTGTCGGCGAGATCTATATTAAATACAATGCCTTTGGACAGTTCAATATCATTGACTGGCTTGTAGAACATCACATCGAAATTGTGTTGCCTCCTTTGCTGGAATTCTTCACACAATCGTTCGTCAACACGAAAGCACGTTGTCGCGAATTCATTGATAAAACCAATTTCTTTGGTTTCACAGAGCATCTTCTTGAATGGATGGCCAATATTTACATCAACAAATTCGAGAAAATTCTTACATCATTCAAGTTTCATCGTCCGGTCCATAATATTCATCATTCGGCACAATTTGCATCAGAAATATTGAATCTAAACAACCAGTATGGCGAAGGTTGGCTGATCCCTGCCGAGATCGCCTCATTTGCCAAACAAGATATCAATAACGTAGTTTGCATTCAGCCTTTTGGTTGTATCGCCAATCATATTGTCGGAAAAGGCATGGAAATGAAAATTAAAAGTCTGTACCCGGATGTCAACCTTTTATTTCTTGATTTCGATTCCGGAACCAGCAGGGTTAATATTTTAAACCGCTTGCATTTTCTAATCCAGAATATCGAAAAAACGTATGCTGATCCCGCCATCAATTATCATTAGCCTGCAGCGTAAAAACATTACATATAAATTCATCGATCGGATAATATCTAATCAATTATTGCAAACCTGCCTTTTCTTTGATAAAATTCCAGGGTTGGGCTGCCACTGAATACGAAAGCGCCAGAATCAAAAAAGAAAATTGACCATCATACCTCGATTTCATCAGATTATCAAATTGTGAATGAAATACCCATGGTAATGGAATACATATAATAATTAGAATTACATTAAAAGACTATAACATTAATTATTTTTGTATTGTTAGTGATTTACTAAAACACCACGCTAACTGCCTGTATATATACACATTATGGTTTATTAAACAAAATATTTTTTATTGAATCCATTTTAAAATTATTATTTGTTGCGAAACCTATTCACTAAATTACTAATTTTCAATTAATTTTCTCTAAATTGTTACTCTTTTGAAAGTAAATTATCATTTCCAGATTTAGAATTTTCCCTATGAAAAGTGTCCGTTTCTTTTTTCCTGCGCTCTTTTTTTCTCTTTTTTTTGGAATGAATGTGTTTGGACAATGTCCGCCGACAATTACTGCCAACCCTCCAGGGGCCATTGTCTGTCAGGGAACGACAGTTACGCTTACTGCCCATCCAAATTCACCCAGTTATCAATGGTACAAAAATGGTGTTTTAATTCCCGGTGCAACGCAGCAAACTTGTGTGGTTTCAGACATTGGTGTTAATGTATTTACTGTTTCTACACCACCCTGTGATCCAATATCGGCGGGGTTTACTGTTACAATAAATTCTAAACCAACTGCAAATTTTATTTTTTCTCCCAATAACCAGTGTAGCCCTATGAATGTTCAATTTACTAACCAATCTTCAGGGCAGCCACCTCTTTCTTATGCGTGGAACTTTGGAGATGGGGGAACAAGTACTCAAACAAGTCCTTCACATATTTACACATTAAATTCTCATGGCGGAGGAGAACTGACATTTACTGCAAATCTCACGGTTACAAGTGGAAATACTTGTTCTAATTCTATTTCCAACACTGTTACAGTGAAGAAAAATCCTGACGCTACGTTAAAAAGGTTAAGCGGTGGTTTCCCATCAGATCCACCTTTTACTAATTGTCAGAGTACGCCAGGGGCTTTTGATCTAACTGTTGGCTACTATCCGCCTTCAGGTTATAATATAGCCGACAATGCTTCCTATTATTTTAGTTGGGGAGATGGACAAAGTTCTGGACCGTTTACAAATTTAAATTTCACTACGCCACCGGGGATACAGCACACCTATACAACATATAATCTTTTTATAATAACATTTACTGTTACAGGAGTAAATGGCTGCATACAAACAAATACTTACCAGGTATATAACGGAAGTAACCCAAGTATTGGGTTGGGAAATCCTGGTAATACCACGGGATGTACGCCAGATACTATTGGATTCCCAATTACTACATGGCAAAACAATACGCCTGGAACAAAATATAGATTTAGGTATGGAGACAGTACCCCCGATTTGATCATGTATGCTCCGTTGCCTGATACTATTTGGCATATTTATTCAACAGCATCATGTGGCCAACCATTAAACTCATTCAAATTTATGGCATCTGCCATAAATTTGTGTGATAGCACTGGAGTAGAAACAGGTAGCATTAAAATTTCGAAAAAACCAACTGCGCAATTTTCAACCACGATTTCTACTTCCTGTGTAAACACTCCCGTTATTATTACAAATCAAACTATTCCAGGATGCTATATTGAAGGAAATACAGCAGGAACAGGGACAAATTTTACTTGGAATTTTGGCGACGGTACTCCTTCGATAATTACAAACAATTTATCAATGCCATTTCCAAATGTGCAACATACATATTCTATTCCTGGAAATTATATTATTACACTAACCGCAACTAATTATAGTGTTAGTGGAACAAATTGCGGAAATTCAGTGATGACTTTGCCCATTTGTATTTCTCCACAGCCTGTTTCTAGTTTCTCTCTCAGTCAGTTGACTGGCTGTGTCCCACTTACAATTATTGCAACTAATACTTCATCAACTTCTAACCTTTGTTCTGACAGAACATTTACTTGGTCTGTAACAAAAAACGGGTCAGCACAGTGCCTCCCATCAGCACAAAATTACACCCAAACAGTAAATGGTGATAATGCAACTTTTGTTTTTGCTGATCCCGGTAATTATAGTATAAATCTTAATGTTGACAATTCATGTACTGTTACAGGGGTAACTTCCACTCAGGCCATTGTTGCCAAGACCGTTCCTCGGGTAACAATTAACAATATTTCTACTATATGCCAGGGGGGACATATTGATCCAGTTTCCCTGATCCAAAATTGTTATGATCCTGCGACTGAATATTTATGGATATTCGCCGGCGGGAATCCATCTTTTTCCAATTCGTTGAATCCAGGACAAATTACATATTCTGCTCCGGGATCCTATACTGTAAAATTCAAAGCTAAGAACCTATGTGGATGGTCCACAGAAGTGACTTCCAATTCTTTTATTGTAAATCCCATCCCTGTTATTTCAGCATTACCTGCAAACCAAACAATTTGTTCTGGTTCAGCTAGCTCTACTATTTTCTTATCATCAAATGTAACAGGAACAACATATACATGGACAACCATTTCAACCCCAGGTATTACAGGTGCCCCTGCCAATGGAACTTCAAACCCTATCCCCTCCTGGATACTTACAAATAGTGGCACTACTGCAGGAACTGTT
>JALNWG010000031.1 GCA_023231005.1 Bacteroidales bacterium | reverse complement strand
TTTATAGGATTTCAGGGACTTCCCGGTCTCCTTTTGTGTATATAATTTTATACCATCCTTTTCTTTGACAAAGTTCCAGGTTTGGGCTGTTACTGAAAATGAAAGGACCAGTACCAAAAAAAACAATAAAATATAGTGAAACCGGTAATGTCTCATAATATTCGGGTGTAAACAAAAAAACTATCCTTTGTTGGGGGATCTTCATTGGTCATGATCTGGTTGCGCAACTCCGTTTATGAGTATCTTATTGCGTCAAGCAAATTTAGCAAATGTTCAATTCTTCCAACAATTATTCCTGTGACCTGGATCCCGGTTACGGGCGGCATTGTTCCGCGTGAAAAGGAAAGGTTGCTTTCCGTTCGTGCTCTAATGCCCTTCTTCTCATTATCTCTTTTCTTGTGTTCGGCCCTGGCGTTTTGGCTACCTACCGTACTTGGAATGACCACACCGAAAACCTATCACGTCGCGATTCCCTGAATCCAATCAAGTAAGAACTACGTAAAGAAGCATAGCAAGTCCAATGGATAATATTATCCACCATTTGTGCTTGTTGATTTTTTCTAACATTTCGAAAATATAATTATTGGTACCCAATTGAATATAAAGGGCGAATATACAACTTTTCTGTCCTTTGGCTCTTTTCAGAAAATGTAAAACAAAAAAATCGATGCCAGTTTATCGTGTATTTCGACACGAAACAGTCGTGAAATACCGGTACTGCCAGATAAATCAACGAACCAGGGGACCAGGCAAGTGAAGGCCACCAACAGGAATAATACGGATGATATGATCGACTCAATTGGAACAGACTCTGAACAGAGACTATACGAGGACTGAATAAAGACTGAATGAGGTCTGAATGAGGTCTGAATGAGGTCTAAACGAGGTTTGAACGAGGTTTGAAGAAAGATTGAAGAAAAGGAACAGAGTGTCAGACAAGACTTAGAGGAGCCTTAGACAAGGATCGGGAAAATTAATCACGAAGATTGATCCTGGAAAAAGTTTTGCACTATTTGTCGGGGCGAGAAGACTCGAACTTCCGACCCCTTGCACCCCATGCAAGTACGCTAGCCAACTGCGCCACGCCCCGATATTCTTTCAGAATAAGCTGAAAGAACGAATGGCAAATTTACAAAAATTTTTATTAATTTGACCAGGAAAGTAATTTTATCAGATTGGTTAAAGTTTAAAAAATTATATTTGCTTTTCGGGATGATATTGGTTCAATTGAACCAGCGATCCATTTCTTGTATTCATTATGGGCTTGTCATGCTATTCCTTACTCCGCAACAGATGGTTCGTGCTTCTGATTCCCATCATCCTTCCTTTTTTGGCGTACGCAGATAAAGATCCCTGTGATATCATCAGTTACGAAACGATTGTAGCGGTTAAAGGAAAATCTATCATCACAACCTTCAGAATTATCCTGCAAATCAATTCCCGAGAAGGTGAAGAGGCTGCCGCCTTTTCATTTCCTTTCAGTCGTTCGGATAAAATAACCAGTCTTACCGGCTGGGTACAGGATGTTAATGGAAAAATTATCAGAAGGCTTGAAAAGAATGATATCCAAGAGCGGTCGCGGTTCACAGAAAACAGCTTTTATTCTGACCAGAAGGTCAAATCATTTTCATTAACATACCCGGAGTACCCCCATCAGATAATAGTAGAATGTATTACTAAAAAGACGGAAGCATTATATCTTGCATTATGGTCTCCAGCTTACTCTCGGGAAGCCATAACAAAATCCGCTATCCTTACAGCCATTTTTCCGCTTCAGTATCCTGTCAACATTTTTCAAAATAGAATGGATCCTCCCGTCATCGATACGCTGGATGAAAATATCCGGTATTGTTGGAGAGGAAAGAACCTGAACCCGTTCAGGCCTGAGTATTGGGCTCCCTCACCATCTTCTATGCTTCCGGAGGTCAGAATTGTGCCGGTCGATTTTGAACTGGAAATCAACGGAAGTTTCCGCAATTGGGCGGCCTTTGGATCCTTTCTCGATTCGATCAATCATGATCGCTGTATACTCCCCATGCAGGATGTTGCCTGGATTAATTCACTCCGTGAAAAAACGCATGATACCTTAGAACAGATACGAGCCATATATCATTATATACAGGATCAAACCCGATATCTGAGTGTTAGTATTTTGAACAGTGGAATTATTCCTGCCACGGCTACTTCAGTTTCTCAGAAAAAATACGGTGATTGTAAAGGACTGGCCATTTATGCCAAGGCATTGCTCGGTTATGCAGGGATTTCTGCTTATTATACCTTGGTCTTTGGTGATGTCCATCCAGAGAAAATCCTTTCTGACTTTCCGAGTCAGCAATTCAACCATGCCATTCTGTGCATCCCGTTCAATAAAAAAGACACGCTGTGGATGGATTGTACCAATTCATTCGAGCCCCTGGGGTACACGGGAACATTTATCCAGGGAAGACCTGCACTGGTAGTCAATGGAAACCAAAGTACTTTGTGTAACATTCCTGAACTGAATGAGATCCTGGTACAAGTAACCCGTTCCTTTAGCTATTTCCCAAAGGATAATGGAAATATCCGGCTAACCTTGAATGGTAAATACCGGGGCCCACTTTTTGAAGATATAATCGTTGCAAAAAGAGTGCAAAATCTAAATGAGAATAAGGATTTTGCAAAAAAGTTGATCCCCTTCGAGAGGTTCAATCTTGATCGGTATGATTTCACTTACAACGCTCGCGATTCTTTCTCTGCCGGTTTTACTGCAACGTTTGAATTGCAGGAAAACTGTCGCAGAATGGAGGACTTGATTGTCTTACCCATTCCGGCTCTTCATTTTCCTCAATTGGAAAAGGTTTCTCAACGGAGATTGCCCATACAGATTGACTTCCCGATTCATAATATCGATACCTTGGTAATCCCTATTAATTTGGGATTCCAGCCAAAATTGCTACCTGTTTTCAATCGGAAAAGCCTTGCTGGGATGTACCGGTTTGAATCACGTGTTATGGAGAATCAGCTGATTTGCATCCGTGAGTTTCTGTTGAAGCGGGGAACGTATCCACTGGCTGACTATGCAGAAGTTTTTGACTGGATCAGCGCGATCAGGGCTTATGAACGACAAACAAACATAATTTTAACTAAAAATCATGATTAAAACCACGGTTCCTGCATTCTTGATCACTTGGCTATTGTTACCGGCCTGGTTATTTGCACAATCCGGTACTCCGGAATTCGGAAAGATCTCTATTGACGAATTGAAAATCAACTGCTATCCAAAAGATACCACTGCTCCGGCATTTGTTGTTTATGATCTAGGTGAAGCGGTTTTTATCCCTTTTGATGAGGAATTTAACGTACTTTATACCCACAGAAAACGAATAAAGATCCTTACAAAACAGGGAATTTCCTTTGCACAGATGATTATTCCATTGTTCCGTTCCGGAAAGTATAAGGACGAATTGATAAATCTTGAAGCATTCACCTATAACCTTGAGGACGGGCGTATCAAAAAAGTTCCGCTTGACAAATCAACGATTTACGAGCAAAAGGTCAGCGACAAATATTATATAAAGAAAGTGGCTTTTCCTGATGTCAGGGAGGGTTCGATCATTGAATTCAATTACCAGGTCCAATCACCTTGGCTTTTCCATTTACAGGAATGGTATTTTCAATCTGAAATTCCTGTTCGGTTAAGCCAGTTCATTCTTAAACTCAATCCATTTTATCAATATACCTACGTATTGCGGAATGCCCGGAAGTTTGACGAATATATTGAGGATAAGGAGAATGGACAAAACAGGTATTTTGACAATGTTTCCTACAGAGAGACTATCTGTACATACCGGATGAGAGATGTTCCTGCATTTAAGGAGACCGATCACATCTCTTGTTCAGAGGATAATTTCGTGGCGCTATACTTCCAGTTAAGCAGTATTAAGTCCGAGCGTGGTTATGTTTACGATCAATTGGATACCTGGCCAAAACTAAGCAAAGACCTGATAAAGGATTCTGAGTTTGGGAAATACATTACTTCCGCGGAGAAATTTTCTAAAGATATCATTGAACAACAAGGATTTCTTAACCTATCGCAGGCAGAAAAATTTGAAAGCATTGTAACCTGGGTAAAGGATCATTTTGTATGGAACAGAGAGGAACGGATATATGCCGGACGGAGTCCAAAATCTGTTTTTACAACCAAAAACGGCAACAGCGCTGAAATCAATCTATTCCTGACCGGAATGTTAAATGCCGCCGGTATTGAGGCATATCCTGTCCTGATCAGTTCACAAGGGCATGTCAAGGCATTGCAGGATTACCCGTTTCTTTTTTTCTTTAATTACGTTATTGTTAATGCAAAAATTGATGATCATTGGATTTTGACCGATGGGACCGAACCGATGTGCGAAAACCAGACCATCCCTCCAAGATGTATCAATGGCAAGGGATATCTTGTAAAAGAGGAGGGATCTTCATGGGTGGATGTTAACGGTGATGGATCTTCACTAACCAATACGCAACTCCGCATGAAATTCAATACGGCACTCGACTCGCTGGAAATCAATTGCCTGATAGATTTTAAGGGCTATTCTGCTCTTAGGGCCCGAAAGTCGTATACTCAGGACAAAGATTTTCTGGAGTCATACTTTCATAATGCTGAAATGGAACAAGGGGATTCTGTTTCTGTTATGAATTTGAAAAACGAAAATACGATCAACCCTTTTTCTGTTTATTTTGAAGGTAAGATTCCCGTTAATCGGGTGGATAATTATCTGGAGATTGATCCGTTTTGTCATTTTCCGATCCGGGAGAATCCCTATCCGGGATCGATCCGGAAAGTTCCGGTAGATCATATTTATCCATATACCAAATCTTTTAGTTGTTCGATCGTGTTACCTACCGGCTACCGGTTAAAAAAAGCGCCCGAAAAGCTCTTTCGTAACAATGAGCGGATAAACATTCAATTTGGTTCAGCAGTCCAGGATTCCATCGTCTCCGTTACCGGTTCTTATACCTTGAAAAAAGGGATCTATCCGGCCAATGATTATCTTTCCTTAAAATTAGATTTCATCGACATTATCAAATTATTCGCGCAACACCTTATTTTTGAGAAAGAAACTCCATGAGAGCCTTTTTTTTGTGGTGTGTAAGTTGTTAGATCCCGTTGCTTGTACTTCGAAACGGCAGACATCAGTCGGGTTCCCTTGTTAAATGCCACCCCTGGTGAATCATCTCCAGGTTCAGCATTTGGCATTCAATATCTGGTAATCGACATCCGGATTTTTTTTACATTTGTAAAGAAAAAATCGAGCAAATGTCTGAAAAAATTGAACATGTTCGCTGCCTGATCATTGGCTCCGGTCCGGCAGGATATACTGCTGCTATCTATGCATCACGGTCTGATTTGAAACCTGTGGTTTATCAGGGATTGCAACCCGGAGGACAGCTTACCATCACCACCGAGGTGGATAACTTTCCTGGCTACCCTAAAGGAATTATGGGTTCGGAAATGATGGATGAAATTAAACAACAAGCTGAACGTTTTGGTGCCGAAATAAGGTTTGGAGTAGTCACTGAAGTTGATTTTTCAAACCGTCCCTTTATTGTTAAGGCGGATGATGGAAAAACCCTCTCGGCTGAAACCGTCATTATCGCAACTGGAGCTTGTGCCAAATGGCTTGGAATAGAATCGGAGAAAAAATTTATGGGAATGGGTGTTTCAGGGTGCGCCACCTGTGATGGGTTCTTTTACCGTGGACAGGATGTCGCGATAGTGGGAGGAGGAGATACTGCAGTGGAAGAGGCTACCTATCTGGCTAAATTATGTAAGAAAGTATATATGATTCACCGCCGGAATGAATTACGAGCCTGTAAAACAATGCAACATAAAGTGGAGAATACACCCAACATCGAAATGGTATGGGATAGTGTTCCAGAGGAAGTTTTGGGCGACGACAGCGGTGTAACCGGTGTACGCGTTCGTAACGTCAAATCTGGCGAATCAAAGGATATTCCTGTGACGGGTTTTTTTGTCGCCATTGGCCATAAGCCCAATACCGAGGTATTCGAAGGAAAACTCGAATTGGATAAATTCAAATATATAAAAACCAAACCGGGGACTACCCGAACCAGTGTTACTGGCGTATTTGCAGCCGGTGATGTACAGGATCCTCATTTCCGTCAGGCCATTACCGCCGCCGGAACAGGATGTATGGCTGCCATTGAAGCAGAAAGATTTTTAACATCATAAAATGGTGAAATAGTGAAATATGATCACATTCTTTAAAAATGCAACCAGTTTCTATGCTGTTGAAAGCCGCAATGGCCTGAACCCCCTTGATCTGGAAAAATTGACCTGGCTTTTCGGCGATGCAGAATGTGTCGCCGAATCTATTTTACATGGAACCTTTATCGGCCCTCGCCCTGAAATGATCACCCCTTGGAGTACCAATGCTGTTGAAATAACCCAGAATATGGGAATTACAGGTATTCGCCGAATTGAAGAATTTACGATTTACGATTTACGATTTGCAATTTATGATCCGATGCTCCAGCATAGATACACGGAGTTGGATCAGAACATTTTTCAGATTCTTCGGGAACCAGAACCGATACGGAATATTGAGGATCTCTCGCAGTATTCAAATCAGGAAGGCTTGGCACTTAGCGATGAAGAGATCAGTTATTTGATTCAGCTTAGTCATAAACTGGGTCGTTTGCTCACCGACAGTGAGGTTTTTGGTTTCTCTCAGGTCAACTCCGAGCATTGTCGTCACAAAATCTTTAATGGTATTTTTATTATCGATGGAAGGGAGATGAGTGAGTCTCTCTTTTCCCTGATTAAAAAAACAGCGCTCAAAAATCCTAATTTTATAGTATCTGCCTATAAAGACAACGTGGCATTCATTGAAGGGCCGGAGATTGAACAGTTTGCTCCCGGACATCAGGATATCGCTGACTTTTTTACGATTAAGGATTTCCATTCGGTGATCTCCCTAAAAGCCGAAACTCATAATTTTCCTACAACTGTTGAACCTTTTAATGGAGCTGCAACCGGGTCCGGCGGTGAAATTCGTGACCGGATGGCTGGTGGAAGGGGAAGTATCCCGGTTGCCGGCACTGCGGTATACATGACCTCTTATCCCCGTCTGGATGGAGGAAGAAATTGGGAAAAAGGAGTGAAAGGCAGATCATGGCTCTATAAAAACCCTGAAGAAATCCTCATTAAAGCTTCCAATGGTGCCAGCGATTTCGGCAATAAATTCGGACAACCCTTGATCTGCGGATCTGTACTGACCTTTGAACATGCCACAGATGACCGGATTTACGGATATGACAAAGTAATCATGCAGGCAGGAGGAATCGGCTTTGCCAAAAAAGAAGATAGTATAAAAGAGGATCCGGTTCCCGGTGAACAAATTGTGGTTCTTGGTGGCGATAATTATCGCATCGGAATGGGGGGAGGAGCGGTTTCTTCCGTTGCTACCGGTGAGTTTGGAAACGCTATTGAACTCAATGCCGTCCAGCGTTCCAATCCCGAAATGCAAAAGCGGGTCTTTAATGCCATCAGAGCCATGACAGAGATGGATAAAAATCCCGTAGTCTCCATTCATGATCATGGAGCAGGTGGACACCTCAACTCTTTGTCGGAGTTGGTTGAAACAACTGGTGGCACGATACACATCGATCAATTACCAGTTGGGGATCCAACCCTTTCTGCGAAAGAGATCGTGAGTAATGAGTCGCAGGAACGCATGGGACTTGTGATCAAATCAGAGGATTTTGAATTGCTGAAAACCATTGCCGAAAGAGAGCGGGCTCCGATTTACCAGGTTGGTGAAACCACCGGGAACCACCAGCTTATTTTTAACAATACCAACGATCAAACCAAACCAATCGATCTGAATATTGAAGATTTCTTCGGAAAACCACCCAAAACTATTATGACCGATGCGTCACGCATTACGCGTTACGAATCACTCGTATTTGATAAATCGAAATTACCCAAGTATTTAAATGAAATTCTGCAACTTGAGGCTGTTGCCTGTAAAGACTGGCTTACCAACAAAGTTGATAGAGCTGTGAGCGGAAAAATTGCCAAACAGCAAACCTGTGGAGCGATTCAACTTCCGCTGAATAATGTAGGGGTGGTAGCACTTGATTACCAGGGGAATAAAGGCATTGCAACCGCGCTGGGACATGCACCAATGGCCGGGTTAATCGATCCGGCTGCTGCCTCACGCCTCTCTGTTGCCAAAGCATTAACAAACTTAGTGTGGGCTCCGTTGACCCATGGTTTGAAAGGGGTATCGCTCAGCGCTAATTGGATGTGGCCTTGTAAAAATGCAGGCGAAGATGCCCGGTTGTATACTGCAGTAAAAGCCCTGAGCGATTTTGCCATCGCTCTCGGTATCAATATCCCAACTGGCAAGGATTCTCTCTCTATGACCCAGAAATATCCAGATGGTAATGTCGTCATTAGTCCCGGAACTGTAATTATCTCTGCGGTTGGAGAAGTATCGGATGTGAAAAAAGTGATCAGCCCAAATCTGCTTAATGAACCGGATTCAGTATTGATTTATATCCCATTTTCTTCCTGCGGATTTGAATTGGGAGGAAGTAGTTTTGCCCAGGTATTGAACCAACTTGGAGAAATACCACCGGACGTGCCCAATGCTACTGAATTTGCCAGCATGTTTGCCTTCCTGCAACATAAGATTCAAGAAGATGTCATTCTTGCTGGTCATGATATTGGTGCCGGAGGGTTGATTACGACAATACTCGAAATGGTTTTTCCGGTCGAAAATATCGGACTTGAAATTGATCTTTGCAATTTCCGTGAAAAGAATTCATTCCGGTTGCTGTTCAGTGAAAAACCGGGAATTGTAATTCAAGTAAGAAGTAGCGAGGTGGCGAAATGGCAAAATAGCGAAATCATTGGTAAAATCACAGCTAACCGATCTTTAAAAATAAAGATGGAGGGTGAAGATTATCAATTCGACATTGACACTTTGCGCAACACCTGGTTTAGAACCTCATACCTGCTTGACCGGAAACAATGTGGAGAAAAACTTGCTTTGGAACGGTTTAACAACTATAAAAACCAACCATTGAAATTTGTTTTCCCGGGATCGGCTACTGGCCGATTTTCACAATTCGGGATCAATCCAAAACGGAGAATATCTTCCGGTGTGAAAGCAGCCATTATACGTGAAAAAGGAGTAAACCGCGACCGCGACATGGCCTGGGCGTTATATCTGGCTGGTTTTGACGTGAAGGATGTCCACATGACCGACTTGATTTCAGGGAGGGAGACGCTGGAAGATGTAAACCTGATCGCTTTTGTTGGTGGTTTTTCTAATTCCGATGTTTTAGGTTCGGCCAAAGGATGGGCAGGGGCTTTTAGATACAATGAAAAAGCCAATCTGGCGCTTACCAACTTTTTCAAGCGGGAAGATACATTGAGTTTGGGTGTATGCAACGGTTGCCAATTGTTGGTGGAACTGGGACTTATCTATTCTGAAGCGAACCGTAAGCCCACCATGTCGTGGAACGATTCACACAAATACGAATGTACTTTTGTGGCTCTGGATATTCTTCCCAATCATTCGGTAATGCTGGGTTCTTTAGAAGGATCGAGACTTGGAATCTGGGTAGCTCATGGAGAAGGGAAATTCAATTTCCCAAGCAATGAAGCAAATTACCATATTACCGCAAAATTCGGGTATCATGAATATCCTGGCAATCCCAACGGTTCCCAGTATGATGTCGCCGCTATTGCCTCAGATGATGGACGTCACCTGGCCATCATGCCCCATCTGGAAGATTCTATCCTTCCCTGGCAGTGGCCTTTCTATCCACAAGACCGGAAAACGGATGAAATCACGCCCTGGATCGAAGCCTTTGTTAATGCTAAAAACTGGGTGGAGCAAAAGGTTAAGAATTTGGAATAAAAAATTTGGAGATACTTTAATGTTAAAAATTGTTTAATGATGAAGAAGATTGTTTTGATTACCGGTGCTACGTCCGGATTTGGGAAAGCCATTGCACGAAAATTTGCTGAAAACGGATACGACCTGATTATTACCGGGCGCCGAAAAGTATTGTTGGAAGAACTCGCCAGAGAACTGATTACTGATTTGAATGTTGAGATACTTCCTTTATGTTTTGATGTGAGAAAATTAAAAGAGGTGGAAAATGCCATTAATACCTTGTCTGAAAAATGGAAGAAAATCGATGTCCTGGTTAATAATGCAGGTTTAGCAGTTGGTTTGATCCCCATTAATGAAGGGGTTATTGATGACTGGGAACGAATGATCGATACCAATATCAAAGGATTGCTTTATATGACAAGGATGGTTTCTCCTTTGATGGTTTCGCGGAAACAAGGGCATATTATCAATATTGGCTCCATTGCGGGGAGAGAGGTTTATCCTGCAGGTAACGTTTATTGTGGTTCAAAGTTCGCAGTGGATGCCATTACCAAAGGAACCCGAATCGATCTCTTACCCCATCAAATCAAGGTCACCCAAATTGCTCCAGGGGCTGCCAATACCGAATTTTCATTGGTTCGCTTTAAAGGAGATAAAGAGCGTGCTGATAATGTATATAAAGGATTTCAACCGCTTCAGGCTGAAGATATTGCCGAAGCTGTATATTATGTTACAACCTTACCTTCTCATGTCAATATCAATGATTTGGTTCTGATGCCTACAGCCCAGGCCAATTCGGTGAATTTTTTAAAAAAATAACCATGGAAATAACCCGTATTTTCGACCTCTTGCCTCATTCTGAAGCAATGTACAAACCGAAAGATGATGCTCTTGCATCTAAAGAAGGCGGGGTTTGGACGAAATACAGTATCAAACAATACAGGGAAATTGTTGATTACATCAGTTACGGGTTTCTGTTTCTGGGGGTTCGTCCAGGAGATAAGATTGCACAAATCAGCACCAATCGACCCGAATGGAACTTTGTCGATATGGCCATCGCGCAGGTTGGAGCGATTCATATTCCCATCTATCCAACCATCAGCGAATCTGATTATAAATTTATCCTAAATCATGCTGAGGTACAATATATGTTTGTCTCGGGGCAGGAATTGCTGCGGAAAATTCAGCATATTCTTCCGGAGATCTCTCACATCAAATCAATTTATCTTTATAAAGATCATCAGGATTATCAACAGTTAAAGGATCTCATTGAGTTAGGTAAACAACATGTCGATAAAGAAGCTCTTGAATTGCGCAAATCGTCCATCAATACCGATGATGTGGTTACTATTATCTATACTTCCGGAACAACCGGGAATCCCAAAGGAGTGATGTTAACCCATGCCAACCTCATCTCCAATTTTAAGGCGGTTTCATACATCCCTCAATATGGTGAAGACGCAAAAACAGTCAGTTACCTTCCTTTATGCCATGTGTACGAACGAATGCTTAATTACCTCTATCAATACAGGGGCTATTCGATCTATTATACCGAAAGCATCGGTACAATTATGGAAAATCTGAAAGAAGTATCCCCGGAAATCATCACTACCGTCCCCAGGTTACTGGAAAAAATCCATGACAAACTTTATGCTACCGGGCATAAATTAACTGGAATAAAACGCTGGTTCTTTTTCTGGGCAATGCGTCTTTCCTTACGTTATGAATTGAAAGGGGCAAATGGCTGGTTTTATGAATTAAAGCGGAAACTTTACGACAGGTTGGTCTATTCAAAATGGCGTGAAGCAATGGGAGGGAAACACTTGCTGATTGTTTCAGGCGGAGCTGCTTTACAACCTCGTTTATCGCGTATGTTCACTTGTGCCGGATTTCATGTAATTGAAGGATATGGACTCACGGAGACTTCTCCCGTAATTGCAGTCAGCGATTTCACCGAACACGGTATGAAGTTCGGAACCGTTGGTCCTGTGCTTCGGGGTGTTCAGGTAAAAATTGACTACGATGATGAAATTCTTTGCAAGGGGCCCAACATCATGAAGGGATATTACAAAGATCCGGAACTAACCAAAAAAGTGATAGATTCCGAAGGATGGTTCCATACGGGAGATCTTGGCCATATTGAACCAGAAGGTCAATTGAAAATTACGGGAAGGAAAAAAGAGCTTTTTAAAACTTCTTTTGGTAAATACGTTAGTCCGCAACTCATTGAAGATAAATTTAATGAGTCGCTCTTTATCGATCAAATAGTGGTCGTGGGAGAAAACCAGAAATTTGCTGGGGCTTTGATCGTACCCGACTTTAACTTCTTACGGGCATGGTGTGCCGTTAAAGAAATTCCCTATACTACCAACAAAGAGATGGTAAAACTACCCCGGATACAGAAACGTTTTAAAATGGAGGTGGATAAATATAATAAACTCTTTGGCGATACGGAAAAAATTAAGAGTTGGAGTCTGATGGATACCGAATGGGCATTTGAAACCGGGGAGATTACTCCGACATTAAAACTGAAACGAAAATTTATAATGAATAAATATCAGGATAACATTTCCAATCTTTTTGAATAAACGAATTTGTTTTGCATTAAATTTTAATGAAAGAAATCACCCGCATATTTGATTTGCTGGAATTATTCCAAGAAAAATATTGTTCCATTCACAACCTTTTCAATGTGAAGAAGGAAGGTCGGTGGTTGAGTTTTTCTGCTACGGATTATGTCAATTACAGCCGATGGATAAGTTTAGGTTTACTGGCTCTGGGAATTCAAAAAGGAACCCGTATTGCCACCGTAATGGTAAATTGTCCGGAATGGAATTTTTTCGATATGGGGATCCTGCAGGTTGGTGCTATTCAGGTACCGATCTATCCTACGATCAGCGAAGATAATTACCGCTATATTTTTCGCGATGCGGAAATTGAATACTTGATCATTTCCAATCAGGAGATATATAATAGGATGCGGAAAATTCTTCCCGATTTGAAAGGGCTAAAAGCAGTATTTTCAATAGAACCGGTCGCAGGGATCCGGAACTGGAATGAAATTTTGGAATTAGGGAAAAAATCTGCTGGCCTTCCTGTTTTGGAAGCAATTAAAAATGGAATTGCTCCAGGCGATATGGCAACCATCATCTATACCTCAGGCACTACAGGCAGACCCAAAGGAGTAATGTCTTCGCATCGTAATTTTGTCTCCAATTATCAATCTTTAGCCGAAGTTCCTCCTTTTAAAATGCATGACCGGGCCGTGAGTTTCTTGCCCTTGTGCCATGTTTACGAACGGATCGCTGGATATGTCTATCAATCTTTTGGAGTATCGATATTTTATGTTCAGAATATTGATGAATTAGGGGTGTATCTCAGAGAAGTTAAACCTCATGGTTTTGTTTCGGTACCCAGAGTTTTCGAAAAGATCTATGAAAAAATTGTGTCTCGGGGAAGAAACCTGAAACTCCCAATGCGAGTGGTCTTTTTTTGGGCAATCCGTCAGGGTCACAAATATGAACTTAATCATGCCAACGGTTTGGTTTATGATTTTAAATTGTGGATTGCCGACAGACTTGTCTTCCGGAAGTGGAGGGAAATTATGGGCGGAAACCTGAAATTCATTGTGTCTGGGAGTGCTTCTTTACATCCAAGATTAACCCGGATTTTCTGGGCTGCGAAAATACCGATTCTTGAAGCCTATGGGCTTACGGAAACATCACCTGGTGTTACTATCTTCCGGTTTGAACCAGGTAAGATGAAATTCGGCACTGTTGGAACACTATTATCTGGAAATGAACTGAAAATTGCAGAAGATGGTGAAATTTTAATCAAAGGGGCAAATGTGATGATGGGCTATCTGAATCGTCCGGAAAAGACTGCTGAAGTAATTGATTCCGACGGATGGTTCCATACAGGAGATATCGGGATAATGGAAGATGGAAAATTTTTGAAGATCACCGACCGAAAAAAAGAGATATTTAAAACCTCCGGAGGAAAATATATAGCTCCTCAACCCATTGAACAACGGATCAAAGAGTCCCCTTTCATCGAACACATCATGGTAGTTGGGGAAAACAGAAAATACGCGGCTGCTTTGATCATTCCGAATTTTGAATATCTCAAAAGTTGGTGTTCCATCAAACATATTGCTTACGGATCAAAAGAAAAAGCAGTGAAAAATCAACACGTGATCCAGCGGATCATGAAGGAAGTTGAACGGTTTAATCAGGATCTTGGAAAGACTGAGCAGATAAGAAAATTCCGACTTTTGGCGGATGAATGGACAACCGATTCGGGTGAAATATCCCCGACGTTAAAACTCAGGCGTAAATTTATCGTCGAAAAATATAAAAAAATCATTGATGATACTTACCGTTCCACGGAATATAATTACCGCGTAGAGAAATGATCAATGAAGAATCTTAAAGATTAACTCTTTCATTAACTCCCCGTCACTGGCATAGATTGCATTACTATCCACTCCTTTGGATTTCATGTCATATTCACGGAGTAGGGAAATGATCCGGATCACTTTCCTTGCCGGGAAACTCCGGGCAGCCTGCTGGTAATCGGTGACAAAAAAAGGTTTGATAGAAAGAGCAGCAGCTACCGAATTTCTGGATTTGTCGGGTAAATAATGGTAAGCCAGTACCTTGGAAAAGTAAGAAGATAAAATCGGAATGATTTTTACCAATGGGTTTTCACGAAGATTAGAAGCAAAATAGAGGATGATTCGGTTGGCTTTCACGATGTCTTTCTGAGCCAAGGCCTTTTGAAGTTCAAATACATTATAGTCTTTGCTGATTCCGATATTTTTTTCGATACTCAACTCGTCTATTTCCGACCCGGGAGGAATGTTGATGAGGAGTTTCTGAATTTCATTAACGATCTTCCCTAAATCTGTGCCTAAAAATTCAGTCAGTAAAATGGCAGCCTTTGGACTGATCTTGTAATTTTGATTTTGAACATATTCGTGAATCCAATCAGGGATCTTGTTGTCGTATAACCGGGGCGATTCAAAACCGACTCCCTGCTTTTCTATGGCTTTATATAGCGCTTTTCGCTTGTCGAGTTTCCCGTATTTATAACAAAGAACGAGAATTGTGGAAGAAAGTGGTTTCTCAACATAGGGTAGGAAATCCTCAATTTTATCCAATTCCTGGGCTTCTTTTACCAGAAGCACCTGGTAATTGGCCATCATGGGGAAACGTTTGGCATAACTGATGATGGTTGAAACGTTGGAGTCTTTCCCATATAGAATGGTCTGGTTAAACTCTTTCTCCAGATCGCTCAACACATTTTGCTCAATGTAATCGGAGATGACATCAATAAAATAAGGCTCATCCCCATGGAGAAGATATACCGGGTAATATATCTGCTTTTTCAGATCGGCAAGCAATTGGGTAAACGTGAACTCTGTTTTTCCTGCCATGTTAGTCGAATCTCAGGTGCTTTACATGGATTTTTTTCTCGATCAGGTCATTCAGGGTGTCAATACCGATTTTCAAATGCTCTTCGATAAACTTCTCCGTGACTTTTTTATCGCTGGCTTGTGTTTTTATTCCACTGGCGACCATCGGTTGATCCGATACCATTAACAAGGCTCCGGTTGGGATCTGATTGGCAAATCCGACAATAAACAGAGTGGCGCTTTCCATATCGATAGCGATCGATCGGGTTAGCCTAAGATGTTCCTTGAAATTTTGATCGTATTCCCAAACCCGGCGATTGGTGGTATAAATCGTACCTGTCCAGTAATTTTTACGGTGGTTCAGAATGATCGTCGACATCACTTTTTGAAGGTTAAATGCGGGCAAGGCTGGGACTCTCTCAGGGAAATAATCATCGGATGTTCCATCACCCCGGATTGCCGCGATGGGAAGAATCATATCTCCCATCTTACATTTCTTTTTAAGTCCTCCGCATTTTCCAAGGAAAAGAGCGGCTTTTGGTTGAATGGCTCCGAGCAAGTCCATAATGGTTGCCGCATTCGGACTTCCCATCCCGAAATTAATCAGTGTAATTCGGTCGTGGGTAACACTCGGCATAGCCCGGTCCTTCCCTTTGATCGGTACCTTGAATAAACTGGAAAAAAGGTCCAGATAACTGTTGGAATTTGTAAGCAGGATAAAATCCCCAAACTCCTCAAGGTTGGTTCCGGTATATCGGGGCAACCAATCGTCAACAATCTCTTTTTTTGTCTTCACAGAAATACAATTTGAGTACATAATTATTTTCCATCAAGCTCCTTGACGCAAAGATAAGCAGTTTGAAAGATTTTTCCGTATGTTTGTATAATAACCATGATGCTACCACTCAATTTGCCAAACTTTACGCCCAATCTTAGGGTCGGGCAAGGAGGAAAACAGGAGATCTTTGATATCTGCCGTAAAAAATTTGTCAGGCTTACACCGGAAGAATGGGTTCGCCAGACTTTTCTTTCATATCTCATCAACCATCAGCATTTTTCAGCTTCCTTGTTGGTTGTGGAAGCTCAGCTTACATTCAATAAAATGATCAAGCGTTTTGATATACTGGCTTATGGCTCCGATGGAAAACCCCGGCTGGTGGTAGAATGTAAAGCTCCTACTGTAGAAATAACCCAGGCCGTTTTTGATCAGGTAGCCATGTATAACATGACGCTCACAGTTGATTATCTTGTGGTTACCAATGGATTAACACACTATTCTTGCAAGATTGACCATCAAAATCGAACGTATCAGTTTTTATCAGAAATTCCAACTTTTGAGACCATATCTATAATTAATCCTTAGTTATAAACCTTAACCATTATTGCCTGTGCAACTAATTGGAACAATTCCAAAGAATCTCACCGACTTTGTGTTGGTGACACTGTTTTCACTGTTGATTGGATTGTCGCAGCGACAAATACATAGCCGGGCTCATGAAGAAGATCGAACCTTTGGTACTGACCGGACTTTTACTTTTATCGGAATCCTTGGGTTTATCCTATATCTTCTTGATGGCGACCGGGGAATTTTATTTATCGGAGGTGGATTGGTACTTGCCATGATCATGGGAATTTCCTACTTTTTCCATATTCGGGATTTCAAAGACTATGGCGCAACAACCATCGTGGTAGCCCTGATTACTTATTGTTTGGGGCCCCTTGTTCTTACACAACCCCTCTGGTTGGTTTTGTTGCTGATGGTTACCGTATTGATTTTAACTGAAATAAAAGAAACCTTAGTTTCAATATCAGAAAAATTTGACAGGTATGAATTTATTACCCTGGCAAAATTTCTGATTATTGCCGGGGTCATCCTTCCTGTATTACCCGACGGCCCAATCATCAAAGGATTGAGCCTGACACCCTATAAAATCTGGTTGGCAGTCGTAGTGATTTCCTCCATTTCTTACATTAGTTATTTACTGAAAAAATTCGTTTTTCCAAAATCCAGCATTATCATTTCCGGCATTTTAGGCGGATTGTACTCAAGTACAGCCATTACTATAATTCTGGCTAAGAAATGCAAAAATGAACCGGAATACAGTCATCAATATATGGCGGGTATCATTTTCGCCACGGCCATGATGTATCTCAGAATATTATTATTAATCCTGATCTTTAGCAACGATTTATTTCTCGTTGTATGGCCCTATTTTCTAATCCTTTTCTTGGTTTCCGCCGGAGTTGGAACATTTATCTTTTATTATAAAAACCATGAAATTAACCAGCACAACCAGGTCATTGCTACAGATAAAAATCCACTTGAGTTTAAAGTTGCCCTTATTTTTGCTGCCTTATTCATTGCCTTTACAGTGATCACATCGGAAGTACTCAAACGATATGGTACACCTGGTTTGACGACCCTATCTTTCATCGTTGGCCTAACAGATATTGATCCCTTTCTCATCAATCTGGTCCAGGGAAAATATGGAGTTCCGATAGATATGATTGCTGTGGCCTGCTTTCAAGCCATCATCAGCAACAATTTTTTAAAGATGGTTTATGGATGTAGCCTAGGTGGGAAAAGCATCCGCATTTACCTTGTTTCGGGTTTTCTTCTTATTATTGCAGCTACGATTGCCGTAATGCTGATCCTATAATCCGGAGAAATGGCCGACTTTTTCAATATTTTAGTAAATAAACTGGATGAATCTTTGAATCTTCAGGAGACGCGTCAATATGGATTGTCCATTTTGCTCAGTGAAGTCATGATTTCCTATTGCATTCTTGATTTCAAACGAAACAAATTTCTGGGTATTCAACAGATTCAACGAAGTGATCATTCTTCACGAAATATTGTACCCGCAGTCAAACCATCTCTGAATGATTTTATTAATGCGGTAATAAAGGCTCAACCCTGGCTGAAAAATCAATTCAAATCAATTCAGATTGCTTATGTTGGGGAAAAGGTTACGCTTATCCCATCACAGTTATTTGATCCCAATGAAAAGGGGAATTACCTACAGTTTAATTTTGTTAAAGAGCAGGAAGAACAGGTGTTTTCCGATCATTTAATTCCATTCGACACCCAACTTGTTTATACCGTGCCATCGGTTTTAATCCAATCGATGAATGTGCATTTTCCAAATATAAAAATTGTTCATTTTGCCGGAATTTTAATGAATAGTATCTGGATTAACTATAAAAACCGAATCAATACTCACCGGGTTTTTCTTCATGTGAGGGAAACGCATTTTGATCTTTTGATCTATGATGGGCGGCAGATGAATTATTTCAATTCTTTCCCGTTCCAGAGTGCCGAGGATGTAGCTTACTATCTGATTTTTGTATTGGAACAATTGAATTTCAATCCCGAAACCATGCCATTGGTGCTGTTGGGAAATGTTGAGAAAGGATCCGCGATGTTTGAATTGTTATTTAAATATGTCAGGCATATCGAATTCGGTCACAGGAATGAGTCCTTCAAATACAGTCATATCCTGAATCAGATTTCACCTCATGCTTTTTATCCTTTATTTAATTTCCAGTCATGCGGATTATAAGCGGAAAATATCGGGGTCGAAAACTTCAACCTCCGGTGAGTTTGCCTGTGCGACCCACCACCGATTTTGCAAAAGAGGGATTGTTTAATATCCTTGCGAATTTCATCGATTTTGAATCCATCAGGGTACTTGATTTATTTGCCGGTACCGGAAGTATTGCTTTCGAGTTTCTTTCCAGGGGAGCACAAGATGTGATGGCAGTAGATGCCAATCATCATTGTGTGGAATTTATAAAAAAATGTGCAACTGAATTCGGAGCGACAAATCTTAAGGCCTTACGGTCAAATGCTTTTGTTTTTCTGAAACATCCCTGGTCGGCTTATGATATCATCTTTGCAGATCCGCCCTACGATCTGGAAGGGATAGAATCTATTCCGGATTTGGTTATGGAACAGGATGTTCTTACTGAAAAAGGTTTGTTAATACTGGAACATTCAGCTCGCTATAAGTTTGAAAAGCATCCGGATTTTTCCCAGACCCGAGCCTATGGCAATGTTCACTTTACCTTTTTCACAAAGAGTAAATCTAAAATCCGAAATTAAAAAATGTAAATCGGCTAGTATTCGTCTTCGTGGAAGAAAAAATCGTCTTTGGTAGGATAATCGGGCCAGATATCTTCAATGCGTTCGTACGATTCACCTTCATCTTCAATCTCCTTGAGATTTTCGACTACTTCTTGTGGGGCGCCGGATCGGATCGCCCAATCGACCAGCTCATCCTTAGTGGCAGGCCAGGGAGCGTCTTCCAATTTTGAGGCCAATTCGAGTGTCCAGTACATTTATATCTGCTTTTGAAAATTTGGTGCAAAAGTATAAATTATTTTTTCATTTCAATGCTTATGTTTTCCAGGGTGTTTCTTTTACCCCAAGGTCATTAGCTAATTTTCTTGCCAAAACAAATAAATAGTCAGATAAACGGTTGAGATAACGAATTATTATATCATCTGTTGAACGGATGTTTCTAAGGCCAACAACAGAACGTTCTGCCCGACGGCAAACAGTGCGGCAAATATGGCAGGCAGATACAGCAGGGTGCCCTCCAGGAAGAATAAAATGATTAAGCGGAGGGAGTGTTTCATTCATTGCATCGATCTCATGTTCAATTAAAAGAATATCCTCTTCTTTAATGGATGGTAATTTCTGAATTTCTTTTTCCGGATCTTGGGAAATCAGAGTTTCTGCAATAAAATTTTTTTTCTGGATCCAAATCAGGAACTCCTGGTAATGAGGATCAATATCATAATCGCGAACCATCCCAATAAAAGCGTTTAATTCATCAAGGTTGCCAGATGCTTCAACCCTTTCATGGTTTTTGAGAACACGGGTACCCCCTAAAAGAGCGGTTTCTCCCTGATCTCCACCTTTAGTATAAATTTTAATGCCTTTAGACATAGATTAAAAAAACGGTAACAGAGTAACAAAGGTATTTTCTCTGTTACCCTGTTACTTTATTATCCTGTTACTTTTTTTCCAATCTTGCTTTTAAATTATCATACTGTTTCTTCATTTCTGCCGGAAGCCGGTCGCCAAAAATTTTTTGATGTTCGGCAATCAACTCACATTCATGAAGCCATTCTTCTTTATCGACTTTCAGGATCTGATCCATTTTTTCTGCAATTCCCGGTAATCCGTCAACATCAATAGCGTGTTTTTCAGGTACAAATCCGATGGGGGTTTCAACAGCGGCTGCTGTGCCTTCTACACGTTCGAAAATCCATTTCAGAACACGGATATTGTCGCCATAGCCCGGCCATAGAAATTTGCCGTCTGCTCCTTTCCGGAACCAATTGACATTAAATATTTTAGGAAGTTTGGCTGGATCCGGTGCAATTTGACCGATCTTCACCCAATGTCCAAAATAATCACCCATGTGATATCCACAGAAAGGCAACATGGCAAAAGGATCGCGACGGACCCCAGCTTTGAGACCAATGGCTGCTGCGGTAACCTCAGAACCTACAATAGAACCCAGGAAAACGCCATGATTCCAGTCGAACGACTGGTAAACCAAAGGCACCGTCCCAGGGCGACGACCGCCGAAAAGAAATGCCGAAATGGGAACTCCTTTAGGGTTTTCCCAATCTTTATCAATAACTGGGCATTGGTAAGCCGGGGCAGTAAAACGAGCATTGGGATGAGCAGCGGGCTTTCCATTCTCTTTATTGTAAATCTCATTGGTCCATGTAAGAGATCCTTCCGGGATATCGGATCCGATTCCTTCCCACCAGATATCTCCATCGGGAGTCAATGCAGTGTTGGTAAAGATCGAGTTGGAACGGCACGACAACATGGCATTGGGGTTGGTCTCCATTGAAGTATACGGAGCAACACCAAAGAAACCGGCTTCCGGGTTGATGGCATAAAGACGTCCGTCTTCTCCGAATTTCATCCAGGCAATATCATCTCCAACAGTTTCTATTTTCCATCCCGGGATTGAAGGGATTAGCATAGCCAGGTTTGTTTTGCCACAGGCACTTGGAAAAGCAGCGGCAACATAGCGTTTTATCCCCTGCGGGTTGGTAATCCCTGTGATCAGCATGTGTTCGGCCATCCAACCTTCACGGCGGGCCATATTGGTTGCAATACGAAGTGCAAAACATTTTTTCCCAAGCAAAGCATTGCCGCCATATCCGCTTCCAAACGACCATGTTTCATTGGTTTCGGGGAAATGCGAGATATATTTCTTTTCGATGGGGGCACAAGGCCATTTAGCATCTTTCTGACCTGGTTGTAATGGAGCGCCAACCGAATGGATGCAGGGTACAAAATCATGATCACCAAGAATATCAAGCACTGCAGAACCCATGCGGGTCATAATACGCATGTTGACTACAACGTAAGGTGAATCGGTTATCTGAATTCCAATATGAGCGATCTTTGATCCCAACGGTCCCATGCTGAAAGGAATTACATACAGTGTCCGGCCTTTCATACAACCCCGGTACATTTCTGTCAAGACAGATTTCATCTCGGCAGGAGCCATCCAGTTGTTGGTAGGTCCGGCATCTTCCTGTTTTTCAGAACAGATAAATGTACGGTTTTCAACGCGAGCCACATCACTGGGGTCGCTTTGAAAATAATAGCTGTTTGGTCGTTTGGCTTCATTCAATTTGACAGCCATACCGCTTTTTACCATCTGATCCAGTAACCGTTGGTTTTCGGTTTCAGAACCATCACACCAATGAACAGAATCAGGTTGACACAAGGCCGCCCATTCGTTCACCCATTTCTCGAGTTTTTTACTGATTTTCATATCGTTTGGTTGTTTGTAGAACGTTAAAGTTATTTTAGTTGAGACAGCGCTCTTTTAATCCTTGCCACTGCTTCAGTCAGTTTTTCTTTACTGGTTGCATAAGAAAACCGGATACACTTTGGGTCGCCAAAGGCATCGCCGGGAACAAGGGCAACAAAGACAGTATTCAACAGATACATGCAAAGATCATTGCTGTTGTTTATTGTAATCGTTCCATCTGATTTTCCGAAGTAAGATGAGATATCCGGAAATATATAAAATGCACCATCCGGATGATTCAATTTCATCCCCGGAATTTCTGCCAGCGATTGAAGCATCAGATCCCTCCGTTCCCGGAAAGCCTTTTGCATAATTTGCATATCGTTGGTAGAATCAGGTGGGGTAATGAATGCTTTAAGCGCAGCCCGCTGTGCAATGGAGGAAGCTGCTGAGGTAAACTGACCCTGAAGTTTATCACATGCTTTTGCAATGAGAAGCGGAGCGGCAATAAAACCAATACGCCATCCGGTCATGGCGAACCCTTTGGAAACGCCATTGATTAAAACAACCTGATCTTTGATAAAATCAAACTGGCAAATACTTTCGTGTTTCCCCACAAAGTTAATGTGCTCATAAATTTCATCGGCAATAATGGTAATATCGGGATATTTCGCCATCACATCTGCAATCCCTTTCAATTCTTCACGGGTGTACACTGAACCGGTTGGATTACAGGGAGAACTGTAAATCAATAGTCGTGTTTTCGGTGTGATGGCTGCTTTCAGTTGCTGCGGAGTAATCTTGAAATTATTTTCAATGGTAGCTGGTATGAAAACAGCTTTACCTTCGGCTACTTTTATGATTTCTCTGTAAGAAACCCAATAAGGTGCCGGTACCAGCACTTCATCTCCTGGATTTACCAAACTTAATACCACATTCGCAATGGATTGTTTGGCTCCTGTTGATACGACGATTTGCCCGGCTTCGTAATCAAGATTGTTGTCTCGTTTTAATTTGGTGCAGATGGCTTTTCTCAGATCTTCATATCCGGCTACGGGCGGATAAAATGTAAAGTTCTGATCGATGCCTTCTTTGGCAGCGATTTTGATATAGTCGGGCGTGTTAAAGTCGGGTTCCCCCAAGCTAAGATTGATTACATCATGTCCTTTGGCTTTCAGTTCACGACTTTTACGCGACATTGCCAACGTTTCACTTTCGGCAAGGTACTGAATTCGATTTGCGAGTGTTGTCATAAAAAGTTGATAATGAGGTTATTGTAAATAGTAAGCAAAGTTAAGGAAATTTTTGATTTGCCATTTATGATTTACGTTTTTTTATTTGATATGATGGAATTGGAATTATTCAGGATCATTGATTATCTTTGTCCAAAGTTCTGATTCTATGTTTCCTCCTCCTGTTGATCATCCATTTATCTTTCATGTCCTTCATGAACTATTCTGTTTTCTATTCGTTTTCGGGGGTGCCTTTTTTTTGCTCTGGTATTATCTTAGGAACACCAAAAAACCAGTTCCACTTGTTACATGCAATGATGATCATAAGATCATTCTTCCTTTAAAGTTGCAGGCGTATGAACGGTTTGTCTTATTTCTTGAACGAATCCATCCCTCCAATCTTTTGATGCGGTTTAACAATTCCGATCTCACTTCAGCTCAGTTGCAATCGTTGCTTGTTCGCACCATCCGGGAAGAATTTGAGTATAATTTATCACAACAACTCTATGTTTCCTCCCATTCCTGGGAGATGATTAAAAATTCAAAGGAAGAAATGGTAGCATTGATTAACAAAGCATCCATGAAAGTAGGGGAGGAAGGTACTGCGGCTGATCTGGTTAAAGCCATATTGGAAGCGATGGTTGAAAAGGGAAAATTACCTTCAGAATTAGCCCTCGACGAAATCAAGAAGGAACTCCAGCGGATGTAATCGGTTTCATTCGGTATAAATATTGATACTGCTCTGTAAAACCCATTTTTTTATAAAGACGGATGGCTGGAATGTTATCGGTGAGAACCTGAAGATAAGCCGTGTGTGCTCCTTTTTCTCGCCCCCAGCGAAGAATATTTGCAACAATAAGATGACCCAGCCCGGTCTTACGGAATTCTCTGGCAACTACAAGATCGAATAACCCGATAACGTTTCCCTCTATAACCCCTAATCCTACTCCCAGGGTTTTTTTATTCTTTATTACTGATACCAGGCATTTCGGAGTAAGGGTGAGATCCATGATGCGGATATAGGTGCTTCTTCGACTTGGGTCAAAGTCATTCATCCGAATGAAATCATCGATCCAACGGGGATTTAAATTTGTTTCGATCGTTGCCCCTCTAAACTGATCACCAGAATATACACTAATATCAAGCGTTTGAAAAGATATGTGGGAATGAATGAAATAGCCTCGGTTTTCAAGGCGGTGGTCGATATCTGGAGGATCGGCCATTGAGGTTATTTTAAAACAGGGTGTAATTCCATGATCTTCATAGAGCTTTTCACAAAATGTAATCTTCTCTTCTGGATTTATCGTAGAAGGATAAAGCAAACTCACGCTATTGGAGCGTTTTGTAACTCCATTGGCAAAACGCAAAAGCCATCCGTCATACTGAATGGTTTGCAGGGCTGGCCAGGCATTGTTACTGATCTCTTCGAACCGGCGAATCATGGTAGATTAAGATCAATTAGTGACTCAAAAAAATATTAGCAATTTAAAAAACATTTGCTTATATTCGTTGTACTGGTAAAATATTGGCACTACCTATTAATTTTATATACTCAATAACAATTTGATAGTTAATAGAAACCGTTAAAATCAATTTTATGAAAAAAATGTTACTTTTTTTATGTGGGATTTTCCTGGTATTTACAGCACAATCCCAAAATGGTTTTTCACGAGCCACAGCCCCGACTGTTAATCCGGATGTGAACATGCCGATGAAGCCTTCACTCAGAAAAAACCATGAAATCCCGGATAAAGCATTGCCAATTTTCGCTCCTGAAAAGCTTTATTTCAAATTCAGGGAAAGACGGGCTTATTGGCCGGACAAAAGTAATTGTGAGCGGAGAGTAGGATTTATCTGATTTTTAGAGTGCAATGGTAAAACTGGTTGACTTTTCAGTTGATTCAGCATAAATGTGGCCCCGGTGCAGCCTGAGGATCTGGCGCGAAAGGCTTAACCCGATTCCCGAGCCCTGGTCTTTGGTTGTGAAGAAAGGAACAAAGATCTTTTCCATGGTTTCTTCTGGAATGTAAGGTCCGTTGTTTGAAATGCGGATTAATATCCGATTTTGTTTTGAGCTATCAACG
>JALNWG010000030.1 GCA_023231005.1 Bacteroidales bacterium | reverse complement strand
CGGAAGGACCCTTGGATTTACAATTTTTGAAGTCAACAACAAACAAATCATCAGTCAGGAGTATCGTCCCAATACCTTCACCGGACATGCTTTAGGCCAACATCAGGATCATCCCCATCATGGAGCAGAGCATGAAGGGCATGCCCAACATGCTCACAGCAGGATATTAGATGCATTGCATGATTGCGAAGTGGTAATTGCAGGGGGAATGGGCCAGCGGTTGGTTGATGATCTCACGAATGCCGGTATAAAAATCTATATTACTAGCCAACCTGAAACCAGAAAAGCCGTAGAAATGTTTCTGGCTGATGAATTGACAAACGACAAAAAAGCTTGCTGTCATCATGAATAATTAACCATCGGCTATTTTCATGCAGGCCATCTTATTCTTTAGACAATCAGGAAAATGTGGTGGTCAATTATTTTCATAGATTCTTTGTATTTAATCAAAGGTTTTATGTGAATTGGAACCTAAATTGTTTAAATTTGGTATTTCCAATTGATGTATAAAAACTATTTATCTATGAAAAAAGCAGTCGTCAGTATTCTTTTATTTCTAATGGTTTTCGTTGCGTACACGCAGGAAATAAACCATCAAAACATCTCTCAGGCTGTTCTTAATTCTCTTCCAGAGTGGTTGGCAAGAATCCCTGTCGGAGATGAAATATCTTATGGTTTTCAAAACCGGGAAGAATTTTCACGGGCAGTTCTTGGCACTCCGGTTGAGGTTTTTGTCCTGGGAAAGAATTTCTATACTCAAACAGATCGGGAGATTCAACTTACTTCTATCGGAGAATGGAGAATCCCCGTGGTTGTTGATCAGAAAAACTGTGCGCTGGTCACCGTAATTAAACAAAATGGTGAATGGAAGATTGTAGATTTTGGTGCAGCTGGATTAGCAGGTGAATTAAACAATTTTGGAAAACAATTGACGGATGAACAATTCCGCAAGATTAAAATGATTCGCATATATCAGCCGCTTTCAGATTTTCTATTTTATGATGATCCTTTATCCAATCCGGATCAGATTGTTCTCTTGCCATTTCGTTCAGCTTCTCAGTATCTTGAAAGCCAGGATTCACAAACAAAAAAAACCTGGACACTCAGTGAAGTGGCTACGATATTACACAAATTAATCTCAATTCAAAATCAGGAATAGCAATAACTATCAGCCATGAGAACAAACATAAAAATATTTCTGGGTTTACTTTTCATTAGTTTCTTTACAACTGCGAATGCTCAGGTTCTGGGAGTAGACACAGTATCCCAAAGAAAATCCCAATGGTGCTGGGCGGCCTGCAGTGCATGTATCTTGAATTACTATAACAAACCGACATCCCAATGTACCATCGCGGACTTTGCCAGGTTAAATTATTCACATGAACAAGGTTATTTCGGTAATATCCCATGCTGCAACGAACCAAATGACTGTAATAAGCCAAATTACAATTGGGGTGATGATGGCAGTATTCAAAAGATCCTTGAACATTTTGGAGAAATATCAAATACAGGATCTGGCCCTTTAGACACCACTACAATTGCCAATGAATTAAAGAATAATCGTCCTTTTATCATTCTGTGGCAATGGAATGATAAATCAGGTCACTTCATCGTTGGATATGGACTTGAAAACAACAAGCTCTATTATATGAATCCCGGGGTAGGGGAAGGGAAAAAAATTGCTGATTATGATTGGGTTTTAAGCAATGCTGATCATACGTGGACATCAACAAATGTGCTATTGGGCGGTGCCGGGTTACCCGATCTTTATTTTACCAGCCAGCAATTTATCTATCCAAATCCGACTACCGGAATAATTTCATTCAAAGCAATACCAGCTTCACCGGGAACAATGATAGAAATTTCGAATATCAACGGAATTAATTGTTTTAACGGACCTTTTCCTGCATCCGGCAAAATTGATTTGTCGGCATTTCCCAAGGGATTATATATCCTGAGGGTTATTTCGGATGATCATTCTGTAGCCACAAAGGTTGTCCTCCAATAATTTATACAACTCATCCTTGTCATACTTTCGTGAATGTTGCGGTCCATTCCTTCTCTGGTGATTATAATTCGTAAGGCATTTTAAATGATCCGGTTGGAGAAATATCAACGTTTAAATAATTACATGAAATGAAAAGAAATACATTTTTTAAGTTTTTTTTGTTGGCAGGATTCGTTTTTCTGCTTTTAAATTCCTGTAATAAATCATCCGATTCAACGGTTTCGGATCCCGATTATCCTCAACTTCTGGGAACCTGGAAAGGAACCACTTCCCAGAATCAAGCCATCCAACTGGGCATTATTAATTTTAACGGTGCGCTATGGGTCTCCACCTATAAATATAAGGTTATCAATCCCGATTCTGTGGAACAGATTCAAATTTACGATGTGAGTTCATCAACCACCGTTGCCAACGTTTACAATAAATCCTTTGTGTTCCGGCCTTATGGAGGATACTCTTATTATGATTACTTAAAAGGGACATTTGATGTTACTGCCATGAAGCTAACGGGACGGTTCAATACCTCATTTCTCAATGAATCCGGTACGGCCACCGATAGTGTGGTGGGAACTTTTACTGCTACGAAAGTGCAATAGATTTATTTCCGCTCTTTTTCGAGTTTCTCCAGTTTTTCTATTCGTCCTACCAACTCGGGGAAGTTGCGAAAATAGATATAGGATTTCCTGAATCGGGATACTTCCAGTGCAGGGGCTCCTAAGTATGCGGCACCAGGTTTGGTAAGGCTTTTGGAAACGCCAGTTTGCCCGCCTAAAATCGTTCCATCGGCAATGGTAATGTGGCCGGTAAAAGAAACGTGACCGCTGATCATGCAATTTTTTCCGATTTTTGTTGACCCGGCAACCCCAGTTCCGGCAGCAATAACGGTATTTTCACCTATTTCAACATTATGTGCAACATGAATCAGGTTGTCGAACTTAACACCTTGATGAATAATGGTCGAACCGAAAGTGGCCCTGTCGATTGTACAATTGGCCCCCATCTCCACATCATCTTCTACAACTACATTCCCGATCTGAGGAACTTTGATGTTTTTCCCATCCTGCTGGTTAAAACGAAATCCATCACTGCCAATGACTACCCCGGCATGGAACATGCAATTTTTCCCGATGACGGTATCTGAATATATTTTTACTCCCGGAAATAAAATAGTATTATCCCCAATTATGGTATTGTCTCCGATAAAGCATTGCGGATGAATTTTAACATTGTTTCCCAGAACGACATTTTCGCCGATCGATGAAAACTCTCCCACATAAACATCCAATCCGATTTTTGCCGATCCGGCGATGATGCTATGGGTGGAAATTCCTGTTTTATTGTTTTTGATTTGATTGTAAACCTCAAGTAATTTAGCAAAGGAAACATCTGCACTCTCAACCCTAACCATGGTCGTACTTACCGGATGATCCGGAACAAAAGTCTTGTTGACGATCACAATCGATGCTTTTGTAGTGTAAATATATTGTGTATACAAAGGATTGGCAAGAAACGACAGTGACCCGGGCTCTCCTTCTTCGATCTTAGCAAGTTTTGAAATGGTTACTTCAGGATCACCTTCAATGGTTCCATCAAGGAGTTCGGCAATTTGTTTGGCGGTGAATTTCATTGTCTGCATCATGAGAAGTGTTGTTAATGCTTTTTATTTTGGTATAACTGACAATACTCGGAAGTATAGATACAAGAAAAATCTTCGGTTAGTATATGGTGAAGCGTTGAAAAGAACCAATCCTTGTTGGGATCATAATTTCCGACAATAAAAACGTAGTCGAGTGGGAGTGTGGAATGTCCTTTAGTCTCTTCAAAATTGATATAAGCCTTAGGATCAGCAGGGTTCCCCATGTAATAATTCGGCTTCTTCTCTTTATTCCAGATAACGGGAAAATATCCGGTGACACATTCGTAATTGTAAACCATTAAAATCGGTTTATCAATGGAAAGGTAATCTACGAAATGGCCAGTGAACCAGTTATCCATGCAATAAATGGGAAGGACGAGGCTGTTTGAGGCAATTTTTTCGGAGGCTTTGTTGCAGGAGGCGGCAATTTTGCTCATGTCACGGATTACCGGTGCGTCATAACGGATAAGCAGGATGTTGACATATAACCCGATCATTGCAGCCAGTATTCCGATCCATGATGGAAGACGGAAAGTGGAGATCCAAAGGATAAAAATAAGGAAAAAGACAAATCCAAAACGAAGGTTTGTATAGCTGGCTGTGCCGTAGGCATCGGGTAATGAAAAATATAAAAATAAAAATACGCCGGATGAAACGGCTAACCACCACCAGGACAAGGAAGGTAAGAAAGGAAGATTATTGTTCTTACGGAAAAGTTTTACGATCGAAAAGATCAGGAAGGCCAACACCCCAATTCCAAGAAGAGTGACTAAAAGATAAAAAATGAGGGTCGTGATTTTTCCTTCAAGAATTGGGTTAAAGGAAATCAATGGGCGCACTGTGACTATGAATTTGATCAGTTCTTCCCGGGCAATAAAGGTAATTTGCCGGGTTCCCGGTCGGGAGTAGAAAAAATAAAAAAAGAGAATCAAAGGAATTAGTGCAGCAAGGGTAATGGTAAGGGTGTGATTCAGAAAATTCCTGAAAATGGTTTTTTTATCTTCTGTTTTACACAGTAACCCTGCACTGGTGTTTGTAAGGATTCGTAATGCAATCGATATCAGTAAGGCTCCGAAGACTACAATATGAGAAAAATAGGTGATGACAATGAGTAAGGTAAGAAGAATTGTCTTTTTTAAGTGCCAGGGCTTTTTTTCGTTTTTTATCCAGTAATTCAGCGTGATCAGAAAAAAAAGAATGGAGATACAGAAGTTGTAAAATCCAAAAAATAAAAACATGGAGTGGGTAAACGGGAAGATTAGATAGCTATAGAAACGATTATTTGGTGAAATCGTGATCATCAGGCTCCGAAAGGCAAAAGGCATCCCCCCAATTAAAATGATCAGAAGAATTTTTTCAGCTAAGAATGCAGGAAGTATAAGATTAAACAAGGAGAGAAACACGTAAGTGGTCCAGTTTGGTACTGGTTCCGGGTTTAGCATGAAAAATTGTTTGAACAAGGCGTTGTGATATACAACCAATTGGTTGATGATATTAGAATTACTCAGGTGTGAGGCACCGTCGAGACTCGGAAAAAATTTAGTTGAAATGAATGGCAATAAGTTGGCAATGACAACCAGCGTAAAAATCAATAATTCGGCCCGTTGCCATTTTTTAAATCCCATCATGGTTTATTATTTAAATAGGCCATTTGTAATTTCTGCATCGTGATAACTATATGGGGTTAAGGTTCTGATTGAAATAGTAAGTAATCTCTGATCAGCGGTATTTCAATTTCGGGAATGCCGTTATTGATAAGAACCTGGATATCTTCCCGGTAAGCATTGAGTAGTGCCTCTTTCCCTGGCGATTTGAGAGAAAATGCCTGTTTGTATAAATCAAGAGCCTCTTTTTTTTGCCTCAAACAAAGTTTAATGTGAGCCGCGTTCATGAGATCGTATGCTGATTTTCTTGGTGATTCTTCAAGTACCTTATGATAGAGTTCATCGGCTTGTTCCAGATTTCCCAACACGAATAAACACCAGGCCAGGGGGCGAATGATTTTCAGATTGTCGGGGGTGAAGAAACGCAGTTTGTTATAAACGACAGAAGCTTGTTTGTAGTCGTTGAGATGGAGGTAACATTGAGCAACCTGTTGCTGAATGGTTGTATCGTCGGGTACAAGTGCTGCCGCATCTTTAAAATAACCAAGCGCCTGATGGTAATCTTTGAGTTTCAAATTGCACCATCCCAGTTTTTTCAGTATCCAAAGTTGGTTGGTGTCAAATAATTCTGCTTTTTTATAGTATTCAATGGCTTCCTGAAAGGCACCTGTTTTTTGAAAGCAATATCCGATCTTTTCAAAATATTCGCCGTTGGGTTTTATTTTCTGAAGAAGATACCGATACATGACGATTGCCTCTTCATGATGGTCTTTGTCGAAAAAAAAGGAGGCGATGCGTTCGGTAAAACCATTTCGCTCAAAAATCGATTTATAAAAATTCAGATCCGGTAAACGGATTTGGTACTTGAATACATCATTGAATTCATTCCGTGCCGGAAACAATTTAAAAAACCGGTATAGATCCTGAATGTATTGAATGTAGATGGCATTGGATGCAAGCGATTGGTCCAGAAGTTGTTCTTCAGAAGCCATCTCCTTCATCTGAGCAAATTCAGCTTCAAAATTGGTTACGATCATGGTCCGTTGCTGAGCCGGGATAGCCTGGAAATTAATTGCAAATGAATATTTATCAGAATTGCAGATATAAAAAGCCTTTTCCAAACTTTCAAGCAAACGGTCGTTGATTTCTTCAACGGGGGAGAATGAATCACGGATTTCCGGATGATCGCGATAGAAGGGAACAAACCAATTGGCCATGTTATTGAAAAAATCGAACCGTTTCAACAGCTTGAAGGTACTCATAAAAACATCCTGGCCTTCCATCTGCATTTTTGAAAATTTTTCTATTTTTTCGAATAACCCCGGCACCTCTTCGATCATATCTTTCCATCCTGGATTTTTACCTTCCAGGTCTTCATCTTGTGATAAATCACCCAATTGAAGTTTATCCTCAATTTTTGGCATCATTTTTTTCATCTCAGGGAGTACTTCTTCTTCGAATTCCTGAGTGATTCTATCGGTTTCCTGTGCTGTTAGAAGCTGAAGAATTACCAATTCCATTTCCGGGGCCAGATTTTCATCCAAAGCCATGCTTTTTAACCGTAGCAAAAAATCGGGATAAAACCGGAGACGTTGATCGTAAACCAGTAACCCGAGGCAAAGGCCGGTAAGGGCGCGCTGATAAACCTGGCTTTCATGCAGTTCGATGAAATCAATGAGCAACTGAAATTTCTGGATGTCAAAATGGTGTAATAAGCTCATCGTAATTCCGCTTACAACGAGACATTTATCGTGCCAGGCCATGGTTGTAGAGGGAATAATTTTTTGGATCAGTTGCATAAAATCAGCAGAGACCTTTCCTGTTAACCAGATTTGTTTGAACAATTGGTTGATTTTGCTCAATGAAGATTCATATAAATCATTGTTCAAAGAAAGTTTCTCAGTTTTAGTAAAAAGAAGATTGTTCTCCCGTTGCCAAAGGTTTATTTCATCTGCAATGGCCAAAATAGAGATATAAAGACCGTTTAAGATATTCTTTTGCTCCGGGTCGTGATAGCCCTCGAATGCGTACTGGAGTAAGGTCTTATAGTTGTCTGAAAGGGTTTCAAGAGGATAGAAATAATCTGGTTTATTGGTTATCCTGATCAATCGTGATAATTCGTCCAAAGCTTCTTTCAGATTTCCGAGTCGAATATCTTGATACAGTGTTTCGAAAGGGTGGTCTAATTCTTTTCGTGTCATATAAAAAAGATTAAAACCGCATTCCTGTGGTCAGGGTTAATGCCTGAAACAGATCGCTGCTATTTCCGGAAAAAACATTGTTTCCTTTATTTGAGTGGAGATAGCGATATTCAAAACGGACATATCCGAATTTCACTGGTTTATATTCTGCTCCGATAGTAAATCCATTCATTTTCAACCCATGAAGACCGCCATCGAATAGAAAAAGTCCTGAAAGAAATCCATCGGGGTCATTGAAAAATTCATATTGGGAAGTGATTGACAGATAATCATTAAAGGCATAACTAGCTTGAAGAAATCCAGAAAACATTGTGGCCGTTTTATTGGTGTCAGGAGGCAATCCCGAGTTGGTTTGTCCTGCAAAATCGATTTCTCCGACAAAGGTTAGCCCTTTAACTGGATTAAAAGTTGCAATCAGGTTATTATACGAAATGTTATTGTTGATATCAGCATCGATAAGCGCTTGGTTTCCAAAAAAATTGTTATAAGAAAAAGATAAAATATTGAATGGTTTGTAATTAAGAAATACGATTCCGGAAATGTGTGTATTTTTACCATAGGCCAAAGAATAAGGGTTCCCGAACATACATCCTCCGTTGAATTTTTCGGAAAATTTAAAAGAAAATTTGATACCCAATAAACTTCCGGGTTCGAAGAAACCTCCTGTGGTCACGGTGCTAAGCTGGTTAAGCACAGCCCAGGAAGATTCATAACCAACCGGGTTGAGCATGTATCCAAAATCTATCCAGAAATTTTTTACAATCCGGAATCCGAAATTTGCCTGCCTCAGATTTTTAATAAACTGAGCATCGGGAGATGCAAGCAGGTTTGGAGCATCTCCATATTGTATTGCCAATTTTCCCCTCACTTTATCGGCATTATAATTGATCTCAATGGCCGCATGGTTCATCCGGATCTGATCCTGTACGGGGCAATTGCTTGAAAACGGGATGATGTTGCTTGTATCGGATTTGTTGCCAAGAGTCCAGTTGTAATAACTATCAATATAAAATCCGAAACTGAAATTTTTAAGTCGGTTCAGAATTTGGTCTTTAAATTGATCAGTGAGCGAGTCGGCTTTTGTCTGACCAAACATGGGGATGCAGAAGATACATAAGAGGAGCGAGAAAAAACAGCGGGTCTTCATAGTCAATTATTTGTATTATTATCTCCAGCCACCACCCAGAGCGCTGTATAATGTAACCAGAGCGGTGAGTTCATCACTTTGTGCCATAGATAGATTGATCTGGGCGGTAAAGAGCATTTCCTGTGCATTGATTACATCGAGGTAACTGGCATAGCCTGCATTAAATAATTGATTTGAGAGATCGAATGCAGTTTGGGCAGCATTGAGGGTTACAACCTGGCTCGTTACAATTTCATGGAGTTTTTTTACAGAAAGAATGGCATCGGAAACTTCTTTCAATGAAGTATTGATGGTTTGCAGATAGGTGTAAAGAATTTCTTCCTGGTATGCCTGAGCTTTTTTTACTCCAGCGCGTAACTGTCCTCCTCCAAATACAGGGGCGACCAAACTACCGAGGGCAGAAGCAACCATGCTGCTTGGGTTAAAGGCAGATCCGATTCCTCCTGAAATATTGAGAGTAGGGAGCATCATTGCCCGTGCAACACCGATATTGGCATTGGCAGCAATCAACGATTGCTCTGCCATCATAATGTCAGGTCGACGAAGAATAAGTTGGGATGGAATTCCCGGTGTAATGATGTTTGGAGTGTTGATTTGGTCAAGCATAAGACGACCTCTTGGAATATTGTGGGGTGTTTCACCCAACAAGGTACATAGGTAATCTTCTTTTTGTCCGATCTCCATTTGCAATTTTGGAACTTCCACTTTGGCCAACGCCAATTCTGCTTCTGCTTGTGCAACTAACAATCCGGAGGCTGTTCCGGCAATGAGTTTGGCTTTTACCAGGTCAAGTGATGTTTGCCGGATTTGGATGTTGTTATACGTGATAAGTAGCTCGTTGTCATATTCAAGGAGATCAAAATAGATTGAAACAATTTCATTGATCAGCGTGATCCGGACAGATTGCTGGTACGATTCCTGGGCAAAGAGATTAGCTCGGGCTGCTTCTTTCGACCGGCGAAGTTTTCCCCAAAGGTCAATTTCCCAACTTAAACCGGCAGTTGCATTATACGTATTGTATTCCAACGAATTCCCATAAACCGGTTGTTTGTTCCAGCCGGCATTTCCTTCAACCTGCAAGGCGGGCCATTGCTTGCCGCGTTCCACTTTAAAGGCAGCTCTTGCCTGCTCTATTCTGGAAAAGGCAATCCGGATATTATAATTGTTCTTTAAACCCTTAGTTACCAATTGTTGGAGAACGGAGTCCTTGAACAACTTTATCCATTCAACGTTTGCGAGACAATTTGTATCGCCCGACTGTGCAAAACGGAATAAGCTATCCGATTTAATGGCTGGTCTTTTGTAATTCGGACCTACTTTACAGCCGGAAGCCATAAAAGCCAGAAGAATGATAAACAGGAATGGAATTTTATAATATCTATGGATCATTTTTATTTTCGATTGACGATTTTCGATTGACGATTTAGTTACTTTTTTTTCTTCAACTTGTCTTCAAGTTTCTGAAAGATTACATAAAAAGAAGGAATTACCATCACTCCGCAAAGAGTAGCTATTAGCATACCACCGAAAACTGAAGTTCCCAGGGCATGACGGCTGGCGGCTCCAGCGCCGGTGGCTGTCATTAATGGGACAACACCCAGAATAAAGGCAAAAGAGGTCATCAGGATCGGGCGGAATCGCAATTTGGCACCTTCCCTGGCGGCATCCATAAGAGACATCCCTTCTTCATGTTTAAGTTTTGCAAATTCAACGATAAGAATGGCGTTTTTTGCAACCAGCCCGATCAACATGATCAATCCGATCTGAGCATAAATGTTGTTTTGCAACCCACGGGCCCATTGTAATCCAAATGCGCCAAACACCCCGAAAGGAATTGCCAGAAGAACCGGAATGGGCAATAACCAGCTTTCATATTTGGCTGCCAACAGGAAATAGACGAAAATGAAACAAAGCGCAAAAATAAAGGGAGCCTGACCTCCGGAAATGATCTCTTCCCTTGTCATCCCTGAATACTCATAACCAAAACCGTAGGGAAGTGTTTTTGCTGTCACCTCCTTCATGGCTTCGATTGCTTGCCCGGTAGAATATCCGGGTGGAATGCCGATGGTAAAATCTGAAGAACTGTAAAGGTTGAATCGTTTCACAACATCAGGCCCTTGCGTTGGCGACATGCTGACCAGGGTTCCAAGCGGGATCATGGTTCCCGAAGTGCTACGCACATAAACCTTCTGAATGTCCTCTTTGTTTGCCCTGTAAACTGCATCTGCCTGCATGATTACCCGGTATGATTTCCCGAATTTGTTAAAATCATTGACATAATAGCTGCCAAACAGATATTGGAGGGTTGAATAAATACTGCTGATCGGGACCCCTAAAACTTTTGCTTTTTCTTTATCAACAGTCAATTTTATTTGCGGGATATCGGTTCGGAAAGAGGTGAATGTACTGGTAAATTCCTTTCTTTTAGAAGCTTCTGCATAAAATCCCATGGTGACTTCGGTAAGTTTATCCAGACCAGCTCCTGATTTGTCTTCCAACTGGAATTCCAATCCGCCTGTTTTTCCCAATCCTGAAATGGCAGGAGCATTGAAAGCCATGCAAATTCCACCGGGAATTTTATTAAACTGTTTTTGAATCCGTTGAATAATCTTTTCCGCATGCATGGAATCAGCGTTTCTTTCTTTCCAGTCGGTCAACTTTACAAAGGCCATCCCATTGGTGGTACTAACAGTATTATCGAGAATGCTGTATCCTGGTATCGTGGTATATGATTTAACCCCATTGGTTTTTGAAAGGATGGCCTCTACCTGACGCATCACTGCATCGGTTTTTTCCAGAGAATATCCCTTTGGGGTGTTTACATTGATAAAGAAATATCCCTGATCTTCTGATGGAAGGAATCCGGACGGGAGAAATTTCATGATAAAGATGGCCAAAACGCAGATTAAAGAAAGAAAAAGGATGGGTTTTGACAGATGATGGGTGAAATTTTCCACAATTTTTAAATATCCCTTTGTAGTCTTATTGAATCCATTATCAAAACCTCTGAAAAATTTACCAAGAATTCCTTTTTTCTCTCTTTTGGGTTTTAGCAGGATTACACACAAGGGAGGGGATAAGGTAAGTGCAAGCAATGCCGAGATCAGAATTGAAGAGATCAAGGTAAGTGCGAATTGTTTGTACATGATACCGGTGGTTCCTCCAAGGAATGAAACCGGGATGAATACTGCACATAATACCATCGTAATGGTCAGGATGGCTCCTGTAATTTCCTTCATGGTACGTTTAGTGGCTTCCAATGCCGATAATCCCTGGTTGTCGATTTTCTCCTGAACTGCTTCCAATACCACAATCGCATCATCCACCACAATACCGATGGCTAATACCAGCGCGAAAAGTGTCAACATATTGATGGAAAATCCCAGAAACGCAAAAGCGGCTAAGGCTCCTACCAGGGATACCGGAACCGTGATGGCCGGAATTAAGGTAGCCCGCCAATCCTGAAGAAAAATAAAGACCACGATGAAGACGAGAATAAACGCTTCTAACAAAGTCTTGAGTACCTCTTCAATGGAAGCGGAAACAAATTCAACAGTATCAAGTCCGTTTTTATATGAAATTCCTGCTGGAAATTCCTTGGCAAGTTCAGCCATCTTAGCATCGCATGCATCTCGCACTGCCACGGCATTTGATCCCGGCGACTGGTAAACGGAAATACAGGGTGCACTCTTTCCGTTAAACCGACCATTGGCATCGTATGTCTTCATCCCCAGTTCAATACGGGCAATATCTTTCATTCTGACGATAGATCCGTCGTTGTTGGATTTAATGATGATGTTACCGAATTCAGTTTCATCTGTAAGTCTTCCCTGAACACGGATCATAATCGACATTTCCTGACCGGGAGCAGCGGGATTTTTCCCGATTTGTCCCGCAGCAGCCTGCACATTCTGGTCCTGAATTGCCGATTGCACATCCTGAACGGTAATATTATAACCAGCCATTCTTTCGGGATTCAACCACAACCGCATCGAATAATCATCACCCCCGAACATGTTAACGTCGCCAACTCCATTGATTCGTTTCAATACATTTACGACATTGATGTTGAGATAATTGGCTAAAAATTTTGTGTCGTAGGCTGTATCTGTTGACGTGAGTGCATAGAGCAAAAGCATACTGGGTGACTTTTTCAGGACGGTAACGCCACTCTGAACAACTTCTGCAGGTAAAACATTCATGGCCCGCTGGGTTCGGTTCTGAACATTAACAGTTGCCATGTCAGGATCTGTGCCTACTTCAAAATAAACGGTAATAGTACAGGAACCGTCATTGGCGCATTGGGAGGTCATGTAAGTCATATTATCTACCCCATTGATCTGTTCTTCCAGCGGAACAGCAACGGTTTTCTGAACATCCTCTGCACTGGCACCAGGATAATAGGCTGTAACCTGTATGGTTGGCGGAACCACATTGGGATATTGGGAGATGGGCAGGGTCATCATACTCAAAACCCCGACGAGGGCAATGAGGATTGCGATGACTGAAGAAAGAATCGGACGGGTTATAAAGGATTGCAACATAATTTCGCTATTTAATTGTTTTCGGATTGTTTAGATACCGAAAGAGTATCAGGTATCATCACCGGGGTGATCTGCATCCCTTCCTGGAATTTCTGAAAACCTTCCAACATGATTCGATCTCCGGATTTAAGTCCTTTGACCACCACATAGGAGCTTCCCATCCCTCTGCCGAGAAGAATTGGAACCCTGTTGACTTTGTTGCCGGCCCCTACCAAAAAAGCAAAATTTTTCCCCTGAATCTGTGTTGTAGCGGTCTGAGGAATAAGAATCCCATTTTCCTCTTCGTACAATATCATCTGAACATTGGAGAAATTTCCCGGTTTAACCAATCCATTTGGATTTTGGAATACTGCTCTGAGCGCAATGGTGCCGGTTTGAGGATTGATCCCACGATCTATAAAATCGATTTCCCCGGGATGACTATAGGCCATTTTATCTGATAGCGTCAGGTTAACTTTAAAGACATCTTTTTTGTCTTTAAACTGATCCCTGTGTTGCTCCCAGAAACGCATAATCTTCAAATAATCATTTTCGTTCATCTGAAAATTGACATAAATGGGATCTACCGCGGAAACTGTGGACAATAGGGTTGCTTCACCCTTCCCAACAAGGTTCCCCGGCCTTACATCACAGGCTCCAATATAACCCGTGATCGGAGATTCCATCACTGTATAAGATAAATTCAATTTTGCAGTAGCAAGACTGGCTTTGGAACTGGCAACCATAGCCCGGCATTGTAACTCGGTAGTGACTGCCTTATCATAATCATTCTGACTGATGGCACTGGTAGAAAGCAATGGTTTCAACCGGGCAACATCAAGTTTGGCTTTTTCCCATGCAGCTGTTTGATTTTCCAGATCAGCTTGAGCAAAATTGAGACTATTGATGTATTCGCTTTGTTCAATCGTAAACAAGCGTTGACCTTTTTGTACAATAGAACCCTCTTTAAATGACCAGTTTTGAAGATAACCAGCTACCCTGGCCCGAATTTCTACTGTTGGAATACCCACTGCTTGCCCAACCATCTCAAGATATACCGGGACAGGTGTTCCCTTAAGTGTCATTACTTTTAAAGGAGGAGCGTTGGCAGCTTGTTTATTCCCGGATTTACATCCCGATATCAGAAAAATAGTCAGACTCAGTAAAAGGACATAAGTGATCGACTGACAGGTGGCACATCTTTTCATATAAGCAATTTTATTTCAAAAATAAAATAAAAGTGTCAAACGGCCAAATGATTAATTTTGTCACACGCTTTATTTTCTTCCAATTCCGACATGAAAAGAATATCATTGGTTCTGTTTTTTTTTATCTTTTTTCAGAACCTTCTTCAAACACAACCTCTTAGGTATTACACATCCGAAAAAAATCTGTTTTCAGTTACATATAAAAATAATGAAGACAGCACCCATGCAGAAGGAAATAATATTCTGCGAGAGTTAGCAAAGCAAGTACTGAGAGATCCCTGGAAGGTAGATGTTTTGATTCATTACACCTTCCGTACGAAGATCGTTCACGATCAGGGTAATACTTTTTGTCTCCTTTATTTTGGAGATGTTCGTGTTACTGGGGATGTTATGTACCGCCAATTCAATATTTCTGATGTTCTTGTCCCTTCACGTTTAAACCTGCACCTTAGGTTAACGAACCGGGCAGATACCTCCAGATATACCGAGACAATCCTAAACAATATACAAGTACTCTATACCGATAGCCTGCTTTGTAAAATCTGGGTTGAAAATTTTAATCCTGAAATCGACACTTTGTTTCTTCGTCAGGTGGAACTCTATTATGACCACGAAGGGTTTCAACATTTCATGTCCCGGTTATTAGAAATTCATGATTATTATGCTTCCTGTGCTTTATTAGATGACCTGGATCGTATGATCGATACGATGGATCTGCCGAACACATCCAGGCTCCCTGTTCATTATATCCAGATAGAGGAGATTAATAAAGTGATTGAAAGGATTAAATCCCGGAATTTTTTTGAAACCTTGCTGAAATCAGGATTTGACCCGAAATTATTAGGACCGCGGTTGAATGGTATCTATAAAACTTCACGAAGTTTGACTTTTACGTATCGTGATGTGCTTTTGTCAACCGGAGCCATCCCCTGGGATGGGAATACCGACAGCCTGGCTGATTATTTTTCAGGAAGAATTTATACCTATGTGAGACGTTCGCAATTAATGGATGATGCGCAAGGAATGATTTTTCAGGATTTTCTGAACCATTATTTTGATCAAAGTACCTTTCCGTCAGAAGATAAGATTTTTGATGCGTTGCTTTCCAGAATGTTTCCGGATGCTAAGTCGGATACGATTGTTGCTTATGCTGCCCGAAAGATTGATGCTTCTTATCGCAGGATGGCCAAGTCACTTATCCACAATTTTCAATATGCAGATGCATTTTCACTTATGGAGCATGCCAGCCGGATGAAGGGACTGATTCATTATGAAGATCCTTCATCACAAAAGAATTATATCCAGATGGAGGCAGCCAATGGTATTTTCAATGCTTACACGGGGATAGCAGCGGCCTGTATTAAAAACCGGCAATTCACAATGGCTGGCGATTATCTTACCAAAGCGATGATATACCAGAAGGAACATCCGGGTTATATTGTTGCTGATTCTTTATTCAGGAAAGTATACAACGATTTGTTTTTTATCCGGAATGCCGACGGTGGCCAGTTGTTGACCCAACAGAGACAGGAGGAAGCAATCCAATGCGATCAGTCACTTGGTCAACAATATTCCGATCAGGATCTTCAATTTTCCATGACTCGTTTCCATGAAAAAATTCTACCCCAGAAATGTCATAATCTTCAGGATTCTGTGTATTTTTTGTCGATCCGGGCTGGCTGCAGCATCACCCTTAAAAATTTTCTTAGGGCTTCCGACTATCTAACACAAGCCATTAATCTCGCTACCACCCATCCTGATTGTGAGATTTCCGTAGACGCATTAAAAGATACCCTGGTTTGTTATCATGATGCTGTAATTTATCAGCAAAACCTTCTTGATGCGCAATCATTCACTGTTACGGGTGCCTATTATCAGGCTGTTTCCCTTTTAAACGAGGATGAAAAAATCTATCAGGATCATCGTTTGGATCGGCTCGGGTTCAGTATGGAAAGCGTGTTCGATTTTGTGGCCCAACGTTTTAATCCCAGTCTTACTGAACAAGCCATCGCTTTTTATCAAAACATCGGAAATTGGGCAGAATCTCTCCGGTTTCTACGATTAATCAGAAATCAGGGATATCCTGCAAAAAGCTCCATCATTGTTCAACAACAATTGGGAAAATTATTTGCACAGCAGAATTTTCTCAATAATCCGCATGCAAACCCACAAATTGTAGTTGTTCAATATGCAGGTGAGGATGAATGGTTCAAAGTCCTTCGCAATTCTTTTTTGGAAGAGTGGGCCAGACTTGTAAACTGATTCTGCGGTAACTTGGTAAATTTCAGAGTAAGACCAGATTAATTTGTCAGAATCTCAAATGAATTACCAGGTAAAACTATACTGACTTTCCCTTTGTCAAAGGTAAACTGATGGCCAAACTGGGCAATGAAAGTGACTTTATTAAAACGTTCCGGAAGATCAAATTCAATGGTTTTGGTCGATTTATCCTTATTAAAGATGGTAATTGCCCCTTTGTCAAAATAGGAACGGAGGTAAGCATAAACCTTATCGTTCACCTTCAACATCGTAAAATCGCCATAAATGATAGCAAGGTTTTTGTTTCTTAACTGTGCCAATTTTGCGGTGATTGTTTTCAGGTATTGCTCGTTTTTATTGAGGTTGTCGAATTTCATCATGCGGCGGTTGTCCGGATCACCTGCTCCTGCCATGCCAAATTCGTCTCCATAATAAATTACCGGGATTCCCGGAATGGTCATATTGAAAGCAGTCAGAGATGCCAATTTTCTGTAACCAAGCGTATCTTTTACCTGGATATCGCGCTTCCAGCCTGCTTCGCCGTCATCTTCCGAATAACTAAGCGCTCCGCTTGCATAAGAGATGAATCTTGCGATATCCTGGTTCCCAGTAACATTCCCCATCAGGTTGTGTTCACCGAAGTAGGAGAAACATTGTTGAAGAGAATAATTAAGATCCCTGAAGGAAGAATAATCCAGTGCGAATGTATTGCGCGTATCCCAGTAAAGATTGAATTCAAATTGGGCATCCAACATTCCGGGATTAACATAGCTATTCACCAGTTCGCGGTTTCCAAAGGTCTCTCCGATCTGGAAAACACTTCTGCCTTCAGGAAGGACAACCTGATTGTTGATTTTTTGGTCGAGCAAACGCCAGTAACTTTCGGGAACATGTTTTACTGCGTCATGACGGAATCCGTCAATTTTATATTCCTTGACCCAGAAAGTGGCGGAGTCAGATACCATGTTGGCCACTTCTGGTTTGCTTAGATCAAAAGTCGGAAGGAAAATATCGAACCAGGTGGTTAATTTGTTTTCATCGAACAAACGAATATTCTTCCGTTTTCCCGGAAGGTCAACATTGGTGATCCAATCAGGATGGGCTTTTAATCCCGGGTATTCCTGATGTACATGGTGGGAAACGAAATCCAGAACAACATTGATGCCTTTAACATGGGCTTCCTTCACCAGTTTATTGAACTCCTCTGAAGTGCCATATCGGTTGTCTACTTTAGTCAGGGAGATGGGCCAATATCCATCGTATCCGGAATATTTCCGGTGTGGTGCCGGATATTCTACATAACCACCCAATGGATTTTGTGTGATGGGAGAGATCCATATCGTATTAATGCCAAGAGTGGAAAAATAGCCATCCATAATCTTATCGGTGATACCGGTCAGGTCACCTCCCATATAATTTACTTTGGGATCAATTTCTGCGTCTTTTACCGGGGCATCATTTTTTGGATTGCCATTTTTAAAACGGTCGACCATTAAAAAGTACATCACCATGGCTTCTTTATCTTGCCGGGTTAGCTTGTCCGGATCCATCAATGGTTTTCCGTCACGCAACGGGACCAGGATTTCATTGGAAATGCCCACATTGTTATAACCCCAGATCCGGATAAAACTGCGGTCAAATTCTTTCGCTTTTTTGGGTATATCAACTGTGATCCCGGAACTATCCTTTTTCCAGAAATGTTGATCCAAAAGATAATTTCCCCAGAATACAAAAATTGAATCAACCTTATTTTTAACTCCAATGGTTATCTTCCTTCCACTGACCTGATTTGAGTATAATAAAGGCAATCCGGATGGATTGATATTGCCCAGCGTAAGCAGCGAATTATATCCTCCATTATAATTGCTAACAGAGTCACGGTTTTCCGGGTCCGTTTTCCATTTTCCATCAACAACCAGTTTGTATTGATATTTTCCGGGAAAAAGATAAAGGTCAATAATCCATTTTCCATCTTTCTGGTACATATATCCGGCAGCTGGATTCCAGTCATTCATTTGTCCGGCCAACTGTACCCGTTTAAATTTTTTATTTTTTGGATTAAAGGAAAAGCGGTAATGAAGTTTGGTCGATTTTTCCAGCAACAGGGAATAGGAGAATCCTTTCGACCAGATGGTAAGAACCGACAACCGCGGAAAATTTTTATTTTCTGGACGGATTACCAGGTTGACTGAATCGGAAGAAATGGATGCAGTAAATTTGGGATCCAGTTTTAGGGAGTCAATTTGATTGGGATGTTGCAGATAATCGGACAAAACGATCACTGTAGAATCGGCATCTACAAGAATGGGAGCCGAAATTTTAATCATTTGTGGTTCCTTGGCCACAGGAACGTCATTGTTTGATCCGCAGCTCCATAAAAGGGCTGAAAGGCCAATAGCAAATAAAGGGTAAAAATTGATTTTCATGGCTTAGTGAATTATATTTGTTTTATTCTTTTCTATGTTCATGAACAAATAACCAAAGAAAGGCCGAAATGGCGAGTGTTTCATTGAAATGTTATGTAAGAAAACCGCTTTGTTTTTTAGTCCTTCCATATAACATGGTGAGATGAGCCAAACGATCGGCCAAAATGGGCGAAAAATCATTGGTTTTTGCCCGCCATTGCCAATTATTGAGCGTAGTTCCCGGCAGATTCATCCGCGCTTCTGAACCCAGACCCAGCAGATCCTGCATGGGAACAATGGCGGTGTTGGCAACAGAGGACCAGGCTAACCGAATCAAAGACCAATGAATTTCAGTTTCAGAAACATGCATATAATCAATCATGTATTTTTTATCGTTCACTGAGGCTTTTTTAAACCATCCTGTAATTGTGTCATTATCGTGTGTACCCGTATAGACTAAACAATTTTTAACATAATTATGTGGAAGGTAGTTATTGGCTTCCGAGGAATCAAAGGCAAACTGAAGAATTTTCATTCCTGGAAGACCAAATTTGTCGCGCAGCTCTTCCACATCCGGGGTTATCACGCCAAGGTCCTCGGCAATAATAGGCAATTTTCCAAACTCCCGAACCAGAGCTTCGAAAAATTCTTTTCCTTGACAAGGGATCCATTGTCCGTTGATGGCGGTTTTTTCGCCATAAGGAACTGCCCAGTATTCGGAGAATCCACGAAAATGATCAATCCGGATGATATCGTATAAAAAAAGATTGGTTCGAATCCGCTCAATCCACCATCGGTAGTCATTTCCTTTCAATACATCCCATCGGAACAGGGGATTTCCCCAAAGTTGACCGGTTTCGCTGAAATAGTCCGGCGGAACTCCACCTACCCGGATCGGATTGCGCGCTTCATTAAATTCGAAGATCTCCGGGTTGGACCAGGCATCGGCGCTATCGAGCGCTACATACAATGGAATGTCCCCGATGATTCTGACGTTGTTTCTATGAGCATATTCCTTTACGGCAGTCCATTGGCGAAAAAAAAGGAATTGCATGAACTTGTGAAAATCAATCTCTTCATGAAGCATTGTTTGAATGGTTCTGAGCGCCTCGGGTTCGCGCATTTTTAATGCAGGTTCCCACTGATACCATGGCTTTTGGTCCCTGTTGGCTTTGATTGCCAGAAAAAGGGCATAATCATTGATCCATTTTGCCTGATCTTTAAGAAAAGTACGGTAACCCATTCTCTCTGTTTGATCGGCAATGATGCCAAAGGTTTGATGTGCTTTTTTAAGCAAAGGCAACCGGAATTTTTGTACGGTGTCAAAAGAAACCTTCGATTCCGGAAAAGACGGATATTCTTCCAGGTCAGCAGTAGTCAATAAATTTGCTTTGATCAATAAATCGAGATCAATGAGATTTGGATTCCCGGCGTGGGCCGAAAAACATTGATAAGGTGAATCCGCATATCCTGTCGGACCCAGAGGTAAAATCTGCCAGAATTTCTGTTTTGCTTTGACCAGAAAATCAATGAATTCAAATGCACTCTTTCCCAAAGTTCCGATTCCATATTTTCCGGGGAGAGAAGTTGGATGAAGCAATATTCCGCTTGCACGTTCGCTTAACATATCATATATCGTTAAATTTTAGTCAACCGTTCAATTCATTTCTCTATACCATAGCAGGATAATATAAACGCTAACCAGTCGACTGAAGATTGAACTTGGTCATTACAAGTTGTATCTCCCTCATCAGAAGCGGAGTGTCCCGTTTTCAAAAGGAGAATATTATTATTTGTTTTGTTTTTTCTTATCCTGACAGCCATTTTTTCCATCCAGAAATTATCCCCCTTGTTATCTGGGATGTCGGTAATTAAAAACATTGTAGGATAGGGCTTTTTCGTTTCTTTCAGATTGATTTCACGGCCTGCCGCGGGACCCTCCAGGATAATGGCTTTGAACAGATCTGGCTGCATACTTGCCGCAGCAGCAATTTCCTCTACTCCGGAGCATTTTCCGAAGCCTGTAATCAAACCTTTTGAGGTATATTTCTGAGCAATTAGGAAAGATGCACACTCAGGCAATTTGTCGTCCTGCCCATGTACAATTGCAATGTAGAAACCACGGTCGAGCAAGCTGATCCAGGAGGAATTGAATCCCGACTGACCCGAAGGACCGGAACTTTTTTCATTGGTTAAAACTATGGGATTGGTGCCATCGCGTTTTTCAAAATCTTTATGAAACACCAGGGTGACCGGTATTTTCGTTCCGTTTTTTGCTGTTACCCAGATGATGCTGCTCCCATAGTTGTTTTTGTTGTATCCGTTAATCTTTTCCTGCCAGCGTATTCCTAATCTCATTTCATTCAGATCGTAAGTGTACATGGTTTCGGGGGTCACTGCACTGGAATATTGAAATAATATTTTTCCGGTTTCTGCTTCAAAACCGCTAAACACCAATTTCCCTTCTGGTTCGTTAAAGCCGATTCTGTTCCCTTTGGTTGGATCCTGAATGGCTGTCAGGTCCACGATCCGGATTCCGGCACGAAATAATTTTTGTTCGAAAAGAATCAGATTTTTTGAGTTGACTAATGCAAAACCGGTAAGTTTAGTGCTGTCGGGATAATTAATAATTGGAATCCAGAAAGCGGATTCGGGGTGGGCAATTTTTGCCTGCACCAGTTTTCCGTTGGGCGCTTTAAAGTTTGTATAAATCCAAAAATAATCGGAATCAAAATGTTCGACATGATAAAAGTTTCCGGTTGCACCGGGCTGGATCAGAATGGGAATAAAAGTTGTAAAATCGGAAGGGAGAAACCGTGTTTCTGTCATGCCGTCACCAAAAGAGCGGATGAAGAGGAATTTTTTGGAGGCAGATAATCCGATGCTGACGGTATACCCCGCTCTTGTTTCAGAATAAATTGCACGATCTTCGGAAGCATTTGTCGCGGTTTTATGGACAAATACCGTGTTCCCTTTTTTTACGAATATATCGTACTTCTTGTCGGGACTCTGACAAAAAATGCTGTCTCCAATTTTTTCCTTATTTATTCCCGAATTTCCATCGCGATTCCTTAGTTCTTCACAAAGTGATTGGCGTAACCCGGAAATCCGTGACATAAATTCATCCGTATATTTATTTTCCGCCCGGATATATTTCGTCAGGGCAGAATCGCTGGCTGTATATTTAAACTCCCCGGCAACCGGAGGGTCGGGCATCGGATTCCGGCATGATGTCAGACTTATTAAGCTAAGAAAGACAGAAAGATATAATGATTGGTAAATTATTTTCATTAATTGTAGCCCTATCCTATTTTGCATATTGCAATAATTTTCAATAAAAGTAATAACTTTCTATTACTTTTATACACCAAAAAAACACAATATGAACCGAAATCTTCTTTTAATCAGTAATTCTACCAATGCATCGGAAGAATATCTTGCCTGGCCAAGATCATATATCAAAGATTTTTTATCAAAACATGGTGTCACAAAAACCTTGTTTATTCCATTTGCCGGAGTGAATCTCACGCATGATGGTGTTGAGAAATCATTTGACTTATATGAAGAGCGGGTGAGGAAAATTTTTAAAGAGCTTGGTTTTGGCCTCCATTCGATACACCGGGAATTGGACGTTGTAAAGGCGGTTAATGATGCTGAATCCATCGTAATTGGCGGAGGAAATACCTTCTATCTTACCTCGATGTTACAAAAATTTGGTCTGATGGAGGCCATACGGGCAAAAATTTCCAGAGGAATTCCTTATGTGGGATGGAGTGCCGGCTCTAATGTGGCTTGTCCAACGATGATGACGACGAATGACATGCCCATTTGTGAACCCCTTTCTTTTAATTGTTTAAATGTCATTCCCTTCCAGATCAACCCCCATTATCTTGATGCAAACCCGGCTGGCCATGCTGGAGAAACAAGAGAACAAAGAATCCTGGAATATCTTACCGTGAACCGCGATGCCATTGTAGTTGGTTTACGCGAAGGAGATTTGCTGACTGTTGAAGGAGATACCATGACCCTTACCGGGAAAAGACCAATTCGGGTTTTCAGGTTTGGGAAAGAGGCCCAGGAATTTCAACCTGGCGAAAACCTTGACTTTTTACTGAAAACCAGTTGATTTAAGGAAAAACCGGGAGTAGCTTATTGTTTGATAAACCTGATAACTCCGGAACGGTAACCATTCGCCGAAACTTTCAGAAAATAGAATCCTCTGGCTAAATGACCGGTTTGAATCCGGATTGCCTTGGAATCAGGGTGAGAAACAACCAACATAAGTTGCCCTGATTGATTTAATAATTCAACTTTTTCGGGAACTTCTCGCGATTCAAGGATGATATAATCGTTGGCCGGATTTGGATAAACTTTAACCATTAATCCGGTAAGTTCATCAATGCCGACCCCTCCAATTCTGGACCCGGAAATGACCATAACCGTTTTGCCTACTGCGGAATCACCATAAGCTGCTCTCGGAGTAACTTCAAAGGCAAGCCACATTCCGATGTCAAGCGTATCTACCGTGTAGATTATTTCCCATGCGGAGTCGATGGGCATCCGGTCAATTCCCAACGAATCGGCACATCGGTACCATTGATAAGTTGTGCTGTCTTCGGGAATTCCGTTGACATCTTCGTACGTATACATTCCGCTTAAAATCTCTTTATGGATCAGGCTGCCCTGGATGGATACATCATATACCCATGGCGGTGTGGGTATATTTGGGTTGAGGTTGTTGTAATAGCACGAGAATAAATTAGGGTTGAAATTAACCGTGTCGTGAAAGGCATAATTCCGGTTGGGTTTTCCATGCAATTCGGAAGCGTCCCAATCACCATTGATCCGAAATTTAAATTCCAATGGGCCCTGTGAAAACCAGGTAGTATCAATAAATTTTTCAAGTGTAAAAGCGGTATCTCCAAGGCGGTCGAATAAAACATCATTGGCCCCCCAATCATTGAAATTTCCGGCCACATCCAGAAAATCCACATTCGGATCGAAATGGTGTGCTTCAACATAATAGTTCATCTTGCAAAGAAATGTCATCGGACATTTTGCAGGGTTGTAATTGTCAAAATCATTATTGATCTGCAATAAGGTATCCTGGATGCGGATCATTCGGTTGGGGTGTCCGGCCAATTCAAATCCACTGGAATCTTCATTAATCCTGTATTTGTATTGTTGAACCGAACCAGGATCAAAGCTGTATGTGATTGAATATTGAAAAGTGGTATCGATCTGGTTCATTCGGGAACCAAGCGAATCATTCATGGTTCCAACAATACAAACCGAATCGGTTACAGGGTTGAATTTGCCTGCCTGTACTGCATATTTCATGTTGACAATGAAACGTGTATAATTCAGGGCTTCATTGTTCCACCATGCTTTTACATAAACGATGCCGGGTTGAGCCGTTATCGAACGGTTTACAATCTCCCATTGATCCGAATTGATTCTGAATTTATAATGATAGGTGACACCCGAATCAAATTCATTGTATAACATACAGGAATAGTTGTAATCCGGACCTGGAACCAGACGCATGGAATCAATCCCGTGATCCATCACAAGGTAAAGATAATCGGAATCGGGGTCGAAGATCTGCTCCTGAACCGCTTTGCTCATGTTAAGCTGAAAGGAGATGGAATAGGTAGTGTCTGGTTTTCCGGCAGAAACAAGACCGGGACATACAGAATACCAGGAGAAAAATAAAATGAGCGCAAGGAGTCGGGTATCCATATTAAGGAATATTAAGAATGAGAAATTTACGCAAAGATATGAAAAAAATGGAGGTTAACTGATCCGTTCAAAGACTTGAGCCGTCCGGTTTGTATTGTAAATCTGGAGCCGGTGTGTTTTATCGGTTTCATTAAACAGGGTAGTATAGATGAGTGAATCGTTGTTGCGGCCCTGGCCTCCGAATTGCAAGTGATCTGTACTCAGGACCAACCGGTAGTCGCCGGGTTCCATTACATTAAATCCGTAATCCGGGATTGCATGGTTGACATGAAAGTTGAAAACGAAGATCAGTTTTTTTCGTTCAAAAACCAGCGTTTGATTGGAATTATCCATGTTAAGCTGTGTTGCGTATTCCTCCTCAAATAATTGATGTTTCCTGACCAATGCCAGCATAGCCCGGTCGAAAGCAGCAAGAAAGTGGAATTTGAGATCGGGATTTTGAAGGAGGGACCATTGCCTGCGGGCATATTGAAAACTCCAGTTGTTTCCTTCCCGAGGAAAGTCAATCCAGTCGGGATGTCCGAACTCATTTCCCATAAAGTTAAGATAGGCTTGCCCTCCCAACGAAATGGTTAGCAGGCGGATCATTTTATGTAAAGCCAATCCCCGGTCGATGATAAAACTTTCATCTTTCTTACTCATTTTAAAGTAAATCTCACTTTGCATCAATCGGAAAGCAATGGTTTGATCTCCAACCATGGCTTGATCGTGGGATTCACAATAGGCTATCGTTTTCACATCCGGAAGCCGGTCGCCCATAACGGTCCACATTTCATTAATATCCCATTCCTCATCTTTCTTTTCTTTCAGTGTTTTAATCCAATAGTCTGGAATGGCCATTGCCAAACGGTAATCGAATCCAATGCCACCTTCCCGGATTGGGCGGCATAATCCGGGCATTCCGCTGACATCTTCGGCGATAGAAATGCAATGGGGTTTGATCTTATGAATAAGTGAATTTGCCAACTGTAGGTATGTTACGGCATCCCATTCCACGCCATGTTTGAAATATCCGTCGAGATCCCAGGTTTCACGGTATCCGTGATCGAAATAAATCATGGAAGTAACACCATCGAAACGGAAACCATCAAAATGAAATTCTTTAAGCCAGAATTTTAGATTTGAAAGCAAAAACTGAATAACTTCCGGTTTTCCATAATTAAAACATTTGGAATCCCAGTGTGGGTGGTTTCCCCGCTCTCCCGGATGAAAGTATTGATCATCGGATCCGTCAAACTGATTCAACCCTTCAAGGGTGTTCTTTGCTGAATGGGAATGAACCAGGTCCATAATCACAGCGATGCCTTGTTCATGTGCCTTCCGTATGAGATATTTCAGATCTTCAGGAGTCCCAAACCGGGAAGAGACAGCGAAAAAATTGGTCACATGATAACCGAAAGAACCATAATAAGGATGTTCGGCAATTCCCATCAATTGTATGGCGTTGTATCCTGAATTTTTTATATACGGAATAAGATATTCGGCAAATTCGGCAAATATTCCCACCCCCAGGCGTTCCTGGGCCATCCCAACATGACTTTCATAAATTAATAAAGAATCCAATTGCCGGATGTCAAAATGATCACCTTCCCAGTCAAAGGGTATTGGCGGAGCCCAGTGCTGACCGGAGAAAACGAGTGTCGCCGGATCCTGAATTACCCGGTGGATGTATGCGGGAATTTTTTCATGCCAACCGGCATCGGAATGAACTAAAATTTTGACTTTTCCCTGATGTACAAACCGG
>JALNWG010000029.1 GCA_023231005.1 Bacteroidales bacterium | reverse complement strand
TTTCGGTGTCTGAATATCCTTCAAGCAAAGCCAATGCTTTTCCGGTGAGGTGTTTGCGGGATTAGGGTTACTGCTGAACTTTCACCGAAAGTGTCATTGAGCCAGCAGTGGTACCGCTGATGGTTTCGACTTTCATTAATCCTTTTTTACCGCCAGCAGTAATGAACGCTAAAATATCATTTACTGCCAACTCGTTGATCTTGGTGTTGGTGACCCCGGTGGTTGTCTGGGCAACAATAATCTGATCGTTGGTAATGCTTTCCCAGTTGATCACTTCAGTTACCTTTTTAAACAAGGTGTTGTTTCTGACTGCCCATGAGGCCAAACCGTTGTCGCCATTGAAAACTCCTGCTGCAGATGCATCGCTGGGCGCTGCAATGGAAGCGTGATTGGTTTCGCCATAAAAATAGAGCCAATCAATTTTTGATGCATTGGTTTTGGCATTTGCCAAGGTATAAACAGTGCCATCAATGGAAGCAAAAGAGCTTCCTGTTGTGTTTCCCTGTGCTCCCAAGATTTTCATGGAGAAAGTATTGATCGGGCTGGAAACGGCAATTGTGGTAATGGTAAAACTGATCTCTTTTGTCTGACCGTTTTTGTCTGTAATTTTAAAGTACCATTTTTCCTGGCCTGGCAGGTTGTTTGTAACTGCATTGATAATAATATTCAAAGAGGCTTGGGGGGTTGAAAAAACAGAATCCTGGACCAATGGTTGATTGTTGCATACCCGTGTGATGGTCAGTTTGGTCAGTTTTGCACCGGAGTTGGTATTTGGGAAAGCTGTAAGTCCAACCTTAAAAATTTCACTGACAGAGAGCGTGGCATCTGCGGAAATATAACCGGAACCGCCCACAAAGTTAATGGCAGGGGTTTGATCCACGGGATCCGAGGAATCACTTTTACTGCAGGAAGTAAAAACAAGTATGCTTGAAAAGAGGATCAGACTGAAAATAGAATGGATGTTTTTCATTGCGGTTAGTTTAAGGTTAAACAATTGAATTTTGGGGTGCGAATGTACAAAAATTTGGCCAAACCGAATCCAAATATATCCGTGAACTATAAAAATCCGTTCCTTAATATCTTTAAAAATATCAACAATCAAAGAAAGAGAGGATTAACGGATTTTCTCCGTTAGCCCGGATTTCCGAAGGTTCCGTAGCAGGGTAAAAAGAGTATACGCCAGAAACATAAAAACAACACCTGAAACAAGTCCCGGATAAAGTTCAATCAGGTTTTTTATAAAAGTGAACAACGAGGAAAACAGGAACACAAATCCATGAACTACGGGTTTTATTATAGAAGGGAATGTATTGATTAAAACCTGAAAAATATCAAGGGAGGCAAAAATATGGGTCAGGGTTTCCATAGGAAAAAATTTTTATCAAAAGTAGTACAAGTGTCCTCCTTGGGAAAATCTTTTTCTATGAATGACCGAAAAAAGGGGGACGAATGGCCGTTGGGAGGAGACATACGTACATTTTCAAGTATCTTTGCCTGTTGAAATTTCTAAAAATGGAAAATCGAAAACATCTGCTCTTGCTGCTGATCCTAACTTTTGGATTGCTATCTCTTTGCTCTGTTGCACAATCAATCAGGCCATTGCCTCATCCCAAAAACATTATTCTTCTTATCGGAGACGGGATGGGGTTCAACCACATAAAAGCAGCCGATTATTACCTTGGGATGACAAGTCAGGTATATGAACAATTTCCGGTACGGTTAGCCATGGCGCATTATCCTGCCAAGGCTGGGGAATATAAGCTTAATGATCCGGCTTCGAATTTTTTTGCCACTGGGTACAACACCGTTGCAGCCTGGAGCGATACGAATTATTTGAAAAAGAATTTTACGGAGTCGGCAGCTGCAGCTACTGCCTTGGCGACCGGATTCAAGACCTACAACAATGCAATCGGTATTTCTTTGACAGGAGATACTTTGGAAAACCTTGTGGAATGGGCAAAAGCGCTTGGCAAATCAGCAGGAGTTGTGACCAGCGTACCTTTCAGTCATGCCACCCCGGCTGGGTTTGTTGCCCATAATAAAGTCCGTACAAACTATTCCCAGATTGCTTATGACATGTTGCTCAATAGCCGGTGCGATGTGATCATGGGTTGTGGCGACCCTGGTTATGACAACAATGGCAACATAAGAAAAGGCAAATGGAAAGATGGAAAATATGTTGGCGACAGCGCTTTTTGGGTACAATTTCAGCAAGGAAGCGGGAAGCAAACCCGGTTTATGGTTGGTGGAGTGAATAAACAGGTCAAGGATATCGATGGTGATGGGAAACCGGATCCCTGGACTGTTATCCGTGAAGCGGAAGATTTCAGGGCATTGCAACATGGAGCTACCCCCAAGAGAATTATGGGATGTCCCAAGGTTTATTCAACCTTACAGGAAGGCAGGGAAATGAATGATTTTATTTCAACGGTTCCCACCCTGGCCGAAATGGCAGGTGGCGCTTTGAATGTACTTGGTAAAAACCCACGAGGTTTTTTTGTGATGATTGAAGGAGGGGCCATCGACTGGGCTTCCCACAGTAATTTGAAAGGTCGTTTGATGGAGGAGATGACGAGTTTTAACGAAATGGTTGAAGCCGTAGTAAAATGGGTGAATAAAAACAGCAATTGGGATGAAACCCTTGTCATTGTGACCGGCGATCATGAAACCGGATTACTGTGGGGAGGATCTCCGTTTATCCCATTGGCAGATCGGGGGAAGGGAAAACTCCCGGTAATGCAGTTCAATTCGACCGAACATACCAATTCCCTGATCGCTTTTTTCGCAAAAGGCCCTGGAAGTGAGCTATACCGTGGTTTTGCCGATGAATGTGATTCTGTTCGCGGACCCTATATCCAAAATTCGGAAATTCCACAGTTGATCCACCTGATGTGGAATAAATCAAAGTAAATTACTGCATCCGGATCAGGGAATCAGAATGGCCCGTTTCACTCCGCTGTAATCAATGGTTTTAACTGTCTTCAGGTAGTTGATCAGGGCTTCGATGGTAGTTACAGAAGTAGAAGTTCCCGGATCCCGATGGTCGAATTGATAGGCCACCGCCATGTAGTTGTTCATAGCTACCGTGTAATTTTTTGTTTCATCAAGCAGCTTACCTGAATTATCCAGCAATTCAACAGTTTTGCACTGTTTTTTTCCATTGTCGGTTAACCGGTACGTTATTCTGGAAACCTGCAAATCAATCTCTTTTTCCAGTTGATAACCATAGCAGATAAGCGATCTGATCTCAGCCGGATTCATCCTGAATATTACCACCTGGTTGTTGAAAGGGTCTAATTTATAGAGGTCTTTCATGGTAATATCGCCCTTAGGCAATGACTGGACACGGATTCCTCCTTTATTCTGGAAAGCCATATCCACTTTCAATTCATGGATCAGCGCATCGGTCATCATGCTACCCAGTTCATCTTCTCCATCCAGCGGATTGGTGGCAACTCCAACCACTTTACTGAATTCTGTATTCTTATTGTATTTTGAAATCAGCTTATCCAGCTCTTTATTGCTTGATGTCAGCATTTTAACCGGAATAATTTCATCCGTCCGTTGAACGACATGTTGATCCTCGATGAGCAAGGTGGTTTTTCCGATATATTTGAGATTGGAACCAGCCTGAACGATCATCACTCCATTTCTGAACATCGGCTTTTCAATCAAAGTATGGGAATGTCCTCCCATAATTACATCGAACTGAGGCATGGAATCAGCCAGGCGAACATCTTCTTCTACGCCAAGGTGCGTAAGGCCGATCAGGATCCCATACCGGTCTTTCAGCCAGGTAAACTCACGGGCCGACTCGATCCCGTTGGAAAAGCTGATGCCCGTCATCTTAGAGGGATGTGTGCTTGGCAGTCCGTTGGCATCGAGTTGGATGATACCGAGCAAGGCAATGGTATTTTTTTCGTCGACATATAAAACCGTATAGGGAAGTGGCTGTTGAAGCCTGGTTCCGGTGGCATCCAGATTACAGCAGATGAAAGGAAATTTAGCCTGGTTGATGCGTTTCGTAAGGAAATCCTGCCCCAGATCGAATTCGTGGTTTCCAATGCAACTTACATCGAATTTACACCGGTTCATCAGGTCGATCATAGGATACCCTTTATCGTCAACCATATCAACCACCGGATTGCCGGTAAAATTATCGCCGGCTGCAACGAGATATACATGGGGATGGGTAGCTCGTAAACTATCGGCCAGATAGGCAAGTTTCGACAGGTTATCGATCTTGGCATGCATATCATTGGTATGTAAAATAATGACTTCGATCTGTTTCTTGTCTGCCTGGGTTTGAGCAATCCCATTGATTAGAAAGAGGAAACCGATCGTTGTGAAAAAGAATGTGAGCTTTTTAGACATGGTGTTTTGGCTTTTTTAAAAAGATGATTTGTCCTTCGCTGATAGCGCCTCCGGGTTCAGTGACATTGCCAAACCGGTCGTAGGGGATCAATTTTTCTTCCATCATTTTTCGGAAGGACCATTGAGAGTGAGCAAGAATGGCATCTCCGACGGTTGCCCCATCGAATATTTCCATGGCATGACGGTTGATCCGGACTTTCATTGAAATTTGATGAATATAACAAAGGTATGAAAAAAAATACGGTTAAATCCACCATTTTCCCCAATTCATCCACCATTATCGGCATTTCACCGACAATTGTTTTATTAATCAAAATAACCTATATACTTTTGCGCTGCAATGTCGGTATAGTTATGTCTTCCCAATTCCAGAAAATCATGAAAAGAGTCAGTACAATGTTTATCCTGCTTTTTGCAGTTTTGTTTGTAAATGCACAAAATGATGCCAATCAAAAGGGTGACGATATAAAAACTGTTTTCGGAAAAGGCAACAAAACAAAACTGGGTTGGTTTGTCGGGATTGATCCTGCATATTCCCAATTCAAGGGAAAGAATGTATGGCTGGCTGGAATCAACGGAGGATTGATCATCAATCATCATTTTGCGATCGGGCTGGCCGGACGTGCCTGGGTTAACCGAAATGAGTTGTTTTATCCCGATGTTACCGACACGGTTGGAGCATACCTTGAAGGAGGCTATGGTGGATTTTTGTTCGAATATACCCTCTTTCCAAAATCGGTGATTCACGTTACATTTCCTGTTATAATCGGTGGTGGCGGCGCATCCTATGTCACCAATCTGGAATATGATACTTGGGAAGACGGACATTGGACGAAGAATCATAAAAGTTTGGATTCGGATGCCTTCTTTGTTGTTGAGCCCGGAGTACGTGCCGAAGTGAATCTTTTGAAGTTTATGCGGCTCAATGCCGGGGTGAGCTATCGCTATGTGGGTGATTTGAAACTTATCAATACTTCCAGTGATTTGATGCGTAATTGGGCAGTCACTATCGGATTAAAATTTGGAAAATTCTAATACCGTATCCGCTTTTCTTCGATCCTCTTTTTTTTTAATCGTAATCAAATGAATGTTAAAATAATCCTTACCGGTTTATGGATATATCTATCTGCACTCGTTTCATATTCTCAAGACATTGAGGAGAAGACGATCGGGTTGCAGGAATGTTTAAAACTGGCCATAGAAAACAGTCCTAGGCTTAAGATTTCAGCCCTTGATCAGAGTAGACTTCGTTACAGTTATCGGGAAACGGCAGGGAAAGGGCTCCCGAATATCAACATCACCAGCTCTTTCGATGATTATGTGAATTTGCCGACCCAGCTTATTCCGGGCGATTTTGTTGGCCGGCCTGGAGAGATGATCCCGGTTCAATTCGGAACAACATATAATTTGTCGGGAGGGCTTGAAGCAAGTCAACTGATATATAATCAGCAGTACCTTGTGGGTATAAGGATGGCTAAACTGATGCTGGATCAGAATGTACTCAGCACAGAAAAGATAAAAACAAGTGTGGTTTTCGAGGTAGCACAATCCTATTATCTTACGCAGATCACACAGATGCAGATCCGGAATCAATTGGAAAATCTGAAAAAACTCGAGAAGGTTCAAAAAATTGCCCAAAGTCAATATGATAACGGGATGATTAAAAAAGTTGATCTTGACCGAATCATTGTTCAAAAATTGAACCTGCAAACAGAGATCGACCGTCTGCAGGTAGTTTTGGAACAGGAATTTAGCATGCAGCGTTATTATATGGGACTTTCGATGGATCAACCCCTCGCATTCCCCGATTCATTACAAGCAACGACTCTAAATGTGGGAACCGGACAAGATTTATCGAAACACATCGATATCCGTTTGATTGAAATGCAAATGAAGGTAGTATCGACCAATCTCAGGTTGAATCAATCGGAATACTTCCCATCCCTTACATTGATTGCCGCGATGAACTATACCAACCAGAGCAATACCTATTATACTTTCGGAAAACCTACCGATTGGTTCAATACAACGCTGGTGGGATTACGGCTAAACATGCCAGTGTTTAACGGATTGCAAAAACATAACCGGGTCAATCAATCACGGGTTCAGCTTGAACAACTTCAGGTAACCGAAGAGGATACCCGGAAATTGTTGTTGATCCAATCGCAGGATGCGACCCGGAAATATTTGAACAGCATAACAACAGAAAAACGTCAATGGGAAAACATGGGGTTAGCTGAGCGGGTGTACAGTGTTTCACAAGAGCAATATCAAAAAGGGATCATTCCTCTCACCGATCTGCTCAATGCGGAAACAGCGCTGAGTGATGCACAAACCAGTCATACCTTATCACTCGTTCAGATGAAAATCGCTGAACTTGAGTATCGAAATGCCAATGGAATTTTGCTGGATATTGTCCCATGATGGAGGCTGAAAACTGGATGTTAGATGTAGTACGTTTTGCATATTGAATTTTTATTTTGAAACCTTAGTTTTTATGAGAAGAATTTTCACAATTACGCTGATCGTCATAGTTCTCGTGGGAGCATGCACGGCAACTTTATTGTTGAATAAGAAAAAAATCGAGGAAAAATCGAGAATGGATGGGACTCTTAAAGCCATTCCTGTATTCGTGACTGCGTTGAAAATGAACCGGATGAGTAGCGATTTTCCATCAAATGGGTCTTTTCAGGCGATTCATGAGCTAACTCTTGCTTCGGAGGGACAGGGGAAAGTAGTAAGTCTGCTTTTCAATACCGGTGATTTTGTGAAGCAAGGGCAAGTAATGGCACGGTTGGATGATGAAGTATTGAAAAGTCAGTTATCATTGGCTCAGGCTTCTTATGAGAAGTCAAAAACCGATCTGATTAAATATGAAGGGCTCTTGAAAAACGATGCCATTTCAAGTCAGCAGGTGGAAGAAGCAAAGCTTTTTGTCAAAAAGTCGGAAGCGGATGTAGTTGGGTTAAAAAAGCAATTAGACAATGCTACCATCAAAGCGCCCATCCAGGGAACGATTGTAAGGCGTTTGATTGAAACCGGTTCATTGCTCATGCCCGGGTCTCCGGTTGCAGAAATTGTCGATATCAGCCGCCTGAAATTTATTGCCAACGTAGCTGAAAGTGAAGTGATATTGATTCGCAACGGCCAAAGAGTAAATTTAAACTCTTCAATGTATCCGGGAATAAATTATCAAGGCACGGTGGTCACAGTAGGGGTGAAATCCGATGATTCCCATCGTTTTCCAGTTGAGATTGAGTTGATCAATGACCCCAAGCATCCCCTTAAAGCCGGGATGTTTGGTATCGCCGGCTTTGGATCTGGAACGGAACGCGAATGTCTAACCATTCCGCGGCAGTCATTGATCGGAAGTATCAAAGAACCCCGGGTTTATGTGGTGAACGGGAACCGTGCGCAACTGCGCGATATCCGGATCGGATCGTCCGACGACCGGCAGGTGGAAGTCCTGAGCGGGCTGAAAGCGGGCGCGTTGATCGTGACATCCGGACAGATCAATCTTGATAATAATTCACTGATTACCATTGTCAATAATAATTAACCATTCCTGTCATGAATATTGCTGAACTTTCGATCAAACGACCAACCCTGGTTGTGGTCATTTTTGCTGTTTTGACTTTTTTGGGCGTGGTCAGTTTTTTTGCTTTGAATTATGAGCTTCTCCCAAAATATTCTGAACCGGTATTGGTTGTAGTGACCAATTATCCAGGCGCTTCGCCTTCTGAAGTAGAAAATTCGGTTACGAAAAAGATAGAAGATGCTGTCTCCTCTCTTGAGGATATCGACAATATCCAGAGTACATCCTATGAAGGTGCCTCCGTGGTGGTAATTATTTTTAAAAATGATGCCGACATGGACCGGGCACTGGAGAATGCGACACGTAAGGTAAATAACATAGAATACCTGTTACCCAAGGACATATTGCCTCCAATTATCAATAATTTTTCGATGGACGATATTCCCATTATCCGGATGGGGATTACGGCCAATCTTCCCTCAACGGAAGTCTATGATCTTGTAAAAAATAAGATAAAGCCCATGATTTCCACGATCAATGGTGTTTCACAGGTTGATATGGTGGGGGGTGAAGAAAGGGAGATCCGGATCAATGTGGACAATGAGAAACTAAAAGCTCATAATTTATCCATTTTGCAGGTTACACAGGCAATACAGTCGGCCAACATGGAGTATCCCACCGGGAAGATCAAAGACCAGAAGCAGGAGGTGATAATCCGTCTTTCGGGAAAATTTGCCCGTTTGGAGGATATGAAAAACATGGTTATTTCTACCGATGCTAATGGAAGTCCGGTAAGGTTGGAAGATGTGGCAGAGGTTCAGGATGCAAAAAAAGAGACGCGGAGCATCAGTCGTATCAATGGAGAAAATTCCGTTGGGTTGATGATCTTCAAACAACCGGATGGCAACGAAGTAGAGATCTCAAAAAAAGTGAAAGCATCGATTGCGCAGATCGAAACAATATATCAATCGCAGGGAGTAAAGTTCGAAATTGCCAACGACACATCGGATTTTACCCTTGATTCGGCCAATTCTGTAATGAGAGACCTGCTATTGGCGATCTGCCTGGTTGCACTTGTTATGCTTATCTTTTTGCATAGTTTTCGGAATTCATTTATTGTGATGATAGCCATTCCTGCTTCGCTGATTTCGGTGTTTACAGTGATGTATGTTATGAATTTTTCATTGAACGTAATTTCTCTGGTAGCCATGTCGCTTGTAATCGGGATTTTGGTCGATGATTCCATCGTGGTACTCGAAAACATTTATCGCCATTTGGAGATGGGGAAGGACCGGCGGAAAGCAGCGCTGGATGGAAGAAATGAAATCAACTATACCGCCCTTTCCATCACCATGGTCGATGTAGTGGTATTTCTTCCAATCGCAATAATCACCAGTATGATCTCGGGCATGTTACGCCAGTTTGCTCTGGTCGTGGTAATTGCGACCTTATTAAGTTTGTTTGTTTCTTTTACCGTAACGCCACTTCTTGCTTCCCGGATGGCCAAACAGGAGCATTTCAGAAAAGGAAGCTGGATTGGCAATATTATTGACGGATTTGAAAGTTTTCTGCATCGGTTTATAGAAGGGTATTCGAAAATATTAACCTGGGCGCTCCGGCATAAACTAATCACCATAGGAATGGTCACCTTGCTTTTTATTGCATCGGTTTCATTGGTTGTAACAGGTTTTATCGGTACCGAATTTCTTACCATGGGTGATCGGGGAGAGTTGATCATCACAATGGAATTACCTAAGGATGCCACTATTGAACAAACCAACCAGGCTACGCTCAAAGCGGAACAATACATCCAGAGTATACCGGTAGTGACCAGTGTTTTTACTTCGGTCGGAAGCTCAACCAGTTTTTTTGGCGGTGGTTCCAATGCCTATAGTTCGGAGATGCACATAAAGATGGTGGAAAAAGAAAAGCGTACCATTACTTCCGAGCAGTTTGCCCTGGACATGAAAAAAACCCTGATGGTAAAATTTCCGGGTATCAAAATACGCTCCACGATTGTTTCTATAATGGGGACTTCGGATATGGATCCTATTCAGATCGTTTTGAGTGGTCCCAATATGGACACCTTGAATAAAAATGCAACAAGGGTGATGAATGAGATGAAGCAAGTTCCCGGGACTTATGAAGTGAAATTATCGGTTGAGGCAGGAAATCCCGAAGTGGATATCCGTTTGGACAAAGATAAAATGGCGGAACTTGGTCTTTCCACTGCCATGGTGGGAATGACGTTGCAAAATGCTTTTAGCGGGAATACCGATGCCAAGTTCCGAGACGGGGACAACGAGTATAACATCAATGTAGTCCTTGACCAGTTTGACCGCAACAGCATCAACGACATTGCGGGGCTTTCCTTTATAAATAGCCGGGGTCAGGCAATTCAACTAAATCAGTTTGCCACGATCAAGCCTTCAAGCGGAACTACTATTTTACAACGATACAACCGGGTTCCTTCCATTACGATAAATTCACAGGTTATTGGTCGCCCGGTGGGGTCTGTTGGGGAAGATGTGCTCAAAAGGGTAAAGAAAATGGATTTGCCAAAGGAGATAACCATTATTCCGGAAGGTGACATGAAATACCAGTCTGATGCTTTTGGGAGCCTTGGGATTGCCTTCCTTGCTTCCATCTTGTTTGTTTACCTGCTGATGGTTGCCCTATATGATTCGTATATTTATCCTTTTGTCGTGTTGTTCTCTATTCCTCTTGCCGTCATTGGGGCCTTATTGGCTCTGGGATTGACCATGCAGTCGCTCACCATTTTTTCCATCCTTGGTATGATTATGCTGGTTGGACTGGTAGGCAAGAATGCCATCTTGCTGGTTGACTTTACCAATCAGATGAAGGAAGAGGGACATACAACGATGGAAGCGCTGGTTTTGGCTGGAAAAGTAAGGATGCGTCCGATTTTGATGACCACTTTTTCAATGATTTTCGGTATGCTTCCCATTGCATTGGCTTCAGGTCCCGGATCGGAGTGGAAGAACGGTATGGCCTGGGCGCTGATCGGGGGGTTGACAAGTTCTTTATTTCTGACTTTGATTGTGGTTCCGGTCGTATATTATATTTTCGATAAAATCAAATTACGCTATTCTGCCAAAGAAAAAATAATCGTTCAAAAGGCTTGACTTTTCGATTTCTTGAGATAACTTTGAGAAAAAAAGCCTATGAAAAAATATTATGCGGAATTTATCGGGACGTTTTGTCTTGTATTATTTGGATGTGGAGCTGCTACTATAGCCGGTGTTAGCAATACCGGGCCAAGTGGTATTGGGCTTCTGGGCATTGCCATTGCTTTTGGTTTTGCGGTGGTGGCTATGGCTTACGCCATCGGGGGAATTTCAGGGTGTCACATCAATCCTGCTGTAACCATTGGGGTTTTGGTAGCCGGGAAGATGGAAATTAAAGATGCCATTGGCTATATTGTTTCGCAATGTCTGGGCGCTATTTTGGCCGCTGCCGTATTGTATCTCATCCTTATGGGAAGACCCGGATTTACGATGGGAGAATGGGCATTGGGATCAAACGGATGGGGTGAAGGCTATAATGGCGGTTTTGATACATTAAGCGCTTTCATTGCTGAAGCTGTTTTTACCTTTCTTTTCATTTTCGTGATCCTGGCAGTGACCTCGAAATTCGGGAATGGAACCATGGCCGGATTGGCAATAGGAATTACCCTGATGTTGATTCATCTCGTGGCAATTCCCATTACCGGGACATCCGTAAATCCGGCCCGTAGTTTAGGACCTGCTATTTTTGCCGGAGGGCAAGCGTTGGCTCAACTCTGGCTCTTTTTTGTAGCTCCCATCGCCGGTGCCATTCTGGCTGCCCTGCTTTGGAAATTGGGATTTGAAAAGGAATAATTCCGTTATTTGTTTCCGAGCTTAATTTTTACCCCGATATTGAGGCCCAGGCTGTTGAAGGGATAACTGTTTTTCAGTTCCTGGCTGGGTTCACCATCTTGGGGAGTATAACCGGTTAGATCTTTAACGAATTTGACTTCTTTATCGCAGGTTTTCATATCGGGGAGCATATCTACTCCGTCTGCTTCAAATTTCGTGAATTTACCTTTGGTTGGGGCATAGCTGAGTGCATCATAGATTATTTCAGCATAAAGGGAAAACATTTTCCCCAGGTTGAAATCGGCTCCTAAGGCAGCAGATCCGCCGACAGCAACACCACCGGAACATTTCAAATTAAAATTGATAGTATGACCCAGTATCGTTTCATCGTCTTTTGTATTGATGGAGTTCATTACCCCGATAATAACTCCAAGCCGGGTATATGGACGGATCGTTTTGGAGCCAAGGTTTGGTGAAATGACAAGGGCAGGAACTATTTCAAGCATGTTTCCGGAAATTTTCAAAGTACCGTTACCGTCTAAAGTTAATCCATTATTTGAAAACACATCAAGGTTGATTTTCGTGTTGAATCCTTTCCGGTAACCTACACCAAGTTCAACGGCCATAAAGTCGTTCACAAAATATCCGCCCCGGAGCATAACATCAAACCCCTTTCCCAGGGCGACGGGATGAGCTTTGTCGCCATTGGTTGAGAAATCATAGCTGGCAGCAGTTCCGAATCCTCCGCCAACGCCTAAAGACAAGTAAAGTTTTTCCTGGGCAAACGCAGTCCCAATAAGAAAAAATGCTGTAAGAAGTAAAATTTGTTTTTTCATGATTTTATGATTATTAAATTAATGGTTTATCATATTGAATTCAAATTTCGGCCAAAAGTATCATAAATTTATTAATAAATTTGCCCCATCATTTAAAATTTCCCAGAAGGAATGATTTTCAATTTTATTAAAGATTTACGTCGTCGGGATCACAAACCCCGGTTGGGGGCTTTGGATATTCTGAAATATCTGGGGCCCGGGCTTCTGGTAACGGTAGGTTTTATTGATCCGGGCAACTGGGCATCTGATATTGCTGCCGGTTCGGCGTTTGGTTATCAACTGCTTTGGATGGTCACTCTTTCTACTATCCTGCTGATCATCCTGCAACACAATGTAGCCCATCTGGGAATAGCCACGGGTTTATGTCTTTCCGAAGCTGCCAACAAATATACGAAGCCCTGGATTTCCCGAACGATATTGATTTCGGCTATGGGGGCTTCGGTTTCCACTTCTCTGGCTGAGATTTTAGGAGCTGCAATAGCCCTTAACATGCTGTTGAATATCCCGATTCCTGCTGGTGCTATCCTGGCTTTTATTTTTGTCTTGATCATGCTGTTTACGAACTCCTATAAAAAACTGGAAAAGATGATCGTTGCTTTCGTCTCGGTGATCGGACTTTCTTTCTTATATGAACTTACCCTGGTGGATATCGACTGGGTACAGGCTGGAATCGGGTGGGTAAAACCAACAATTCCGGAAGGTTCCATGGTCATCGTGATGAGTGTGTTGGGTGCTGTGGTGATGCCCCATAACCTCTATCTTCATTCGGAGATCATTCAGAGCCGGCAATGGCATCTCGAAGATGAAAAAGTGATCAAACGCCAACTGGATTATGAATTGTTTGATACCTTATTTTCTATGATCATTGGGTGGGCCATCAATAGTGCAATCATTCTGTTGGCTGCTACTACATTTTTTAAAAATAATTTGTCAGTTAATGACTTGCAGCAAACCAAAGATATTTTACAACCTTTGCTGGGAGCCCATGCCGGTGTGGTTTTTGCGCTTGCCCTTCTGTGTGCGGGATTGACTTCTACGATTACCTCGGGCATGGCGGGTGGCAGCATTTTCGCAGGCATGTTTAATGAGCCTTATGATATCCACGACAGCCATTCACGATCGGGAGTATTAATTTCGTTACTGGTTGCTTTACTGATCATCTTCCTGATCCGGAACCCTTATCAGGGATTGATTATTTCGCAAATGGTTCTGAGTATCCAATTGCCTTTTACAATTTTCCTTCAAATTTATCTCACTTCCTCCAAAAAGGTTATGGGAAAATATGTGAATAAATGGTCCACAACCATCATGTTATTGGGTGTCGGACTCATTGTTGCTATCCTGAATATCTTGTTATTGGTCACCCTTTTCTGAAATTCCGTACCTTTGTAGATAATTGGGTGATTGCTTCATGGAAATGAAATGGTAAGAAAAATTTTAAAAGTTTTCGGCTACCTGCTACTTTCTTTGCTTGTCATAGAACTGGTGATCTATTTTTTGGCCCCGGTTTATGATTTTCCACAACCCACCGTTTTCTCGGGTGAGAAGCTATACAATCCCTATGAAGGGATGGACAGTACCCAGTGGCGAAAAGCCAATTTCCATTTTCATACCAAAGCCTGGGGAGGATTAACCAGTGGGCGACACAATACCCATGATGCTTTTTACAATACCTATAAAGCCCTGGGTTATGATGCCCCTCAGATCAGCAATTATCAGTCCATTGATAATCATTACCAGGATTCTTCCTTTTATGTGCCGGGGTATGAACATGGTTTTGGTATCCGGAAAAAACACCAGATCCTGGTTGGTGCGCATAAGGTACTTTGGCTTGATTATTCTTTGGTGCAGAATTTAAATCACAAGCAACATATTCTGAACCGGCTACGTCCCGACAACGAGATTGTTGCCATAGCTCATCCCGATTGGGAGGGTGGTTATTCCCTGAAAGATATGGCCTACCTTACCAATTATGACCTGGTGGAGGCGCTGGATCAGAACTGGCGCTCAATTCCACAATGGGATGCAGCTTTATCCGCCGGCAGGCCTGTTTTTCTGTTAGCCGACGATGATGCTCATGACATTTCCGATCCATATCAAATCCAACGGATATGCACCTATATAAATTCTCCGGAAAACAAGGGTGCCCAATTGGTCCGTGCCCTGAAATCAGGAAAATCTTTTGGCGCAGAGATTTTCATGAGCAATCATGAAACATTTAAACAAAAAGAGCAATTAGCAAAGTCAATTCCGATCCTGAATTCCGTTACGCTGAAGGGAGATACCCTTTGCGTTTCTGTTACCGGCAAGCCATTGAAAATTACTTTTATCGGGCAAAACGGGATGCCCCGGAAAATCGTACGATTGGCCAACCAGGCGTGGTATAAATTTCAACCTGATGATACCTATATCCGGACAGAGATCGTTTTTTTAAAGTACTTTAAACATCCGGCAGTCGGTCCTGGCACTGTTTTTTACCTCAATCCCGTGTTCCGGTACTCCGGAGAAAAACCATCCAATTTATTGCTTGCAGAGATCAACTGGCCCCGAACCTTTATCCAGCGGGTCTTAGGGATCGGATCGGTGATAGGGCTGGTGGTTGCGGGCTTCTATGTAAGAAGGAGCAGGAAGAAGGAGGGTGACAGATGACACGTATTATTTCTAAAATTAAATGATTTCCAATTTTGCCTTCAAACCGTAAAATAAATATTGCCCTGATAGTTCTGTTGGTATTGTCCGCAGTGGCACGTGGGTTAATTGCCGGGTCTATCGAGTTGGGCAATGATGAAGTTTATTACTGGACGTATGCGAAATTTCCGGCTCTCAGCCATTTTGATCATCCGCCGATGGTTGGTTTTGTGATCCAGCTTTTTACCTTTAACCTGACTTTTGACAGCGAATTTTTCCTCAGGCTTGCTGCTGTGGTCCTTGGTACCTTCAGCACTTGGTTTATGTTCCTGATTGGCCGGTTGATCAAAAATTCCCTTACTGGGTTATATGCTGCCCTTTTGTTTACAGGTTCTTTTTATGGGTTCATTTTGTCGGGTACTTTTATTTTACCCGATTCCCCCCAAGTTTTTTTCTGGTTACTAACGCTATATCTGCTTCTGAAATCGCTAACGGATACGGATCTTACTTCTGTTTCAAGAAATGCGCTTTTTATGGCTGGTGTTACTGCCGGATTGGCTTTATTATCAAAATATCACTCTGTTTTTCTGGTAACCGGCGCTTTCATGTACGTTTTACTCTATAACCGGAAATGGTTTAGAGCAAAAGAGCTGTATGGTGCCTTTTTGGTATTGGCTTTGCTGTTTCTCCCGGTCATTTTCTGGAACATCGAGAATCAGTTTATCAGTTTCACCTTTCATGAAAACCGGATTGGCATTACCGAATCAGGGATTCAGCCACAATATTTTTTTACGGAAGTCATCGGGCAGTTTTTTTACAACAATCCGGTTAATGTCGTAATCATTGTCATCGCCTTGGTTGCCCTGATGAGAAGACGATCTTTTCTGGAAAAATCGTATACCCGCTTGATTTTGTGGATCAGTTTACCCCTGTTGTTGATTTTCCTTGGATTTTCTTTGTTCCGGAGTACCTTGCCACACTGGACCGGTCCGGCTTATCTGGGGTTGATCTTGATAGCGGCAGCCTATTTATCGGGACCTTTGAATGTAGAAGTAAAAAGAAAGTTGGTACCTTGGCCCATCCTGGTGTCGTTGTTATTGCTTAGTTCAGTCGCTGTATTGGGAACTATTCAGATCAATCGCGGTTTTTTGCCGTTTAAAAAATGGAAGGTTGATGATATTTCACTTGATTTATATGGGTGGGAGCAACTGGGAACCAAATTCGCTGCCCAGGCAAAGTGGGATGAATCCAATTATCTCATTGATAAAGGATCGCCGATTGTGACATTCCGGTGGTTCCCGGCGGCCAATCTTGATTATTATCTGGCCCGGAAAATCAATAAGGTGGTTTATGCCCTCGGGCCGTTAGAAAGGATCCACAAATATTTCTGGATCAATAAGGAGCGCGGAAACCTGAAAAAGGGAAGTGATGCTTATTATCTTGCCTTCAGCGACGATTATGAAGATCCGGTAGCCCAATATGGAAAATTGTTTGAGATGATCCTTCCGTCCGACACCATTTTCATTCTGAGGAACCAGGATACGGTCCGTAAAGTCTTTGTATTCCGTTTAATTGATCTGAAGCAGGATATGATCTTTGTTCCTGAAGCACATAAAACACCTGCAAAATCCATCAAAGCCACAACTGCCGATACCCTGGCCTTTTTCCTGAATCAGATTCGCAGCGACCGGCAATATCTCGACATCTTGGAAAAAAAATCGGTGGAAGAAAACATTCCACTCGAAGATCTGATCCATGTCGAAGCCCTGAAAATGTTGGAACAGTCGAAAGATCTTGAAGTTAAAATGGATACCAACAAAGTGGAGCCGTAGAACAAAGGGATGTCCATTACACGTATTGATATCAGTGCCTTTGCTTGCGGAACTTTATTGAACATGTCACAACCGGCAAACGGGTTGAGACCTGGAAAATAATCAAATAGCCCTGATTAAGAACTGAGAGGGGAGGAGTTATTCCATTATTTTGGCCCGATCATTTTTTTGGGATCGACCAGTTGAGTGAATTCATCGTCGGTAAGCAAACCGGATTCAAGGGCTGTTTCACGCAAGGTTTTATGCTCTTTGTGGGCTTTCTTGGCGATTTTGGCGGCATTGTCGTATCCGATTTTGGGGCTTAGCGCGGTGACCAACATCAGGCTGTTTTCCAGGTTTTTGTTGATGGTAGCCAGGTTGGGTTCGATTCCTTTGGCGCAATTTTTGCTAAAGGAGACGCAGGCATCTCCCAACAAACGGGCTGATTGCAAAAGATTGGATATCATTACAGGTTTGAAAACATTCAATTGAAAATGACCATTCATCCCGCCAATGTTGATGGCCACATCGTTACCCATTACCTGGCAACATACCATGGTCATGGCTTCACATTGGGTTGGGTTGACTTTTCCGGGCATGATGCTGGAACCTGGTTCGTTTTCGGGCAGAAGGATCTCGCCAATGCTGCAACGGGGGCCGGAGGCGGATAACCGGATGTTGGAGGCAATGTGCATCAGGCTGGCAGCGAGAGTTTTTAAGGCTCCAGATGTCTCAACCATGGCATCGTGGGCTGATAACGATTCAAATTTATTCGGGGCCGTGATGAAAGGATAACCTGTAAGTCCGGCGATTTTTTTTGCAACCAGCACATCGTAATTTTTCGGGGCATTTAAGCCGGTACCAACAGCGGTTCCGCCCAATGCCAATTCCGAAAGATGCGGCAGGGTGTTTTTTACGGCTTTCAATCCGTGGTCAAGTTGCGAAACATACCCCGAAAACTCCTGTCCCAAGGTAAGTGGTGTGGCATCCATCAGATGGGTGCGACCGGTCTTAACGATTTCCTTGAATTCTTCTACTTTTTTTGACAGGGTGTTTTTTAAAGTTTCCACACCGGGAATGGTTTTTTCGACAACCATAGTATATCCGGCGATGCTCATAGCAGCCGGGAAGGTATCGTTGGAAGATTGCGATTTGTTTACGTCATCGTTGGGATGGATTAACCTTTTTCCTTCGGTTTCCAACGAGCCGCCACCGATTACATGGGCCCGGTTGGCGATTACCTCATTGAGGTTCATGTTGGTTTGTGTACCGGAACCGGTTTGCCAGATCACCAACGGGAACTGATCATCCAGTTTTCCTTCCAGTATTTCATCAATAGCTTTCACAATCAAGTCGGCCTTTTCAGCGCTCAGAACCCCCAGGTCGTGATTAACCAATGCCGCCGCTTTTTTAAGGATGGCCATGGCCCGGATCACCTCATTAGGCATCGAACCGGGTTCTCCAATTTTAAAGTTCGTTAATGACCGTTGCGTTTGAGCGCCCCAGTATTTGTCAACCGGGACCTCAATAGGTCCCATGGTGTCTTTTTCGATGCGTGTTTCCATGATGCGTTTATTTGATGATGTTTCTGTTCATTTATTCAGTAAAGAGTCAATGTTTTCAACCAGATCGCCGATCACGGCCTTATACTCTTTTTCAACTATAGGCCGTTGAAGCAATTTTGGATTTTGAATGATGATTTTGATCCATTCATGATCTTCAAAGTTTTTCCCTTTGAGGTTTTGTTTATAATAATCTTCCTGAATCCGGATCACCTCAGCCGGCTTTTTATTGAGTTTTACCAACAGCTTTTCCAGCTCTTTTTCTTTCAAGGGATTTTTTAGATATTCCACCACTTCGAAAGCAACTCCCGAATCCTGCAGGTATTTTAGTCCGGCACGTGACTTTTTGCATTGAGGGTTATGATAGATGCGTAGCACGAAAATAATTTTCTCTTAATTATTCACTCTTCACTCTTTTACGCATTCCCATATTCCATAAGATATGCTTTGATAAACCCGGTGAGGTCACCATCCAGAACCGACTGGGTATCGGAGGTTTCATAGCCGGTACGCAAATCTTTGATCATTTTATAGGGATGCAGTACATAACTTCGGATCTGGCTACCCCATTCGATTTTTTTCTTTCCACTTTCAATTACAGCGATTTTCTCACGTTGTTTTCTCAACTCGATCTCATAAAGCTGTGATTTAAGCAGCTTTAAAGCTTTCTCCCGGTTTTGACCCTGGGAGCGGGTTTCCTGACATTCGATGACAATTCCGGTAGGTTCGTGTTTCAACCGCACCGCCGTTTCAACTTTGTTAACATTTTGTCCGCCGGGGCCACTGCTTCGGAAAGTATCCCAACTGATATCGGCCGGGTTGATTTCGATCAGGATATCGTCGTTGATAATGGGATAGGCATATACGGAAGCAAAAGAGGTATGCCGTTTATGGTTGGCATCGAAAGGGGAGAGCCTTACGAGTCGGTGAACGCCATTTTCACCTTTAAGATAACCATACGCATAATCGCCTTCAAATTCAAGGGTCACCGATTTTATTCCGGCCACATCCCCTTCCTGAAGGTCGATTTCCTGGATTTTGAACTTGCTTCGTTCTCCGTAACGCAGATACATTCGCATCAGCATCTGAGCCCAGTCCTGGCTTTCGGTACCTCCGGCACCAGAGTTGATCTGGACAATTACGCCCAGTTTATCTTCTTCCCCGCTCAACATATTCCGGAATTCCAGATCTTCAATGCGATGTAAGGTGTCGGAATATTGTTTCTCCAGATCTTCTTCCGTGCCTTCGCCTTTGATATAAAAATCCCAGAAGATCACAAGGTCGTCATAAGCGGAAACGGCAGCCTGATAGGCATCGGTCCATAATTTTTTGTCGCGGATGGATCTTAAAAGTTGTTCAGCTGCTTTTGGATTGTTCCAGAACCCGTCTTCCTGGGTGAGTTTTTCTTCTTCTTCTATCTGAGATAATTTTTGAGCGATGTCAAAGAAACCTCCTCAAGGCATCGAGCCTTGTTTGTATGTTTTTTAGTTGGTCTGGTGTGATCATTTCAGATTTTTAATTCTTTAAGTATTTCAAAAACAAGGTCAAATTCGAAACCTTTTCCAACCACAAAATTGATAATTTTTTCGCGGATGTTCAAGTTTTTCCGTACTTTTATTTCCTGATGCTTTTTCAGTATGAGTTCTCTTAGAACAGTGTGATATTCTTCTTCCGGGATCTCTTCCAGTGCAGTCCTGATTAATTGTTCCGGGATTTGCCGGCCTTTGAGTTCATATACGATTTTTTGCCGGCCCCATTTGTTGATGCGAAGTTTACTTCGCACAAATATTCGGGCAAAACGTTCGTCGTTCATAAAGCCCTCTTCTCTAAGTTGTTTGATCAGGGAGGTGATTTTAGGGCCAGGGACTTTCCACTCTTTTAATTTTTGTTCCACTTCCCGGGTACATCGTTCCTGATAAGCACAGTAACGCTGAATGCGGGGGAGGGTAAGATCATCTTGTGACATGGGTGCAATTGATTCTGATGATTTACGATTTTGGATTTTCGATTGGAAGCATTGTCATGTCCCAGAGTATTTTGATCCAGATAAGGATGCAGGGAACGACTTTGAGAACATAAGGATCCACAATGGTGTCGCGGATGGGCATGAAGAGTTCTGTTGAGGAGAGGGAAGTCAGTACTAGGGCCAGTATTGCCAGTATGAGGTTGGCCGCGGTGATTTTCCGGAAGAAAAACCAGATGGCTACTCCGCTCATGGCAATAATGAACGTAGGTGATTCGGCTTTGTGATTGAAAATGACACCCCAGATCAAGAGAGAAGCCATCATGAACAAACGAAAAGTATACATCGAATACTTTTTCCGGAAGACCAAAGGAAGGAGCGTAACAAGCGTTCCGGCCAACACAACCATCATCTTGGGTATATTGAGGTGGAACCAGGAAGAGAGCCAGCCCATCATAGAAAGACCGAGTGATGAAGAGAGATCAGCCGACAGCATTTTTCCCCAGCTCAGGTAAAGGAATTTAAGTTGGGTCAGACCTGTAAAAGGCAGGGGAAGCAAAAACAATATCAATCCCCAGAGAAGGGTATAGACAACCAACTTCCATTTCTCCGGATAAAAAACAAAAAAGACTAAGGCGATGATTCCGAATAGTTTTAAATATACTGAACACACTAATAAAAGAGTTGCGATACGGTATTTTCGTCGTTCAAGGAGGACAAAGGAAAAGATGAGGAGCCCTGCCATCAGGGCATTACTTTGGGAATTCTGAAGGGAGGTAGTCAATTCGAGCGCAACAAAAAGAAGGATGAAATTTTTTTTGCGGTTATTGAATTCCGGAAGGGCTTTGACAGCATAAAACAGGACAAAAGCATTCAACAGGCACCACAGGGGGAGCCCGATAACATCGGGGAGAATGGTAAACAGGCTGAAAAACATGGCAAAGGCCGGACTATACTTGAATAAATCGAAATGTTCATTGGGGAATGTGGCATATAGATCATTTCCATGAATCAGGTGGAACCAGGCTTGCTTGTATATGATATAGTTGCCATATTTCATCTGCTCAGGGTCTGAGGAAGGGTTAAAAAAATGTTCCAGGAGGAGGGATTGGGATGAGGCGAACAAAGCGCTACCCGCAAATACGATAAAGACCAACCATCCGGTTTCCGGAATTTCGCGGATCCAGTTTTTCATGGAATGATCAATTTTGTTTTTCAAAGATATCGATTTCTCTGAAGTAGTAGGGACCATGAGGAGTGTCTTCACTGATCCATAGGAGATAGCGGTATTGTCGCGGGTTTTCTTTTCCGGGAATAATGGTGTAGAGGGCTTTTCCATTATTCCAGGCATCTTGCGGTGTTGCCAGCAGTAAAAATTTCCAACCTGTTTTCCGGGGATCACCCTTTACCGGGGGGCTTTGTTTTCCTGTAGCGCCCCAAAGTGAAAACGACTGGCTGCCACGACGGAGATCCTGTGCTGTAAAAATGTGAATGCTGTCGAGTTCAATTTCTTTTTGCAGGTCCATCCAGATCCGTCCTTCTCCAGATTCCGACCATTTTTCCTGAATTGAATCCTGGGGCATCAGATCATACATCCCATCGTTGATAGCCGGGACCGGAATGCCGTCGTTCCCAATGTTCAAAGTTGAATCTGCCCCGGTGGCAAAATATTTGACCACAACACCGTTGGGTTGGTGTATATCGGCATAATCACGCATGGTTACCCGGCCGGGAAGAGCGCTCAGGTCTTTATTAGCACAGAACTTCAGTTGTGCTGTTGGCTTTAAGTTTTCATCCACATAACTTGCCGGAAGGGTCAGGCTCATGGAAGGCCGGTGTGAAAAATCGTCATAAAGGGGTGCGGCAGGGTGGATTTGATCTGATGGATGATCGGCTACGGTGATGGCAAAGATTTTAATGGCTTCATTTTCGGGCAATTGTAAAGTACCGCTGGCGGGACCAGCTTCTAAGGCATATTTGAAAATATAGACCCTTTGATTGGGAAGATTGATGGAGTCGCGATGGGCATGATCTGAAAACCATGCTATTTCATCCCGTTTAATGAATCCTTTTTCTAATCCCTTCAGCCGGCCATATTTGTCCCATGCTCTGTTGTCAAACTGGCCTATTTTCCCGGTCAGGGATTGAATATGCAGTGTGGATTTGATATTTCCAACTTTAAACAATCCATTCGTATCGGTATAGGCTGCTGCCAGGATATAGACATGATTGAAATTCCCGGTTTTGGGCAACTGAATCTTTTGTCCGGAACAGGTCAGTACATTTTTTTGTCCCTCTGTTTTGTTGCCCAATTTGAAAGTGATGCCATCGATGCTCAACCGATCTGGAAAAAGCTCGGCTGGGATTGAAATATGTTCAGAACCGAAACTTTCGTTTTTCCTTTTCTTTTCGTCGCTGACTACATCCTGATCCATGGGGATGGGTATTTCAAGGGAGAATGGCTCGGTGAGTTTTTCAACAGGAGCTTCCAGTTGAAGAGCGAAGGAATGGGTTTCATATTTTTTAAAATCCACGATCAATTTCCCATTGTTGATCAGAGCGTCTCCTGTCCTGATTTCCTGTTCATCCACCTCCCAGCAATTTTTGATTTTTGCAGCCAGGCTGACCTCCACATTGGGGATATCTTTTCCTGTGAATTCCTGAAGGCGGAGAATGATGGAATTTCCATTTTCGGCTTTTTTCAGGCTTCTGATATCAACCACGGGACTGGAAATCTGCACAAAAGAGAATTTCTTTCCTAAGAAGCCAGGATGTTGGGGTGCTTCAAAAACTACCGGAGGCTGGTTCAGGCTGCTTGCCTGCCATTCTGTTAATCCGGTGCGCCAATCGCCTTTGTGAGGGTAAATGCTATATGTGATATTGTGAATTCCCCAGTCCTGGGTGGCTTCATCATGCAATACATTGGAGGTTGGGGTATAGAGTAAAGTCAGCCGGAGTGTTTTATCATTGGGTTTATCGCTTGCATATTTACAATCTTCGAGGACGGAAATGCCAAAAGTCCCTGATTTATCAGTCAGGTCGATCCATTGCCGGGAAGGGAACTCAAATTGTTTTTCGTTATTTCCGGATCGTTCTTCAGCGCCTGATGCGAAGTTATAGGTTGCAACCGGATTTGAAGCAGTGAAAGGGAAGGCGGCTTTGAGACTCACCCCGCGGGATTGCCATAAAATGGTGTTTTGTACTGTCAGCCCCGGCTTTCCTGAAATCAGTTGAAGATTCTGGATGAACGTTGAATTTCGCGCACTTCTTTCCACTTTAAGAAGAATCCGAACAGGCCCCTTTTCGATGAGGGTAATTTGAGCCGGGCCCTGAACAATCTCAATGGGTGGTTTTTTTCGGTCGTTCCAATCCATATTTGCGGCAGGCAGAAATTGTGGATGTTCTTTGAGAAATTCAAGACGAGTAGCCCCTGAGAGCATCTCTTTTCCCAGTTTTTTATCGAAGATACTGGCAATATCTCCTTTTGAATTCAGGGTAACTTTTAAAAACTCATTTTCCAGGTAATTGCTACCGGCTGAAAGATCCGATGTGTAACGGGATTCTTTTTCGATACTCTGTACATCAAAGCAGGAGAAGCCAAGAGAAGGAAGGTCTGCAACGAAAAGAATCCGGATGTTTGTTTTATCAAGTATTTTTATTTGCAATGGGATCTCTTTGTTTTCGGCATCCACCAAACGAAGATGTTGCGGGATTCCTTCCGGATAATATAGTTCGGCTTCCACCAGATCTTTTCGTCCAACGGAAAGCGGATTGTAAACCACCAGCGATCTTCCTTCGCCCCGGGTGTCGAGTCCCCGGATAACGATTGCTGAAGAACTTTGAAGAACCGCTGCAAACTGGTTCATGGCAATGATTTCATCATTCCAGGCACATTCATACGATTTTGGGGGACAGGTTCCTGAGAAAACGGAAGGAATCTGATTTCCAAGAACCAGCCACCAGCCCTTGTTCAATTGCGGGGTAGGATATTTTATTCCGCATAGCCAGTCGGCCATTACGGCAGCGGGCTCAGCAGCTCTTGCCAGCGCTTCATTTTTTCGGTTCCATCGTTTCAGCGCGGCCTGGGAAGTAAGAGAACCGGCTGAAAACTGGTTGAGGAACAAGTCGCTCCGGTAAACAGGCAGTGGAAGTTTGAGCTGTTCCTGACAACCTGACGGCATTTGGGCAGCAATATTGAAGGCCAGTAAAAAAAACAGAATTGTAAGGGCAATGACGCGAATCATGATCTTCGGATTTCATTGGTAAAAATAGCAGTTTTATTTTATTTCGCAAAAAGCCGTACTTTTGTAAATATAAAACACCAAGAGAAAAGTGGTTATGAAAAAATTGAGCTTGTTTTTAATAGTCGGCATCATCCTTGCCTCCTGCACAGGGGAGAAGGACCGGTATGTAATATCTGGGAATATAAAGGGAGTAGATACCGGCATGATTTTTCTCCAGAAAAACAATGGGGATCAACCGGTGAAACTTGATTCTGCCAAATTAGATAAAGGTGAATTCACTTTTAAAGGGAAAATCGAATCTCCGGAAATGTGGTTTGTCGTCATGCCGTTGAAACAGATTTTTATTCCGGTTTTTGTTGAAAATTCGCGAATTAAACTTCAGATTTATGCCGACAGTATTGATAAATCCACTATTACCGGATCAATAACCCATGACCTTTACAAAAAATATGGTTCCATGCAGGAGTCTATCAATGCCAGAATGGAACAGATTTACAATGAATATAAAAAGGCACGGGAAATGAAAGACACTTTGACCATGAAGCGAACCGATTCAATTTCTAACCAACTGGATAAGGAATTGAAAAAACAGTTGGTTGAATTCGCCAAAGCCAACCACGGTTCGGTAGTTTCCCCATATCTGGTTATGCGAAACAGTTGGCAATTTGATCTTCCCGAGCTGGAAGCGCTGGTCAATGCCTTCGATACTACCTTGCAATCATCGTATTATATCAAGAGCCTTAAAAAGCGTATCGATATTTTAAAAAGTGTAGAGATCGGGCAAATTGCTCCTGATTTTACCCTGAACGATACGCTGGGAAAGCCTATTGCACTCAGCAGTCTGAAAGGAAATGTTTTACTGGTTGATTTCTGGGCTTCCTGGTGTGGACCCTGCCGGGTTGAAAATCCCAATGTGGTGAAAGTGTATCAGGCCTATCATAAAAAGGGATTTGATATTCTGGGATGTTCTTTTGATCAGGATCGGACCAAATGGTTAAAAGCCATTAAAGCCGATAACCTGACGTGGATTCAGGTATCTGATTTAAAAGGCTGGGGCAATGCAGCCGGAAAATTATACGGGATCAATTCTATTCCCGCCAATGTGTTGCTGGATAAAGATCAGAAGATCATTGCCCGCAACCTCAGGGGTGAAGATTTGATGAAAAAACTGGCAGAAATCCTTGGGCCTGTTACTCCTGAAAAGAAAAATACCCGGAAAAAATAACCTTCATGAAACAGACTCTTTTGATTGTTTTTCTTGTCCTTTCCAGTTTGGTACAAGGCCAGAACACCTTAGATGGTACAATTCAACATTATCCCCATGGGAAAGTTTTTTTATTGGCCTTTTATGGCGAAAAAACCGCTCTGGTTGACTCTACTTTGTCGGATTCAGCGGGTCATTTCAGTTTTACCTTCTCTTCGTTCCGTCTTTCGGGAATGTACCGGGTTCAATGGGGGAAAGAGGGTTTGGTGGATTTGATCTGGAACCATGAGAACATCCGTTTTGTTACTACCCGGACCAATCCGGAAGATAGCCTTATGATTCAGGAATCGGTTGAAAACAAAATCAATCAGAATTATTCAACACTTGATAAGGTAAATCAAACAAAGCTACAGCTGCTGATGCCATTGGTAGACTATTATCCTGTTAAGGATCGGTTTTATGGTACGGTTGTTCAGGAAATGGAAAAGATCCAAAAAAAGCAGAAGATCTATCTTGATTCTCTTGTAAAATTATATCCCAATACCTATGCTGTACGAATGGCCAAAATATACCAAACGCCATTTATTTCGTCAAGCCTTGGCAATACGGAGCGGATTTCATTTCTCAAGCAGCACTATTTTGACAATATTGATTTTTCAGATACGGCCTTGTTGCGTTCTACTGTATTTGCCAACAAAGCCATTTCCTATTTGGCTTTATACAGCAACAACCGCCTTCAGCAAAAACAACTCGAAGCTGAATTTATCAAAGCGGTCACCATCATGTTAAGCGCAGCTTCTGTCAACCCTGAGATCTATAAATTTTGGCTCGATTATTTGGTCAGCGGATTTGACAAATACCATTTTGATGAAGTAATCACTTATATTGCCGATAATTTTCAGGATCCTTATGCTTGTGAGGACCAGACACGAAAAACAGCCTTACAAAAAAAACTGGAGACCTTTAAAAAACTCTCTGTCGGTAATGAAGCTCCTGAAGTGGAAACTACGGATTCAAAAGGAAAACCTGTAAAATTGTCGGATATCAATTCGGAATATACCCTGTTGGTTTTCTGGTCGAGCGAATGTTCGCATTGTTCCGCCATGATGCCGCTGTTGAAAGAATTATATGACAAGCAGAAGCCGAAACGGATAGAGGTGATGGCCATTTCCATCGATACAAGCCGGGCAGCATGGACCGGTTTTCTGAAAGAGAACCGGTTGAACTGGATCAACGGTTCTGATTTAAAAGGATTTGGAGGAAAAGCAGTGGACGATTATAATATCTATGCTACCCCGACCATGTTTCTTCTTGACAAGCAAAAGAAAATTCTTGCCAAACCGATTACGATGAGAGAGTTGGAACAAGTGTTGCGGGAAAACAAGCTGATCGTACTGATCACCCACGATGCCAAGGAGGGCAAAGCGGGAATCGGAAGTCCGGATAATTTGGGTAAAGAATCCATTTATTGAATACTGCCTGGCCCAGATAAAGTTTCCTGAAAGATCGGTTTTCATTGCCATACCCATATTTTCCATTTTGCCGGCAATCAGGAATCCCGAATCAACCGACTGAACCTGCGAAAATCCCTGAATATCACCATTTGTGTATTTAAATACTTTTGAGAAGGCAGATTGTTGGGCATAGCTGTTTAAAGCACATGCGCATATCAATGTCTACATCATAAGAAAAAGAAACCTGGTTTTCATTTGACCGTATTTTTATTGTTTTATAAATTTTGAAGTGCAAACTGTTGTATGATAATTTTGTGCTTCCAAGCATATCGGATACATAAAGTGTTGTATTATCCGGAGTAAAATCCAATTTGTATTCCACAGTGATGAAATTATTCGCAGGATTTGGATATGCTTTCAAACAAGTATTTTTCAGGTTTGATTTAATACCAGGATACTTACCTCTCCACCACGAACTTCGCCGATGCAATAATTTCATTCATAAAGACGAGTCGAGCCATGTACATGCCTGTCTTCCATGATCTAATAATAACTGTAACAGGCAGAGAATCCTGGTTAAC
>JALNWG010000028.1 GCA_023231005.1 Bacteroidales bacterium | reverse complement strand
AAATTGAGCTGAAGCAAGATACCACTGCATCCGGTATTAAATACAGTAACAGCAATTATGAATATACCGAATGGCATGGTGAGCTATCGTTAAAAAAAGACGGAAAGGAAATTTTCACTCACAGGAATTAAAAAAACTGACACAAACGTTTGACCGAAAGCCATAAAACAAACCGGTACAATGAAATTTCCCGGCTCCTTAATATCGGTCAGGAGGGAATACTTTCGATGGGGAAAACGATGAAATAAAAAAGGAGCAGAAATAAAAAACAGCGATGGCAAAAGGGAAAGAGCATCAGCGGGAGAATTTGACACGGCCATCTGGCGCTCTTGTCGAACTTTCTGGTTTGATTAGGTTGTTGGGGAGAAGCGGTCTTATTTTGGCCTTCAGGCTATGATCGCTGCGGAAAATACATGCTCCGAAAAAATGTTTATATTTGTAGAATGATGATCAGGGGAAGAATATTTTCTCCTGATCCTTTTGCTATTATTACTTGACAGACTAACAAAGTGATCAATCGTTCATGGCTATTAAAATAGGGATCAACGGACTGGGAAGAATTGGCAAAATGGTTTTCCGGCTTGCCTGTACATCGTCTGAAATAGAGGTTGTACATTTAAATGACGCGATGGATATTTCAATGCTCGCACATTTACTGAAATATGACAGCATCCATGGAAAGTATTCAGCGGAAATAGAAGTTGAAAAAGGTTATTTACTGGTAAACAACAAGCGAATACCCGTTTCTTCAGAAAGACATCCATCGACCATTCCCTGGGAATTATCAGGAGCAGAAATCGTGGTAGAATCAAGCGGACTTTTTAAAACCCGCTCAGAGCTTAATCAACATTTGCGTGGTAGTGTAAAAAAAGTCATCCTCACCTGTCCACCGGGTGATGATTTAATTGACAGGACGATTGTAATGGGGGTTAATCATCAGCAACTCCTTCCCTCCGACCGTTTTGTCTCGAACGCTTCTTGTACAACCAACTGTGTTGCGTTGGTGCTTAAAGTTCTTAACGACTCCTTCGGGGTGAAGAAAGCATTTATGAACACTGTTCATCCTTATACCAACAATCAATCTATACTTGACGGCCCAAATCAGGACTTCCGTCGTGCCCGCGCAGCCGCGGTCAACCTTATTCCCACAACATCCAGTGCAATCCGATCTGTTTCGCTCGTTATGCCGGAGATGAAAAATCTGTTCGATGGCTTTGCAACCCGTGTGCCAGTACCAGATGGTTCTTTTGTTGAACTGACTGCAGTGCTAAACAAAAAGGTTACTCCCCCATTGGTACGCGAGGTATTTCAGATTGCGGAAAAACATCAGATGAAAGGATTTCTGGAATATTGCAAGGACCCGGTGGTATCGAGCGATATCATCAACAATTCCCACTCGGCAATTTTTGACGCACTGAGTACCAAAGTAATTGACGGAGATTTTGTTCAGGTTTTGGCATGGTATGATAATGAAATAGGTTACTCAAATCGGATCATCGATCTGATCAGTTATATTTCCAGATTGTAATGAACGAAAAAAAATGTTTCCATGAATCCCGAATTACAGTCAAAAGCACTTGAGATAAACCTGGCTCATACCAGGGATTTAGAGATCATCATTCCCAGTGACCATCAATGGTTTATCAGCCTATCGGGCAATTATTGGGGGATACACAAACGGACAGAGGATTTTTTCACTGAATTCCACCACCCCTATTCCAACCGTTCCTTTGTGGTGGAACAGCTCCCCGGAATCCTCATTGGCGATTTTTGGTTTTATCAAGCTCATCCGGATGCCATCCGCGCCTTTGATATTCTATGCAACATTGTTTCAACGCTTTTAAAGGAGAAACTCACTCCCAAACAAGCAGAACAACTTGTATATACCTTTCTTAAGTTCCTTGAGAATCTTTCGGCAGATCCCGTCAATAACAAGCAGGTTATTACAAATGCTCTTGACAAATTAGAAGAGAATATTGAGACACAGACATTCAGTTACATTGCTAATTTGGGAATGATATTCAACAGTCTCAAAAATCTTGCCCACGAGCCATTCTTCTCCACACGGATTTTTAACCTTACGCGGACTATTATCAGTAAAAACCTGAATTTTTGGCAATCGACAACACAGATTGAAACATGGTATCGTTCTAAAAATAAAATTTTCGGAGATAAATACAAAGGGAACATTTTGTCGCTTGGAAAACCATTTTTCGATGATCAACAGAGGAAAATGGAGGCGGCTGAAGATTGGGACACCTTAGTGGGCCATGCTTTTTCCTTTACCGACATCGCAGCTGCCTTCAGAAAATTTACGGATGAATTTGAAAAAGCGATTGAAAAATTACACTATCTTTTCTTTTTATTACATCTTTCCGGAATGGTTCATCAGCGGGATTATCTGCTTTGGGATCTTAACCGGGTCATCCGGGAAATCAGCAAAGAGCTGACCGAAGATCAGATCATTGCTTCCATTGACGATTTGTTTGTGCTATTTGAAGAGTTCAGGCAGAATTATGTCGGTACGGTTCTTGATTCGGTGCTAACACTCGGAAAAGAGATCATGAACAGTTCCAATTTAACCCTTATCCGTTATTTTGAGAACAAACTCATCCGGATGGGCTTTGTCACTCCCGGAGTGGTATATCTTACAGATAACTGGCAACTTCATGTAGACCGGAATCATATTAAAAACATCAGGGTGTGGCTTGAACTGATTGAGTATGCCCCTGAAGTCATGAAAAAACTTCTATCGGCCTTGATCATCAATCTCAGGTTGGGAGGTATTTTTATCTTCGACACCGATCTTTTTCAACGTGATGTTACCCGGTTATTAAATTCCAATATTGCTCCCATTTACAAGAGGATCAAGCAGCTTACCAGGATATTTCCGGTTTACTTCAGTGAGATTGGTGCCGAAGGTGAGTTACGTGAGGTTACCACCTCGCTGGATGAGACCACACAACGGGCAGACAAGCTGATTCATTTTTTACGAAAGCAGATCCATACAGAAGGGAACAATTCGCATATTCGTATTTGTTTGGAGATTCTTAATTTCTGGAAGAATTTGCGCATTGACCGGCTTAAATCGCTTATTCCGGCAGATGTTCTCAGCACCATTGACGTAAATGGCCCCTGGGTTTCAGGAGTTCATCAGGTTGTTAATGCCTTATGCGAAACCGGAAATCTGTCGGTCAATCAGCTTTCTGAGCTTGAATCGAATGAAATCGATAAGATGCTGTCGACTATTGATGTGGGGACAGAACATGATGTACGCAGAGTCCAGCTCCTCATACGGTTATACAAACTTCTGAAAGAGAAGTATTCATTTGAAACGGTTAATATTGCCGGGATTCTGAACCGGTACAATTTTTTTACTGCTGAAGAGATCCAACAGTTATCGGAATATCTTGATAAATCAGAAGATGAAAAAGCGCTCAAGCTCATATTCAATTTCATGAGCCGGCTCAACCAGATCATCTTTGATCCCAACCCCAGTCAAGGATGGGAGAATATTTATCACAAACGCCATATTGCCTTCGGGATTCCTTCAATGTACGGGGAGTATCATGAAAAAAAATTCGAAGCCCTCGGCGTAACTTTCCGGTTGGAAGGTATTGCTTCAGTACTTATGGAGCGGATCATTGGTAAAATGAATACCGATTACATTACCGCCAAGACGCTGAAAAACATCTATTCTATCCTCGAATTGCTGAAGGAAGGTCTGGAATTGGATGGAATCCCCGACCAGGGTTTTGATTCGAATCTGCAGATGCTTCAATATAGTCTGAGTTCAGGAAGTTTTACCATCGGGCAGTACCTGAACATTTTTCAGTTTATGGGAGAAAGTGTAAAGGAGATCATCAACCATTATTTTCTGAGTTCTTATGATGACCTTCTTAAATTGATTATTCCCCAGATTTTCCCATCTGAAGCCAAGCAGGATCAGAAATCTTTAAGCAAGTTTATTCATAAAAAATCGGAAAGTTTTTTTCGAGATCTTCTATCTTCTGCATTTTTAATTCAGTCGCTCGACAATTTCATCGGGAAGGTCATGAACAGCCTTCACAACATGGCCGACAACTTTTCGCCCGATGACATCCGCCAGATCATGTCATACGATCCCGATGTAGTGATCAGTCCATTTAATGAAGAAAATCCGCTGATCGACAGCCAGATATTTCTGGGGTCAAAAGGATATTTTCTGAAAAAATTATTTCTTACCGGTTATTCTGTTCCTCCCGGATTTATTCTCACAACAGAGGTATTTCGCCGGATGGGTTCCATTCTGAAACATCCATCCTTACATGCGGAGATTGATAACATGATTACCCAACACATACGGGCTCTTGAAACAATTACCCATCGCGAATTCGCTAATCCCCTCAACCCTTTGTTGCTCAGTGTAAGATCCGGATCGGCCATTTCGATGCCCGGGGCAATGAATACCTTTCTGAATGTAGGGTTGAATGACGAAATCACAGAAACCCTAAGCAAACAGTCTAACTTTGGATGGACTTCCTGGGATTGTTATCGGCGCCTGCTCCAGACTTGGGGGATGTCGTATGGCATTGAAAGGGATGTTTTTGACCAGGTTATGCTTGAATATAAGCAGAAATATGACATTACCCGGAAGATTGATTTTTCGCCAGCCATTATGCGGGAAATTGCTTTTACTTACAAAGACATATTGAAAGACCAGAATGTCTATTTCGAACCAGATCCACTGCTTCAGGCTCGGCAGGCAATCATTGAGGTATTTAACTCCTGGAATAACACCCGTGCCAAAGCATATCGCAGTCATTTACAGATAGCCCAGGAATGGGGAACCGCCGTGATTGTTCAGCAGATGGTATTCGGGAACATCCACCGGGAATCGGGGTCAGGTGTCGTTTTCACTTGTGATATAAGGGAAAGTGCACCGGGAATTCACCTGAATGGAGATTTTTCATTTCTAAGCCAGGGAGAAGATATTGTAGCTGGTTTGGTCAACACCTTACCCATCAGCGAAGCCCAGCGTAAAAAATACTATCTGAAGAGCCCATTTTCTCTGGAAAGTGCATTTCCAAAAATTTTCAACAAACTGAACAATTTCGCCCATGATCTTCTTGGGAAGCACGATTTTGGGCATCAGGAGATAGAATTCACCTTTGAAACTGCTGAGCCAGACGATCTATATATTTTACAGGTCAGGGATCAGTCCATTACCAAACATGAGAAGAAAGTGGTATTTGCCTTCACCCGTCAAAAAATGAAGCAGGCAGGGACTGGCATCGGGATTGGCAATAAGGTTTTAAACGGATATGTGGCATTCAACATGGAGGATATTCACGCCATAAAAACAGAATATGAAGGTGGGCATAGCATCCTGGTCAGGCCAGACACGGTACCTGATGATATTGAAATGATCTTTGAATGTGACGGACTTCTGACCGGCAAAGGAGGAGCTACCTCTCATGCTGCAGTCACTGCTTCCAGTTTGGGCAAAGTATGTGTAGTAAACTGTACAGAGCTTGTCATGGATGAACGCGGAAGAACATGCAAGATCAATGATACTGTTTTTAAAGTCTTTGATAAAATTGCCCTTGATGGTTCTCTGGGCATTATTTATCAGGGAAATTATCCTATCCGGATTCAGGAGTTTTGATCTGAAACTAACTGTTAACTCTAAATATCATGGAAATCACATCAAAAGAAAAAAAGTTGCTGGGCATCAATGGATTGGGACGAATCGGAAAACTGACCCTATGGTACCATTTGCAATCACGTTATTTTGACGGGGTTGTGATCAATGTAGGCCGTGAGGTTGGAAAAGGCCTGGAAGATATCATGCAAACCATAAGTACGGATTCCACGTATGGTTCGCTGGATCATTTTTTATTTGGTTTCACTGGAAAAAAATGTGAGATATCAATTGTAGACGCAGAAAACGGCTTGTTGGATTTTGGAGGATTTCCAGTCAAAATATTGAGGAAAGAACGCATTCCGAGGAATATCGGGTGGGTTAAAGAAGGGGTACGGATCGTAGTTGATTGCACGGGGAGGTTCCTTGATCCCACTATTCCGTCGGATGATCCCAAGGGAAGCCTCAGAGGCCATCTGGAAGCCGGCGCTCAGAAAGTTATTGCAAGTGCGCCATTTAAAATCAAAGACAAATCCCATAAAGATTCCGGTCAGAGTCCGACTTTGATATATGGAATCAACCATCTCAATTTCCAGCCCCACCAGCACCATGTTGTTTCGGCTGCAAGCTGCACCACCACTGGTCTTGCACACATGATGAAGCCCCTGCTTGAAGATCAGGAAACAATGAGAATCCTCACCGCTTCGATGTCGACTGTACATTCCGCAACCAACACCCAGAGTGTACTCGATGCCGTTCCAACTGCCGGCACATCCGATCTCAGAAAGAACAGGTCGGTGTTAGATAACATCATTCTTTCCTCTACAGGCGCTGGAAAAACCCTGGAGATGGTATTGCCACAGATCGCCAACATTGGATTCATGGCTGATTCTGTAAGAATTCCAACCAGTACAGTATCGCTGATCTCACTGAATATTACTTTCAACTCAAGGGTCGATACGTTTGGTGAGCCTGTGATCAGCGGAGGGTATATCAACAATTTATACCGTAAGGCATCACAAGGATCTCAAATTGGCCTTCTCCATTTCAGCGACAAGCAGAATGTTTCTTCTGATATCATGGGATTCCCTGCCGCCGTTGTTATTGAAGGTCACGAAACCCATACACGTACTGGTTTTCTTCCGATACCTGCTTCCTTGTTACAATCCATGGGCGTTAATGAGGCCCGTGACATCAACCTGCCGGTGACCCATGCCAAGATTTTCGGATGGTACGACAATGAATATGGCAGCTATGTAAGGTGTCTCGGTAAACTCACCGAACACATCGAAGCTACAACGAGATAACTGTTATCGGGTTACTCCTGCAACGGCTAATCTTGAATCCGGTTCATATATGTATTTCGCCGAAGGGATTCGAATTGCGAAAGGATGGTCTTCAACAACCGGAATCCGGCTGGATGTAAGTTTGTTTATTTCTTTCAGATACTCCCTTTCTTCTTCATCACAGAAAGAAAGGGCTACGCCGCTGATTCCTGCTCTACCTGTCCGGCCGATCCGGTGGATATAGGTTTCGGGTATATTCGGGAGTTCGTAATTGATAACGTGGGATAATTCCTCCACATCAATACCCCGGGAAGCGAGATCGGTTGCAACAAGGACCCTCAGGGTTTTGTTCTTGAAACTTCTCAAAGCCTCCTGCCTGGCATTTTGAGATTTATTACCATGAATAGAGGCTGCTTTCACACCTGCTTTGTTGAGATCTCTTGACACCCGGTCGGCACCGTGTTTCGTCCTTGTGAAAACCAAGGCCGAAGCAATGGAACAATCCTTAAGCAGGTGAATAAGCAGTGGACGTTTATCTCGTTTATCAACGAAGTAAACAGCTTGTTTGATAAGGTTTGAGGTAGACCGGATTGGAGCTATTTCGATTTTCACCGGGTTTACCAGAATGGTAGATGCCAGTTTTTGTATCTCTGCAGGCATTGTTGCGGAAAAGAAAAGCGACTGACGTTTTGCCGGAAGTTTCGTGATGATTTTTCTCACATCATGGATAAATCCCATATCGAGCATCCGGTCGGCCTCGTCGAGTACAAAAAAAGAAAGGTCATTGAGGGAAATGAATTTCTGGTCGATCAAATCGAGAAGCCGGCCGGGAGTAGCAACCAGAATATCAACTCCGTTTTTCAGAGCAATGGTCTGGGAATGTTGTGGAACTCCGCCAAAAATAACCTGGCAGCGCAGACTGGTATGTTTTCCATACGCAGCAAAACTTTCACGGATTTGAATTGCAAGTTCACGGGTTGGAGTTACGATCAGTGCGCGGATGACCCTTCTACCGGAATCCTGGAGTTTATCTTCATCAAGAAGCTGCAAGATGGGCAATGCAAAGGCTGCAGTTTTTCCTGTTCCAGTTTGGGCACAACCCAGAAGATCCTTACGATGTAAGATGATGGGGATCGCTTTTTCCTGAATTGGAGTAGGAATTGAATATCCTTCGGTTTTCAGAGCCAGAAGGAGGGGCTCAGTTAATAATAAATCTTCAAATGACATAATAGATATTTCTAAATAAATAAATGGGTAGTTCTAATAAAATTGGGTACTGCTGAATAATGAAGGTTGGAACAACCGAATTAGAGCGGGAAGAACTTTTGCAAAGATACGTAAAGGTTTCCTATTTTTAGAAAAAAAATAAAATCCGGCCTTATGAAAACCGCTAATTTTTGCGTGATGGCGATATGTTAGTTATTGGCCAATGTACTAAATAGAGCCAGCTACCTGTGCAACTGTTTCGATAGCGATGGCAGAGACGGCAGCACCGTAATCGAGGTCGATATTTTTCATGGTATCGTGGGTGTCGTGATAGCCAGTGCGGTGAATATCGTAATTTTCCATAAAAAGGACGACCGGGATCCCGGAATCGGAAAAGATGATACCATCGGTGTTATAAAGGGTGCTGTGGGGATCTTCCCACGGCCTGACTTCGCCCTCCAGAGGCAGGTGTAAAGCCGTTTTAGGAATCTGCGAATCTTCTTTTACTCGTTGACCGCGAATACATGTGGCTCTCTCGGGTAAAGTATTCCATTGGGGGATCATTACATTCCAGGTACGGGCAGCCAGATGAGCCTGGTAACCGAGTTTAATTGAATCGATGGTCCGTCCAGGGGCGATTTGGAAGATATCGCGGGCATTGTCGCGATTATGCGCAATCATATCCATTACAAAAACACCGGCAACATTCACCTTTGAAAGATCCCGGAATGACCCATCACACCTTCTCATTTTCAACGTTTTCTGAACATAGTTACGGCAAAAATTACGGGCTCCCATACAATCTGAAGGGAACTCTTCTCCGGTGAGGTGAAGCAGCCAGATATCCCGTTCCAGCTTCCCCTCTTTTGCCATTTTCAGAAATATGGGTGCCGCCAGCAATAAAGTTGTAGTTGCCGAATGGTTGTCGTCGGCCCCGGCAGCAGCGATGCGTGCGCCTGTGCCACCGGAATCCGTATCGTAAACATCTTCCATATAAGCTGTATCATAATGATCGGCCATTATGACTGCTTCGTTGCGATTTTTCCCCGGGATAATAACAAGGATGTTGCGTTCAAATTCGGATCCATCCTGGTTCGCATTCCATCCGCCAAATCCATTAAAATCGAAATCGGTTTCCCAACGAAAAGGCAGTTCCCCAGTTTCGGCCTCATTTTCCATTCCTGCTGCGGCTATCGCGGTATGGTGATGTTCCATCAGCCAGTCTCCCAATTGATGAAGATCCCGCCCGGAATGATTTACCTGTTTCAGCGTTTCAGCATCCTGAACCACATCGGCATTATCTTTATTGATAAAACGGCCATGGGCGAGGAAATGAATTTGTTTCCAGTAGGCTTCTTCATACGACCGGTTGGCAGTTTCGCCGAAAGTGATCGGTTTATGGATAAAAGCAGCTTTTCCTGATGGCTCAAGGATCCCTTCCATAAAGGTCTTAACATTTATTGAAGCAGCCGGATCTGTGGATCTTTCTGAAAGTTGTGACAACCATTGTTCCAGGGTTTCTGTTTTTTGGATCCGGATCAGTCGCCGGGCATACGCTCTTTCAAGCGGTTTTTTCCCGTTTATCTCCCACATATCATAAAGCATCATCAGGTTCAATGCCGTTTGGTGATGATAATGGTCATGTATTGTGTCGAAATAATTCAGAATAGCGAGGGGGATAACACGACGATCAATACGCGGCCAAAGTTCAACAGGGTCAGATGGATCAGCCTTATTTATCTGATAACCGGTCATATATCCACTCAGCAAATGATCGAAGATCTCAGGATTACCGTTCCTGTGAGAAACACAAGCCACCAATGGGCGGTGCCAGAATACCTCGTGTTTCCCGACACGCATGGGTGGGAAGAAAAAGCGATAGAGGAAGAGGCCTCCCATAAGAATGGTCGAAGCAGCCTTCTCAATTTCCGGAAGAGTTGCTTTTGGACCATCGAGGAGTAACCCATATTGTTCGGTAATCAACTGACAATTCCGGGCCATGGGTTTGTTGTATAGGTCCAGCGCCTTGAGCGTGGTATCGAAAAGGGTCTGTACCACAGGATCAATCTGGGTGCTTGCCGGCAAACTGTCTTCATGACGAGGCACCCGGTCCCAACGGTTGGTGCGGATATACGTATTCAGTAACAATTCTTCAATAATTTCGGCCTTTTCACCCTTTGTCCGGGGCTCATGCAGCCACCCCGACTGAGGAACCCGGAGCCCCCCGGGGCCTTCGTTTCTTCTAACCAGCCTGAGCATTGGAAACTGAGTGGCTGTATGGAATTGTTTCTGGAGGCGAAGAAAGGCAGGATTGCCCCATAACAAAAGGCTTCCCGGAAATGGCAGTAAAAAAAGACGGCCCGACAGATATTTTTCCTTAACCTCCTGAGGTAAAAGGCTGAACGGTTTGAAGGTAAGCAGGAACTTTACTTCTTCAAAGGATGAGTTATCTGTGACAAGGTAGTTATTGGTCCAGGAAGGCAAAGCAGAAATGTTCCAATATGGGATTGCATGACTATCACCAGAAGGCAGGATGCGGAACCCCAGGCTTCTCAATTGTTCACGGTCATCAGGGTGTAGCCCGAATGCAGTATTCAGGATCTTCTGGCAAAACGAAATAAAGTCGGCTTCTGGGAACTCCCGTTTTTCATCCAGGTAGAAAGATTTCCAGAAGGCCTTTTCCGGTCCTTGTTCACTGGCACCAAAAAAAGTCCATCTGTTGCGACCCTTGTCATCTCTGGTCTTTGAAAGTGAAGTCGGTAAAAAAACCACATACTTTTCATGATCCAGCTTACCAGCATGAGCAGCCAATTCGGAAGGCCAATATGGGTTTGAAAGTAAATTGCCGTGTTTATGACCGGCAAGCGCGGGAGGCAATAATCCTTTTCCCAGGTCAATGATGTGTTTCATCACTTGCTGACCAATATCCTTAAGCCCAGGACGAAGTTGAAGCTCCTCCTCCATTTCCAGAACACGCCATCCATAAGGGTCGGAATCACTAAAGAGCCAAGGATAAGCACTTCCGTCGTGTGGATTAAACCCAAGAACCGGTGGGGGCATGAATTCCGAATAAGCCTTCAATGGGTATCCTTGTTCCCCTTCAAACCAGGGGAATCCTTCCTGAAATTGTTTCCATCCTGTCATAATGGTCATTGTTTGTTGTTAAATCCAGGTACAAACTTAAGAAATGGGTAAAAAAAATCGCACACTCAATTATTATATTTTCTATCTTGCATTAAATCTCAGGGAATTCATCTTTTATAGAATTCATTTATAAAAGCAGATATCAACTGCTTGAGCTTTCGGATAATAAAAGTCAGTATTCATTTTACATCTAACAAAAAAGATATGAAAACACTAAAAGGGACAAAAACGGAACAAAACCTGCTCAAATCTTTTGCAGGAGAATCGCAAGCCCGTAACCGTTATGAGTTTTTCGCCAGCATTGCAAGGAAAGAAGGATACGAACAAATTGCAAACATTTTTATGGAAACTTCCAACCAGGAAAAAGAACATGCCAAACGGTTTTTTAAATTTTTAGAAGGAGGACCGGCGGAAATCACAGCCAGTTATCCTGCCGGAGTTATCGGAACGACAAAAGAGAACCTGAAAGCTGCCGCCGAAGGAGAAAATGAAGAGTGGACCCAGTTGTATCCTGAATTTGAGAAGATCGCCAGGGAAGAGGGATTCATAGAAGTCGCCACCGCTTATAAAACGATTACAAAAGTAGAAGCAGAACACGAACGTCGCTATTTGAAACTTTTGCAAAATGTTTCGGAAGATAAAGTGTTCATCAAAGATGGAAAAGTGTGGTGGAAATGCATCAATTGCGGGTATGTATATGAATCTCAAAAAGCGCTCGAAACATGTCCTGCCTGTTTACATCCAAAAGCCTATATGCAAGTAAGGGAAGAAAATTATTAATATTACATTTGTTGAAAATTTCAATCATGAAAAAACATTTGACTTGTTTAATCCTTTTTTCAATCCTTTTATCATACTTTCCATCACTGATCCAAGCTCAGGATTATGATCTAAAAACAATGCCTCCCCTTGATCCTAAGGTGAGGAGCGGCATACTGGAAAACGGGATGCATTATTATATCCGGTCAAATAAAATCCCCGAAAACCGGGCTGAATTTTTCATTGCTACCAACATCGGGGCGATTCAGGAAAATGATGACCAAAATGGATTGGCCCATTTCACCGAGCACATGGCTTTTAACGGAACAGAAAATTTTCCCAAAAAAGGCATTCTCGATTATCTTGCTACCATTGGGGTAAAATTCGGGACCAATGTGAATGCAGGTACAGGACTTGAACAAACCATTTACAATATGTCGAATGTACCCTTACAACGCGAAGGAATTCTCGATACTGCTTTGATGATCCTCCACGATTGGGCCCATTATCTTTCCTTTGAGCCTTCAGAAATTGACCTTGAGCGGGGTGTGATCCGGGAAGAATGGCGGATGTATGGTTCGGCCGATGAGCGAATGAATAATGCACTGGCCCCTATTATTTATAAAGGGTCACAATATGCCAAACGCAATGTGATTGGTGATACTGCGGTTATTAATCATTTTAAATATCAAACCCTGACAGACTTTTACAAAAACTGGTACCGCACCGATTTACAAGCCATTATTGTTGTTGGCGATTTTAATGAAGCCGTGGTAGAAGCAAAGATTAAAAAGATCTTCTCCGGAATTCCCAAGTTGGAAAACCCTCCGTTCAAAGAAATTTTCCCAGTACCAGACAATCAGGAGCCCCTCATTGGAACCGCCACAGACAAAGAGGCTGTTGGAACTATGGTCCAGGTGAGTTTTAAACATGAGGCTGTTAAGGATCATGAGAAAAATCTTGGATATATGCGGCTTCAATTGATTCGCAGTTTCATCAATACCATGCTCGGGACACGATTGAATGAATTATCGCGGGTGGAAAATCCTCCATTCCTTTATGCCTATAGTTCATACGGAAGATTTACCCGGAATACAGATGCATTTACAGGGATGGCGCAGGCTGCCAACAATCAATCTCTCAAAGCGCTTACTGCATTACTTACCGAGATGGACCGAATGAAGAGGTATGGTTTCACCCCCGGTGAATTTGAGCGGGCCAAAGCCGATATTCTACGAAATTACGACTCACGCTATATGGAACGTGACAAACGGAAGAACCGTGAATTGGTATATGCCAATGTGGCAAATTTTTTAGGGAACACACCGAATCCCGGCATCGAATTTGAATATCAGTTTGCCAAGACCGAGATCCCGAAAATAACGTTGGAAGAGATCAACCAGGAGGCCATGAAATATGTAACAAAGGAAAATGAAGTGATCACCATTACCGGGCCGGATAAACCCGGAATCATTATTCCCGATGTAACTGCTATCCAGTCAGCGCTTTCTTCTTTTCAAACGGAAAACATCAAACCGTATGTGGATGTTTTGGCAGGAAAAAAGCTGATTGAAAAGGATCCAATCTCCGGGAAAGTGATGAAAACTTCTGTGAATCAAGCAATAGAGACAACCGAATGGACACTTTCAAACGGAATGCGGGTTATTTTTAAACCAACAGATATCAAGGAAGATGAGTTATTGATCCGGGGTTATTCTCCAGGTGGCGCTTCGCTGGTTCCAAATGACAAAGTGACTACCGCAAACTTTTTTGGAGCAGTGGTGTCACAAATGGGAGTTGGAAATTTCTCCCGGACGGATCTTAATAAAATGATGGCCGGTAAACGGGTAAATGTTACCCTGCAATTACCAGACGATCAAGATCTTGTTGTAGGAAGGACTTCTCCAAAGGATCTCGAAACAACATTGCAGCTCATTTATCTATATTTTACGCACCCACGCTGGAATGAAAGCGATTATAACACCTGGATGGCAAAGGTCAAAGCCTATTATATCAATGCTGCTTCAGACCCAAGGACTGCTTTTTCAGATACTGTTGATGTGATGATGAGCAATCATAATCCACGGGTACAACCAATTAATTATAAGCTCCTTGATGAAGTGACCTTCGAGCGGGTTCAGGCAGTTTACAAGGATCGATTCTCAGATCCGGGAAATTTTACTTTTCAATTTGTTGGAAAAATCAATCCCGAAGCAGTGAAACCCATGGTTGAAAAATATTTGGCTTCCTTACCCACGATAAAAAGAAAAGAAGCATACAAAGACCAGGGCGTACGCCCTCCCAAAGGAAAAGTAGTCAATGATTTCAATCGGGAAAACAAAACACCACGGACTTCTGTATTTGTCAACTATAACGGAGAATGTACCTTCTCGGCAAATGACAAATTGTTAGGAGCAGCGCTTCGTCATATTTTAGAACTCCGTTATATCCAGTCAATCCGGGAAGATGAAGGAGGCACATACAGTGTGCGGATTTCGTATAACCTGGAAAAATATCCCATCCCCGGGTTCAGTATGAACATCAGTTTTGATACCGATCCTGCTAAAGCTGATAAACTGGTAAATATTGTTCACAATGAAATTAATAAATTAATAGAAAATGGTCCGACAGAGACTGACTTACAAAAAGCCAAAGAGTATTTTCTCAAACAAAGGCCGGAAGATATGAAGGAGAATAATTGGTGGTCAGGTACTTTGAGCGACTATTATTTATACAATCTTGATTATTTGAACGGGTATGAAAACAACGTAAAAGCGTTAACCGTTCAATCGGTACACGACTATGCCCGGAAAACACTTTCTCAGGGCAATGTTGTGGAAGTGCTTATGCGACCTTAGGAATCGATTCATTGAAACGTTTTAAACGATCCTTTTGCAGTGAGGGATTACTATTTCTGATCCTGGTTACCGGGGCCATCTTGCGATGCTATCGGTTGGTTGATATTCCTTTTACCCATGATGAATTCAGTGCGATCATCCGCACTCAGTTTTCCACTTTCGGTGAGCTGATTGATAAAGGCATTAAAATTGATGGGCATCCGGCCGGAGTTCAGGTTTTTCTCTATTACTGGGTCAAACTTTTCGGAGTGAGTGAAATGGCCCTTAAGATTCCATTCATCTTTTTTGGATTGGTTTCAGTCTGGTTAATTTACCGGATCGGGAAAATGTGGTTCAACTCAACCGTAGGGCTGGTGGCTGCTTCATTTCTCTCTTTCCTTCAGTACCCTGTAATGTACAGTCAGATAGCAAGGCCATACAGCAGTGGATTGTGTTTTGCTTTGTTAATGGTTTTTTTCTGGACAAATGTTGTCTTCCATTCGGACCGAAAAAAAACATGGAACCTGGCCGGTTATATTTTAGCGGGTGCCTTATGTGCATACGACCATCATTTCTGCGGACTTTTTGCAGTAATGGTCGCGGTAACCGGTTTGTTTTATATTTCCCGTCAACAAGTCCGATCCTATCTATGTTCCAATCTAATCATTATCATTTTATATCTTCCCCATATTCCGATCTTTCTGTATCAGCTAAATGTGGGAGGAGTTGAAGGATGGCTACAAAAGCCGCGATTTGATTTCATCATTGATTATCTGAAGTACATTTTCCATTTTTCAGTATTTATCTATTCTTTGGTCATTTTACTGATCATCCTGGCATTATTCTGGCATCATGAAAAAACCAGGGCAAACCGGAATTTCCTTTTGATCTCTGTGATTTGGTTTCTGGCACCATTCCTCATCGGATATCTGTATTCCACCTTCCGGAGTTCGGTTTTGCAATATTCGGTGCTGATTTTTTCGTTTCCGTTTTTATTGTTTTTTCTTTTCGGGCGATTCAAAACAGAGCGTCCCATTCATCAGGTTATTGTGGTTGGCCTGATCGCTCTCGTCACGATACCCTCTCTTATTCTGGAACGAAAGCATTATCAGTTGTTTTATAAGGCTCCCTATCAGGAAATCGTATCCGAGTCGAAACGGGCCATTGATTCATTGGGTTCAAGTCAATGCCGGATTATTCTGGGGACAAAACCAGAGATCAATCCCTACTATCTGAAGAAACTGAAATGCCAGAACCTGCCTTTTATCTATGAAGATTCAATTGGAAGGCATGGCCGTTTCCTTCAATTTCTTACTGAAGAAAAGAGTGACTATCTGGCTTATGGTTGTATCTCATCCTCTCCCTGGGAAAATTATCAACTGATTCTTCAACAGTTCCCATACCTTATCAAACATAAAACTTATTGTGGTGGAGATTTCTATCTTTTTTCGCGGATCAAACCATTAAAGCCAGAATTGGAATATTTCTCAACTTTGGTCAATGGTTTTGAACCCTCACCCGAGGAGTGGGGTTTTGTGAATAAAGAAAAATGCAAGGATTCCTTGCCCATAGATGGGACCCGATCATTCTATGCCGACACTTGCGAATTCAGTCCCACATACTCCCGGCCCCTGCGTGATTTGATACACCAGCCGACCGATATCATTGATGTTTCAGCCGAGATCCGGTTGCCCCTGGTATTTCCAGCTGCCTGGATGGTATTGAGCGTGACCTCCAACGAAAAGATGATTTGGTGGAATGCAGTTCCGGTAAATGACTATGTAAAACCTGGCCAAACCGGAAAAGTATATACCTCTTTACGAATATCGGATCTTGAATTACGACACCACCATTTAATTTTCAAAGCGTATATTTGGAACCCGAAAAAATTGCCATACGTGTTGGATAATTTCACCATTGAAGTCAGGAAAGGGAACCCGGTGATTTACGGGCTATATAGGAAATTAGGAATTAAAAATTAGGAATTAAAAATAAAACACAAAAATGATTAAACAGTTTTTACTTGTATATCTATTGTTGCTATTTTCATGTGAGAAATTGTTTTCCCAGATTGATAATCAGTTTTGGTTTGTAGCTCCTGATATTTCTGCAACTCATGGAGACAATCCCATTTTTATAAGGTTGTCAAGTATGAGTGATCCCGTTAATTTCCAATTGACCATGCCCGCCGATCAGACTTTTACACCTATTTCGGGATCAATCGGGCCAAATGCCACCTTCTCTATCCCTTTAACTGCATTTAAGAACCAGATTGAAAACAGTCCTGCAAATAATGTAAATACGAAAGGATTAAAGTTAACTACCGATAATCTCGTCACTGCTTATTATGAAGAGGCCAATGAAAGTAATCCAGGCATATTTTCTTTAAAAGGGCAAAATGCATTGGGATATGAATTTTATATAATTTCTCAAAACGGATACAATAATTTCCCTTATAACGATGCTTATGAAACCTTTGAAATTGTAGCCACCCAAGACAATACAACAATAACCATCACCCCTACCGACGATATTATAGGCCATGATGCAAACAGTACTTTCACGATTACCTTAAACCAGGGAGAGACATACAGCGCCCGATCAATTCATCAAGAGGCAGCCCGTACCTTGGCAGGTTCACACATTGTTTCTGACAAACCCATTGCAATAACCTGGGCGGATGATTCTATTCAAACGGGCGGATGGGATGTTGCCGGCGACCAGATCGTCCCGGTTTCAATTATTGGCAACGAATATATTGCCATTAAGGGAGATGCCACCAATACCCCAACAGAAAATGCAGAAAGGGTTTATATTGTTGGAGTTACCGACAATACCACCTTGAATATTGACGGTGCCTTTGTACAAACCATCAACGCGGGTCAATTCTTCAGCTACCCGATTCCACCTTCTTCTCCTACAGCATACATCCAGGCATCAAATCCTGTTTATGTGATGCACCTTTCGGGTTACCCAGGAGAAGCAGGCGCTTCCCTGCTCCCCCAAATCTTTTGCACCGGATCGAGACAAATCGGTTTTTTCCGTACTTCTACGAATAGTTTTGCCCTCATGATCCTGACGTTGGAAGGAAATCAAGGGGCCTTTTCCATGGATGGTTCATCTACCACTATTCAGGCATCCGATTTTTCAACTGTTCCGGGAACCGGAGGGCAATGGGTATATACCAGAAAAGAAATGTCACCGGCCTCGTTGGCTGTTGGATCACATTTATTGACCAATTCCCTTGGAAAATTTCATCTTGGCATTTTAAATAAGCTCGGAGGTAGTGCCGAGTATGGCTATTTTAGCTATTTCAGCTCAATAAACCTGGGCATAGATCAATCCATTTGCCCTGGGTCATCTACTACTTTAAATGGAGGAGAAGGTTGGACAACTTATCTTTGGGAGAAAGAGGCAGGATCAATCTGGACCCCAGTTGGAGGAAATACGCAAACTCTGGTTGTTTCAGACCCTGGACATTACAGATGCAGCGTTACGGGCCAAAATTGTTCTCTCCAGGATGACATAAATATTTATTTGTACCCGGTTTCTGAACCTCTTATAACTGGTGATGCATCGGTATGTGAAAATGAAACCAACGTACCCTATTCGGCCACACCGAATTTTGCTCCTTATACCTGGAGTGTCACTGGTGGGACAATTACTTCCGGACAAGGGAGTCCTACCATTCTGGTGGATTGGAATGCAACAGGATCTCAAACGCTCTCTCTGAATTGTGTTAATCAATATAATTGCCCGGTACAAATTAGTTATCCGGTAATAGTAAATCCCCTACCGATTGTAACGCTCAATCTCACACCGACCTGTGAAAATACGCCGGCATATTCCCTTACTGGTGGAACCCCTGCCGGCGGAGTATATTCAGGAACGGGGGTTGTCAATGGAACGTTCGATCCGTCAATTGCAGGTGTGGGCTCCATCCCGATCACCTATACCTATACTGATGCCAATGGTTGTATTAATTCAACAATCCAAAATCTTATTGTCAACCCTGCTCCGGTGGTTGTTTTTTCCTCTTTGAGTCCAGTATGTATTTCGCTTCCTACATTGGTATTAACAGGCGGATCACCAACTTTAGGAGTATATTCAGGTACGGGGGTTAATTCCGGCACCGGGACCTTTACTCCGGCATTGGCCCCAACCGGAAGTTTGATCACCTATACCTTCACAAATTCAGAGGGGTGCAGCAGTTTCGCTCAGCAATTTCAACAGGTATTACCTATCCCTTCTACCCAGGGTACTTTGAGTGGAGACAATGCTGTTTGCCAGGCAGATCAGGGAAGTTCCTATTCCTTGCAAAATCCCGATCCTCTTGCCATCACTTTTTCGTGGACATTATCACCGGCTTTCGCAGGAAATGTTGTTGGAACAGGTCCTTCATGTATTGTAAACTGGAGCGACAATTTCTCCGGCAATGTACAATTGATGTTTCAGGTTTCCAGCAATTGCGGATCAAGTGGATTGTCTTCTCCCTTCAACATTCTTGTCAAACCCACTCCAACAGTAACTCTTTTAGAATGTAACGACCTGAAAACCACTAAAAACGGAAAACCGATTGTTTTAAAAGGAGGGCTTCCCTTGGGTTCAGCAGGTGTTTACGAAGGAATCGGAGTACATGAAAGCCCAATTGGAAGCGGTATTTATGTATTTGACCCTTCTGATAATCAGGTAAACCCGCTTGTATTGGGGGCACCTTACAGCATCACATACCGTTACACCAATAACCAGGGATGTGATGCAACAGCATCAGAGGAAATCAAGGTCTATCCTTCCAATGCCATTCAACCATGCCAGAGTTCCTTGCTTACTGATATCCGTGACGGACAAACATACGCTACATTCCTTTCAGGCTCGGGAGCTTCGGCAAAATGTTGGATGTCAAAGAATCTTAATTACGGTACTCCCATTAACGGTACATTGGTTCAGACCGATAATTGTATGGTAGAAAAATACTGTACGAATAATTCCTTTGCTCAATGTGAGAATTCAGGAGGCAGTTATCAATGGAATGAATTGATGCAATATGCTTCAGTGGAAGGAAGTCAGGGCCTTTGTCCGCCAGGATGGCATGTTCCAACCAAAGCAGAGTGGGAATTATTGCTCAGCAACAACGAGGGTACGTCCTTAGCCGGTGGGTTTTTAAAGGAATCAGGTACTGCATACGGCTTTCACGGTCTTCCAAGTGGCATCATCTTTTTTAACCAGGGATGGTCATTCACCACTACTCCGGTGATCAGTTCCATGTTTTGGACTTCGCATCAGATTTCAGCAGGTAGCGCCCTGGCCAACGGTCTTAACTCGATCAATCCAAGTGTTTCCAGCTACCTTTCGAGCAAGGCGAATGCGTTTTCTGTGAGGTGTGTAAAGGATTAAAACCTTAGGCAACTTTCCGGGAATATTTCGGGTCTGTTATAAGATTATTTTATTTCCTGACATAAAAACTTTTATGGTTTGAAATGTTAGGGGAAAAAATTGTAAATTTATAGTCTTGTAAGGATCGTTCAGCAAGAGGATTTATTATGGATTTGAAATATACCCGATTACTTCTTCTAATAACTTGCATTTTTTTATTTGCCTTCATTAAAATTGCAAGAAGTGAGGGAACGAAGGAATTACGACATACAGCATCCGATTATGCAGATCTTGACATAAGCAGTCCTGGGCCTACTTCCTTCGCCACAGCAGGCTGTTTAGAAAAATACAGGCTTAACATTCACATTTCCAATGTTGGTGAAACGATTCTTTTTGGTTTTCATCTCAGAGCTGGTTCTTCGACTTATACTTTATACAAACCACATAATTCAGGAGTTGCACTCACAGGTTCTTGCCCCTCCACAGGCAACGGATTTATTCTCGATTATGACCATGCTGTAATCGGCCCCTATCCTGCTTCAGGAGGTTATTCCCCATTGTCGTACCAGGTTCAAAGCATTGCCGATACTGGTGATTATTATATAGAATTTTCAAATAGCCCACAGTTTTCAGAATTTGATTTTCAGGTAGTTACCGGTTCAAACAATCCAGCTATACCTTCAGATGCTTTAAATGGTCGCGTTTGGTCAGGAGCATGGCAGTTATATGCTGATCTAAACACCAATCCAAGACAGTTTTTTTCAGGGAAAATTTATATTTATTCGGATGATAAAATCGTAACAAGTTGCAAATTTGATCATGCATCGGTCGGTTTGTTCTCCATATTTTGCAACCCTTATGGATGCTTAAATACCGGAAATTTTGTAGATGACCGAAAATCAATATCGACGAACACTTCCACCACATTTCCAGGAATAGCTCAATACAAAGTATTTCTTAACAATCCGGATATTATTGCATATCCCGACGGGGTTTATGGTATTATGACAGGGCCTCCCTCAATCATTCCAGATCCTGCCTTTCCATTATGTTCAGGTAAAAAAAATATTGTTGTACCCGTGAACAAAGCAGGAAATGTTGAAATAATAATCGATATTCCATACGGTGACCCTACCTATGATGTTACAATTTACGCAACGGTTTCTACTGGAACAAATTATATACCCTGGGATGGGAAAGATGGTCATCTTGGACAAGTGCCTGATGGCACCCCACTTACTATTACGATTACTTATGTTAACGGATTAACCAATCTGCCAATTTGGGATCAGGAGCAGAACCCTCAAGGTTACGTAGTTACACTTGAAAGACCAATCAACGAATCTATGTCTAATCCGAAAACCTATTGGGATGATTCAAATATTGGCGGAGGTTCCTGTCCTTCCGGGACCAATCTTTCGGGTTGTGTACCTGGAACTACTGGTTGTCATATTTGGGGTGGCAGTGGTGGTGGCGGTGGCTCCGACTGTCACAATAAAATGATCAACACCTGGTGGTATTCGGCAAGTTCAAGCACTGCAACTATTAATATTTATCAAACAGGGACTCCCCCGCCACCTAATGCGCTTCCGCGTTATGGGTGTGGACCCGGCGTTGTTAACCTTACTGCAACTGTTCTTGATCAAGAGGTTGTAAGATGGTGGGATCAACCATCCGGAGGTATTTTATTGTTCACTGGTTCTCCTTATGCAATAAACCTCCCCACAATCGGTACTTACCATTTTTATGCTGAAGCTTACAATCCCACTTCAACATGCACCAGCGAAACACGTACTGATGTTATTGCGCAGGTTGTTGAAGTACCATCTCCGCCAACTCCCAGTGGAGCTCCATTTTATACTTGTGGCCCGGGAACGGTAACCCTGGTCACGACAAATACAAACCCTGGAATCCGTGTTGACTGGTACGATGACGCAACTCCACCTTTCAAACTTGGGTCAGGAAATTCTTATACCACACCCGTTATTACCGCTACCACAAACTATCATGCTGAAACTGTTGAAATTGGTAGTCCCGCAGGATGTTCCAGTGCAACCCGGACGACCTTTGTTGCAGAGGTAAGAGTTGTTCCCATTGTTTCAAATTCAACAACATCACAAACCATTTGTTCTGGCGGATCACCAACGATAAGTTTGACTTCTGCTCCTACAGGAGCATCTTTTACCTGGGTTGCCTCTAACTCCGATGGAAGAGTAAGTGGTTTTACAGCTAATGGCAGTGGTGATCTAACTTCAGAAGTATTAAATATCATTACTGGTGAAAGTCAAGCGGGTATTGTAATTTATGTTGTCACACCAAACCTGAACTCCTGTGCCGGAAGCTCTACCATTTTCTACATTACTGTTACCCCCTTGCCCATTCCAACCATCACACCCCAAGCCATCCCTGTTTGTGTCAATGCACCGATCACATATTCCACAGAGCCAGGGATGACAGGCTATACCTGGGATGCTTTACCCGATGGCATTGTAAGTGGAGGAAACACGAATCAGATTACGGTGACCTGGCCGACTTCCGGACTAAAAACTGTGAAAGTTACTTATACCGATGGTTTTAACTGCCAACCAGCCGCTCCTTCTGAATTGACAAATATTACTGTTAATCCACTGCCAAATCTGGTTGCAAGCCCTCTCACACCATTAACGGTTTGTAGTGGAAATCCGGTAAACGTACAATTTGCATCCACCGTTTCCGGAACAGAACTATCTACCACATTCAACTGGACAGTAAATATTCCGGCTGCCATTACGCCCAATCCTCCCATTCCCGGAAACATTGGTCTTGGTGATATTTCGAACCAATTGTTTAACAATAGTGGCGTAAATATTGAAGATGTAGTCTATACCATTACCCCTATTTCAAACGGTTGCAATAGCAATCCTCCAACGTATCCATACACTGTCAAAGTAAATCCACGGCCAGCAGTCGTTTTTCCTGCCACTCCTCCCAACCCTCAGGAGGTCTGTTCCGGAGCAAATTCCATGATTCCAGTAACACTTGGATCAAACGTAATCACACCCACTGTGACTTATAACTGGACGGCAGAAGCCTTCGACAACCTCAACAATCCTACTCCACTTATCGGGGGGTTCGTGACTCCTAATAACGGTGCTTCAATCCCCGGTGAAAATCTGGTCAGCACCTTACTCACTCCGGGCTATGTCAACTATTCGGTTGTTGCAACCTTCACCTCGAATGGAGTTGGCTGCCCCGGAAACCAGAACATCTATACCGTGAATGTCGGTCCCAGCCCTACGGTTGTACCTTCCATCACCAGCCAGGCTATTTGTTCACTAACACCCAGTGAGCAAGTTAACTTTACAGCCAATGTGAGTCCCGTTACCTATGAATGGCATGTGAGTAGCTCATCCGGCGTTGCGAATTTTATCACCAATGGGTCAACGGATTTTATTCCGGTTCAGTCCGCTATTGCAGCAACAGGAACAGTTCAGGGACATGTCACCTACCAGATCACTCCATCCTATTCCGGTGGAGGTTCCTTTACCTGCCCCGGGGGCGTGTCTAATTCAACGATCCTCGTCAATCCATTGCCAGTTATCCCTATCATTACGGGAGGAACCGGACCTGGTGGCGGACATACTGAATGTGAGAATCAACCCGGCGTAAATTACAGCGTTCCTTTGGTGACCGGTCATATATACAACTGGACTCTGACCGGAGCTACCAGTTTCACCGGCCAGGGAACCAATGCCATATCGGTAACCTGGGGGCCAGCAGGACCGGCAACAATTCAGGTCACTGAAACCGATCAGCTGTTAACACCCAATTGTTCATCCACTTCCGCTATTTACAATGTTATGCTGACCAATCGCCCCGTTCCGACCCTTACCCCTTTCAATCCTCCCGTCGGGATTTGTCAGGGACAATCGGCAGTTTACACGACCGAATCCGGAATGTCCGATTATACCTGGGTCATCCCTTCCGGAGGTACCGTAACTAATGGCGGAACTTCAACCAGCAATACAGTAACCATTAATTGGGCATCTTCTGGGATAAAGACCATTTACGTTAACTATAAAAACAGCATCGGTTGTTTTGGTTTGGATCCGGGAGCTTCAACTACTATTGAAGTTTATCCTCTGCCCAATACTACCATTACTGCTCCTCCAACGCCCTATTGCCAGGATTATCCATCGCTCTATCCTTATAGTGTACCTCCCGATGCAGGTTCCACTTTTACATGGACGATATTGCCGGTTTCCGGACGGACAATTACACCAGGTACTGTTTCCAGTGATATTCAGGTATTTTGGACATCTCCAGGTGTTTTCACCATCTCGGTATCGGGGACCAACAATACAACCGGTTGCAGCGCCACTTCCAGTCCACTTTTGCCGGTTACCATCTTAGCCAAACCCGTCGTCTCGTTAAATACTTGCTTTGACCTCCAAACCACCCTTAATGCCAAACCTTTCCTGCTTAAAGGAGGATTGCCATTGGGTCCCCGTGGAAAATACACCATCGATCAGCTCGACGGAACCCCGGTGACCTCTTTCAATCCGGGAGCTCTTGGGGTAGGAACGCATACGATATATTTCACCTATACCAATAACGACGGATGTATTGCCAGCGATCAGGAAACAGTTCAGATACTCTCCTCCAATGCCGGATTCACTTGTGGAACAAATTACATAGATACCCGCGAAAGCCCGTCAAAAACATATAAAACCATCAACATTAACGGAAAATGCTGGATGCAGGAAAATTTACGATATGGAACTTCAATTTCTTTCACCACCCCACAAACCGACGACTGCATCTTTAACCGCTATTGTCTCTCTACCGACAATGCAGACTGCTCCCTCTATGGCGGTTTGTATCAATGGGATGAACTGATGCAATATGATGGTGCCGACAAAGCCCAGGGGTTCTGTCCACCAGGCTGGCACGTCCCAAACGAAACAGAGTGGAATGCCCTGATCCAATTTGTATCCGGTAATATCGGCAGTGGAATTGCGGGTTCATACCTTACCGATGATGCATCCAGCGCACTTTTCAAAGCAAAAACCGCCGGTATTGTTTATCTCAATAATACTGAAGCGTTTTCGGAAACTACTGTGAAAGCCTCACTTTTCTGGACTTCCACCTACGATGCCACTGCTAAAAAAGCAGTAACCCGTGGATTGAATAACCTGGATCCCAGCGTTTCAATCTATGCAGGATCCAAAGCCGATGCATTCCCGGTGAGGTGTGTGAAAGACCTATAAAATTTACGATTAATTATATAAATAACAGTGAAAAGTTGAAAGTGAATTACGTGCGATTATCTGGTCTGGTTATCGTCTTCTTTATTTTTTGTTCGTTTAGGTCACATAGTGAAGGAACTGCTCAGATATTAATGACAGATGGCGGGCATGGCAAATTACAAATCATGCCTTCCTTCAGCGATTTCGGACTATATGACAAAACAGAGCCCTACCGACTGCATGTGAGGATTTCCAATCCCGGGGAAGTTATATATTATGGATTTGGGGATAGGTTGAGTTCCTATAATATGATCATTCCCGATGTTTATTACCGCATCAAGGATCCTTCGGGCGCTATTATTGTATCAGAAGCGCTTTTACCCACGAGCGGTCAGGGCTATATCAGTTCATTCAATCAGGCTGTAGCTGGCCCACTCCAGATAACCGGTTCCAGTGGATATAACGCAAAATCACTGATTGCCAATTTACAAGGAGATTATTATTTCGAATTCCGGTATGCCGGAGGAGATCGTTGTAAGTTCAAATACTTCGATATCACGGTTTCCAATTCCTCAAATGTTGCAATACCAGGCAGGGTCTGGTCAAAGGGGTGGCAATTTACTTCGGATAATTACGGCAACTCATTTTTGGGAAAGCTTTATGTTTATGCCGACGATGGAATTGTAACCTCCATCAATTTTAACAGTATGGATCCTTATGTGTTTACGGTTTTTTGCAACCAAAACGGGACAGACCCAACCAGTATCGATTGGTTGACCAACAGAAGATCCAAAACCGGAAAATATTATTCTCCACAATATAAAATATTTCTTAATGATCCCAATAACGATTTGAATAACCCCACCTATACATTCCCGACCGGACAATTGGGGGCAATTGTTCCTCCGATCGGATTACAATCAAGCTGCGACGGCAGCGGGTTATTTACCATTAATGTTACCAAACCAGGCAAAGTACTTCTTCTTTTGGATATTGACCCAACCACGGGAGCACAGCCCATTGATGTTGAAATTCCATGGGATGTTGTTGAAACGGCACCCAATCTTATTCCCTGGAATGGTCTTAATGGATTAGGTCAACCTGTAGTTGATGGGACAAGTTTTCCTGTTTCTGTAACGTATATGAACGGACTCACCAATCTGCCAATTTACGATGTTGAAAACAACCCGAATGGATTTATTGTTGAGCTGATCCGTCCCAAGCCACCAGGCACTCCTGACCCGCCATTAGAGTGGGATGATCAACTTATTCCCAATGGAGGGCAATCTCCGGTAGGTGGCTGTTCATTTGTTTTGCCGACCACGGGATGTCATACCTGGCCTACAAGCATTGGCGATTATAACACGATCAATACCTGGTGGTATGCTGCCAGTTCTTCATCTGTGGCAGCAGATCCTTTTATAGAAAAAAGATCTCCTCAGCCACTGGGTGCAATTACCGGACTGGAAAATGCATTTTGTGCCGGTGCTTTAGGGAAAGCTTTTTCTGTGACTCCGGATCCGAATTCGACCACGTATATCTGGACTTATACCGGAGGAGACTATGTCGTTCATGGAAGCGGTCCTTCCGTAACGATCGATTTTGGTCCCAGTGCTACATCCGGAACATTGACAGTTATCGGCAATAATAGCAATTGTGGGGCTGGGTTAACACCCTCTCCCCCATTTTCCATAACCATTGTTCCTGCTCCGGCTGTTACCATCACCCCCTCCTTATTAAACAAATGTACTAGTGATCCTGCATTTACACTCACCGGCGGTTCCCCTTCAGGAGGAACATATACGGAAAACGGAATCCCCATCACCACTTTTAATCCTCAAACAGCCACTCCCGGACCTCACACGATCACCTATACTTATTCAACGCCTCCCCCCGCCATCTGTACCAATATCGCCACTCAAACCATCAATGTAAATCCCTTACCTTCAGTTAATCTGGCTGATTTTACCGATGTATGCTTTAACACCCCTCCATTCCTACTTACCAATGGAACTCCTCCGGGAGGGGACTATTCGGGAGACGGAATTGTAGCAAATATTCTGGATCCATCAGTTGCCGGACCAGGGACACACCAAATCACCTATCAATATATTACACTGGAAGGATGTGCTGCTCAAACATCAAAACCAATTCAAATCATTCCACTCCCTTCCCCTGCTGGTGCTATATCACCCTCGTTCCCTGAAGTTTGCCAAAATCAATCCACCCTCTATTCCATCAATCCCATCCAAAATGCTGATGATTATTTATGGAGTGTAACACCCTCAAATGCTGCATCCATCAATATTAATCCCACTGCTCATAATGAAGCAACCATCACCTGGGATGCAGCTTATTCTGGTGCTGCTGCCATTCATGTAAAGGGGCATAACAGTTGCGGAGATGGCCCCGGGCAAATACTAAATGTCACCATCCAGCCAAAGCCAATAGTTACAGTGAAACTTTGTGAAGATATCATCACTACCACCTCAGGCCGATTGATTAGGATGAAATGGGGATTGCCACTTGGTGGGGTATATTCAGGAGCGGGCATTGACCCTTCCGACAAAGTCACCTTTAATCCCAAAAACTCAGGTGGTTCGGGCATCAAAACAATTACCTACACATATACCAATCAGCACCTGTGTGAAAATACAGCTACTTTGACTATCCTTGTAAAAAACCCTCCGGTATTCGGACAATGCGGGATCACATCGCTCACCGATGTCAGAGACAATATGGTTTATACCACCTATCTGATTGGAAGCGGTGCTTCGTCAAAATGCTGGATGTCAAAAAATCTGAATTTCGGCACTATGACAGGGAAAGATATTCCGCAAACGGATAATTGTTTATCAGAAAAATATTGTATGCACACTGATGAAGCCCAATGTACTAATAACGGTGGGCTTTACCAATGGGATGAGCTGATGCAGTTTGAGGAACCGGGCCTTGGTTACCAGGATATTTGTCCACCCGGTTGGCATGTACCCACAGAAGCAGAATGGATACAACTGATCAGCACACCTCCAAATCAACAGAATTCATTAGCCGGAGGATATCTCAAAGCATTTCCGTTTCAAACAGTACTCGACGGAATTATATATTTTAACCAAGTGGAAAGCTTTTATCCATCGAATCAGCCATTGCCCGCAAGTCTAACGGCTGCCTTATTATGGACTTCCACTCGGGATGGCGCTGATCGGGCAGTTTCCCATGGAATGAATAATTTCACCATGAGTGTTGCTTCCTATTCGTCTTCCCGGTCCAATGCATTCCCGGTGAGATGCGTAAAAGATTGACGAGTGACAAGTGAGACAACTTTTGTCCTTTCTTTCTTGTCTTGTAGTTAATATGCATAATATTTCAGGATCATATTGTTAGGGTATAAATAAAATTGTAATTTTACGATCCGGTTTCATTCGTATTTTTATCTCTGACCATGAAAAAACACGTTCCCTTTCTTCACTTTTCTTTTTACTCACTATTATCCTTCCTTTTTATCAGTATTTCATTACATACAATACCTGCTGTAGGACAGACAAATGATACCGTAAAAAGTGTATTGAAATCCGTTATACCTCATATTGAAATTCCAGGACCGACAGATCAAGGTACCACCACCTGTCCGAATTCCAATTTTGGCAATGGAACCTTTGACAACTGGAATGGATGCTATGGGCCCTGGGTTGAGGGTACATACGCCCCCCCATGTCCTCAACCTGGAATATACGACTGGACGAACATTCCCAACGGCGGACATTTTTTAATTGAAAGCCCTGGAATGGACCCTTGCATTACCGCATTAAATAAGGTATTCCCAGGTGATCAACATTCAGCATTGATTGGAAATAGAACATGTAGTGGCGGAGCAGGCTTTGTTGACCAACTCATTTATCCAATTACCTATGATCCCAACAATAGCTTTTTTATTTATCGAAGTGCTGTTGTTTTAGCAGATCCTAATGGTAACGGTCATAATGACACGAATACAAAACCCAGGTTTACAATTAAAATAATTGATCATCTAACTCAAGCTGTAATTGATCCAGTTTGTGGGTCTTTTGACCTTTACCCAGGAGACGGTGTAACTATTTGGAATACAGGACCTAATAATTATTTATGGAAAGATTGGAGTACCATTGGGTTAGACTTATCGCAATTAAATCCTCCCATAGAAACAGGGCAACTATTGGATGTTGTTTTTACTGTTCATGGTTGTCCTTGGTCTGCACACACGGGTTATGCTTATATATCTGCTGTTTGTGAACAAATGTCTGTTTCCATGTCGGGTTGTTCAGGGCAAAGTACTGTCGTTTTAAATGGTCCACCGGGATTTGCAACATATACATGGATAGGACCAATTGGACCAAATTCAACTGTTTATGTTGGAAATCCGTATACTATTTATAATGCAAATTCCGGGGATAAATATAGACTTGACCTCGTTTCTTTTTATAATAATTGTACCGTGAAACAGGTTATGACAACAATAACTTTTACCACTGTTATTCCTGGTTTTACTTCAGTTGTCAATTGCGTTGGGAACCCAAGCTCATTTACTGATATTTCAACCACTACAAACCCTTCTCAGCCAATCGTTAACAGGAGATGGAAATTTGAAGCAACAGATCCCTTCGGAGATCTGACCACCAATCCAACGATTACCCATACTTTTACCCTTGGCCCACATGAAGTAACGGTTGAATCCCATTCCCTGGATGGCTGTGTGGGTACCTTCACCCAAACCATTAATGTCGGTCCACCTCCTACCATCACCAATCTGACAACCGGAAAAGAAATATGTTCCGAAGAAAATGCAAACATCTCCATGGATTTTTCTCAAACCGGTGCATCTGCCACCTGGACCAGCGTTGTAACCACAGGAACTGCTACTATTACCAACAATCCAACCAATCAGTCAGGGACATTGATCAATGATCAAATCGTCAATACCGGAACCATTGATGCCGTGGCAACCTACACCATTACCCCAAAAATCGGAGACTGTTCTGGAGTTCCAATCACCTACCTTGTTACTGTTCATCCTACGGCAACCATTGCTCCAATTACCGATCAAACTTTCTGCAATGGCACAGTTGTCCCGGCGACTCCAGTCACCAGCCCTGTTGGTGGAACAACCTTTGCCTGGACTAATTCTGATCCTTCTATCGGATTGCCAGCCAGCGGAATAGGCGACATCTCTGGATTTACTGCCACCAATAATGGAATCGCCCCGGTTATCGCCACCATCGAAATTGTTCCTACTGCCAACAATTGTGAGGGAACTCATCTTACCTATACCATCACCGTCAATCCTACGGCAACCGTTGTTCCAATTACCAATCAAACTTTCTGCAATGGCACAGTTGTCCCGGCGACTTCAGTCACCAGCCCTGTTGGTGGAACAACCTTTGCATGGACTAATTCTGATCCTTCCATCGGATTGCCAGCCAGCGGAACAGGCGACATTGCTTCTTTTACTGCATCCAACACCGGGACAGTTCCAGTTACTGCAACCATTGAAATCACTCCTACTGCCAACAGTTGTGAGGGAACTCATCTTACCTATACCATCACAATAAATCCAACCCCAACTGTCAATTCGGTGGGGAACCAGGTATTATGTCACAATGCCACCACTTCGGCGGTGGTTTTTTCGGGCAATGTGCCGGGTACTGTATTCAACTGGACCAATTCAGATCCCACAATCGGTCTTGCTGCCAGCGGAACTGGCGATATTGCCGCATTTACCGCAGCCAACACCGGAACTATCCCGATTACAGCAACCATCGTTGTTACTCCAACATTTACAAACACCGCGGTAACCTGCACCGGTACTTCAACATCGTTCACCATCACCGTGAACCCCATTCCAACCGTTAATTCGGTGGGGAACCAGGTATTATGTCACAATGCCACCACTTCGGCTGTGGCTTTTT
>JALNWG010000027.1 GCA_023231005.1 Bacteroidales bacterium | reverse complement strand
TTGATTTTAATATTCCCCTGATCACCAATGCCCGCTTAGCCAGCGCATTTATTTATGCCATCTGTAAATATGATGAAAATAGCCTGGATATTAAGAGCTGGGATGAATATCGTTGACATTGGTTGATGGGATTTTTGGAAACCAAACCTTCCGGAAGCGCTTATTCCCCATCGACCATTCAGCAATCTGTTACCAGGAAACGGTATTTCCAAAAATATTGACGGCAGTTTTAGTGGAACGGTTAATGCTTACGATGCCAGATCCATCAATAGTTCGTACAACGCCATCATAGGTTACTGACCCTTTAATATACAAATTGGAGGATTGGTGATTGATACTGGTATAGCTACTTGAAAAACTCCCGGTATGGGTAGTGCTTCCGGTTAAGGTTACTTCCGTAACCCATGTTTTGTCGTTGCTGTCGGTGTAGGTATAGGTATATTTAACCGCAGTCATAGCAAACACAAGGTCGGTAGTCGTTATACCGTGCGTGTTATCATAACTATCGCTCCCGGTAATTACAACTGTACCTCCCATAGGGCCATTTGTGGTAATATTTTGATTCCCGGTCGGTTTCCCGGCAAGATTTTGATTATATATGTCGCTATAACAATTGATTAACGTAATTCCAAGCTCTTTATAAAAATTTTCATCACTAATTGTAACCGATTCACTATCAGATTTTTTACAACTGTTTGCAAAAACCAGTACAATTCCCATAAAGAGAATTGTGAAAAGTAACCGCTTCGTTTTCATATCGTTTATATTTAAATATTTGATTCTCATCCCTGCCTCTTCAGCCAGAATTCAAATCATTACAATTACACCCAAGAGCATTATACCATAGAGCGTTACGCTATGTAGCATAATTAATCAAAATATAAATAAACACTAAAAATCTGGAAAAGATTACTTCGACTTCACCTCGAATCTGTTGAAAATATTGTACCAGAAAAACCCGTTTTGGAAGGCGTAGAAATAGGCCACATTGCCATCGGGAAGGGCATCGACCAGGTAATAAGTCCCATAAAAGATGATCGGCGACACCACAATGGCCATCCAGAAAGAGATTCCTTTCCAGCCTGTGGTAAAAAGACGCAGCACATTGGTAGTGGTGTGGCCATCGGCTTTTTGCGCCTTCAGGTTTTCGAAGATCTGGTTAAAGAACATGCCTGCAAGCATGATCAGGAACATCAGCAATGGCCGTATCCACGATGTAGATTCAGTATTTTGCATCCCAGCCTGCATGCCCGGCAGATTGTATCCTGCATCGGGCGTTATTGAGAAGGAGTTTGTTGCAAATGACCTCATGAGGTCATTGAGAAAAATGCTCATTCCTGCGGATGCCATCACGATCATCGTCGAAAGCATGATCATGTATGATTTGCTTGTTGTACTATTCATAGATAACCATTTAGAAGGTGAAGAATAACGCCAGTTAATATATTGACAGGTTAAACGGTAAAAGGGTTGCGTGAAATATTTTCTTGCAAGGCAGAAAATTAATTTGTAGTTTTGCACTCCAAAATTGAAACAGGCCCGTTCGTCTAGGGGTTAGGACGTCAGGTTTTCATCCTGGTAACAGCGGTTCGATTCCGCTACGGGCTACCGATCATACAAAAAAAGCTGATAATCAAATTATCAGCTTTTTTTTGTTACTCCTTTTTATCTGTGGATGATCACTTCCACAGGGTCAGGTGGGTTGTCATTTTAATACAATTTTCCGGATCATAATCTTACTCCCAGCAACGATCTTGATTAAGTATTCGCCCCTGGAAAAAATCCTAAGATCACATTCATAAGTACATTTCCCTTTATATTCACGTGAAAGAACTGTTTTTCCCATGTTATCAAAAATGATCATATTCAGATCTTTGGGAACTCCATTCATCACTTTGAGGCTAAAGAGTCCATCGGTTGGATTTGGAAAAATGCTCAGATCATTGTCGTTTAATTCATCGATACCGATTATCGAATTCGCCTGGGTTACGGTTACCGTTTGAACGGGCAAACCGGCTACTGTAAATGAAATATTGGCAGTGCGTACTTCATGGGCAACATTTTCGGTATATTCTGCAACCAGAGTCCCATTTCCACTTCCTCCAGAAGGCACCGTACACCAGGAAGCATCGCTGCTTACAGTCCAGTCGGTATTTGATGTAACGGTAAAGCTGGTGTTTCCCTGCAATGCAGTTACATCCTGATTTGAGGGAGTAACATTCAGTGTGATGGGAGCGCCGATCTGGGTAATCGTAACCACTACAGGAGCAACATTGTCAGCGGAAACCGTTATTGTGGCAATCCGGTCTGTAATACCAGGATTTTCATCAAAGGTAACATGGATCGTATCATTTCCGCTTCCAGAAGGGGTAAAAACAATCCATTGAACATCTCCTGCAACGGACCAGTTTGTATTTGAAGTTACGGTAAAGGTGGTAAATCCACTTGAACTTGTTACATCCTGGTTTGGAGGGGTAACTGAAAGAGTGGGTGTAGCGCCTGCCTGGGTTACAGTGACAACCACCGGAGGAAGGTCTAAAACAGTGGTGGTAATATTGGCGACCCTTGTTGTAACCAATGAATTATCGGAATAAGTAGCAGTGATTGTTCCGTTTCCGGATCCGGACGGATTTACCGTACACCAGGTCTGATCGCTTACAACAGTCCACGAGGAATTGGAAGTAACAGCAAATGCTGCAGATCCAGCCGGAGTTGCAGTTACATTCTGATTGGGAGGAGTGACTGTTAAAGTTGGAGCAGGAAAGGTGGTTGCATTTGTGGTTACGCCGGTTGAATATGTATTTCCCGACATCACAGACCAGGCTTTATAATAATAGAGTGTATTGGGTGTTAGTAAGGTATGGGCATACGTTGTATCGGTACCATTGTAAATTACAGTGCCTCCTCCGGAGATTGAGTTACCAGCGGTATAGACTGTTCCGGCTGCCGGGGTTCCAAATGTTCCGGTAAGTGAAAAAGCAACCATAACAGGATTATTGGCGGTGTTGTTTGTCCAGTCAAGGTCTATCTGAGTAGAACTTAGGGGTGTCGCAATAAAGTTGGTTGGATCTTCAGGATCAGGACAGCTCAAAAAACAGAACGTAACTTCTTTTGTTGAATTATTTTCAGCAATATTGATCAGCGGTTTGTCGGTATTAGATCCTGCCCATGATTTTGAATTTGGGGTAGTGGCATCGGTAAAAGTGATTTTATTTGAAGTGCCCGGCCAGGGGCAACCACCTGAATTGATAGTTGAACCAGCGCCTGGCATGATACCATTCGCGGTAGTGGAAGTCGCCGACATGGGGTACATCCCCTGATGAGAAGTAGCGTTGATATTGTTTGGATTCATGTGTGCAGTGATATAATTACCATCAACATGGTAAATGATCATGCCATGTCCCGGAATGGATGCATCAAACCCGACTTTTTGACGGTTTTCACATAAAAAGTATTCGTTTGTACTGGTTGTATTATAGCGTACAACATCAGAATAGGTCTCCGCTTGCCGAAGCAATACATTTTGCTGAGTTGTGAGTACAACCGGAGTATTCCAGGTGAAATAATTTTTAGTCCAGGGATTGTGATGAGCCGGTCTTGATCCGGAAGGGCTACCGTTCCAAGATCCATTTGACATGATATCCCAATTTCCGGTACCATCATATTGCCCGCCAGTTGAGTAATCGGTATCATAGAAATCAGGAGCACCAAGATTGTGGCCGAATTCATGACACATAACACCGATCGTGGTGATAGAGGAGGAATTTCCTTTTTCAGGTATGGTGGTATAATCATTCACCTGTACACCGTCAAATGTTCGTTGTGAAGGGGTATATCCGGCATCTGTAAGGGACCAACTGTGCGACCAGATGTCGTTAGTATTTCCTGATTCTTCCTGACCACGGCCCTGGTGGGTAATACAAACGCCATCAACGATACCATCGGCGTTGTTGTCGTACAATGAATAATCGACACCCGCCTGCTGATCGGCTGCAACAACAGCATCATAAGCGAACACGCCCCACATCGACTGAGCTCCATAATAATCATGGGGATGCGGAAGGGTAACCCAAATGGTAACCGTAGTATTTACCGTTAACAATCCATAAGAAACCTCCAAATAATAATCTTTAAAGCTCCCTGTATTGTTATAATTGGCCTGATTCATCAAATTGTCGAACTGGGTTTGGGTATATGTGGTGGTGGTATTGTTGAAGTTGGCCAAAATCATGAGGTGAGCGTTGACTCCAGTTGTTGGAAAACCACCGAGAGTAGGTGCATTGGGAGAATGATTACCAGACAAATAGGCTTTCATTTCCTGAAGCTGAACTTCGTTGAAAAACAGACCAGGTGTAATAGAACGTAGAAATCCATTTTCACTATTGCTTCTGAAACCAGGGTCATGCGCAACAACACCGGAAAAGCCTATTCTCCCGTCGGGCATCGTCCTGGCATATTCATAATATTTAGTTTTGGCCGACATGATCATATAGCCGTCGGTAGTTGTTGCCCAATGAATAAATTCATCTCCTTTCAATTGAAGCGTGATCATTGAACCATCGGGTTGTTTGTACTGAACAGGGGTTGGATTTGCAGTTGTTGCTCCTGCTTCCTTGAAGGCCATAGACCATTGCAGGAATATCAAGAAGAAAAAAAGTATCGAATATTTTTGTTTCATAATAAGGATGGGAATAAAAAAAATTAATAATGATATGGGAAAAATCTCCTTCATTTGAAAAACAAAGTCAGGAATTTGATTGCACAAAAGTATAAAATTTGTTGCCTGATATTGCCAATCTTGCATTAAATTTGTAGCAAAAGGAAGATTTCCCATGCCAACCGACAATCTCAATCCCAAATCGCTGATTCAGGCCATTATTGATAAAGGCGGCCTCAAACAAGAGGTGTACAACCGAACACTGGAGACCTTTAACTCGTTTAAATCATCCGGGAAAAAATTGGTTCATGACAGTAAAAAAAAGATTGCCAAAAGCCCTTATCCGATTCCCTTTGATTTCAGTGAAAGGGGTAAATTTGAATTTCAACTGAAATTTGGGAGTGATATCCTGATATTTTTTATGCACTCCAATGTTTTCGAAATCCCGCGTGATCACGCTGTGATGAAAACCGGATACATCCATGAAGACAAAACCCGCTCTTACTGCGGCATCATTCATGTTTTCAATTTCCTGGCCGATTCGTTCAAATACAATCGGATTAATGATATAGGTTATTGTATCGGACGTATCTTTATCAACCGGGAAGGACATTATTTTATTGAAGGAAAACGGGAGATTGGTCTTCTTTACAACAACTTCCCCACCAGTCAGCTTGACCAGAAATCGATTAAAAAAATCCTTCATTCGGCCATTCTGTACACCCTCAATTTTGATCTCCTTACCCCTCCATTCGATAATGTCAAAGAGGTCACAGTTGTAGATATGCAAACAACCCTTGATACTTTTGCCATCAGTACCGGTAAACGCATCGGATACCGCTTTCAGGAAGACGGATTGTAACGTTATGACTTTTTAAATCCCGGGTGTGTCATTAAAATTCCGACTGTATGCTTAAAATCATCTCTCGTAGCGAGGCATAAGTATGGTCAAGAATTGAGTTTATTGCATCAACGGGGGTCCATTTCACGAGGAATATTCCTTCATTGGTTTGAGGTTTGAGCGGTTGAGCGGAGTCGGCCTCCATTTCGAACCAAAAGGTTTGTTTCAGGATTTTTTTTCCCTTCTGAGAATAAATATGCCAAGTAGAAGGAAGCTCCTTGGTGATAATAACCGATTGAAGCCCGGTTTCCTCTTTAACTTCACGCACTGCGGCGTTATAGGCGGATGACGGATGGCAAATGGCAGAGGACAAATGACAAACGATTGATCCTGGATGCTGATCCTTTTTGTCGATTTTCCCTTTGGGCAAATCCCACAATCCAAACCGATGAATAAACAAAAACTCACCCTTTTCATTCTTCACCAATCCCCCTGCTGCATCAATCCGTTTAAACAATCTGAAAAAGGAATCAGAAGGGGAATTTATGATAAGCATCCTCCCCCATTTTTCATTCCGTTCAAACTCTTCATATACTATTTTTATGGAATCAGCAGTGGGGTTCTGAACAACCAAATCTCGGGGTGAAATAGTATCGGGCATTGTTCCAACAAATTCCACCATCCGATCATTTAAAAAAACTTTCATTCTATCAATTTAAAACGATTTTAAAACGTAAATGTAGGGAAAATTTGATAAGCTCAATACTTTCGTTGACAAGTCAGCTTTGCTATCGCTGCCGTAAGCCGTCACTCCATTCTCAAATAATTTGCTATTTTTGCAAAACATTTTGTAAAAATAGTATGATTTATAACAAAGATATTGCCTATAAAACTGCTGAGTTACTCTTGAAAATTAAGGCGGTAAAGCTGAGTCCGACGGATCCCTTCACCTGGGCTTCAGGGATTAAATCTCCCATATATTGCGATAACCGGATTACCCTCTCCTACCCAGAAATCAGGACCTTTATTCGTCAAAATTTCATGAAAGCCATTGAAGAAAGCGGTTACCAGCCGGAAGTCATTGTGGGTGTCGCCACGGGTGGTATTGCCCAGGGTGTTTTGGTTGCTCAGGGGCTTGGATTGCCTTTTGCGTATGTCCGTTCAGGAAAAAAGGATCACGGTCTCACCAATTTGATTGAAGGGGAGGTGCGTGAAGGTCAGCGTATCGTGGTTGTGGAAGATCTGATCTCCACAGGAGGTTCGAGTTTGAGTGCTGTGGAAGCCTTACGCGAAGCCGGTTGTCTGATCAAAGGGATGCTGGCAATTTTCACATATAGCCTCCAGAAATCTGAAAAAGCTTTCCGTGATGCCGCTTGTCCTCTGATCACCCTTACCGACTATGATCATCTTCTTACAAAAGCAATGGAAATCGGCTATATCAGCGATGCCGACATAAAAATCCTTCAAGACTTTAAAAATGAAATCGGATAAAACACTTAGCTAAGTGAAGTAATAAGTAAGTAAGTGTTAATAAAAAAAAGGTTGATTCAACAGAACCAACCTTTTTTTATTGTATTTCGGTATTACTTAAAGTTTTATCAGTTTTGCATGGGCATTGCCAACCTTAACCAGATAGGTACCTGAAGGCAAACCGGTTAGATTAACTTCTCCGGTAAATGAACCATGTTGTTGGGTACCAAAATCTTTACTAAATACCTGTCGTCCCGTCAAATCATAAATGATCACCATTACCGGAGTACTGGTTTCGTTGGTACAAGTAAAGGAAAATTTATCTTTTGCCGGATTGGGATTGAGGGTCAGGGATCCCATAGTGCAGTTGGAACCAATTACCGGTGGTATACCAACCGGAGCATAGAATGTGGTATCCATCCAAAGACCACGTCCATAGGAAGCCAAATAGAGAACTCCATAGTTTTGAATGTGGAAATCGTGCATTTTTTGTTGCTGTATATCTGTAACGATTACATCACCGATATTTTCCATGTTTGATCCCCATTCAGGGCTACCAGAAGCGAGGTTGTCAGTACTAAAAACTCCAACATCGGTTCCAACGATAGCATTGGATCCATTAAGTTCGATCAATCCAGAATATACGGCAGCCTGAGGTAGGTTTGACTGAACAGAGTTAAAAGTAGGGGCAGATGAATTTCCATCGGTGGTATAATATACATAATCCTGATTGCCATAATTACCCAAAGTAATCAGTACGCGATTGGTATTCTTCGAGTCGATTGAAATGGAGGTAATATAGCGGTCGGTAAATGCGGGATTGATGAAAACATCTTTTACAAGAACACATTCTGAGCTAAAAGCATTTGCCGTAAGTGAATCATTTGCATTGATTAACCCTGTTACACGGAGAAGCCTTCCTTTTTCAGTACCAGCCCACAATGTATTTAAATCGGTAGATACTGCCATTGTGGTGATGAAATCAACTTTAGCAGTATCTTTAAGAACAACGAAATATTCAGGTTTTTTATAAAATTTCAGCATATCCTTAGTCATAAAAATGCCGCTTTTATAATTAGTGTCGGCTTTATTACCGTAAAAGAAGAATCGGCTTGCAACAGGATCGGCAACAATGATACTATCGCCAACAAGTATGGGCGCTGTAGTTAAATAAGGAAATTTAATACCATTGGCACTTGTTATCTGAATGAGTGAATCGGCAGGAATATTGATTTCACGGGCATAATATTTTACACTGTCGCGGGTTTGCGTAAAAGTAAAACTTTCCCAAAGAGTCATGGGGGTAAGATTTGTAGCCAAGGAGGTAAGGCCATTCATAAAATCGTTATCATAGGTAAGATCTCTGAAATCACGTCTAAGTAATGGGGTTGTTGATCCAAAAAGGGTAAAAACTCCGATATTATTATCAAGATTTGACCATGCACAATTGCCACTATATTGACCTTCATAAAGCCCTGTGGGTTGTATTACTGGAAATCCATATTTCTCGTCATTAACACGGGTTGGATAATAATAACCGAGGGCAAGCGATCCAATATTTTCGCCACCACCCATTACATAATTTTTTGTAGAGGAGAAAGAAAGAAAAGTAAACTCACTGGTGGCGAGTTCTTTGTTACTTGTTTGGAATTCAACACCATTATTAATGATTTTTGCGGTACAAACGCCACCGTCAGTGGCAAGCAATATTTGTTTATTCGAATTGGGACGAAACATATAGCTATGATGCAAGGCGGGTGCACTATTGGGAAGCCAGGGTGAATATAAACCTGAACTTACTTCAGTCCAACTGAAATAACCTGCTTGTTGAACACGTTTTCCATACCACATATTAAGACCCCCAAGGTAAATTTGATTGGGATCATCTGGAACAACAGCCAAGGTATTGGCATAGCATCCTGAACCCGCAAATGGCTCATAACTGGGGTTGTTCGGGAAAACCACAGACCATGTTGCGCCTTTATCGGTTGAACAATAAACATTGAGTAATTTACCATCGGTTTTAGCCAGGCTGGCATACATGACATTAGCATCAGAAGGTGCAATGGCAAAAACCATCCAGCCAATTCCAGTATTGGGAAGTAAATTGGTTTCTCCAGTGGTCAAAGTTACCCATGAGGAGATGTCACCTCCGACTGAAAGATAAGCAGAATCACCAACAGCGGTAATAACAGTACCATCTGATCCCACACATACATCCATGGTATAACCTTGTTTTATCATGATCCAGTCGTTGCCGTTGTCAGAGAAATAGAGCCCCCCGATAGTAGCAGCAAAAAGTCGTCCCGAAGAGGGATCCACCACCAATTTAGTAATTCCGGCAAAATCGGGATTGTATTTTGTGGCTGGTATTACCGTAAATGATCCTCCATTTTCAGATTTATAAATCCCATTGCCAGCGAGTGATAATTGTTTACAGTTTGTAATTCCGGTTGCTGCATAAATGGTTCCATTGGAAGTTTGAACTAAGGATGAGACTTTTAACACAGCATTATTTTCAACTGACATCATAGACCAGGTAAGACCATAGTTTATTGATTCCCAGATGCCACCTGCTTCAGCACCAGCAATTATTGTAAGGCCTGTTGGATCGGTATTATCAAAAATAGCGGTCCAAACCTTCCCTGGATAGTTATTGGGCCCAATGCTGATCCAATCGAGATTTAAAGCTCCGGTAGCGGATTTTGTGCGAAAGGATGCAGCTTGAGAATGCGCTTTTTGAAAATCCAGGGGGTCTACGATCCCGGTATGTTGATTCGCCCGGATACTCTCCAAAAAGGAAGATCCAGGTTTCTTTTTCAAATCGGGATTACCTGGATGACCAGCCATCAAGAGCGGAGAAAAGCAAAGAAAGGCGAAAGCAACAAAAGCTGTGATCAAACCAAAGGGTAAAAGTCTATTTTTCATATCACACGTTTTAATTTTGACTGTTTGTATCTTGATTAATAATTTTCTAATCCTGCGGGAATCAATAGATAAGCATAGTAAAACTTAGTCCGTAATTAAACGAACAAATATAAGGGAAAAAGTTTATTCTCCAAAAAAAAATAAATAAGGCTAAATACGTTCTACTGCGGTGACTGGCAACCAGCCCACACTGCCATTGGCAATGCGGATTTCATACCAACCACTGATATTGTCGAGCAGTTGAACTTTTGCTCCTTCATGAAGAACAAAAAGGTCGGTACTTTTATCGTCGGGGGAACTTTTAATGGTGATGGTTGGGGTAAAAATGATGGCCTCCTGATCTGATTTCAGGAATACATTGCCGCTCCAAGCCAAAAACAGGGAGAAAATGGAGAAGAAAAGCAGGATCAATCCAATCCAGAATCCGGCCTTCCGGAGGAAAAGAATGCGGGAGATCAGATAGAGCGCTCCGGCGGAGAGGGCTAAAACCAGGAAAATTATCCCCATCCAAGCCCAGGCATCAACGGAAAATGAGTGAACCAAACCGGTAAACCACCGCTTATAAAAAAGCTCGGGTAACGGTTCGATTTTATCTGCAATCTTATTATTGGCTACCTTTAAATTGAAATCGATGTCTTCGTTGCCCGGTTCTAAACGCTGGGCACGTTCATACCAAAGTATGGCCTTAGCAAAATCGTTCATCTTGAAATACGCGTTTCCAAGGTTATAATACAAGTCGGGCGACTCCAATCCCATCGCTACCACTTTTTCGTAAGTCGCTGCCGCATCGGTATAAGCACCCACCGCATAAGCCTTGTTGCCTTTGGCAATCAGCGTTTGCTCTCCTCCTGCATTTACATTCAGCCAGGCAAAAAATAAACAGAAAAAAACAATCCTAAATTTCATTTGTCATTTTTTCATTTGTCAATTCTATCTAAGTTCTCGCTCTATTTTACTGATAATTTCAAGTGCTTCGTCGTAAATCCGTTCCATATTCACGGTTTTTTCTCCGGGAGCAAAACGGGCAAATTCAGTATCGTTCAATGTATCAACAAACTGTTTGATAATTAATTCATTTACATTTTTGTGTTCCAGAGCCTGTTGTACTGAATCGATGCTAAGATCGGCTAAAGGAATACTGAATTTATCGCTCAGGTAACCCCACAAAGCCTGGGATATCTCTTCATAGAACGCTTCTTGCTGGCCCGCTTTCCAGAAATCTTCAGCTTTCCTAAGTCGTTTACGAGCTACTTTTGTAGCTTTAAGGTTTTTCATCAATACAGTATCACTTCTGCGGGCAACAAATTTGTTCCATAAAAAGAGGAATAGCCCAAAAAGGAGGAGGGGAATAAGGAGGAGCAGCCAAAAGAATATTGAAAGGAAAAAATGATCTCCGGTCGCATTTAATCCAAAAGGTTTATCCTTGATATGCCGGATATCGCTACCAATATATTTAATATCTTCTTTATTGGCACCTGTATATGTTACCTGGGCGGTAGCATCGCCACTTCCTTTTTCAACCAGTAACATAAAAGATGGACTGGTTATTGAGACGTACCGTTTTTTACTCAGATCAAAATAAGAAAAGGTGATCGGTTTGATGGTGAAATTTCCGGGTTTTCTCGGAATTAGCAGGTACTCGAAAGTCTGGCTTCCGGAAATACCGCTACCGGATGTTTGAACGTCGCTGGTCACTTTAGGGTCATACGTTTCAAAATCGGGAGGAAACGCAACATTGACTTTATCGATGAGTTGGATATTTCCCTGACCGCTAATGACACATTTCAAGGTTACAGCTTCATTGGTTTTAAGCCGGGTTTTATCGATTTCGGAACGGAAGGTAAAGTTCCCCACGGCACCGCTGAAATCAGTCGGTTTGCCAACTTCAGGAAGAGGTTGGACATTGATCACCAGGGGATTCGATTTTATGTTTTTCTCAACATTGGCGATGCCGCTGTTGAAGAAAGAATCGTTGAAAAAATCATCGAAAAAAGGATCGCCGGTTCTGTTTTTGGTCTGTTTCCGGATCTGGGCAACACATTCGAGTTCCAGAGGATCAATGACTAAATGGCCGCTTTTTAAAGGGAAGAGGGCAATTTTCCGGATATCTGCCACAACATATCGTTCGCCATTGATCATCTGGGTTGTTTGTTGTAACTTCTCGTTTTCCTTCATCAGGTTCTGAGACCAGAAGCCTGAAAAGGAAGAAAGTTTCCGTATGTTGACCTGAGCAATAGGCACTTTGGTAAATATCTTGTAAGTGACCACAATACCCTCGCCTTGCATAGGGTTGGCATTGGAGGCAAAGGCTTTAACATAAACATCGTTGGCACTTACCGTTGATTCTTGCTGTTGCCCATTTCCATTGCCCTGGTTCCGGCCTCCTCCAGAGGAGGATGCCCCTCCTGAACTTCCGTTTTTCACCACTTTAATGGTAACCGTATTGGAAGTAAAGGTCCTATGATCTACTGTTGCGGAAGCGGCTGGAATTTCAAAGGTCCCTTCCCGGGTAGCCCTAAGAAGATAAGAATAGGTATACGTGATCGACATGGTTGTTCGGCCATTGATGGCCCGGATACTTGAAGTGGTACTGGTATTGGGGCCACTGAGTATGTCAAACCCCTGAATGGCTGGTCCCCGGAAACCGGTTCCCTGTGCATTCAGCATATACGAAAGGTTAAAAGTCTCCCCGATGCCCACAACCCCCTTGGCCGACGCTGTAAGTTGAATATCCTGGGCTGTAACCGTAGTTCCGAGAAGGACAAAACAAAAGATGACCAATGACAATGGACGAATGATACCAGCCTGCAGACCAGGCAGGGATATTAAATTCTGCATCCGGAATGAAATGAATTTACCGATATTAATCTTAATTTTCAATTTTAGTTTTTTAATTTTCAATTGTCAATTAATTCCTCATTTTAACTTCTAACTGAATTTTACCAGTCTTTTTCCACTCCCATCGGCTGTGCCTTAACTTGTTCCTTTTTCACTTTCTCCATGGTTTTCTTTTCATCATTTTTCAAGGCTTCAAGCATCCGGTCGGCATCTTCCTTACTGATTTTCTTCTGATCCTGAGGAGGTTTTTGCTGATTGTTATCTTTGTTCTGGTCCTTGTTCTGATCTTTTTTGTCCTTTTGATCTTTTTTATCGTCTTTCTTATCCTGATTCTTTTTGTTTTGTTGCTCCTGTTGCTTTTTCAGCATCATTTTAGCATACTCCAGATTATATTTTGTATCCTTATCTTTGGGATCATTCATCAGGGCCTTTTTGTAAGCTGTAATGCTCTTTTCGTACTCCTTCGATTGCAGGAGTGAATTTCCCAGATTGTGCATTACCTTGGATTGAATCTTTTTATCGTTATTCTTTTCTGCTAAGTTAGAGTAAATCTTTACAGATTCATCGAAGTTGTGGTTTTTATAAACCGCCGTTCCAAGGTTAAACTGTCCTTTCACGGATCCTTTATTCAATTCCAAAGCCTTGCGGTAATCTTTTTCGGCTTCTTTATAATCACCCTTTTCAAATTTTCTGTTTCCCTGTCGGAGCAACGAATTCTCCTTTTGAGAAAACCCCGTCACCGTATGTAACAAAAACAAAAAAACGACAAAATTATATTTCATAATTTAATAAACTCAAAAATCCAGTATCCAGTATTCAATCATCTAGAACGGTTTAATATTCGTCAGCCATCTCGTTTTTCGTTCAAACACGAAAAAATCAACAACCAACAATAAAATTGCAATTGCTATGAAATACTGAAATCGGTCTTCAAAGTCGCTAAACTGTTTCTCTTCAATTTCAGTTTTCTGGATCTTGTTGATATCATCAAAAATTTTATTCAAGCCTGTTTCAGAATTGTTGGCGCGAACGTACATGCCGTTACCCATGCTGGCAATACGCTGTAACAAGGTTTCATCCAGTTTACTCATGATCGTTTGTCCATCACTGTCCTTTTTATATCCGATCTGAACATTCCCGCTCATTACTGGTATGGGAGCACCTTCCGGTAATCCCATCCCGATTGTATAAATTGTGATCCCTTTTTTGGCAATGGCTTCTGCCTGAGCCAGGGCATCCCCTTCATGATCTTCTCCATCGGTGATAACGACGATGGCTTTATTGTGTTTTGATTCGCCAAAACTATTGGCTGCCAATTCGAGCGCCGATGCAATGGCCGTGCCTTGAGTAGGAACAATCCCGGTATTGATGGTAGCAAGAAACATTTTTGCAGCGGCGTAATCGGTAGTGATGGGTAACTGGGTATAAGCTTTCCCAGCAAATACGATGATCCCGATCCGGTCGCCATCCAGGTTATCGATAACCCGCGAGATAGACTGTTTGGCCCTTTCAAGGCGGTCAGGTTTAATATCTTGGGCCAGCATAGAGTTGGAAACATCAAGACAGATCATCAAGTCTATTCCCTTATGTTTTACCTTCTCCAATCGGGAGCCTGTTTGTGGATCAGCTAAGGCAACAACCAGACAGCTCAAGATCAGCATCATCCCAATAAATTTCAGGATGGGTTTCCGTATTGAGTACTCCGGCATCAATTGTTTGATGATATGCCAATCGCCATATTTTGCCAGGGTCTTCTTCTTCCATATAAAAAAGAGCACCAGAAAAATGGTGAAAACCGGAATTAAAGCCAGCAGATAAAAGAAATAAGTATGAGCAAATCTGAACACTTTAATTATTTTAGATTTTTGGTTTTAGATTTTAAAATATTGAAATCTAAAACCATAACATTTTATTACGGTATATTTTTTAAATATACATATCTTAAAATTGTTTCCAGGCTAAGCAGGGCAAAGGCAAGCAAAGCCAGGGGAATAAATTCTTCTTTCTTTTTTCGGAATTCGGTAACATCGATTTTTGATTTTTCCATTTTATCGATTTCCTGATAAATGGCGCGGAGTTTGGCATTGTTGGTAGCTCTGAAATACCTACCATCGGTCATTCTGGCAATTTCCTTTAACAAAGGCTCATCCAATTGTACATCCATCATTTGCGTCTGTATTCCGAAGGGAGTTTGAACAGGAACTGGCGCTTTTCCAATGGTTCCGATACCGATGGTATAGATTCGTACTCCGTATAGTTTGGCGATTTCTGCTGCCGACAGGGGATCTACAGCCCCCATGTTACTTACCCCGTCGGTGAGCAATATGATCACTTTGCTGATGGCTTTGCTTCCTCTCAGGCGGTTTACTGCGGTTGCGAGTCCATCACCCAGTGCAGTGCCATCTTCAATCATGCCAAATTGTACATTGTGGAATAGATTTTTCAATACAGCATGGTCGGTTGTAAGGGGGCATTGAGTAAATGTTTCCCCACTAAAGATCACCAATCCGATCCGGTCGTTGGGACGGTTTCCGATAAATTCGATGGCTACATCTTTAGCAGCTTCAAGCCGGTTGGGTTTGAAGTCCATGGCGGTCATGGATCCACTAACATCCATCGCTATCACCAGATCGATTCCTTCCACACTCACGTCCTGACGGCTGAGGCTGGTCTGGGGGCGAGCCAGGGCAATAATCAGCAGTATGATGGCCAGGAGCCGGATAACATATAATCCATGATATACGTAGATCTTTAAAGAGCGGTATTTCGAGTCAAAGCCCTCGCCACTGCTGATCTGCAGATCAGGATTATTGTTTTTCAAATGGTAGAAATACCATACTACCAAACCCGGTATTATTACCAGAAGAAAAAGAAAACCCGGATTTGCAAACGTCAGCCCGTGAAACATAATAATTCTTAATTCTAAACTAATTCTTCATTCCTAAATCCTCATTCCTAACTGAATTTGTTGTTTCATACACAAAATCAATTGCTTCGGTCAATGATTTTTCATTTTCAGCAGGGAGTGGACTCCCTTTGGCAAATTTTACCATATCGGCACGTATGAGCAATGCATCCAGCTTATTCAAAGCTTCCTTAGGACATTTAATATGATTTATCAAGCTCTCTTCAATTTCTGCGCTGGTTTGTTCAAGGGCAGGTACCTGAAAATAATTTTCGATATAGACCCGTATGATCTCTGTAAGATCGGAATGAAATTCTTTCACCTTTCCCTGTTGCCATAATTTTTTCACCCTTAGTTTTTCCATCTCCTGTAAAGCAATTTCATGAGGCAGGAGTTGTACTTTGGGTTTGAGTTGGAAGACCGGCTCCCGTTTTTTACGTTTCCGGATATACCATATTATAATAGCAATCACTGCAGCCAGGGCAAGACCTGTCAGGATCCATGGAACCATTTCGCGGAAAGAGATGGGAATGCTAAGCGGGCCCTTGATCCCTTTGATGGCTTGCGTAGTATCAACTTTCATCGTATGTACTGCCAACAACAAGACCGGTCCATCGGCTGTTTTCAAACTGGTATCCGGAAGATTCCGATAGCTGAAAGTAATGGGAGGAATGTTGTAGAATCCCGAATCGTAACAGGTGAAATTTAATTGCTGAGTAAGTGTCATTGATTTTTTATCCGCCGAAAAGGCAGTATCAACCTTTCCCCTCCCAATCACGGTAATACTGCCAAGGATGGTATCGGGTAAAAAGGGCCACATTACCTGAGTTTTAACCGGTCCGGTATATTTGAGCGTAATGCCAACATGATCGCCGATAAGCATTGCGTTGGTATCAAGCTTAGCCGAAACGCTCACTTGAGTATACCCAGCAACTGAAACAAAACAAGCAATTAAAACTGAAACAATTTTCTTCATTCCCAACTCCTCATTCTTAATTCCTCATTCCTAATTCGTTACTCATTTCCTGGCTCCTCTTTTTTTAAACAGTCCCATCAATGGCTTGATATAGTCCTGGTCGGTTCTGATCCGTGCCACATCTACACCGCTACGGATAAAAGTATCATTTACAAATCCGGAATGCTGGTTATACCAATTATCATAATAGCGACGGACTGTGGGATCGGAAGAATCGATCCAACGAAGCTCGCCTGTTTCTGCATTTCGGGTACGGATCAAACCCACATCAGGTAATCTGGTTTCACGTTCATCGAAAATATGTACTGCGATCAGATCATGCTTTTTGCTGGCAATTTTCATGGCATCGGCGAAACCATTATCCAGAAAATCGCTCAGTAAAAAGGCAGTACATCGTTTTTTGATCGCATTGGTCAGGAATCGCAGGGGTTCAGTGAGGTTGGTTCCCTGTTGCTGAGGTCGGAATTCGATCAATTCGCGGATGATTCGCAGGATATGGCTGACCCCTTTTTTGGGAGGGATAAACTTTTCCACTGTTTGACTGAAAAAAATCACGCCTACCTTATCATGATTCTGAATAGCGCTGAATGCCAGTACGGCTGCAATTTCGGTAATCAATTCCTGTTTGATTGTTTTTTGAGTTCCAAATTGGTTTGAAGCGCTGACATCAATAAGCAACATCACTGTCAGTTCCCGTTCTTCATCAAAAATCTTTACATAAGGATGGTTAAACCTGGCAGTTACATTCCAATCGATGCTGCGGATATCGTCGCCCGGTTGGTATTCACGAACTTCTGAAAACGCCATTCCCCGTCCCTTGAAAACAGAATGATACTGCCCCGAAAAGATCTGATTGCTCAAACCCCGGGTTTTGATCTCAATTTTACGTACCTTTTTAAATAGTTCGGCGGATTCCATGATCAAGTTGAAAGTTGAAGGTTTCAGGTTTCAGGTTGAAGGTTTCATTTTACCACGAAGATGTAAAGACGCAAATATATCATATTCAATTATTTAAAATTTTTCGCTTTAGCGACTTGGCGGTGAAAAGTAGTTTTCGGAGTGGGCTCAACATTGAATTTATTTTTGAACTTGAAACCTTCAACCTGAAACCTGGAACCATTACGGAACTTCTACGGTATTTAAAATTTCATTGATAATATCTTCGCTTGTGATATTTTCTGCTTCGGCTTCATAAGTAAGGCCGATCCGGTGACGGAGTACATCGTGGGCAACGGCACGGATATCTTCCGGGATCACATAGCCACGCCGTTTGATAAAGGCATACGCTTTGGAAGCGAGAGCCAAGTAGATACTGGCACGCGGAGAGCCACCATAGCTAATCAACCCTTTGAATTTGTTGAGTTTATAATCGGCCGGAAAGCGACTGGCAAAAACGATATCTGTGATATAATTTTCTATTTTTTCGTCAAGATAAACTTCGCGGGTAATGGCCCTTGCGCGGAGGATGTGTTCAGGTTTGATGATCTTCGAAGTATTAAAAGTTTCATTGCCAATATTTTGGCGGATGATCATTTTCTCTTCTTTTTTATCGGGATATCCGATCACAACTTTCAGCATGAAACGGTCGACCTGAGCTTCAGGCAAAGGATAGGTACCTTCCTGCTCGATGGGGTTTTCGGTAGCCAGGACGAGGAACGGTTCCGGCAGGTTAAAGGTTTCTTCCCCGATGGTGACCTGTCGTTCCTGCATGGCTTCAAGCAAGGCGCTCTGTACCTTAGCCGGACTACGGTTTATTTCATCTGCCAGGATGAAATTGGCGAAAATAGGTCCCTTACGTACCGAAAATTCTTCCTTCTTCTGACTGTAGATTAACGTTCCTAACAAATCGGCAGGAAGGAGGTCGGGCGTAAACTGGATGCGGCTGAATTTAGCATCGATACAATTTGCCAATGATTTTATAGCCAACGTTTTTGCTAATCCAGGAACCCCTTCAAGCAAGATGTGCCCATTGGATAATAATCCTATCATCAGGCGTTCGATCATCTGTTTTTGTCCAATGATGACCTTATGCATCTCCATGGTAAGCAAATCGACAAACGCGCTCTCTTTTTGGATCCGTTCGTTTAATTCTTTAATATCGGTTTCAACCATTGTACAGAAATTTTGAGGCAGCAAATTTATAAAATGATGTTTTGTTAAAACAAGGTATGATGTTAATATTTGTTAACCTTACCGTTAAAAAAGTGTTAAAGAAATGACATATTAGGCCTTATTCATGATGATAAGAGGCTCCGTGCAAAATGGTTAGTGCGCGGTATAATTGTTCAGCAAAGAAAAGCCGGACCATCTGGTGAGAGAAAGTCATCTTGGAAAGAGAGAGCAGAAAAGCGGCTTGCTTTTTCAAAGAAGGGTCGAATCCGAATGGTCCGCCCACAACAAAAAGGAGGGTTTTATTCCCGCTAACAAATTGTTTATTCAGAAAGGTGGAAAACTCGGTAGACCGCATTTCTTTACCATGTTCATCCAACAATACGAGAATATCGCCCGTTTGGATTTGTTTTCGAATCAGTTCTGATTCTCGAAGGTTTTGCTCTTCCTGTGATAAGGCGGCGCTGTTTTTTAAGGCAGGGATTTCGGTGATTTCAAACGGCAGGTAATGTTTTACCCTCATTTCATAATCATTAATTCCTTCCCGCAACCAGGTTGCTTCCGTTTTTCCGATAACCAATAACCGAATTTTCATTAGGGTGTAAATATCGCAATTTCCGGTATAACTTTTGTAACTTACTTTGAAAAATTCCGGAATTGCTTATTTTTGTAAAAAAGAGGTTATGAAAAAATTTACGTTCCTTTTATTTTTGCTTGTTTTACCGGTACTTTGGGGATTTTCGTCCGGACCGGATGAAACTGCTAAATTAATTTCAGCAGGCCTTCAGAGTGGAAACGCGGCCGAAGTGTCAAAATATTTTAACCCGATGGTTGACCTCACCCTTCCCGGTTATGACGATTCCTATAGTAAAACACAGGCAGGCCAGATTTTAAAAGAGTTCTTTACAAAAAACCCTGTAAAGACTTTTAAAATCACGAAACAAGGTTCCTCTTCCGATGGATCTCAATATTCGATTGGAAGTCTTGAAGCCGGGAATAAAGTATTCCGGGTCTATTTTCTGATCAAATCGGTGAACGGACAGTTTCTGATACAACAACTCCAGATGCAGGAAAATAATTAAAAAGCGAACCTATTGATGAACAAAATGAATCTATCGGTGAGTGAAGCGAACCTTGACAAAATCATTGTTCAAGCTCTGGCTGAGGATATCGGCGACGGGGATCATACCACCCTGGCGACCATTCCGCCCGATGCCCAGGGGAAAGCCAGGCTCATTGTTAAAGATACCGGTATCCTATGTGGAGTACCCATCGCCCATGAAATTTTTCTGAAGGTGGATCCCGATTTGCAAATGATCATTCATTTTCAGGATGGTTCTGAGATCAAAAACGGGGATGTGGTTTTTGAGGTAAAGGGACGGGCTGCTTCAATTCTTCAGGCTGAACGGCTGGTTTTGAATTTCATGCAGCGGCTAAGTGGCATCGCCACCGCCACCCATTGGGTAGTAATCAAACTTCAGGGGCTTCACACGCGGATTCTCGACACCCGTAAAACCACGCCTTTGTTGCGTGAACTTGAAAAATATGCCGTCCGAACCGGAGGTGGCTGGAATCACAGGATGGGATTATTTGATATGATTATGATCAAAGACAACCATGTTGATTTTGCCGGAGGAATTACCCTGGCCATTGATTCGGTTCATGAATATCTCCATAAAAAAGGCAAGGAATTAAAGGTTGAGATTGAGGTCAGAAATTATGACGAATTGCAGCAAGTTCTTGACCATGGCGGAATAGATCGGATCATGTTGGATAACTTTTCCGTAGAAAAAATGTCGGAAGCCATGCAACGAATCGGAAGCCGTTATGAAACCGAGGCCAGTGGCGGAATTACAATGGATAACGTTAGAGCTTATGCCGAAACCGGTGTCGATTTCATCTCTATTGGAGCTCTGACCCATCACATCAAAAGCCTGGACATGAGTTTGAAAGCAGTGAGGGAGAGATGATGCTGTTTCTTAGCAAACGAAGGCAATGCAAAACCAATCAAAGATCACAGATAAAATCCTGAGATGGAAGCCGCTGGCTTGGCTTATTAGAGCTTCGAGGTTATTGGTATTACCGGGATTTAACGAAGTTCCTTTATATGATGTGGCAGTGTTCTTCATCCGGGGATTAACCAAAGGATTTATTTCCACCCGTGCTGCTGCCATCTCCTATTCGCTGTTCCTCGCCATTCTTCCGTTTATGATATTCCTCTTTACCATCATCCCATTTATTCCTATTCGGGATTTCCAACAATCCCTGCTTTCACTAATCCAGGATTTTCTGCCTGACTCCGCATACGCTACTGTCAAGTCCACCATCATTGACATTGTAACCCAGCCCAGAAGCAGCTTGTTGATCATCACCTTTTTTCTTGCATTATACTTTTCTACAAACGGAGTTAACAGCCTAATTGCAGCATTTAACGATACTTACCATGATCTGGAGACCCGTTCCGCGGTAAAACAATACATAATTTCTATATTTATCGTATTTATTCTCAGCATTTTATTAATCCTTGCCATCAGTTTGATCACCTTTGGATCTTCCTTTTTAACCTGGATCCTCCCCGATATCATTGAAAACAGTTTGATAATTACGTTATTATTGGAATTATTACGGTGGATCGTCATACTGGCGCTTTTACTGATGGCTATTTCCAGTGTATATTATCTGGCACCTGCCCGGAGAAAGCACTTTCATTTCATCTCAGCTGGTTCTCTGGTGGCAACGATTTTGATCATGCTTACCACGTTGGGCTTTAATTTTTATGTAGATAATTTTGCCAGTTACAATGCATTTTATGGTTCGCTGGCCACCGTGATGATTATTCTTGTTTGGATATATATTAACTCTTACAGTTTGTTGATCGGCTTTGAGTTGAATGCTTCCATCTATAAATCCAAACATGGAATTATGAATGTCGGAAAAATTTAAAAATTACTGGAAGTAACTCATGGCGATAGACAATATATACCAAGCCTATTGCCAACAACAAATGTCCACCTTCCACCCAGTAACGATTCGAATCTGTAATAAAAAAAGCAGAGAGGGCAACAATTACCATATAAATAATAGGGATATAATAGATTTTCCACTTATTAAGAGAGAAATGAAAAACTTTCCGGCATGCAAGATGGAGGAAAAAAGCCTGGGCAGGTTTCACCAAAAAACTGGCCCATACAGCACCGGGCAAACCGAAATATTTAATCATCGGAATGGTAAGGACGATTTGGAAAAGCGCGCTGTAAAAGAAAACTCTGGGGAGTGCCTTTGTTTGGTTGAAATAGAACAGCGGTACTTGATACATATAAAACCAAACCCTGCTGGCAAAACCAACACTGAGCAAAGATAAAAATGTAAAGGACTGATAATAGGCAACATTCCGAATAAAAGGATGCAATAGCAAGGGGATTGCAATCACAAAAGCAGGAATGAAAAGTAAGTTGACTGCCGAGAATCCGCTATAATATTTATTAATCCGGGGTGTACTTGAAGTAAGGCTGTCCTCTTTCAGAATCGAAAATATTTTTGGATTGACCACATAGGTCATCCCGTTTTGGAAAAAATCGATCAATAACGTACACTTTATGGCAAAATCGAAGATGGCAATATCTTCTTTGGTCATAAATCCAAGAATAATAAAATTATTGATGTTGCTCAATACCCAGGAAAAAAGAAAATAAATCAGGATGGGGGCACAGTAGAGGGCCATTGGGCGGATATACTCTTTTTTAAAGTCAATGCCATATTCTCTGATCAGGAAGAAGAACGCAAAAAGGAATATCCCGACTCCCGATAGCAACCGTCCCCACATGGGGCCGATAAGAGTGAAAGGGTAAAGGTATAATCCGATAAGAGAGAAGCCAATGGTCAGAATGAAATTGAAACTGTTTGACCAAAAGAAATTCTTACTTCGTTGCTGGTTGATCAACAGATTGGTATATGTTTTAAAGAAACTGTTACAAAATGCAGTAAGTACGGCAAACATACCCCATGGATAAAAGACCAATCCTTTTCCCTTGAAAAGCAGTGAAAATATCAGTTCACCGGAAACGGCAAAAAAGAGGATGAAAACAACTCCGATTCCCAGCAAGGAAGATACAATGGTGCCGATGTATTGTCGAACTTGTAAAGGATTATCTTTTACTTTAATATATTGTACTCCGATGTAGGCTTCAAAACCAAAATTCATCAGCAATTGAACAAAGGCGGTAATGGCAATATACAAGGCAAGTAGTCCAAAATCATTGACTGTTAACAAATTGAGATAAAAGAAAAGCAAGACAAAACCAGAAGCAAGGGGAAGTGATCCAGCCAGAGTATAAATAAAAGAAGATTGAATAAACTTTTTTGAAATCATTCAAGAATCGAAATGAATCCTAATTTTGCATAAAAGTATCTAAAAAATCGACCGAAAATTACGGTTTAATTCATTTATCGCAATAAAATCAGTGAAGAAAACAAAGATATTGGTATTGACTTGGGGTCCATACAGCCATGCCAGTTCTCGAATCCGGGCGTGGCAATATCTTCCGCTTTTCGAAAGAGCTGGAGGATATGCCTTCACTGTAATCTCGCGTGTTCCGGAACGGTTTCATTGGTATTCCCCCATTTTGTTTCCTTTACTGAAACGAGTCTTTTTGTTGTTCCGGTGTTTTGCAATCTTGTTTCTGCAATATGATCTGGTTTATATTCAACGTTGGTTTCTCTCTTCTTTCCTGATAAAGATACTTAACGTAAAAAGAACCCCGTATATTTTCGATTTCGATGATGCAATTTTTTTAAACACGCCACAGCAACCCTACAACAGTTATCAGACTGACCGAATGATTCTTCATGCCGCACGAGTAATTGTAAGTTCACCAGTTCTGGCTGAATATTGTCAAAATTTGGGAGTTACTTCACAAATTATAACCACTCCTGTTGATTCGGACCATATTGTACAAAAGAGTTACAATCAATTGGATAAGCCCTTTACAGTCGGTTGGATTGGATCGGTTTACACCACCCCATTTCTGGAAATCGCAATACCGGCTTTACAAAAGATATCACAGACAATAAAATTGCGGATACTCTTGATTGGCGCTGACAGAAAACACATATTTTCTGGCCTTCCGGTTGAATATATGGAGTGGTCGATCGAAACTGAGAACCAAAAGTTACAACAAATGGATGTTGGAATTATGCCCCTACCAGACACCCCTTGGGCACGTGGAAAAGGCGGATATAAGCTCTATCTGTATATGGCAGCCGGAATACCGGTAATAGCTTCTCCTGTTGGAATAAACCGTGATATTGTGATCCATGGGGATAGTGGATTTTTAGCCAGTACGCAGGAGGATTGGGAAAAATACCTACTTTTACTTACTCAAGATCGTTCGCTCGTTGAAACGATGGGCCAGGCAGGAAGAAAGCTCGTATTGGAGAGATATGACCGGCGTATTTGTTTTGAATTGTTGAGAAGATGTTTTAATTCATGTTTAAATAAATAATTTATGGATCAACCATATATTATTGAGCTTGGTTGCGGAACTACAAAGATGGAAGGAGCAATTGGAGTGGATCGGCTCCCTTTGCCCGGAGTCGATATTGTTGCTGACGTGGAAAAGGGGCTGCCTTTTTTAAAAGATAACTCTGTTGACAAGATCTATTCGAATCATTTTTTTGAGCATATTTCCAATTTTGAATTTTTGATTAAAGAAATTCACAGGGTTCTAAAAAAAGAGGGATGTCTGTATCTTCGAGTCCCCCATTTTTCAAATCCATACTTCTATTCCGATTATACCCATCAACGTTTTTTTGGACTCTACACCTTTGATTATTTCAGCAACCCTAAAAAACAATTAAGGCGGAAGGTACCATCTTTTTATGGAGAGTTGAAGTTTGTAGTTGTCCGACGGAAAATGATCTTTAAATCCACTTTTCTGATACGTGGTATCTTTAAACACAGGATTATTCAGCCTCTGGTCAACTTTTCATCCTATACTCAAGAGCTTTATGAAGAGATGTTTTGCTACCTGATACCCTGTCAGGAAATTTATTTCGAAATCAAGCCAGACAAATGATCCAAACAGATATTACAAAATTTTTTCCAACAAGTCCAATATTTTTTCTTTCCGGATGGCGTAAGTAAAGTTATTCATTACCTGTTCACGGGCTGCCTTTCCGGTATCCATTTTTAATGCCTTTCTTACTGCTTGTTCCAATTCGGCGACCGAACGATGATAAACCAGCACCCCCGTATCCCCTATCGCATCAGGGATCCCATTAACATTTGAACCAACAGGAATACACTCGCAAGCCATAGCTTCTCCAAGGGTATTGGGCATTCCTTCGGTAATGGATGCCTGAACAAAAACTTTTGCTCTATTATAGTTTTTAAATTGTTCTTCATCCTTATTATTGAAAAAAACCAATTCCAGATTGGGGATTGAGCTAACTCCATAATTCTCTTCTATCCAAGGCAATAATTGCCGGTTAATCCCGATCATGGTAAATTTCAAGTCGGGGTTCCGCCTAGCCATCTCCGAAAACAAGTCAAATCCTTTATTTAGAAAATCAAATACACTACCCATTGTACCAACTGTTAAAACCCGGTCTGGTTCCTTTGCAATTGACGGGTCCCTGTAAAAATGTTCGGTATTTATGCCATTTGGAATGATAGTCATCGGAGTCTTTATGTCGGGGATATAGTATTTGATTCCATCTTTTTTACCATCCGGGTCATAATAGTAATTTTCATGATAGATCAGAGAAGCATGATTCGGAATAATATAGGTGGCATGTCGTAATGCGTACTTTACCATTCGTCCCCGCCACTTTTTGAGATAAACCCCTTTTCGCAACAAGGGATAGCAGATTGCCTCCTGACCGCCTGCAAAAATGATGACCTTAATGTGCAGCAATTTACCAAAAAAGGACATAACAGCTGAGTGATAATCACCAAACCAGGTAACCATAGCATCTGTATGCCGTGCATGACTGAGAATAAAAAAAGCCAGGGAGACAAGATTGAGAAGATAACCAGCACCGGTACGTTTTGTATCTATGACATAGGTAATGACTTCATATTTTTCTGTCAATACCTTATGATCAAGGGCTGAAAAAGAGATTTTTACCCGTGCAATGTAGAGAATTCGCTTTCTTTTCAATTTTGAGTATTTTACCACTCTCCAAAATTAAGAATATAACCTTTGAAATTCCCGGTGGTGTTTATTTTCTATTTTTGCATAGAATTCATGTGCTAAATATAATGTTTAACCGGAATATTCTTTCGTTTTTTCTGATCATTTCCCTTATTATCGACTTACAGCCGGAATCAGTGCATGCAGGTCATGTTGTCGATTCTCCTGATTTAAAAAAAGAGGAAAAAAAAATTGACTCATTAATCCAGAAAGTAGATTATTATATGAACTGTGATTATGATTCAACTTTATATATCTCAACAAGACTGATGAAATTATCGGAGTCTGTACACTCTCTGAGAGGAAAGGTTAAAGCATTAGAAGGATTTGCGGCTTACTATTTTGGAAAAGGCAATTATTTTAAGGCGATCGAACTTCTATACCAACGATTGGATATCCACCAGAAATACCATTTGATGGAAGGGTATGTATGGGCTTATTCAAAAACCTCAGGTTTTTTCTATACCCTCGGCGATACTGCTAAAGTGCTGGAACATATTCAACGGGGATTTGCTGTCGCAAATAAAACGCACAACCCTGAAGACCGTGGATTAATGTATCTTTCTCAAAGTGCTTATCATTATAAAAAGAAAGAATATTCCCAATCAAGAAGGGATGCCCTGATTGCAGCCGGATATTTCATACAAAGTAAAAGTATGTTTTCCGAAGCAAAAGCCTGGCGTTTGGTGGGAGATGTTGCCCTTCAGTTACACCAACTTCCTCAAGCTATTGATATTTACCTTTCAACTATTCAAAAATTTCAAAAAATTGGGAATATGGGTGAGGCCGCAACCATATATACCCGGATTGGGCATGTTTATTCACTAAATAATGACGAGCAAAAAGTGCTTTTTTTCAACCGGGTAGCTCTACAAATCCGAAAAAAAATGGTAATCAAAGATTTTTATGCCCAATCGTTAATCAATATTGGTGGTGTCTATTTAGAAATGAACAAGAGAGATTCAGCCCTCTATTATTTAAAAAACGGGCTGATTATTCTCGAACAAACAAATAATTATAATCTTCTTTCAAATGCCTATAAACAATTCTATTATTATTATTTAAAATATAAAAACGATCAACAATCTTTCAAATATTACAGACTCTATCGGGAGACAAATCAAGCATTTACTAATGAATCGAACAATATCGAGATCCGTAAATTAAATGCAAACTGGGAAATCAGTGAAAAAGAAAGACAAAATAAAGTTTTAAAACAGGAGCATGCGCTTCATGAAATACAATTGCACAATCGTATTGTTCAAACAATATTATTTGAAGCCGGATTTTTATTCTTCTTTTTTCTTACCCTTATCGTGGATCATTTTATACGACATAACAAGCAACGAAAACAATCGCTGCAAAAATTGAATGAGAATATTGTCATCAAGATCAATGAACGGATTGAAGCCGAAAGCATTTTGCGACAAAGTGAAATCCGGTACCGGTTTCTGGCTGAACACCTTGTGGATGTCATTTCTGTCGTTGATGTCAACCTGAAGCGATTGTTTATCAGTCCCTCGTGCAAAAAGTTTTATGGGTATGAACCGAGGGAGATATTAGATCAGGAATCCATTTTTACAATAGTTGATCCGGCTTATCATGAATTTGTCAGAGCGCAATTATCAGAAATAATCCGTCTCAAAATCCCGGGAAGGTATAGCTATAAAGCAATCCGAAAAGATGGCACACATTTCTGGGCAGAAAGCAATCTGAACCCGGTAATTGATCCGAAAACCGGGGATTTCAAAGAATTGATTACCATCATCAGGGACATTTCGGAAAGGAAGAAGTATGAAGAGATGTTGTCGAACAATGCCAGGCAAAAAGAGATGCTACTGCGCGAAATTCACAACAGGGTCAAGAATAATTTTGCCATTCTCACCAGTCTGATGACCATGCAATGCGACATTACCCATGACACCGAACTCAACCAATCCTTATGTGATCTTCAGTTACGACTTCGCACCATGTCGCTTGTTCATGAACAACTTTATAATACACAGGGTATCAATATTATCAGCTTTGGAAATTATTTAAATAATCTTGCAACCATCATTTCAACTGCCTTCCATAACGACCGAATCTCCCTCTCGCTCGATATCGACCCTTGTGAACTCTCCATTGATATAACGCTTCCGTTGGGACTCATTGTGAATGAATTGCTGACCAATGCATGTAAATATGCTTTTCCGGATAATCGATCCGGGCACGTACGGGTTTCATTAAAATCGCTGACAGATCATCGTTGGTGCATCACAATAAATGATGATGGTGTTGGTTTACCGGCAGATTTTTCATTACGGAAAACCCAATCGATGGGATCAAAGATCATTCAAATTCTGATCGAGCAGATAGAGGCGACGTTGGAAATTCAATCTGAGAATGGCACTTGTTTCAAAATCTATTTTTCATCCTAAAATGACAATTTACATGCAAAACCATAAACCCTTAGTTGCTCTGATAGGTGCAGGAACGATCGGCACTGCCCTTGGAAATATTCTTGCAGAGAATAGCGAATTCCCTATACTGCTTCATTCCATTGAAGAAAAGGTAGTGGATGAAATCACCAGGGTCCATCTCAATTCAAAATATTTCCCGGGTGTCCATTTACATCAGAATCTGTTTGCCACGACCCGGGACGAGGAGTTGGAAAAACCAGAAATCATTTTTCTGGCCATTCCATCAGTCATACTCATGTCATACCTGCAGAAAATCCGCAGTCATCTTCCAGCCAGCACCGTTTTGGTGAATCTTGCCAAAGGATTTGGTGCAGGTAATAAAACCATCGTCGAATGCATCAAAGAGGAATTTTCTAATCCTGTATGTACGATGAAAGGTCCCAGTTTTGCCAGCGAAATCATGAACCATCTCCCCACTGGTTTTACACTGGGATATCAAACAACAAATCAGGAAACCGAAATTCCTGCCCCGATATCATCAATTCCAAAATTATTTAAAAACACCCCGATTTATCTGGATTATTCCTCAGATATTAAAGGCGTGGAGATTCTGAGTATTCTGAAAAACATTTATGCGGTTGCCATTGGCATCGTTGATGCTCAATTCACCTCTCCAAACCTCCGTTTTTTGATCCTTACCAAAGCTTTTCGTGAGATGCGTAAAGCGTTGCTCTTTTTTGGAGGGAAACAAGATACTTTATTTAATTATTGTGGATTCGGAGATTTTAACCTTACCGCCTTGAATGACCTGAGCCGTAACCGGACACTTGGACTCTTGATCGGGAAAGGATTTTTCACCGAACATGTGTCGCATGAACTGGTATTAGAAGGAAAAACTGCTACCCAAGTGTTTTATAATGAGATTTCGGGAAGGGTGAACGTTCCGGAAACTTTTCCGATTATTGCAGAGCTTTATAAAATTTTCAATACAAAATATGACATTTCTCAATTCGTTAAAAACATCCTTGATTTTTCCGAGTCAGAGTAATTATTCGTTGTTTCTGCCCTTTTCGCACTTGAATTTTGTATCTTTGCAAAAACTTTCCGGGGCTGACCGGTTTTGACAGCAGGGGAGTGGAATTGTAAGCATGCCGAGTGTTCGTAAGCAGATCTCGTAAAAAGTCAGTTTACACAGCCAATAACTGGCGATAATTATTCTTACAGACTCGCTGCTTAATTTTAGAAATTAAGCGCGTCTTGTCTCCCGGAAAACCTCTCTCAACGGTGTTCCGGATAAGGCATCGCAAATGTTGAGATAGCTTGAGCCTCGTTCCGCTGCTCAGGTGAAAAAAAAGGAAATACGGTTTGAATAGGCCCGCTTCTGGCCAGCTCACTCCCGACAATCAAACAGAAGCTAAGCATGTAGAAACCAACTTTGCTACTTGTTTGGACGAGGGTTCGAATCCCTCCAGCTCCACAACCTTGTAATTTAGAAGAAAGCCCTGTAGTTATTAACAAACACAGGGCTTTTTTATTTAGTATAATCGGCGGTTTATCAAACACCATTATATTCACTTCTCTATAAATAACTGCTGCCTGCCGACACCTTTGTAAAGGGGGCTATGGCCCGTTTGTAAATACCGTGTACCCAGGCAATAGCCATGCCATAATTGGTTACAGGAATTCCTGCTTCCACAGCCGGCTTCAAACGATTAATAATTTGTCGGCGAGTTATCATACAACCACCGCATTGGATTACCATGGCGTATTTGCGTATATCTTGTGGCAACTTGTCTAATCCAGCCACTACTTCATACTCCAACTTTTTACCACTAAAGTTTGATATCCATCGTGGAATTTTAACCCTTCCAATATCGTCGCACGTAAGATGATGCGTACAGGATTCCAGTATCAATATTCGATCCCCGTCTTTTAGACTACTTAGGGAAGGAGTACCTTTTAAATAATTCGAAAAATCGCCTTTATGCCTGGCTAATATGATACTAAAACTGGTAAGTGGAATATTTTTAGGAATACTGGCATCGGCTTTAGGAAAAACCTGGCTATCGGTAATAGCAAGCGCAGGAAGTGGTTGCATCTTATTTATATATGCATCAATTTCCCGTTCTTTAGCTACGATTGCTACACAATCATTATCCAGAATATCACGGATTATTTGTATTTGTGGAAGGATTAAACGTCCTTCCGGAGCCTCAATGTCAATGGGAGTTATCAGTAAAACTGTATCTCCATATTTAAGCAGGTCGCCAATAAGGGATCTATTCATATAGGCTGATTCCGGGATAATTTTTCGGAGGTTATCTACCAAGGTCTCAATTTCTATAGGTCTTATGGCGCAAAAGGCAAGAATGACTGCTTGTGTATGATCTAAAATTTGTAACCGAGTCGAATTATTCAAAGGTTCCAAATCGGTTTTATTATGAATGACAAGAAAAGGAATCTCATAATTTGTAAACTCTTTAATCAGTTCTTTTTCTTCTTTTCCGAAGATATTGTCAGCAATTACAAGCATTGCCGCGTCTACCGTTTTCAGAACCTCTTTCGATTTCTCAATACGTTTCTTCCCAAGATCTCCTGTATCGTCAATACCGGCAGTATCAATTAAAACTACAGGACCAATACCGGGTATTTCCATCGATTTTTTAACAGGGTCGGTTGTAGTACCAGCCACTTCAGAAACTATGGCAACGTCGTGTCCGGCCAGCGCATTAATAATAGAACTTTTGCCATTGTTCCTCCGCCCGAAAATGCCGATATGTGGTTTTGCGTCTTTTCCTTTAGTCATGAATACACTTTTAAGGCACACGTTACATGTGCAAAATTAGCAATCGGATGAAAATTCCTAAGATTATTCCAGATCTTTTATCGAGTAACCCAACTTTAATAAATTTTGAGGTTGTAATATCTTTTTTAACTGATCATCATTCATCAATTTCATTTTTTGGTTGGCTTCAAAAATGTTGCAACTATTCTCTTTCATCTCTTTGGCTAATTCCGAGGCTTTATGGTAGCCTATAAAAGGAGTTAAAGCCGTGGTTATTGCCGGGCTGTGTAACAACCTATATTGGGCAGTTGCCACATTAATTTTTATTTTATCAAAAAGATTTGCCTTTAACGTATCATTGGCTGCAATTAAAATCTTCAGACTTTCGATAATTGCATGGCCAATTACCGGGATATATGCATTAAGTTCAAGGCAGCTTTGTGAACAAAGTGAGGTTACGAGGCTATCGTTGGCATATACTTTATGGGCTACACTGATCACAAATTCAGGAATTACCGGATTGATCTTTCCTGGCATAATCGAACTCCCTACTTGCTTTTTAGGAATCTCTACTTCATGTAAGCCGGTAATATCCGAAGCAAGAAGCCTGATATCGGAAACCATTTTTTCAAGGTTTACAGCATGTGATTTTAATATTGCGTGAACCTCAACAAACGAATCGAGATTACAGGTTGCATCGTATAAATTTTCTCCGCGGGTAATTGGCAAATGCGTTAAACGTTGAAGTTCCTGCACGACTTCCATAATAAAAAAAATGGGAACGGATAAACCAGATCCGATAGCCCCTCCCCCCATGTTTACCACTTTTATTCGCTCAAAACACTTCGACACCCGCCACCAATCGCGCGACAGCGCCTCTGAATATGTGCTGAACAAACGTCCATAAGAAGAAGGTACAGCCTCCTGCATCTGTGTATATCCCATCCTAAGAGAATCCCGATGCAGTTTCTCTAATTCTTCAACCCGGTATCGCAGCAAATTTATTTTCTCTTCTAATCTTTTTAGAAGCTGCATCACGGTGATTTTTAGCGATGTAGGAATAACATCATTGGTCGACTGATAAACATTTGCCTGCTCAATGGGGTCAATAATGGCATAATTACCCGGTTTATATCCAAGTATTGTTAATGCACGGTTGGCAATGATTTCGTTGATATTCAGATTGATGCTTGTCCCGGCACCTCCCTGTATGGCAGGAACGATAAAATACTCGAAATACTTACCTTCTGAAACTTCCAGGGCGCTTTGCACTAAAGCATTCAACACCGCATCATCCATAAACCTGAGAGCCATTATTTGCTTATATTCCAGCGCTGCCTTTTTAAAAGTAGCGTACGTATGGTAACAGGCAAGTTTTACCAATCCTGTTGCTTTATACCATTCAATGTGAAACGGAGTATTATCCGGGAAATTCTCTTTCGCCCGTAAGGAATGGATCCCATATAGAACATCTTCGGGTAATTCCCGGTCGCTTAAAAAATCTTTTTCGATACGCATAGCATGGTACTTTGGAGCATTTGGCAGAAAAGCAACTGTAAATTTAGGAACGTTTTCAGATTAATTTGCTTTACCAGTGAATATATCTATTTAAATTGTCAGAAACGAAAAGTGGATCAGAATTTTAATCCAATGTTAAGGATTATTATCTTTGCTGAAGGTAACATGTTATGCAATTTCCCCGGCAATCCATCACAACTAAGCTTCTCCTCCTTTTTCTTCTGGTAGGTATTTCTTCTGTGCTGATCATTGGCTCTTATTCATTTTATTCGGCTAAAAAAGCAATTATCCGCAGGACCATTGATCAGCTAATCTCGGTCAGAGCCGTAAAAAAACAGCAGGTGGAATATTTTTTTGCCGAAAAGCAAAAAAATCTCGAAAACCTGATTCGGAATGAAAATGCAGGTAGAATCCTCCTGATGAGTCCTGCATCCCGTAAAACACCCCGTTTTTTTCAAAACCTGGAATTCCTAAAAAACTATTATATTGCATACGGATTTACGAATTTATATATTGTTTCCGAACATAACGGGATAACGGATATTCTTGTTGCCGATACAGTTCCACCCCATGGCCTCACCCCGAGTACCGTTGACCGGATTAAACAAATAGCCAGGGAGACGTTGCAACAGGATGGGATTGCATTATCTGATTATTTTTTCAGGAGTGAAACAGATTCACTTCCTTTTTGCCTGATTGGTCAACGGGTTTTATCCGCAACGGGGACTACATTGGGAATAATAATACTGGAAATACCTTCGTGCGAAATCAATCGGATCATGCTTCAGGACAATCGCCAGATTGGGCTTGGAAAATCAGGTGAAGCCTATCTTGTGGGAAAGGACGGATTCATGCGAAGTGCCTCCAGATTTTTTCGTGGTTCTCTGCTTCGTATACCCGTCAGGTCTGCCGCAGTAAAAATTGCAATGAATGGGAAAACCGGATCGCTGGTAACCAATGACTACAGGGGCATAAAGGTTTTCAGTGCTTATGAGCCCCTACAAGTTCAGGGTCTGAATTGGGTCGTACTCGCAGAAATAGATTATGAAGAAGCGATGGTTCCGGTTACAGGGCTAAGGAACGACATTCTATTGGTTTCGCTGGTTATCTCATTACTGATCCTTGGTTTTTCGCAGATCATCACCAAAATGATCACTCAGCCATTGATTCGATTGAAAAATGCTGCCGCAAGAATCGGAGAAGGCGACTTCAATCATGAAGTTCAGGTGACTTCCGGAGACGAGATCGGGCTGCTGGCCGAAACATTCAACACAATGTCGGGACAAATAAAAGAAGAACGGGAAAAGAGAATCCTTGCCCTTTTTGATGGGCAGGAAATGGAACGCCGCCGCATCTCCCGTGAACTCCATGACGGACTTGGGCAAAAGCTGGTCGGCACTAAACTTCAAATCGAGAACTGTGATGACACCAATGCTTTCAGTCTGAGGAAAACCATGGAAGAGACTAAGGAATGTCTCCATTCCATTGTGGAAGAACTCAGGAGAATATCAAATGACCTGATGCCTGTTGCACTTGATGAATTAGGACTTGAAACAGCACTGAAAAACTTATGCATCGATGTGGAACGCCAGACAGGGATTGAAGCAGAGTTTGATTCAGATCTTGTGGAACTCGTAAAAGGAAATACCGCTGTTTATCTGTTCCGCATCGCCCAGGAAGGGATCCAAAATATCATCAAACATTCTAATGCCACAAGATTTTCGTTACAACTAATTGAAAATCGGGAATACCTGATTCTAATTCTGGAGGATAACGGATCGGGATTCACCCCTGCCTTAACCAGACGTGGAAATGGTCTTTCCAATATGAAAGAAAGAGCATCCCTGCTAGGCGGGACATTCTCCATAGAATCTGAACCGGGTATCGGGACAACAATTAGAATTAAAACACCAAGGAGACCATGAAACCTTCCATAAAAATAATACTTGTTGATGACCATCAGATCATCCGAGATGGTCTTTCCAACATGATCCAGGAAGCTGAAGATATTATTCTGGCCGGAAGTGCAGCCGACTATGAACAGGCGCTTGAACTGATTAGAAGCTCCGCCCCTGACGTGGTCATTACCGACCTGTCAATGCCTGGACGATCAGGAATAGAACTGATCAGAAAAATTCATGAACAATTTTCCGATGTACGGATTCTGGTCTTATCGATGTATGTAACAGAAGACTACATTTTCAGTGCCTTGAAAGAAGGAGCCATGGGATATCTTCCAAAACAGGACACAACCAAGGCAGAATTGCTCAAAGCAATACGTACAGTAAATAAAGGTTCACAATATTTCTCCGACAGTATCGCGCAAATGATCGCCAGATCATTCTCTTATTCTACAAAAAAATCGAATGCTGTTGATTCAGCGAAACGGGCACACGATCTGACCAATCGGGAGAGAGAGATCCTGAGGCTGTATGCCGACGGATTCTCAAATCAGGAGATTTCCTCCAGACTTAATATTAGTGTTAGGACCGTGGAGACTCACAAAAACAATATCATGCAGAAATACAATTTCCGCAGTACCGTTGAGATGGTCAAATTCGCCATTCGAAATAACCTTTCAGAAATCTAAGGGTTTTACGTAGTCAAGTTTGGGTAATCCCATTATTTTGAAGATAATGGAAGAATCTTTCATTTGCATAATTAAATTCGATGCAGATGAGAAGATTTTTCCTGATGATGGCTTTGCTATTCATTTATGCTGATAATAGTTTTTGCCAGGATTCAAATAAAGTAACAGCTGATTTCCAGATTGGAGCCGACCTTATGAGCCGGTACATTTGGAGAGGTCTTAATCTGGGAGGAGCTGGTCCAAGCATTCAGCCTTCCCTGAAACTGAACGTAGGAAATTCCAACCACCTCT